>CBFHKX010000002.1:0-512209 GCA_965656535.1 Lishizhenia sp.
TTCAACTTCACAAATAGGTCAAATAGAAATCAACATGAAAGTGTTATGGGATAAAGTAATACCAGTTAACACAGGGTTCTATGCAGTGAATAAATAACTACCACATTATTTACCTGTGCAAAAGACGTTGCACTTGTTGGCGGAGGAGGATATCCGCAACCCGGAGAAATATCTTTAGCGCATAACGGTGTTTTGTTTTTAGATGAGTTGCCCGAGTATAAAAGAAGCGTGTTAGAAGTTATGCGTCAACCTTTAGAAGATAGACAAGTTACTATTTCTAGAGCAAAATTCACGGTTGAATATCCTGCAGGTTTTATGTTAATTGCAGCGATGAATCCTTGTCCGTGCGGATATTACAATCATCCGGAAAAAGATTGTATGTGTGCACCAGGAGTAGTGCAAAATTATTTGAATAAGATATCCGGACCATTATTAGACAGAATAGATTTACACGTAGAAGTTACTCCTGTAAGTTTTGATGAACTCGCACATCATCAGCCAGAAGAGGGCAGTAAAGAGATAAGAGAAAGAGTAGTTATTGCACGTTTAAAACAAGAAAATAGGTATGCAGAACAAGATGGTATTCATTGCAACGCGCAAATGGGAAGCAAAGACCTGAGAAAATACTGCAGAATTTCGGAAGAGGGAATGACTATTTTAAAGAAAGCAATGGACAGTTTAGGTCTTTCTGCAAGAGCGTATGATAGGATTTTAAAAGTATCAAGAACCATAGCAGATTTAGACGGAAACGATAATATAGAAACCAAACATCTAGCAGAAGCTATACAATTTAGAAGTTTAGATAGAGAAAATTGGGCGGGTTAAAATGCTAGTGTAACTTGAAATCGAAAAATAATTAGACCGAATAAAAATGATTGAAATAATTCAAAGCAAAATTCTGTTTCTTAGACATAAGAGCGTAATGCTAGATTCTGATTTAGCTAAACTATATAATGTAGAAACGAAAAGAATTAATGAACAAGTAAGAAGAAATGTAGAAAGATTTCCCGATGATTTTATGTTTCAATTAACTGAGGAAGAATGGAATAGTTTGCGGTCGCAAAATGCGACCGCAAATCAAACGAAAAGACGATTTATGCCATATGCTTTTACAGAACACGGTATTCTAATGCTTTCTAGCGTTTTAAAAAGTAGTCAGGCCGTTGAAGTAAACATTCAAATTATGCGAACTTTTGTTGAAATGCGAAAGCTACTTTCTTCGCAAAAAGAACTTTTAACTAGATTATTAGAAATTGAAGGCAAAACCAAAAACCAAGACGATAAAATTTTGAAATTGTTCAATTATGTGCAGCAATTTATTAGGAATGATAGAGGTAACAAGGAAATCGGGTATTAAATTGAGCATTTATTATTGAAAACTGAAGATTAATCTTAACAAGTCTTAATTATACTCAAAATTGAAATAAATAGAATATAAACTATCTTTCTCGAATAATTCTTAAATTAAGAATTAGACATGTAAACTTTTAATCAAGTTTACCTTCGAATTAACAATCGCTAGACGAGTAACTTAATACCTTACTCACATGAGAAATAGAAGCTATATTTTAATTGTATTCTTAGGTTTATTCATTACTTTCGCTTAAGTTTAAAAAATATGAAAATAATCTAATCAATGCCAAAGCAGTTTCAATTATATTATTAAATCCTTCTTGAAGTAATTTAATATTAGTCACAATAATTTTAAATCTAAAACAACATAGATGATAAGAAGAAACTTTGTTTTATTATTTGGTTTTATCGGTCTTTTAGGCTGTGATAAAACAATCTACCTTTCACCAGACGCGATTATTTCTCAAGTAATTGAAGATGAAGAAACTGTAGAGCTTGATGGAGACTTTTGGACGAATATTATTCCATCTACCTCCTATCAGATTAGCACTGTTAACAATGTCAATGGTAACTTATTGATTACACAAACCTGGCTCAATGGACTTTCTGCAACGTATACGGGTTCATCTTTTATTTTTTGCTCTCAAAGTCAAATGACTTTTGGTTCTGGAGGAGGTTTTAGTTCATTAGACAAATCTACAAACGGTGAATGGTATGGAGCTGTCGGCATGGGAGGTCATTCGGCTTTAAAATTTATAGAGGATAATGGCACAGCTCCTTGGGTCTCTGCTGCAAGTTTCAATACGAATGCGAATTCTGCATGTTATTACAACGGAGATATATATACATGTGGAGGCTCAGGTTCAGCAGTTAAGTCTACATCCAATCCTACTGTAGGAAGCAGTATTGTAGGAAGCGTTAATGATATAATAGAGTATAAAGGAAAACTTATTGCTGCGGGAAACTTTGATTTTACAGGTAATTCTAGTATAGAAAATATCGCTCAATGGGATGGGAATCAATGGCAACCTTTAGGGTTGGGTTTAGATGGGACTGTATTTGATTTAGAGATATATGATGGTAAATTGGTTGCAGGAGGCTCTTTTAACGCATCCTACACAGATTACGATTGTCGTAAAGTAGCTTTATGGGACGGAAATGTCTGGAAGGCTTTAGGAGAAGGTATAGGCGGTTTTTCAACTGTTTACAAATTACGTTCAAATGGCAATCACCTAATTATTGGAGGTAATTTTGATTACACAGTAGATCAAACGTATTGTGAGAATATCGTAAAGTGGACGGGTACAGAGTATAAACCTTTTCCGAACGGTGTACCTTTACCTGTTGGTCAAATCGCAATTTGGAATGGAAAACTTTATATAGCAAATAGAAATTACACTAGTTCTGATAACTATTTGCTCGAGCTAAATTGATTGATTGACAATGTCTGCTATTTATCTTGGTTTGTAGTTGTTTATTTGAGGATTAAAAGTCCAAGAATGTCAAATATCTAAAGTCTGTTGAGTTACACTTAACGTTTTAATTAATTATCTTCTGAGCCTAATTCTATATTATGAAAAGTGTTGTTCTCTCTTTGTTTTTATTTTTTGTTTTTAATTTAATTGCCCAGCCAAATGGACCATGGGTAAAAACGCCTAATGCTCCCGATAAATTATTTTCGGAATATCAACAAGAGTTCGAAGAATATTGGAGCACTAGAACACCCGAAAGAGGTGAAGGCTATAAGCAGTTTAAGCGTTGGGAATACAGATGGGAAACCAAATTAGATAAAGACGGGAAACTACCTAGTCAAGAAATGTATTCCGCTCTTTATAAAAAATGGTTAGAAAAAAACCAGTCAATTCCATTAGCAAAATCAACTGCCAATTGGGTTGAACTTGGACCAAATACTTTTACGTTAACAGACAGTTGGAGTGCAGGATTAGGTAGAGTAAATGCAATTGAAATAGACCCAAATAATAGCGATATTATTTATATCGGAGCACCAGCGGGTGGAATATGGAAGTCTACAGACGAAGGAAATACTTGGGCTATCTTAAATGACGGACCTATGTTGGTTGGTGTTTCGAGTATAGAAGTGAGTCCTACAAACAGCAATATTGTATATATTTCTACGGGAGATGACGATGCGAACGACTCTTTTTCAGATGGTTTGTTCAAATCTACAGATGGAGGATTAACTTGGCAAAATACGGCGATATCTTTCTCAGCTGTTACCAACCACATTGCCTTAGACCATACGCTTACAGATCGTTTGTTTGTAGCAACAAATGCAGGTTTATTGAGAAGCGATAATGGAGCGCAATCATTTATAAATGTCTTGCCAGAAGATGTAATTGATGTTCAAATTCATCCTTCAAACAGCAATATTGTTTATGCTTGTACAGAAAGTAATTTTTATAGATCTTCGGATGGAGGGATTTCCTTTTTCCAGATTTCAACAGGGTTGCCAAATAATTCTGATCGGATGTTTATCGCAGTTACACCAGCAGACGACAGTTATGTTTACGTAATTGTAGATGATGGAAATTCAAATACTCCTGTTTATAAGTCGACCAATACCGGTGCAAGTTTTGAATTGATGCCAGGCAGTGAGCTTATAGATAATGGTAATCAAGCTTGGTTTGATTTGGCAATTGCAGCTGACGACCAAGACGCTGACATTGTTTACATAGGCGAATTAAATATATGGAAGCATGAGAATGGGAGTTGGTTTCAGTTGAATTCTTGGTCGGCCCCAACTAGCGCGTCTTATACGCATGCAGATATTCATTATTTATCTTCAGAAAACGGGAAAGTGTATTGTGGTAGTGATGGAGGTGTTTATATTTCTAACGATCAGGGAAATACATTTACAGATAAATCTGCTGGATTAAGTATCTCTCAACTTTATAAACTAGATGTTTCTGAGCAAAATGTGAATGCCATCGTTGGAGGATTACAAGACAATGGAGGATATTACACCAAAACGGGTTCTAATGGTTGGCAATGTTACATGGGAGCAGATGGAATGGATTGCGAAATTGATCCAAATAACGACAATCATATTTACGGTATGATTCAAAGGGGTTCTGCTTACGAATCAACAGACGGAGGAGTTAACATTTCTTCGATAGGAAGACCAGAAACAGGAGCTTGGGTAACACCTATGGAAATTGATCCAAATAACGGAGATGCGTTTTATGCAGGTTACTCAGAGCTTTTTTACTATGATGGTTCGAATTGGGTGCAAAAAACAACAACCGTTTCAGAGTCGATTCGTCAAATTGCAATTGCTCCAAGTAATCCTGATGTTATCTATATGGCTACAACAGATGGTTTGTTTAAAACTACGAATGATGGACCGGATGCAGCAGTTTTTACTAATTTACCAGATAGGAGGGTAACAGATATTGCGATACATAATTTAGATGAGAATATTGTATGGATTACAATGTCTGGAACCGGTGCTACAGAAAAAGTCTTTAAAACGATAGATGGTGGTCAAAACTGGACAGATATTTCATTTGGTTTAGTAGGAGAAGCTGCAAATTGTATTGCTTATAAGTACGGCAGTAATGGAGACTTATATGTGGGTACAGATTTCGGAGTTTATTATTATAATGAACTTTTAAATGAGTTTATTCCTTTTAGTCAAGGATTTTCAAGAGTAGACGTTCGGGATTTAGAAATTAATCAAACAGCAAATAAATTGCGAGCTGCTACCTACGGTAGAGGTGTTTGGGAAACAAATATCCAGCCTTCGGCGACCAACTTAAATGATTTGTTTTTAACCGAAGTAACCAATTATGTGCCAACAACATGTGATGTGAATTTCACACCAGAAATAAAAGTTAAAAATGTAGGAACAAACAGTGTAAGTTCATTTACAGTTGAATATGGTATTAATAATTATAATCAGTCTTTTAACTGGACAGGTACTTTGAGTGCGTATGCAGATGTTATTTTTAGTTTAAACTCAATCACTTTACCTACTACTTCATCTGATTTATTAGTACGCGTAGTTTCTCCTAACGGAGTTGTAGATGCAGATACGCAAAATAATGAGTTGTCTGAATCAATAGCATCTTTAGACAATGGAACAATCGTTACTGTTGATTTATTAACCGATTGTTATGGTTCAGAAACAACATGGAATATAACGGATTTTTCAACGGGTGATGTTGTTGCCTCAGGCGGTCCGTATTCCAATCAAGCAGAGACCATTCTTCAAGATGTTTGCTTAACAGAAGGGTGTTACACGTTTGTGATAAATGATTCTTATGGAGACGGATTAACCTCAAGTGCCTGTCCGAGTGGTTCTTACGGAGTAGTTGATGATCAGGGTAATGCTTTGATAACAATGACAACTGCGTCTTTTGGTTCGCAGGCAAGTCATGATTTTTGTATTGGTATTCCTATTGTTCCGGGTGTTTCCGTTTCAAAAAATTCTACTTGTGTAAATACGCAGGTTGATTTTACCGATGATAGTTTTGGAAATCCAGTTGCTTGGAATTGGACATTTGTTGGTGGTACTCCGGTAAGCTCTACTAGTCAAAATCCACAAAACATTACATATTCTTCGGCAGGTGCTTATGACGTGACATTAACGGTTACAGATGCTAACGGTAATGATTCTACGCAAACATTTTCTAATGTTGTAAATATTGTTGCAAGTGCAATAAATGTAAACGCAACAGTTACAGGAGAAATAAATGGAGCAGACGGTTCTATTGATTTAGATTTAGACTATTTTTCAGCGCCTTACACAATTAGTTGGGTTCCAGGAAACATGAATACTGAAGATTTATTTAATCTTGTTTCAGGAGATTATACGTTGAGCATAACAGATGCTTACGGTTGCGAATTTCAAGAAGTATATACGGTTAATCCGTTTGACTTGAGTATTTCAGGAGAGCCATGGGCACCACATTTTAGCCTTTATCCTAATCCAACAGAAAGTACTGTAACGGTGGAGTTAGATGATTCTTTTTCAAGTACTATCGAGCTGTTTGATTTTAAAGGTACGCTGGTTATGCGCAAGGACGTAGATGCAAACAAAGTAAAATTAGATCTTAGCAATTTAGCAAGAGGAGTATATAACATGAGTGTTACTCAAAATGGATTTTCAAGACGTGTTAAAGTAATTAAGCAGTAGTATTTGTTTCTTCTAACATTGGACATTTGACATTGGACATTGAAAAAGTTGAATAAAGATTATATCTATAAACAAGGAAATACGTTTCCTCCGAGCGGTCACGTAGTAAGTTTGATTTTTGTATTGATTTCAATATTACTTTTTTTTTATTTTTGAGAAATAGTTTCTTTTTTTATTGATTAGCTATATAAGTTTATGGATTATCTTTTCTAAAACATCCTTGGATGTAAGGAATGTTGAAAATGGCTACTTCGTAAAAAGGTATGTTTTTTTCCTTTTACTATTAAAACACAGATATGCTTAAAAGAATTTGATGGAGCTATTATTAAAAAAGTACGCGTAAGTTACAGAACAACTCAAAGTACAGGTTTTGTCGTGATTACTTCTCAAAAAACAAGTCAGAATTTTTAGCGATGCATTTGAAAAAAACAAACGATATGAATTTGAGGTGTTATTTAAAGGTTCAAAATTAGAAATTGAAAAATTTATTAGAACTCACTTATTAGATACACATCTTAGGTTTTACAACGGAATTCCAAAACCAGAATTTGAAATTATATTAGAGTAAATCATTGTGTTATCAATTCTTACAGAGTTTTTTATTGTAATGTATTTTATAAAATACATTTATAAATTATTTTGTTTCATAAAAAATACACTTAAGGGTAAAGAATGCATTATATATAATACATTTTTAAGTATATTTGTATTATGGAATATACGATTGAAAGATTGTTTACACAGTTTCAGAGAAGAATGATGCATGTCTCACTCTCATTAACACGCTATTTATATAATGAGATTAATTGGGAGAATCGTTTAATTTCTGTAAAAGGATCTAGAGGTGTAGGTAAAACTACTCTTTTGTTGCAACACATTAAACTGTGCAGACCAATTAATGAGCAAACACTTTACACTAGTTTAGATGATATTTATTTTCAGGGTCATACCTTGGTAGATTTAGCAGAAGAATTTTATGCTAATGGAGGAAGGTATTTATACTTAGATGAGGTGCATAAATACGAAAACTGGTCGAGAGAGATTAAAAGTATACACGATAATTACCAAGATTTATATGTAGTATTTACAAGTTCTTCTATTTTAGAAATAAACAAAGGAGATGCAGATTTAAGCAGAAGAGCAATAACGTATGAGCTAGAAGGAATGTCGTTTAGAGAGTATTTAAGCTTACAGGGTATTTATAACTTTGAAATTTTTACTTTACAAGATATTTTAAAAAATCATACAGAAATTGCACAAAACATTACTACTGATATTACTATTCTACCCCATTTTAGAAAATATTTAGAAATAGGTGTGTATCCTTTTTTTAAAGAAGGAGAAGATGCGTATTTAATAAAACTGAACAACGTAATTAATCTAATTTTAGAAACAGATATACCTGCAGTTTTTAATACAGAATATAAAACCATAAATAAAATTAAAAGATTGTTGTATTTACTTTCTTCGCACCTGCCTTATATTCCAAACATTAGCAAATTATCAGAGCAGATAGTAACAAGTTCTAGAAACTCTACACTCACATATTTGGATTATTTAGAAAGAGCAAGAATTACAAGTAATTTAAAAACCAGTGCAAAAGGAAACAATTATTTGGTTAAACCCGATAAAATCTATTTAGAGAATACCAATTTAATGTGTGCCTTAAATTATGGTCAGCAAAACGATGGAACAATTAGAGAAACTTTCTTTAATCATCAATTGGGTATAAAACATCAGGTAAATACAAGTAAAATAGCAGATTTCTTAGTAGATGATACCTACACATTTGAGATTGGAGGAAAAAATAAAAAACAAACACAAATTAGAGGTGTAGAAAATGCAATCATTGCCTCAGACAGAATGGAAGTAGGGTTTGGAAATAAAATTCCACTTTATTTGTTTGGATTTATGTATTAAAAAAAGAGCGAGACAAACCTATTTTATCTCGCTCTTTAAATAACTATTCTATTCTTAATCTGCTACAACGCTGGCTTCATTATCAAATCTTTTGTAAGAAATAAATACGGCGATTAACGCAAGTGTTAGCATTACCACAAAACTTAAGCCTAATAACCCAAAATCAAGCGTTCCTGCTATCAACTCTTTTGTTGCTAAAACTACGTTTACAACAGGGATACAAGCGGTTACAATATCTAATTCAATTCCAGGGAAAAATCCAATCATTGCTGGTAGCACTAAAACAATATTTAAAGGTGTAATGATGCTTTGCGCTTCTTTAAACGTCTTGGCATAAACACAAACAGGAATCATAATACCCGCAAAGAAAATAGTCAATGGGATTAATAAGGCGTACAGAGAAACGATAAAAGTAGGAGTGAGTACGCTAGAAATTAGTTTAATTAAACGCGGATCTTCAACCAGATTGAATACTTTAAACGAAAGATATAAACCAAGAAGAGCGAAGGTTGCAGCAGCGAGACCAGACAAAACAACTACGCCCATTTTACCAATTAAAATTTTGTATCTAGCTACAGGAGTGGTGAGTAACGTTTCAATCGTACCGCGTTCTTTTTCTCCTGTAAACAGATCAATTGCCGGATACATACATCCTAAAAATCCAAAAGCAATAAATAAATAAGGTAGAATACCGCCAGCTAATTTTCCAAAAACTTCCTTTTCAGAGGCTGTATTGGTATAGTCTATTTCTAAAGGTTCAACATTACTAGGAGATACCCCTAGTTTTTCGAGTCGTAACGCTTTTACTTTTGATAAAATAATTTCGCCATAAGCTTTTGCCCTATCTTTGTATCCTACGTTTGTTGCATTGAAAAGTACCTCAACTTTTGTTAATTCACCAGTCGATATATTTTCATCCAAATTGGACGGAATGATTAATCCCAATTGAAGGCTGTCTGTATTTATCAATTCTTTTATACCAGAAGTATCCGAATAGAAAACAAGTTCTTTTTTGCCAAATGCTTCTGGAATTTCGTTGAGGCTAGCAATAAATAGATTGTTTTTATTTTGCGTAACTACACCGATTTTCAATGTTTTTTCGGCAGCTTCTTTTGTGAAACTTTCAGATACACCTGTAAACAACTTAATTACCACAGGGAAAATTAAAACAGGAATTAGAATCATCGTAATTAATGTTCTTCTATCGCGAAGCGTATCAATTAATTCTTTTATAAAAATAGTACGTATCATGCTGTAGTTGTTTTAGATTCATTAACAATTCGTATAAATTCTGCGGTAAGGTTCTCGGCTTGCATTTGATTTTTAAAATCTTGCATTTCACCTGAAAAGAGTAAATTACCCTTATGTATTATAGCAATATCATCACAAAGTAAGTCAACTTCACTCATAATATGAGAAGAAAAAATAACCGTTTTACCTTGTGCTTTACAGTCGCGAATAAGTTGTATAATATTTTCGGCAGTAATGACATCTAATCCACTGGTGGGCTCGTCAAATACAACTACTTCCGGATCGTGTATCATAGTTCTACAAATCGAAACTTTTTGCTTCATACCAGTAGAAAGTTTACCTATTCTCTTGCCTTTAAAGGAATGAATATCAAGTAAGTCGTACAAATGTTTTTTTCGCTTCTCAAAGTCTTCCTTTTTAACACCGTATAAATCTGCAAAGTATTTGATTAACTCATCAGGTGTTAACCGCGCATACAAACCGGTTGAACCGGTTAAAAAACCAATTTTTTTTCTTGCTTCTTCTGGATGTGCAACGGCATCAATACCGGCAATTTTAATAGAACCAGAGGTGGGTTTAAAAATAGTAGAAAGCATTCTAAGTGTAGTTGTTTTACCTGCGCCATTTGGACCAAGTAACGAAAAAACCCTGCCTGGTTTGCAAGTAAATCTTACACCATTTACGGCAATTGCTTTACTCTCTGTAGTATCCAGTTCTTTCTTATTTTTCTTGGAAAGCACAAATTCTTTTCTGAGGTTGTCGATTTCTATCATAGTATGTTTTTAGTCAAGAGCAATATCTGAATTTATTTTCAGACAAAACGTTAAAAAAATCAAATTGTATGTGTGTTTGTTCGAGGGTTAATCCATTGAAAAGATCGCAGTTCCTTTGTGATACGTTTTCCATGCATAGTTGGGTTGGTATACTTTACCGCGTTGCATAGGATTATCTAGAATCACAAAAGTTGCATCTTTATTTCTCTCCAGACTTCCACTGCTTTTTTCCTCAAACCTTGCCATTGCAGCCCAGAAAGTCATTGCCCGAACGCAATTATCAAAGGAGATAGCTTCTTCTATTAAAAAACCTTGGCTCGGTTCATTTTCGTTATTTTTTCTATTCATTGCAGCGTGTAGCGTTAGAAATGGATTGGTTTTTTCAACGGGGAAATCTGTTCCGAAAACAATCATTTTACGCTGGTTTAGTAAAGTTTTGTAAGCATAAGCTCCTTTTAGTCTTTCTTTACCCAATCGTTCTTCTGCCCAACGCATATCGCTAACTGCGTGCGTAGGTTGTACAGATGGTATTGCATTACTTTTATTAAATAAATCGAAATCCGCTTGGTCAATTACTTGTGCATGTTCAATTCTCCATCTGTGGTCATCATTTTCTCCCCAAAGACTGTCTATTAAATTGAGCAAGATTCTGTTGGTAGAATCTCCAATACAATGCGTGTTTAGTTGGTAATTATGTTTTTTTGCAAACTTAGCGGTGGTTTGAATATCAAGTATAGAAGTAGTTAAAAAACCGCTAGTATTATAATCGTGATAAGCATGTAATAGACAAGCTCCTCTTGAACCTAAAGAGCCGTCGCCTACAATTTTAAAGCTTCTAACGGTTAAATTTCCGTTTACATATTTTCCTTTTTCTTTTACAAATTCAACACTTTTTTCGTTTGGAAAAAGCATAGCATAAACAGATAGTTTTAGCTTGTTTTCAGAAGCTAACTCATCAAATAGCGCAAACTCATCCATCATTAGGCCAGCTTCGTGAACATTTGTAATGCCGTAGGCAATCAGTTCGTCTTGTACTTTTAAGATTGCCTTTTTCAATTGATTTTTAGTAGGTTGGGGTAGTTTCTTTTTCATTACCTCAATTGCCATATCCAAAATCAACCCTGTACATTTCCCGTTTTTAACCGCTATTTCCCCACCGTGAACCTTTGTTTCTGGGGTAATACCTGCTAGCTCTAATGCTTTATCATTTGCAAGCACTGCATGTCCATCAATTCTAGTGCAAACCACTGGTATATCTGGAAATGCTTGGTTTAAAAGCGAATTGTCTGGTAGGGTAGTGTTAGACCACAAGCTTTGATCCCAACCGCGCGCCTGTATGATGGCTGGCTTCTCTTTTTGAGCAAATTTTTCTAATCGTGTAATTAATGCAGCATATGATCTAACTCCTACTAAATCGCAAACTAGAAGCTGCCTCGCATAACTCATAATATGTCCATGCGCATCATGCAGTCCTGGGTATATCTCTTTTTTTTCTGCATTTATAAAGTTTTCTGCACTGTAAGCATTTAGAATTTCTCTTTCCGGACCAAGCTCAACTATTTTTCCATCTTTGATTGCCATGGCTTGGTATACACTCATTTTTCCATCTATACTGTAGATATTTGCGTTGTGTACTACTAGATCTACATGTTTCCCTTTGATGCAAGCGCTAAGTAAAATAAGCGCTACAATAAATGGTATTTGTCTTTTCATAATTTTTGTTTTGTAACTTAATGTGTTAGCTATCAAATAAAAAAGGTATGCGTTACATTGATGCTCAAGTTAATAAACGAATTCAAAAATGCTTCTATAATTACCTTCTTTTTCTACGTATTCTAAAAATGCGCTATAAAAACGATCGTTTCCAAGCGTACTGCTATCTCCAATAACATAAAGTTTATTCTTTGCACGCGTGAGGGCAACGTTCATTCGTCTATAATCTTTTAAAAAACCAATGTTTCCTTCTGCATTGCTCCTAACCAGCGAAATAATTACGGTATTTTCTTCTTGGCCTTGAAAAGAATCAATGGTATAAATACGTGAAGTGTTAAATGTGTTCTTTAGTTTAGAAACTTGTCCGGCATAAGGAGAAAGCAGCGCAGTCTGTTCCGCTTTAATATTTTCGGCGACGATTATCTTTTCAATTGCTTCTATTTCTTTGGCGTTATATAAACTGTATCCGTCTTCGCCCATTTTCTCTTCTGAATCGCTGCCTGCAGTATCAATGAAAGTTAGGTTCTTTTCGGTTGCCAATAAATGAGATGCAGTTTGTAGTTTATTTTCGTAAAAATAGGCACTAGAGAAACCGGCAATATCACTTTTCATTCTATATTGAGTATCTAATAATATTGAAGAAAGGGCCGACTTAAAGCAGCGTTCAAGTATAGAAATTGACAGTCCTTTTTTTGCAGCTTCGTCCGAAATAACAGTGGGTGGAAGTTGCAACGGATCTCCGGCTAAAACAATGCGTTTTCCTTTCTGTAAAACTACCCAAGCCATTGGCTCTAGACATTGTCCTGCCTCATCAATAATCACACAGTCAAACTCTTTTTCGTTTAATAATTCGTGCATTAATCCAACTGGAGTTCCGCAGATTACCTTTGCCTCATTAAATGCTTTTTCTATGCCGGATTGTTCAATGTTTTTAATTTCTGAGCGAATTGCTTTTACTTCTTGAACCAAAAGTTTTCTTTGTTCTCTTTCAGCCTTACCAAAGTTGCGTTTATATTGATTGGCCAGCTTTCGAAACTCATTAGCGTGTATTTTTAGTTTCTTTATCCGTTTTGCGTTATCGCTATTTTTTGAGATACCTTCTGGTGTAAACGGAAGAAGTTGGTCATCAACTTTACTTATATTTCCTAATCGAAGTACTGATATGTTTTGCTTTATGAGCCCCAAAGCGATATGGTTAACCGCAGTATTGCTAGGCGCTGCAACCAATACTTTTTCTCCGTTTTTACTAAGCTGTTTTATGCCTTCAATTAATGTAGTTGTTTTTCCTGTTCCTGGAGGGCCATGAATAATACATACATCTTGATTTGAAAGCATGTTTTGTATGGCCGTGTTTTGAGAGCTGTTTAAGTTTTGATTTTGATAGTCAATAGGTTTTATGGCGATTTGATTTGAAATACCATGAATTATATTAAATAGTTTGCTCTGTATACTGCGTTCGTTTAGTTTTAATCCCTTCAATGCTTTTTCCATTTCATTGAAAGATCGGTCGTCAGGCACTAATTTAATTCCGAGTCCCTTTTCTTCTATCCACTCAGGAAAATCGGGTGCAAATAACCTAACTTCTCCTTTTTTTGCTTGTACATAATTTAAAAAGGCAGTGCAGGTGTTGTTCTGAGCTCCAATTAACTCAACTGCGCAACCAGATTTAAAATTGCTATAATCCCCGTCGAAAGGAATAGAAAATTCAAGTGTGGGATAGTCTGCATATCCAAACGTTTTTCTAATTATTTTTATAGGATGAATAATCAAACCTTGACTCTTTAGTTGTTTTAAAGATGTGCTCTCAGAAACCGTCCACTTTTCAGATTGCGCTTTTTTTTCTGTTTTTATTAACTGAATTAAATTGTCAATTTGGTTTTTTCTATCCATTCCTGTCTTGTGTGGTTACAAAGTTCAAATAAAATAAGAGTTTGAGATATTTTTTTCACGTTCTTTTTATTTTTACGTTCGATATAAGAACCAATGTATATGAAAAAGTCCTCTGAGTACAACGCACTAAACAGTGAAGAGAGAAGAGTAATAGAAAACAAAGGAACTGAAAGACCCTTTACTGGCGAATTCAATGACCATAAAGCGTCTGGAGTTTATATCTGCAGACGTTGCGAGGCTGAATTGTATCGATCAGAAGATAAATTTGCTTCAGGTTGTGGATGGCCTTCTTTTGATGATGAAATAAAAGGTTCAGTAAAACGCATACTTGATGCGGATGGCAGAAGGGTAGAGATTGTATGTGCAAATTGTGATGGACATTTAGGGCACGTTTTTGAAGGAGAACGTTTTACAGACAAAAACACAAGGCATTGTGTTAATTCCATCTCCATGCTTTTTAAACCAGCATAGATCTTCTTATCTTAATAACTCTGCATAAATCAATTCGTATTTTCTTTCGCTCTAAAAACATTTAGATTATTTTTGCTCCCACAAATTGACTTTTTTCAAAATGGCGCATAATATAAAAGCAGGAGTAGCAACGGGAGACGAAGTTCAAGCAATTTTTAAACACGCAAAAGAGCATGGATATGCCTTGCCAGCGGTAAATGTTGTAGGGTCATCCTCCGTAAATGCAGTAATGGAAACCGCTGCAAAGCTTAATTCTCCAGTAATAATACAATTTTCTAATGGTGGTGCATTGTACAATGCTGGTAAATCGCTAGATAATTCAGGAGAAAAAGCAGCGATAGCGGGCGCTGTGACAGGAGCAAGACACATTCATGAAATGGCAGAATTGTATGGTGCAACAGTTATTTTACATACTGATCATGCAGCTAAAAAACTTTTACCTTGGATTGACGGATTATTAACGGCTTCTGAAGAGCACTTTGAATTATACGGGAAACCATTGTATAGCTCACACATGATAGATTTATCTGAAGAGCCAATGGAAGAAAATATAGAAATTTGTAAAGCATACCTTACACGCATGAGTAAAATAGGGATGACTTTAGAAATTGAATTAGGAATTACAGGAGGAGAAGAAGACGGTGTAGATAATACAGATGTTGACGTTTCTAAATTGTATACTCAACCAGAAGAAGTTGCATTTGCTTATGAAGAGTTGAAGAAAATTTCGGATAGATTTACAATCGCAGCAGCTTTTGGAAATGTTCATGGTGTATACAAGCCAGGGAATGTTAAATTAACCCCTACAATTTTGAGAGATTCTCAAACCTATATCCAAGAAAAGTACAACACGGATGCTAATCCTGTAGATTTTGTTTTTCATGGTGGTTCGGGTTCAACTTTAGAAGAAATTAGAGAAGCAATTGGTTACGGTGTAATTAAGATGAACATAGATACAGATTTACAATTTGCTTTTACTGAAGGCGTAAGGGATTATGTTGAAAGTAAGATTGAATATCTTCGCACGCAGATTGGTAATCCGGACGGGGAAGAGTTGCCTAATAAGAAGTATTACGATCCAAGAAAATGGATGCGAGAAGGTGAATTGACTTTCGTAAAAAGATTAACAAGAGCATTTGAAGATTTAAATAACGTAAATTCGTTAGCTAAATAAAACACATTATATTATGGGTTGGTTTAAAAGAGAAAAAGAGGGGATTACTACCTCAACAAAAGATAAAAAAGAAACACCAGAAGGTCTTTGGTACAAGTGTCCAAAGTGCAAAACGGTGGTTACATCAGAAGATCACGAGAAAAATGCTTATGTATGCGACAGGTGCAGCTACCACGAGAAAATTGGATCTGAGCAGTATTTTCAAATTTTCTTTGATGATGGGAAATACAGAGAGTACGATGCTAAAATAGCTTCT
The DNA here is from genome assembly GCA_965656535.1 of Lishizhenia sp. Taxonomy (GTDB): domain Bacteria; phylum Bacteroidota; class Bacteroidia; order Flavobacteriales_D; family Crocinitomicaceae; genus Lishizhenia. Next base: position 15,960 of record CBFHKX010000002.1, read on the forward strand.
GGTGATCCGTTAAAATTTACAGATACCAAAAAATACACAGATAGAGTAAAAGCAACGCAAGCTAAAACAGGTTTAACAGATGCTATCCGAACAGCATACGGTAAAATTGAAGGACAAAACTGCGTAATTACAGCTATGGATTTCTCTTTTATCGGTGGTTCTATGGGTTCTGTTGTAGGAGAAAAAATCGCAAGGGCTGTTGATCATGCAATTAAACACAAGGCACCCTTAATGATTATTTCTAAATCAGGTGGCGCGCGTATGATGGAAGCTGGTTTGTCTTTAATGCAAATGGCAAAATCTTCGGCGAAACTAACTCAATTAGCAGAAGCAGGTCTGCCTTATATATCGTTTTTAACAGATCCAACTACAGGTGGTGTAACGGCTTCTTTTGCTATGTTGGGCGATATTAACATTGCAGAACCAGATGCTTTAATTGCTTTTGCCGGACCAAGAGTTGTAAAAGAAACAATAGGTAGAGATTTGCCAGACGGATTTCAACGTTCAGAGTTCGTTCTTGAACACGGTTTCTTAGACTATATCGTAGAAAGACCATGCTTAAAGAAAGAAGTAGCAAAGTCTATTCGTTTATTTATGAATTAAGCTAATCTAATCATATTTCAAGCTCCCATTTCTTAGTTGAGGTGGGAGTTTTTTTTGTTTTTTACTTTGCAAGACATTTTTATTCCGTTTTCTCTCAATTTTCACTTTCATATATTAAAACTAAAATTCTATATTTGTCCGTCTAAGTAAAAGGTAAAGTGTTATGGCTACAAAATCAGCTTCAACTCCAAAGAAAACAACGCGTAAGAGCGCAGCTAAGAAAAAGCTTAAGTTTTCTAAAGAAACATATATCAAATGGTATAAAGACATGTTGCTCATGCGTAAGTTTGAGGAGAAAGCAGGTCAACTCTATATACAACAGAAATTCGGTGGATTTTGTCACCTTTACATAGGACAAGAAGCCGTAGTAGCCGGAACCGTTTCTGGAACCAAGCCAACAGACAGTCACATGACTGCCTACCGTGATCATGCACACCCAATTGGGCTAGGGACTGACCCACGAGTATTAATGGCAGAGCTTTATGGAAGAACAACAGGTTGTTCTAAAGGTAAAGGTGGTTCTATGCACTTTTTCGATAAAGAGAAGAATTTTATGGGAGGACACGGTATCGTAGGAGCTCAAATTCCTATGGGAGCTGGTGTTGCTTTCGCAGAAAAATATAAAGGAACAGACAATGTAGTTTGTGTTTCTATGGGAGATGGTGCCGTTCGTCAAGGAGCGTTACACGAAACCTTTAACATGGCAATGAATTGGAAATTACCCGTAATTTTCATCATAGAAAACAACAACTACGCAATGGGTACTTCAGTAGAACGTACTACAAACGTTACAGATTTATCTAAAATTGGAGATTCTTACGAGATGCCTTCGCAGTCTGTTAACGGTATGTCGCCAGAATCAGTTCACGAAGCAGTAGAAGAAGCAGCAGATAGAGCAAGAAGAGGAGACGGACCAACTTTGTTAGATATTAGAACATATCGTTACAAAGGTCACTCAATGTCAGATCCCCAAAAGTACAGAACAAAAGACGAGGTTGCAGAGTATCAAGCTCAAGATCCTATCGAACATTGTTTAGAAGTAATTAAGGAGAACAAGTTTTTGTCAGAAAAAGAGATTACAGAAATTCAAGACTGGGTAAAGAAAGAAGTACAGGAGTCAATAGAATTTGCAGAGAACTCTCCATACCCAGAAGCACATGAATTATACGAAGACGTATACATGCAAGAAGATTATCCATACATTAAAGAATATTAAACACTAAAGTAAATGGCAGAAGTTATTTTAATGCCCAAGTTGTCTGATACAATGACAGAAGGAGTTGTAGCAGAATGGCATAAGCAAGTAGGAGACGAAGTCTCATCAGGAGAATTGTTGGCAGAAATTGAGACAGACAAGGCTACGATGGAGTTTGAATCCTTTTACGATGGTGTTCTCTTACATATTGGAATAGAAAAAGGTGCTACCGCTCCGGTAAACGATATTCTAGCCATTATTGGTGAGAAAGGAGAAAATGTAGACGCTATCCTTAAAGAACACGCTAGTAAAAGTGATGCTTCGGCAGATACAGCGCCTGCAAAAGAAGAACCAAAGCAAGAAGATGAAAAAGAAGAAGCGAAGCCTGCTCCGGCACCAGTAGCGCAAAAAGTAGCTGAGCCAGTAGAAAAAGCACCTGCTAATTCAAGTTCAGGCGACAGAATATTTGCATCTCCGTTGGCTAAAAAGTTAGCAGAAGATAAAGGAATTGATATTGCACTTGTTAAAGGAACTGGAGAAAACGGTAGAATTGTTAAAGCAGACGTAGAGCACTACAAGCCTTATGTGCCCGCTGCAGGGTCTAATGCGCCAATAAGAAGTGTAAATCCAGGAGTTGAGTCCTATACAGATGTGCCGAACTCGCAAATGAGAAAAGCCATTGCAAAATCATTAACAGCATCTAAGTTTTCTGCTCCGCACTTCTATTTAAAAATGGAGGTAGATATGGATAATGCCATAGCTGCCAGAAAAGCAATTAATGCACAAGAAGGAGTTAAAGTATCCTTTAACGATATGGTTATTAAAGCGGTTGCATCTGCTTTGAGAAAGCATCCTAAGGTAAATGCAGATTGGATGGGAGATTCAATTCGTTACAACGACCACATACACGTTGGCGTAGCAGTAGCTGTTGATGAAGGGTTAGTAGTGCCTGTTGTTAAATTTACAGATAATAAAGGTATTTCTGAAATTGGTACTGAAATTAAAGATCTAGCAAGTAGAGCAAGAGATAAGAAATTAGGCATGGAAGAAATGCAAGGTGGAACTTTTGCTGTGTCTAATTTAGGAATGTACGGTATAGAAGATTTTACTTCTATTATCAATCCACCAAACGGCTGTATTTTATCTGTTGGACAAATAAAGCAAACTCCCGTAGTTAAGAATGGTGCAATTGTTCCAGGAAACGTAATGAAGCTTTCTTTATCTTGCGACCATAGAGTGGTAGACGGAGCCGTAGGTTCTGCATTCTTAAAAACACTTAAAGATTTTTTAGAAAATCCAGTAATGATGCTCGTATAAGCCACAATTACTAAAAACTATACAAGGCTCCTCAACGATAATGAGGAGCCTTTTTTATGTTCTACATTAAGTTAATTAAAATCTTAGTTTTCATGAAAAAATAAAGAACAGAAGTTTAAGATCAATAGTTCATCTGTAAATTTTAGTAAATAAAATAGTCCGGCCTCATTTTGAGTAATTATTTTATCAATGTGTTTTGTGTTAATGAATGAGGAAGCTCCGATAGGAGATCACCGATTGAATCACAAAAAAACAAGAAAAAATGATGAAGCAAAATTAAGCCTAGCGTTTTCACCGTATTGAGCGATAGTCGAAATATTGGTTACTTTTTTTGGTAATGCAAAAAAGTGACAGAGAATTTGAAATGGAAGAGATGAGTTTTATTAGAACCTACCCCGATAGCTATCGGGGCCTGCTATCCACTATAGTTTATTACTTCTAACTTAACGGTTGCTAACGTTTCGGTATGCTTCTAAAGTCGCAGCCCAAAACCCAAGCACCCATAAACCTAAAAGCAACAAAGCTGCCGTTACTATCAGGGGTAGAAAATAAATCTCCAAACCAAATAACCGTAGAATTAAACGTTTAAATCCACGGTTAATCATACTCAAACCCTTGTAAACAGTGAAAAGACATTAAAATCAACAGTAGAGTAAAAATAGAGCAGAATTACATTATTTAATCAAATTAACATAAAACACTATATTTATATCTAAATAATTAAAAACAAACCCAGCTTTTCAAAGTAAGAGATAAGTAATTAATATCGGTTTTGCTGTATGTTAATAGAGGTTTGCCAAAGAAAATAGAAAATAAATAAAGTGGATATTTATGACTAAGATGTGTATATCGGCTTGTTAGTTGCAAATAAAGGATAATGAAATGATAATGAAATTTGTATTGACAATTTTAATAACCAGTTTCACATTGGTAGTGTACTCTTTCGATATTTGCTACAAGAACAGAGTGTCGTTTTATTTTGAATCCAATTCGTATGCGTTACTCGAAAATGATAAGCTTATATTAGATTCTCTTTCTGCTACTCTGAAGGGTGACATGTATATAGAATTACATGGATTTACTGATAGTATTGGTAAATTGAGCTCTAATCAGACGTTAAGTGAGTCAAGGGCTAAAAGTGTTGCTAAGTACTTGAATTTAGATAGTGTAAAAATAATTGGATATGGAGAATCAGCTTCTGGTATTTATAGTAATGTTTCGCGAACCTTAACTGAAGATAGAAGAGTCGATTTAATTTTGATTCCAACAATTAATAATAGAATTAGAATAACTGGACAAAGAAATAGCTTTGTGGATATTCCCGTTGAAAGCTTTACCAGTAAAAGTATTTGCGATTGCCAATTAAAGTTGGACGAAATAAAATCAGACCAAGAAGCTTTCGCTAAAGGCATTCCTCTTGTGACAGTTGATGATGTGCCATTAACAACAGCAGGAGTGGTTAAAATCATGCCTAATGAGTGCCTGAGTAATAAATGTATTGATAGTATAAAAGTAACTTTACCTTGGGGCAAAAATGATCCGGAAATGACCAGTTGGGTTTCTACAAATACTGAAAATGGCTTAAGATGGTTTAGCGTTGAAAATGCCATGAATATTGATACAGTTTCAGGTTCTTACATTATGACTATTCCTTGTGAATTTTGGACTGGAAATAATTATTTTAATGCTGATAAACCCATAAGGAAATATAATTTAGAAATACCATTACTAGATAGAGGAGACTATTACATAGAAATCGAACCTCAAATAGATACAGCTAAAGTAAATGACACCATATTTATATACAGCAATAGTCAACTAACAGATACAACGCTTTTTTTTGATATCGGAATCAATAAGAATAGAGATATATTTTATTTGGTAGACACCTTAGTTGAATATAGAACTAATCAAGATTCAATAAGATTACCGCTTGGGAGATATAGCAAGTTAATATACTCTGACACATTACTAATACTTAAAACTAAAATGGATATCCAGTTAAGAACATATATCGAAGGTGAAAAGGTTTTTTTAGATAATAATCTATTTATCGTAAAAGGTAATTTTTTAGACAAATTATTTAATCTAACTCGATACGAGATACCTTTACCTAAAACTGATTATTATTTTACATTAGAAAATAAAAAAACAAGCCCAAAAGACTTAAACTTTAGATTAAAAAAAAGACGACAAGTTTATAAATGTAAAATTAAAGAAACCAGCAACTAACAACAAGCATATTTCATAGCTGTTTCGTACCTTACAGAAACGAAAACATGCTCAAACGTTACAGCCAACCGAAAATATAAGCAATGAATGAATTGAAAACACTTTTACAAGTTTTGACTTCTATTTCAGACAAAGAATTTGAAGATTCAAGAAATAATTTCCATAAAGTCTATTTAAAAAAAGGAGAATTCTTACTTCAAAGAGGACAAGTTTGCAAACAAATGTCTTTCGTAAACCTAGGAAGTCTAAGAACCTTTTATTTCAATAATAAAGGTGAAGAAATCACGCATTGCTTTCGCACCAAAAACACATTTATAAGTTCGTTCAGAAGCTTCATACTTCAAGAACCTTCTCTACTTTCAATTATGACACTAGAAGAAACTGAACTTGTAACTATTGATTATGATAAATTACAAAAGCTTTACAATTCAAGTATCACTTGGCAAAATATAGGAAGGTTGCTTACTGAAAGAGCCTATATTGAAATGGAGGAGTACGCCTCAGTTTTAAATAACGAATCGGCAAAAGAAAAATACTTGAGATTAATAAATGAACACGGTGAGATTCTACAGAAAGCAAGTGTTGAACATGTTGCAACCTACTTAGGAGTTACACGTAGAACATTATCCAGAATAAGACAAGAAATCTCTAAACGGTAATATTTTAGGTCATTTGTCCTTGTCAGCAAAAAAAGAAAAAAGATACCTTTGTTAACTAGTCTATTTGATTTAACCATGTTTGGCGCGCCATCTAGTTCAATAATATCTATAAACAAACATTATTACAATATGACCAAAAAAAATATTTTTAGAATAAGCATTGTCTTAATTGTGATGACTTCATGTCGAAAAAATAATGAAGATTTTAAAGTTCAAATTCCAGATTTCAACTTTCCAAAAACTGTCGTATTTGCAGATAGCCTCTCAGCTTATAATATTTTTCAAGGGACCCCCGCTGATTTAATTCCATCCGCTGATTTTGAACTATTGGAATTAAGTTCTTCTTTATTTACAGATTATGCTCACAAACAGAGACTTGTCAAACTGCCTACTGGAACGCAATTGACAAGACTGAATGACAATTCCATAGATTTCCCAAATGGAACAATACTAACAAAAACTTTCTTTTACTACATAGATGAAAGGGACACTAGCTTGGGTAAAAACATTATTGAAACCAGATTACTAATAAAAGAAAGTGATAAATGGAATGCCGCTACATATCGTTGGAATGATGCTCAAACATCTGCAACTTTAGAAGTCAATGGATTTGATAAGCAAGTAACTTGGATTAATTCGATAGGAAGTAATCGTTCGACACTTTATAAAATCCCAACTGAAAATCAATGTATGACTTGTCATCAATCAAATTCTTCTATGACTCCGTTAGGACCAACAATATTGAATTTAAATAGGACTGTTAAAAGGAATGGAACCAATATTAATCAGCTTAGCCATATGCAAGCAATAGGAATACTAAATAATTTTTCTGTAGCTGAAGCACCTCATATGGTTGACTATAAAGATTTAAGTGAATCAACACCCAAAAGAGCACGAGCCTATTTAGCTATGAATTGTGCACATTGCCATAATTCGAATGCTTGGAATATTCCAGCTGATAAAGATTTCGATTTTAGATTTGAGACTTCACTCCAAGGGTCAGGAATTCAGGCTGGAAAAGATAGAATCAGCAGAAATATGACAAATCAAGAAATGCCCTTTATTGGCACCACCATGTTGGATAAAGAGGGAGTAGCATTAATACTAGAATATTTAGAAAGTTTATAAAAAAAAGCAGGCTGTAACACTGTATATGAAATCATATCACCCTGCGGGATGCTACGCTTCATATACTTAACGTTGTACGCAATTAGAAAGGGATGAAAAATAAACAAATAATTAATATTCTAATTTTAGTCGGGCTTTTAAGCTCTTGTGGTATTTTTAAAAAGAATACTAATATGAATAATAATACAAATACCATTTACATATCTCAAAATGGTAAAGAAAGAATGATGACTAATGAAATCGAAGTTGAACGAACTAAATTTTCATTACAGTTTTTCAATAAAAAATACGATTCTGAAAAGAATGAATTTAACTCCGTGAAAATTGCAAGCTTTTTAGATTTAAAAGAATTAGAAAAAGTACAGAAAGCAAAAAACACTTCAGAATTAGAATGTTTTGAATTAGGTTCGGGTATGGCTCCAAGCCGAAGTGGAAAATACGAATCGTTAATTTTTAATAATAGCGGATGTCATTATCTTATATATAAAAATAAAGAAAGTAAGAGGTTGAATCTAATTGAAGACTTAGGTAATATTTTAAAGCTTGAGTTTGAAATTAAATCACTCTATTATAATGGAAAAGAAGAGAAAATGTCAGAAACCAGTTTGAAAGAGTTTTACTTAGCGATATTCATAGATAGAAATTTAAATGATATAATTGACAAAGACGAACTGTACAAAGTGAAAATAAAAATAAAATAAAGCGCACAACAACTAAGCATTTGACCAGCATATACTTCGACTATCGCTGAGCAACAAGGCAAGGGTTGAATCAAGTGTTGACTGATCTGGGGTTGGATTGAAAAATTACTACGGGGAATTCGAATAGTTGTGTTGTTCTTAAGGCATTGGATTGGGATGCCTTTTTTAGTTTTGGGAGTGTGTTCTGTTATAAAATGTAGACTTTAGATTTTTTCATGAATCAAAAATCAGTGAAAAAGTATCGTTTTCAGACCATTTTCTAAAGTTTAGGCACTACAAATGCTGCTCGTCAAAAGGCAAGTTTTTAAGATTTTGTTGTTTTGCGTTTAAACTTTATTTGTTCAACAAAACCAGAAACTTTCTTAAGAGCTTGCTCTACAATCGTAGATTTTTTTTAACTTTCATCATAATTAATTTTAAAACAAAAGTTACAACCCTTTTTTCAAAAAGAGAAAAGCTCCAGACGTTAGGAGGGTTAGTTGAACAGGGTAAAATCGTTTTTTAACTCAACTCTACGGATGAGCTCAATGCGATAACTAAAATTGCCGAAAAACATGGTGTTAATCCTGTGTAATCGTAAAGTCCTTATTGGCAAACAAACGGGGTAGAGTTAAAAGATTCAGACGTCCTTGGGGTTATTCTAACTGTTTTAAAATAATACTACAAACCATATTCTTTGATTAAATCAAAGAGTTAGAGCTTAAATGATGAGGTGAACAGCCATTAAAATCATTGAATTCAAAATAATTAGTTTTTCCTATCGTTAACTTGGTCAAAACAAGTTTATGAAAAATGGTGTGCTAATTATAGCTTTAGTCTTTTTTGCAAACTTTTCTTTTACGCAAAGTAAGTTTATAGCAGCGGTAGGAGCAGGCTACCCAGATTTTTTAAATGGAAAGCTAGGGTATCAATATAAAAAGCTACTAATTTATGGTTCTTATGGCAGGTTAGAGTTGCGCTCCAAAGCATATGAACAAGCAACGGTTGCTGTGAGATATAACTTTATGGAATATCAGAACAACTTTGTTTCTAAGCAAAATTATTGGACCACCGAGCTTGCTTTAACTCATTTTGTAGAAAGAAACAAGGTTAATAACGCCCAATTATCAAATTATTCTGCCACGGTGTTAAGGCTAAATGCAGGATATCTTTGCGAATTATCTGAAAGAATTAATTTTCATATATATGCTGGCTTGGGATATGATTTTAATACTAGAACAAATCCGCCTAGCTTTCATCCAATAAGTTTGGGCGGAGGCATTAGTTTACAGTATGAGATTTTTGAATCTCAAAACTGGTAAATTAAACCTTTTCTAGTTTGTGTTGGCTATGTTTTTGACATTCATAGGAATACTTATCGATAGCGAAATGGCATAAAACGGAATCATTTTTAGAGAAGAGAATATTCATTTTTTAATTCTTATTTTATTTGATTAGTCAATCTCGAATGCTACATTTGTAATCACCGATCAATGGAAGAGATTAAACACATAATTAGCGAAATTAAAACACGTGCAACCCAATTAAAAGATGAGTTGAACAATGTTCGTGTAGAAAACGATGGTTTGAATGAAAAGCTAAAAACACTTGTTTCGAACCTTGAAGAGAAGGAAAATGAAGTGAGTGAATTAAACTCTAAGTTATCGGTTTTAGAGCAACAAGCTAAAGAAGTTGTAGTTGAAGAGTCAATAAAAAACAACGATTTAGAAATTGATGCCTTAGTGAGGGAAATTGACGATTGTATAAATCGTTTGAAGCAATAAAATAAGATGAGTAAATTGTCTATAAAAGTAATCGTAGCAGGCAGAAGCTATCCACTTACCGTAAATGAAGGTGAGGAGGCTAAAATTAACGCAGCAGCCGAAACGATTAATAGCAGCATTAAAAAACTGCAAGACAATTACGCAGTTAAAGATATGCAAGATTTATTAGCGATGACCGCTTTGCAGCTTGCAACGAGAGGTATAGAAGCACCACAAGCAAATTCAGTTGATGAAAATGAAGTGATTGCCCTTTTACAAGACGTTGCAAATGGCTTAAAAGCATAATTGCCAATTTAAACAACAAGTTTCCCGCAGATGTTAGCTATAGCTATGCATTGTGGGATTTTTTATTTTAATATACTATGGATATAAATTTAATTATAGGAATAATTGTAGGAGTGGTGGTAGGAGCCATTGCTATCTTTATTGTTCAAAATGTTTTGCTTAAGAAAAGAAAAGAGCAAATTTTAAAAGAAGCCGAAACAGAAGGCGAAGCTTTGAAAAAAGAGAAAATATTACAAGCGAAAGAAAAGTTCTTAAACTTGAAAGAGAATCACGAGAAAACAATGAAAGATCGTGAACGCAAACTACAATCTACAGAAGATAGAGTAAAGAACAAAGAAAAATCACTTTCTCAAAAAACAGAAGAGGTTAGTCGTAAAGAAAAAACACTTGCAAAGCAACAGCAATCTTTTGATGATAAGTTAGCTGTAGTAGAAGCAAAGAAAGAAGAGCTAGATAAGCTGCAGCAAAAAAGAGTGTTAGAACTTTCTAGAATTTCAGGACTACAACCAGAAGATGCTAAAAAGCAAATGATGGAAGCCATCAAAGATGAAGCAAGAACAGACGCTATGTCTTACATTAAAGACATTACAGAAGAAGCAAAACTGAATGCTAGCAGAGAAGCTAAAAAAATTGTGATACAATCTATACAGCGCGTCGCAACTGAGCAAGCTATAGAGAATTCAGTTTCTGTTTTTAACATCGATTCGGATGAGGTGAAAGGTAGAATTATTGGTAGAGAAGGAAGAAATATAAGAGCCTTAGAAGCAGCAACCGGAGTAGAGATAGTTGTTGATGATACGCCAGAAGCAATCATCCTTTCTTGTTTCGATCCTATTCGAAGAGAAATTGCACGTTTAGCATTACATCAACTAGTTTCAGATGGTAGAATACACCCTGCTAGAATTGAAGAGGTGGTTGCTAAAACTAGAAAATCATTAGACGAAGAAATTGCAGAAACAGGAAGAAGAACATGTATTGATTTAGGTATTCACGGTCTGCATCCTCAATTAATTATTGCGGTAGGAAGAATGAAATACCGTTCATCTTATGGTCAAAACTTACTTCAACACTCTCGGGAGGTAGCAAATCTTTGTGCAGTTATGGCTGCAGAGCTTGGTTTAAATGTGAAGCTAGCAAAAAGAGCCGGACTTTTACATGATATCGGAAAAGTGCCGGATGAAGAACCAGAATTACCTCACGCAGTTTTAGGTATGAAATGGGCAGAGAAATATGGTGAAAAACCAGATGTTTGTAATGCAATTGGAGCACACCACGACGAAGTAGAAATGAAATCTCTTATTGCTCCTATCGTTCAGGTTTGTGATGCTGTTTCTGGTGCAAGACCAGGTGCACGTAGAGAAATTGTAGAAAGCTACATTAAACGTATCAAAGATTTAGAAGGTTTAGCCTTAGCGTATGATGGCGTTAATAATGCTTACGCGATACAAGCAGGTAGAGAGTTACGTGTTTTAGTAGAAGCTGATAAAGTTACCGACTTAAAAGCAGACGAATTATCTTTCGCAATATCGCAAAAAATTCAAACAGAAATGACGTATCCTGGTCAGGTTAAAGTAACCGTGATTAGAGAAAAACGCTCTGTGAATTACGCAAAATAAAATCATCCAAAACGGGTTACAGCAATGTAGCTCGTTTTTTTATATCTTTCTACTGTGAATTTCCAAGGAAAAAGAATACTCGTAACGGGCGGTGCCGGGTTTATTGGTTCAAACCTCTGTAAAAGTTTACTTGAAAAAGGAGCGTTTGTACGTGTTTTAGATAATTTAATTACCGGTAACCACCAAAATATAGAACCCTTCTTAGGGCATCCAAACTTTGAGTTTTTAGAAGGGGATATTTGTTCGGTTCAAGACTGTTACAATGCCCTTGAAGGAATAGACGCCATTTCGCATCAAGCAGCATTGGGTTCTGTACCAAGATCGATAGAGCATCCGCATAGAACCCATAGCATTAACGCCACAGGATTCTTAAACATGTTACATGCAGCAAAAGAAAAAGGTGTTAAACGTTTTGTTTACGCGAGTTCTTCCTCGGTATATGGAGATGCAAAAGAATTACCCAAACGAGAAGGCGAAGAAGGAAACCCAATATCGCCGTATGCTGTCACAAAAAAACTGAACGAACAATATGCCAAGGTGTATTTTGATTTACACGGAATGGAGGTTGTAGGATTACGTTACTTTAATGTATTCGGACCAAATCAAGATCCAGATGGTGTTTACGCTGCAGCGATTCCTAAATTTATTGCTAAGATGCAGAATGGAGAAACCCTAACGGTGAACGGAGATGGAGAGCAAACACGCGATTTTACCTACGTTAAAAATGCAGTGCAAGCGAATGAAAGAGCGCTGTTTTCTCAAAACGAAGCTGCGTTTGGTAAAGTATATAATGTTGCCTGCGGAGAAGCCTTGTCTTTAAATAAAGTAATTGAAAGTTTAGCGCAAGGTTTGAAAGAACAAGATTTTCCTATTCAGTTAGATGTTTTATATGGTCCCGAGCGAGCAGGAGATGTAAAGCATTCTTTAGCTGATATCTCTCAAATTAAACACCACTTAGAATATCTTCCAGTTTATACATTTGCCCAAGGTGTTAAAGAATACCTCGCACAACTGTAGGGTGCGGATATATAGATTATGTTGAAACAAATAAATTTGAAATCAGATTTCTTGAAGTCCGTTGTACTACTGACTTCAGGAACCGTGCTTGCTCAAATTATTCATTTTGGTTTTCAACCTATTATCTCTCGACTTTTTGATACAGACGAAATTGGTCAACTCAATTTTTTCTTACGCATCGTTACTTTTTTTGTATCTGTTGGAACATTGAGGTATGAACTTTCTATTCCTTTACCTAAAAAAGATACAGATGCCTTTCAGCTCTTTAGAGTATCGCTTAAAATTGCACTTTACTTAATTGCGTCGTTTATAATTGGAGGAATTATTTTTGCCTTATTTAGCGATAAGATAGGCGACGAATTAATTTATGTTCTAGCCTTAAGTACAGTTATTTTTTTATCTGTTTTCAGGAATATCGGACTCAATTATGCTATTCGTAAAAAATGGTTTAAATCTATATCTTACTCCAAGAGTATTGGAGCTTTAGGAATGAGTCTCTCAAAAGTTGGTGCCGGTATTTTATCCTTAGGCGTGCCGGGTTTAATAGCAGCTACCGTTTTAGGTGTTTTTGCCGGTACAATGGTATATGTGAAACAGTTTTTTAAAGAAAAAAATAAAACTGAAAACAAAGTTTCAAAAGAGCTTCAAAAAGAGTTGGTACGCGAACATAAAGATTTTCCTTTAATGAATTTACCGCATACCTTAATCGATTCAGGTAGAGAGTTGTTAATTGCAGTAATTTTTGTTGAGTACTTTGGAAAAGACAACTTTGGTAGTTATAGCTTTGGATTAATGATAATGGGCTTACCTCTTGCTTTAGTAGGAACAACTATCGGTCAAGCATTTTTTCAAAAAGCATCTGAGTTGTTCAACCTAAACAAACCTCTACTCACACTCTTAAAGAAAACTACGCTTATTTTAGCAGCGATTAGCCTAGTGCCCTTTGGTGTGGTTTACTTTTTTGGAGAAGAATTGTTTGCTTGGGTATTTAGTTCAGAGTGGAGTTATGCCGGTAGATTAGTAGAAGCACTCACTCCATGGATAGCACTAAAATTTATTTCTTCTCCCATTTCTACCATTCCTTTAATTATTAAAAAGCAAAGGCTATTTTTTGTGTTAGGCTTAATTAATACAGCCTTACAACTGGGTATTTTAATCTGGCTACCCAACTTATCTCGTAATATAAGTGAGGAAGTACTCTACCTGTTATCTACATTAAGTATGGTTATGGCTATATATTTAACTATTATTGTTATTGTAAAGTTAGCATTGGTAAAATCTATTGATACTCAAATCGCTCAAAAATGATAAAGAAAGTACTTCATTTTCTCAAAAATAAGCGCCTAGTGAAAAAGGCTGAGAGCAATGCACCAATTATGCTCTATACGTTTAAATTAAATGGAGCTGTAATACCCAATACGCGTGTTGGCTCTTCTTCTGCTTTTGTTGGAAAAGAAGGCTTGTCTTTGGCAGAAAATGTTTTTATAGGTCAGTTTAATTTTATTGAAGCAAGCAACGGAATAAAAATTGAAGAAGGTGTGCAAATCACAAATTATATTTCTATTCTTTCGCACTCTTCTCACGATTCTATTCGGCTCTATGGAAAAGAATATAGAAATCACAAAGAGTTAAAAGGATATCAAAAAGGAACAGTAAGCATAGGGAAATATTCTTTTATTGGTCCGCATTCTACCCTAATGCCCAACACAAAAATAGGTAAAGGATGTATTGTTTCTGCCTATAGTTTTGTCTCAGGTAGTTTTCCTGATTTTTCAATTATTGCTGGAAATCCAGCCAAGGTAGTTGGCTCTACCAAAGAAAGAGACCAAGAGTTATTGAAACGTTTTCCAGAATTACAAACATTTTACGCTGCATGGGTAAACGAATAATTATAGTTGGACTCCCACTTTTTGCAAAAAGATTATCGCAAGACTTAAAATCCTTTGATCCCAGCTTGAAGGTAACAGCTTTGGATACTTATTACAATAAAAAAGACAAAATAAAAGCACTTTTTCTTATTCCCTTTTGTTCTGTAGTATACTCTATCAATGGCACTACTAGCAAAAGCAGAGTGTTTGATTTAGCCTTTTTTTTCAAGAAAAAAGTTATGATGACCTGGGTTGGTACTGATGTTACTAAGGCTATCAAAAATCAGAATAGAATACAAAAATACATAGACCGTGCTGAGCATTACTGCGAAGTACAGTGGATACAAACAGAATTGAAAGAAACGCTGGATATTGATGCTGAAATTTTGAATTTCTTCAATTTTAAAAACTCAAAGAGTACAGATTTTCCTGCTCTGAATAAAGGTTTAAACGTGTTGTCTTACATTGCAAAAAACAGAGAAGAATACTACGGTTTACCTACAATTTTAGAATTAGCAAAAAACTTTCCTAATGTAAAGTTTGATGTTGTTGGAACAGACGGAAAAGACCTCGAACAAGCACCAAATTTAACTTATCATGGTTGGGTGGAGGATATGCAACCACTTTTTGAAAAAGCACATGTTACAGTCAGGTTAATTGAACACGACGGTCTATCTGGTTTTGTATTAGAATCGCTTTTTAATAAAAAGTATGTTCTGTACAGCAATAGTTTAGAAGGTGTTCTGCATGTAGAAAATAAGCAAGATGCTGTTACGGCCTTAGGCGATCTTAATAAGCAATTACAAGAGCAAAGTTTAACAGCTAATGAGGATGGTGCAAAGTATATAAAGAACCATTTTATGCACCAACAAATTATGGCTAATTTACGCGCTAAAATGATTTCAAGATAAATGAAAGGGTTACTCATAGCATATTCTTTTTATCCAAGTAAAACAGTGGGCGCCATTCGGTCTACGTATTGGTATAATGCTTTTCTTCAAGAAAAAGATATAGAGTTAGAGGTAATAACCGCTCAAAAAAAATGTGATTTACCTCATGTTACAACCGTATCACCTATAAGTAAAAGTGTTTTGTCTATTTTAATAAAAGACGAAGGACTAGCATGGATGAAAGATCTTAAACACTATTTCAAAGAAAACTCTTCCTTGCAGTATGATTTTGTGATCATTACGGGCGGACCATTTTTTCATTTTGGCATTGGACATTATCTTAAGAAGAAAGGAATTGTTAAAAAAGTACTATTAGATTATAGAGATCCGTTTAGTGTAAACCCAAGATTTGAAGACAGTAAGCTGAAAATTGCAATTAAAAAGTTTGTTGAACGTAAATTTTTAAAAGGAGTAGATAAAATACTAACCGTAAATAAAGAGTGCCATAGCCTAATCGCGCCTAAAAGTAAAATCCAAAGAGCTATTATTCCAAATGGCTACAACGAGAAGTATCTCTCGTCTGAGGATTATATTACGCCAAAGCAAGAAGGACTTGTTTATCCTGGTAAGTTTTACTGGCAGCCTACTGCTTTTTTTGAATTATTGGAAGAGAAAAATCTACCACTCTTTCATGCGGGTGCATCGTTAGCGTTTGAAGACGATACATTGAAATTGAATAATTACCGATATTCTGGCTATTTTAAGCAAGAAGAATTACAAGATTTTTTGAATTTAGGAACAATTGGTTTGATTTTTTTAAATGAAAATCCGTTCGAATCTACAACAAAAATATTTGATTATATTGCTTTGAACTTAAAGGTTTTAATCATAACAAAAGGCAAGAAAAAAGTAGGTGCAATGCAAGATATTCTTCAAGATTATCCTAACGTGGTTTGGGCGAATAACCAGAAACATGAAATTGATCAAGCAATAGATCGGTTATTGATAATGAAGCCGAAAAAATACACGCCCGAGTTGTTTAGCCGAAGAAAAAGCTATGATTTACTCATTAAAGAAATTAATAACTTGTTTTAAAAGTTGAAGAACATTGAAAAAATAACGCTTTATGTGTTGGTGAGTTATGTTGTACTTAATTTACTAGATGTTTTATTGTTGCCTCAACTACAATATATTTCGCTTGATAATTACCTCATACCAATTGTGGGAGTTTGTCTGTTAAAAGAATATTGGAAAAACAAGATATTTCGGTATACAGCAATACTTGTTCTGCTTAAAATTGTAGCCGAGTTTTTAAGTAATTATTTAGGACAATTTAGTTGGTCTAACTTTGCATTCTCTGGAATTTGGGTAAAGTACTTTCTCTTTACGTGGTCATGCTATTATTTAATGACAAAGCACCAAAATACGCAGTTGGTAGATAACGCTTTAATCGTATTTACGATTACCCTAATTCTTGTCAATTGTATACAACTCCTGCGGATAGATGATATTAGCAAAGCAATAGAATCAATCTATGTGCATAGACAAGATTTGGTAGACTATAATTTTGCTGGTTTTGATGGTTTTCGATTAAATGGTACCCAAACCAATCCAAATGATAATGGTATTATGCTTCTATTACTCATGTGTTTGTTTTACCTTAGAAAAATTCGTAACAAAGAAATATGGGCTGCCATATTGGTCATCCTAATTTTATTAACACAATCTAGAACAGCATTTATCAGTTTGTGTTTTATTTCTTTTCTCTATTTCTTACCGGTCCTAAAAACATTAAGCGTAAAGAAAGTCTTACTGCTAATTTCGGCAGGAGTAGTTGCCTTTGTTTTACTCATTGTTCTTGGATTTAAGACTTTATTACTTTTATTTGATGGAAGCGCGTTTAAATCTAATTCTTTCATGGTACGCTTAGGAAATGTAAAAGAAGTTGCGAGCACGTTAGACGGAAATTATTTATTTGGATACGGAAAAATTCAAAGTTTTCACGCTTTTTTTGGCAGGTCTATTGATAACGAATTAGCATTTGAGCTAGCACAGTTTGGTATAATTGGAGTTTTACTTTACCTGGTAATTATTACTGTAATGCACTATATGATCCAAATTCAATCGGGTAAACGAAGAGCATTTATGTTTACAGGACTCGTCTTTTTATTTGGAGCAACTAACCTTTCATTATTAAATTCTGAAGTTGGCGTATTATTTTGCATCTTCTTTATTCTTCTCTTTTTTGCAAGAAGAAAGCCGTTGAAGTACTACTCCTAATAAACTAAACAACAGAAAAACACCAATGGCACGCTGTGCTAATCTTCCAGAGCCATCATAGCGGGTGTAATTTAATTTAGTGTTTGCGTATTCTGTTATTACACCGTTGTGTAAAAAGTAAAAATCTAAGTCTTTTGAAATTTGTTTTTCACCCGTAAAAAAATGTTGAATTTGAAATGTATTAAATTCTTCAGCTGTATCTATCTTAGGAGTGAAATATGGATCGAAATAAACTTTCCTGTCAATATCATCAAGGTAGGTTCTTTTCATTGTTTTTTTAAGGCGCATTAAGTCGGTAGTCCTAACTTCAAAGCTATGTCTATACTCATGATACTTTTCTGTTGAGAAATAAATGAAGAAAGCAAGCACCAAACCGATTGCGCAAGAACCAATAATATATTTAAGATTAGCAAGTAGTGGGATACTCATTGTGCAAATATAATTTATATTCACACTAATGGTGCATTGTCTTTTTTGTTTCTATTTTTGTGAGGAAACAGAAGCTGTAAATGAAAATCCTTATTTTATCGGACGTAAATTCACCGCACACCGTAAAATGGGTGAGGGGTTTGGTAATGAGTAAGGTAAAGGTGCAGTTGTTTTCTTTGTCTTTTCCAGAAAAAGATTGGTTTTCGAGCTTAGGTGTTGCTTGTCAGAGTTTAGCTGTTTCAAATCAACTCCAACAGAAACAAAGTATTTCACAAAAATTGGTATATCTAAAAGGCGTTAAGATGATCAGAAAGATGGTTCAGTCTTTTGATCCAGATATTCTTCATGCCCACTATGCTACTTCCTATGGTTTACTCGGAAGAAGAGTGGGTTTTAGTCCTTTTGTAGTTTCTTTTTGGGGCTCTGATATTCAAGATTTTCCATCTAGAGGATTTTTGCATAAAAAGATATTATCTTATGTTTTATCTAATAACACTACAGTTTGTGTTACCAGTAAGGCAATGCAAAGAGATGTAGCTACTTATTTTTCAAAGAGTAGTAAGCACATACCGTTCGGAATTAACCTTGCTGCCTTTTCAAAAAGCAAAGAGAAACAAACCATTTATACCATTGGTACAGTTAAGTCGTTAGAAGACGTGTATGGAATAGATTTACTCATACGTTCTTATGACGCATATAGGAAAATAGCTAAGCGTGCTTCTCAACTTTTGATTTTTGGTAAAGGAACAAAAAAGAAAGAGCTGACGCAGCTAGTTGACGAGCTAAATTTATCGGATTTCGTGCAGTTTGGAGGGTATAAAGAACATGAGCATATTGCCGAAGCCTATCAATCTCTTGATGTTTTTGCAGCGCTTTCTCACCGAGAAAGTTTTGGGGTATCTGTGCTAGAAGCTTCTGCTTGTCACCTTCCTGTGGTTGTTAGTAGAGCCTCGGGGTTTGAAGAGGTTGTACTAGAAGCTGAAACTGGGTTTAGGATAGAAAATACAGATCTTAACCAAATTGCAGCAAAATTTCTTTATTTTGAAGACGAAAAAGAAAGGAAGCAGTTTGGAGATAGGGGAGCAAAGTTTGTGCAAACTGCATACGATTTTGAATTAAATTTAAAGCAACAGCTTGCCGTTTATCAAGAAATTGTCAAAAGATAATGGAGGTACTCAAAAAAATAAATTTAGCTTCGTTTTTTATACTTCCCGTAGTGTTAGTTTTAAAAGACAGTATAATTGCTCCTTTCATTGCTGTTTTTATTTTAAGTACACTTCCTTATTTTTCAAAACCTACCGTTCAACGGTCTCATTTCCCTGTATATTTCTTAATCCTACTTTATGTTCTGTACCTTATAGGCCTTTTCACTTCAGAAAATATGCACTACGGTTTAAAGGATATTGAAACCAAAATGAGCTTTTTACTTTTTCCAGTAGTTTTTATATTTAGCTATAAAAAGATTCCTAAAGTTAGTGCTAGCTGGGCCAAATATGGATTGATTTTTGGTATATCCGTTTCAATCATTATTTCTATCCTTAGGGCTTTTTTGTGCACCTTAGATTTTGGAGAGTACTGTTACCGATCTGACAACTTTGGATACAATATGCACGGCACCTACTTAACTTCCTTGTGCTTATTAGCAGTTGTATTCGTATTAGAAAAAAAGGCAGAAAATGACTGGATGAAGTATTTCAAAGCTATTTTTGTTTTGGCGGTTTTAGTAGAATGTTACTTCGTAAAATCTTTGAGCGCTTACCTTGTAATTTTTTTACTAGCTTTTCTTTACTTTGTTTATTGGACAATAGAAACACGCAGGAAAAAGCTATTATTTATTTTTCCTATTTTAGTTATAGGTGCAATTTTTGTTGCAAATACGTTGCCTGCTGTAAAAAAAGAGGTAAACAATACAGTCGTTAAGTTGTCCGACTTCTTAACAGATAACGAAAAATTTCTACGCCAAAATTCAAATGTGAATGAGTCGAACACGGTTCGGTTAGTAACCTATTCACTTTCTTCTAAATTGATAAAAGAGCATCCATTTGGAGTAGGAACGGGAGATGTCAAAGATGAATTAATGGAAGCATATATTGAGAACGATTTTTACAAATATGCACAGTTAAGATACAACTCACACAATACTTTTTTACAAACAGGAATTTCTATTGGTTGGGCAGGTATTATAGCGTTGTTATTTGTTTTGGTAATTCCTTTCTTTAGTAAAAATGTGCTTCAACGCAAAACATTGTTTTTTTTCTTGCTTATCGTCTTTATATCTAGTCTTTTTGAATCTTTTTTGGAAAGACAAGTGGGGATTATTTTACTTAGTTTTTTCTTAATTACTTTATTCATAAGCTTTAAGCAGGAATCGTCAATACAAAAAAAATGAAACTTCTAATTCTTACTCAGTATTATCCACCAGAAATTGGAGCGCCTCAAAATAGACTGCACGAATTGGCTATTCGCTTAAAAAAAGAAGGAATTGAGGTAGAAGTTTTGACGGCTATGCCCAATTATCCGAAAATGGAAATTGAGGAAGCATATAAAAATGGAGCCATAAAAGAAGAAGAAATTGATGGTGTAAAAGTGTATCGTTCTTCAATTTTTGTATCTAAATCTTCTTCTATAATTGCGCGTTTACGCAATTATTTTAGTTTCGTTTGGAGCTCGTATTGGAGAGGGAAAAAGTTGGGGAAGTATGATTTTATTATGGTAGAGTCTCCACCTCTTTTTTTAGGATATAGCGCTATGCGGTTGAGCAGAAAACTTGGAGCAAAACTTATTTTTAATGTGTCTGACCTCTGGCCAGAGAGTGCCGAAAAGTTAGAGATTGTTTCCAACAAATACCTTTTGAAACTGGCATACAATTTAGAAGCGAAATGCTACAGTAGATCTACTTTAATAACCGGACAAACACAGGGTATAGTTGCAGATATTAAAAATAGATTTCCAGAAAAGCAGGTATATTGGTTGCCCAATGGTGTAGATGTTAACTTTTATAATCCAACAGAAATAGCCAAAACAGATTTTAGAGAACGAAATAATTTTAGCAAAGAAGATATTTTGTTTTTCTATGGCGGTATTTTAGGGCATGCCCAAGGGTTAGAGGTTATACTGCATGCAGCAAAACAATTGGAGTCACAAACACACATTAAGTTTATTTTACAAGGAGCGGGTCCAGAGAAAGAAAAACTGCAAGACTTAGCACAGCAATTAGAACTGAGTAATGTTTCCTTTTTACCACCTGTAAAGAAGTCGGAGATGCCTTTTGTGCTAAAAAGTGTAGATTTTTCTGTAATTCCGTTAAAAAAACTAGCTATTTTTCAAGGTGCAATTCCGTCTAAAATTTTTGAAAGTTTAGCTATGCAAGTACCTATTATTTTAGGAGTTGATGGCGAAGCGCGTGACCTTTTTATTCGGCAAGGAGAGGTAGGTGTATATTTTGAACCAGAAAACGTAAACGAATTAGCACGTGTAATTCGAGATATAGTAAAGGATACAGAAAAAAGCCGAAAATTAAAGAAAAATGCAAGAAACTACGTTGCAGAAAAGTTTAATAGGAATAAAATAGCGAAAGAATTAAGTGCTACTTTAGACCAAATTAAAGTTACCAGCCTAGATTAAAAATAGCATCGCCTTTATTTACGATAGGTGCTTGGTTTACACAAAATATATACCCGTTTTGTGGTGCTTTGACTTTCTTTTCAACTTTTCCAAACGGATCAGAAACAATACCTAGTACGGCGCCTTTTTCTATGTAGCTCCCGTTCATTACTTCAGCTCTAAACATTCCAGAGGCTGGAGATCTTAGCCATTTCGATTCACTAATTATCTTGGCTTCTCTAGCTTGTTCTACTTCGATGGTAATTATTTTTAAGTGATTCATTACACGTAACACACCTCGGATTCCTTCTTTCACCACAAAATCGTCAATACGGTTGGCTTTTCCACCTTCAAATAAGATAATGTTTTTTCCTCGTTTAGAAACAGCCTCACGCAGAGATTTAGGAATAAGTTTCGATTGTTTTATAAAAGGTGGATCAAATACTTTTGCAATGTTTAACGCATTTTCGTTATTGGAAACACATCGTACTTGAGGATAATTGTGTCGTTGTGCTGCTCCTGTATGAAAGTCAATGATATAATCTACTTTCGGAACGATGTTTTTCATGAAAGCATGCGCAAATTGTCCGGCTAAAGAACCATTTGGTGCACCCGGAAAACAACGGTTAAGGTCTCTTCCATCGGGTAATTCTCTGCTGAAATTTAAAAAGCCGAAAATGTTCAAAACGGGAATACAAATAACTGTTCCGCGCGTTGGTTTGTTTAATCCTTTTTTAACGATTTGACGAACAATTTCTATTCCATTAATCTCGTCGCCATGCACACCTGCGAGTAAAAGTAGAACGGGTCCACTTTTTTTTGCATGCTGCACAATTATTGGAATTTTCACCGCACTAGAAGTATGTAGTTTGGCTACTTCTAAATCGATTTGCGCCTTTCCTCCTGGAGCAATAACGGTACCTAATATTTCTATGGAAGCTTGTGCCATATTATTTTTTATATTCTCTTTCTAAGTACTGTATAATTTCTGAAGCAATATCAAAATGCGTTGCGCGTTCGATCCCTTCTAATCCTGGAGAAGAATTTACTTCTAAAACAAGCGGACCACGAGCGGATTGTAACATATCTACTCCTGCAATTCCAAGGTTTAAAGCTTTGGCAGACTTAATAGCTGTATCTTCTTCTTCTGGCGATAGTTTAATAATCTCTGCGTGTCCACCGCGGTGTAAGTTAGATCTAAACTCTCCTTCCTTACCTTGTCTTTTCATGGCTCCAACCACTTTTCCGTCTACAACAAAAGCTCTGATATCTGCACCATTAGCTTCTTTGATAAATTCTTGCACAATAACACGTGCTTTTAATCCATTAAATGCTTCTAGAACAGATTCTGCTGCTTTTCTACTTTCTGCTAACACTACGCCTAAACCTTGTGTACCCTCTAAAAGTTTGATAACTACAGGAGCTCCACCAGCAGATTTTATTACGTGTTCAACGTTGCTAGAGTAGTTTGTAAAGACTGTTTTTGGCATACCAATACCGTGTTTGGTAAGCAGTTGTAAAGAGCGTAATTTATCTCTAGAATCTATTAATCCTTGAGATTTTACAGCTGTAAAAACGCCCATCATTTCAAATTGTCTAACTACAGCAGTACCATAAAAAGTAACAGATGCACCAATTCTTGGAATAATGGCGTCATAGTCATCTAAAAAACGGTCTTTATAATGTAGCGTAGCCTTTTGTTTTTCTATTTCTAAGTTGCATTTTAAATGATCGATAACATCTACTTGATGTCCGCGCATTGTTCCTGCTTCTACAATTCTTCTTGTTGAGTATAAATGTGCATCTCTGCTCAGAATAGCAATTTTCATTAATTAATTTGTGTATTAATAATTTGGTAGGATTGATTCTTTAAAGAAGTATTTACCAAAAAGTTTTTATTCAAAAGTTTTCGTCCCAAAAGTACTGGGAATTTCATTTTACGTCTATCGCTCAGTGTGAATTCTGTGTTAAATGTTTCTCCAAAAAGAACAATATTTGCTCTTACTTTATAGCGCAATTGTGCTTTTCCTGAGCTGCTGCGTACTTTTTTTATTTCGTAGTCTGTAAACGTAATTGTTTCACCAGTATAATTGCTAAATTTTTCAGATAAGAATATAACAAATAACTTATCGTCTTCCTCTTTAATTTCAGAACAGTGTATAGAGGAGGTGTAGGCTCCGGTGTCTATCTTAACTTTTATGTTCTTTAAATTAAAAATAGGAAAATCTGCTCTGTCGGATTTTCCTATCACATAGTGCTTTTTATGCTGTGTCATTTATTCTTCCCAATTGAGTTGAATGGTCATTCTTGCATTTTGAGTTTGTAAACTAATAGAGTTTGGAAACTTATCCTCGTTATCTATTTTGGTTAATTCTGGTAAATTAATTTCTTTACTCATTATTACAGGGTCTGTAGCAATATTCCCATCGTCATCCAAAATATAAACAATGTAGGTTTGAGAGAAATCAGTTAAAACTGGATTTAATTGCCAGTCAAACGGAAAAGCTTCTGGATTATTTCCTACGCCATCTGGGTATTGATTCCAGTACACATCGTCACTTTCGTCTATTATATTTCCAGTAATAGTTGTTAAAACAGCGTAGGAGTCAGGTGCTTGTTGATCAGCAAAAATACTATTATCCCAAAACTGAACACCGTTTAACTCAGGTATTTCTTGTACCCTTACTTGTCCAACAGTTAGTCGTTTAAACACCTTGCAAGAACCATCTTCTTTGATAGCTCTTTCTTCGTAGTTAGAAGCTTTTGGGTCTGTGCATCCTTTTTTTCTACAACTTACAAAGCTGAAGAGAAAAGTACTTGATGCTATTAAGATAAAAGTAAAATGTTTCATAATGTGTACTTTTTATAGGTGTTTTAAGGCAAATACTTTGCCAAAAAAATCGTGCAAACATACAATCAAAAATAATACAATTACTTAGCTTTTAAAAAAAAATGAGACGAGGATCTTTATTTTATCCACATTAGCTTATCAATCTCCACTTTTAAGCGCATAAAACCAAAAGTAACAGTAATCATTGAGCCATTTATTTCTTCTACACTTCCTTTTTGCTTGGTGCTTAATAATTTAACTTCGCTGCCAATAACAATTTTAGCATGGTTGAGATGATCCTTTTGTTTTTGAGAAACAACTTTTTTCGGTTTTGCTTTGTTGGCTTTAGCTTTCATCACTTCTGCCTTGTTTCCCTCGTCTATTTTATATCGTTCTGTTGCAATGTACTTTTTAACCTCGTCTAAAAGCGCTTTGTTTACATTTTTACCTTTTCCTTGCGTTTTATATTTATCTATAAATTGTCTCAGTTTTTTACCTTGTGCGATCAATTTCGTATTAGCATCAAACAGTTCTTTTTGTGCAAAATATTTATTGTCGAATTTTGTTTTGCTTTCATCAAACTTTTGTTTTGCTTTTTGGGCGATTTCCTGGGCTTCTATGTGTTCTTTGTTTAAACGAGTAAGATAGGTTTTCTCTTTTTGAAGTTCGCTGAGAAGTTCGTCCATCTCAACTTTCTTTTTATCTAACCTGCTTTTTGCTTCGTTAATTAGTTCTAAATCAATACCGTTAATTTGTGCAACTTCAAAGGTGAAAGAGCTACCTGGTTGCCCAACGCTCAATTTAAATAAAGGTGCCAAGGTCTCTGTATTAAAAAGCATACATCCATTTACGGCGTTCTTTAATTTATCTGCTTTTAGCTTAATGTTGGCGTAGTGCGTAGTAATAACTCCATAGCACTTTTTGTTGTAAAGAGTTTCAAAAAATACTTCGGCTAATGCTCCACCTAAATCAGGGTCAGAACCTGTACCAAATTCATCTAAAAGTAAAAGCGATCTTTTGTTAGCGACTTCTAAGAAGTGTTTCATTCGCTTTAGTCGATAGCTGTAAGTAGACAATTCGTTTTCTATCGATTGGTTATCTCCAATATCTGTAAGTAAAGATTGAAAAAAGCACATTTTACTGTTGGGGTGCGTAGGAACAAGTAAGCCTGATTGAAGCATAAGCTGCAGAAGTCCAACCGTTTTAAGCGTTATACTTTTTCCTCCAGCGTTAGGCCCAGAGATAACTAACATTCTAGAAAACGTATCCATTATTAATGATTGAGGAATTGTTTTCTTTTTTTGTGCTTCGTTTTTTAGTTTTAATACAGGATGATACGCGTCAATTAATTCTATTCTCGTTTCTTTCTCTAATGCGGGTAATACTGCATCTAATTTAAGCGCTAATCGTGTTTTGGCTTGTATGAAGTCTAACTCTATAAGCAAAGAGTTGTAGCCCTCTATCAAAGGTAAAAAGCCAGATAATTCTTTGGTTAATGCTTTTAGAATTTTGAAGATTTCTTTTCGTTCGTCATCTCGTAATAACTCTAATTCATTGTTTAAGGGAACATTTACCTCAGGCTCTATATATGTTAACCCTCCTGTTTTTGAAGAACCAAGAACCGCTCCCGAAATTGTTCTTTTGTGTGTTGAAACTACGGATAGAACGCGCTTGTTGTCTAGATATGCCTCACGCATATCACTTAAAATTCCTGCTTTTTGAAGTTTCCGAATCTCCCTGTCAAAATTTCTATTGATTTGGTTTTGAACTGTTTTTAATTGTTGTCTAATCTTGAAAAGTTCTGGCGAAGCATCGTCTTTTACCTCTCCTGTCTTATCAAATACCTTATTGATGGGTTCTATAATTTCTTTGGTGAAATAAACGCTTTCTAAAAGTTCAATAAGTTCAGGATATTCTTCATCGCGTTTATTAAAAAAGTAGATAATGGCATTTACGAGGTGAGAAGCGCTTAGGAGTCGAACAAAGCTCTCTTTCTGCAAAGCAGCATTTTGTATAGGCAACATTCGGATTTCAACTCCTAGTTCTTCAAAATCTATACGTGGAAACGTTTCTCCTTCTACCCTAATGTTTTTGAATTCATTTAGTCTATATAAATCCTTGCGTAAGTGTGCATGATTTTTAATGGGTTTTAGGTTTAGAATTCGTTCTTGTGCTGTTTGCCCTACACAATATTCTCCCATTATTTCTAATAGGTAGTTAAATTCTAAATCTTTAAATGTTTGCTGATCGATATGTAACATTGTTGAACAAAAGTAATGTGCTTTTTTAAAAGTTGTTAGAAAGACAAATAAAAGCTGTGATTGTTTTAGATTTTAGGAGTAGAAAGTGAAAACTCACCATGTAATTCCTATTTTTGATAAAAAAACACGATCATGCCTATACGATTAGTTCCAGATAAAAATAAGCGCAGAGCGCAACCTAGAAAGAGACAACCTACACGAAGAACAACTAGACAAGCAGGAGGTGGTTTTTCCGGTGGAGGTGGATTGGGCAATTTAGTAGGCCTTCTTCTTCCTCTGGTTTCAAAAAATCCCAAGCTCTTAATTGTGGTAATTGTAGTGGGTGCACTGTTTTATTTTTTTGGAATGAAAGGATGTGAAAGTACTTCCTTACCAAGCTCAGACTCGTTTGAACAAGCTCCACTTTATAACCGTGGTACAAATTTCGACGCTGCAATGTATGCCGAAACTGAAATTTATGAACCACTCGCTGATAATAGGAAAAATCCATTGCCAGAACGGGTGGACTTAAGACAGTATTGTCCTACGGTTAAAAATCAAGGACAACAAGGTTCTTGTGTAGCTTGGGCTGCAGCTTATGCCGGCAGAACGATAATTGAAGCACAACGAACAGGCCAAAATGCAGATGATATTGCTTTTAGTCCGTCTTTCATGTACAACCAAATAAAAATTAAAAACAGCAATTGTCAGGGTTCATATATCAAAAGGGCTATGGATAACATGCTCAATCAAGGAGCCGTAGATTTTGATGATTTCAGGTATACAGATCAAGACTGCTCTGTGCTTCCTTCGCGTGCTTTAATGCAAAAAGCTGCACGATTTAAAACCAAAGGATTTCAGCGTTTGACCAATGAAAGTATGGGGAAAACCTACGAAATGCTTGCCATGAAACAAAATTTAGCCAAAGGTTCGCCAGTCATTATTGGAATGATGGTAGGCGGTAGCTTTATGCAAAACATGTTAAACAAACCAGCATGGATTCCTACGCAAGAAGACCATGATCAACGTGGGTTTGGTGGACACGCGATGTGCGTGGTTGGCTACGATGATTATTTAAATGGCGGATCGTTTTTACTGATGAATTCTTGGGGAACTAATTGGGGGAAAGATGGCTTTGCCTGGGTCCGTTACTCAGATTTTAGAGCGTTTAATAAGGAGGCGTATGGTATTTATCCAATGGGAAACATAGAGAAAGATAGTCAGACACGTTTTTCGGGTTCTTTTGGTTTAGAAGATGTTGAAAGAAAGCGCAACATTGCTTTGAGACAAGTACGCGGTAATTACTTTGAAACAGCTCAAGACTTAAGAAAAAGTACTGCAGGTAACTTCGACGGTACGAAGTTTAAAATTGAGTTTACCAATAACATAGAATGTTACACCTATGTTTTAGGAAACAACGGAATCCAAAGCATTAATCTTTTTCCCTATACCGCAAAGCATTCGCCCTATTGCGGAATTACGGGTACGCGGTTATTCCCTCGAGAAGAGAGTTTACAGCCTGATGAAATTGGTTCGAAAGATGAATTTGCTATCGTAATTACTAAAAAGCCGATAGATTTTGTTGAGTTGAATAATTTTATAAACAATTCAAAAGCGTATGCGTTTCAAGATAAAATCGGATATGCACTTGAAAAAATGCACGAAGATGTAGTTGAGCAGCCAAATTTTAAAATAGAGAACGGATTAGTTACTTTTGAAACGAGCGCCAAAAGCAAGGCAGCTGTTGTGATGCTAATTGGTGTAAATAAAAAATAATGAGTCAAAAAATAAAAGGGAGTATTTTAGCAATTTTGTGTTTAGCAGCGGTAGCCTATCTCTGTTATTCTATCTACATAGCTTTTCCAGGAACGCCTGCAACTATTTTCATGCTTATGTTATCACTTGCCGGAGTGTTAACAGCAATTGGTATTTACAGGAGGTTTACTTTACCTGTAGATGCAAAAAAAGTACATCAGTTTTCAACCAGTTTACCGGCTTTAGAGCCTGACGTATTATACGTTAATTTAGACGACTTTGTAAACAAACATGAAAAAGTAAGTGGAAAACTGTATGTAGCTGGTGAGCAAATTGGAAGCTCAGAAATTAAGTTAAACGCGGTTTCTTTCAACAAATTGTTAGATGAATTTACGCTTTCATTTTCTTCGGGAATAAGTCTAACCTTTACAGATGTTAAAACGGTTGGAGTGGGAGATAATCAGTTTATTATATTTGGTTTTGACCAAGCTATTTTAACCCATAAAAAAGCAAGAAGATTTAAAATGTCTAACAAGGTTATTTATGAGTTGGTAGGAGAAGATCAAATTCATTTTACTTTACCGAAGGGCTATCCAGCGGTAATTTTTGCTTGGCAAGACTAGTTCAAACAGTTTTTTTTATTCTACGCGTGAGCTTGTTTATGTATTCGGTTTTCGTGAACACTTTGTGAATTGTGTATTGCTCGATTTTTTAGACCTATCAACGGCCTTGTCCACAAGGTTAGTCTCAAGTACGTATACCGAATAAAAGTAACCATTTTACCAACCCGATGTTAAGAGTCCTCGTTTACAATATAAATAACCGAGTACAGTATGTTCTTACCTAAGATTTTTTTACTTTTACTCTTTAAAATAAAATAACTATGAATAAAATTTACTTATTAGCAGGAGCTGTTGCGAGTTCAATTGCATTGAACGCACAGGTTTTGACACCTAATCAAAGCTTTGAAGAAGCAAAAGGAATTGCTTCATCAGAACTTCAGGGAAAAGCATTGGGAGTAACATTGTGGTCGAGTGACTTTTCAACTGCAACTGATTGGGATCATGTAGATGGTCCAACACACTCTAATGGAGACTGGGAAATTCAAACTACATTTCCAGCAAGTTTTTCTGCATTAGCAACTTCTACAGGGACATTTGATTTTGCTTCTATTTGGAGCTCAGATTCAGACGGAGAGTTTGGAATTGTAAACTCTGATGCTGCCGGAGGTGGAGCGGTTCAAGATGCTTATTTTGAAACTGCAGATTTAGATATTGCTACGCAAATTGTTGCAGCAGGTGGATCTACTGCAGATGCTGTTTCTTTAAGATGGATTCAGATGTTTAGAAGATTCCAAGAAACACACAATATGGAAGTAAGTGTTGACGGAGGTCTTACATGGACAGCGTACTTAGTAAATGACGTACCTGTAAACACAAATTCAAGTTCGCCAGGAGTTGATCCAGATGTTGAAACAAACTTTTTAACTGTGCCGGCACCAGCAGGAGCTTGGACAGATATGACAAGATTTAGATTTCACTATGTTGGAACATTCGATTGGTTTTGGGTTGTAGATGACTTTTCTGTGTCTACTTTACCAGATTTTGATCTTTTAACTACTGCAGAGTATTGGGGAGTAAACGGTTTATCTTTCACAGATGGATCTTTTAGACCATTCCAATACTACGCAATTCCAAATAGTCAGATTCAAGAGCACTCTTTCTCTGCTAACGTTTTAAACAACGGTGGTTCTAATTTAAATAACGTTAGTATGGTGGTAGACGTAAACAGCGGAGCTGCAACAGCTACTTCTAACGTTGTTGCTTCTTTAGTGCCAAGTGCAGCAGATTCAGTTTTTACTACATTTACACCAATGGCAGATGCTTCTTACGACTTTGCGGTTTCTGTTGAGGCTACAGAGGTAGATGATGTTCCAGCAAATAACGCATTTAGCATTATTCCTACAATTACCACAGGTGGAGATGTTTACAGAAGAGATCAAGGAGCACAAACAAATGCAGGTGGTTCTGATGATGGAAATGGAAACTTTGGTTTTGAAGCAGGAAACTACTTTGAAATTGCATCAGCAGCAACTTTACATGCATTAGACATTGGTATTGATGCAGAACCAAATAATGAAGGAGTTGAACTTTATGCAATTCTTTACAATTTGGATGCAAACGGAGATTTCGTAGCGGTTGCAGTTTCTGATTTCAAAATTGTAAACTCAGTTGATTTAGATAACATTATGACTATCTATTTTGATACACCATACGATTTAGTTGCGGGTGAGTTATATTTTGCAGCGGTAGGTACTACTGGAGATTTCGTTTATCAAACTGCAGGTACTTCACCAGATAATACATCTTTAATTTACTATCCAACGATGACTGATCCAATTACGGGTAGTTCTTTCTTTACTTCTAACACACCAGTGGTAAGAATGAATTTTGAAGCTCCTTCTATTGGATTAGATGAGTTAGCAGCAAACCTTTCTTTATCGGTTTATCCTAACCCAGCTTCAACTAACGTTAATGCATCTTTTTCTTTAGAAAATGCATCAGATGTTGAAGTTTCTATTACGGATCTATCAGGAAAAGTAGTGTACACGAACAACTTAGGAAATGTAGCTGCTGGAGCTCACACTGTGAACGTTCCAACAACTGAATTATCTAACGGTGTTTATTTCTACAAC
Organism: Lishizhenia sp.; assembly: GCA_965656535.1. GTDB lineage: Bacteria > Bacteroidota > Bacteroidia > Flavobacteriales_D > Crocinitomicaceae > Lishizhenia. The sequence continues at coordinate 47,066 of CBFHKX010000002.1, forward strand.
GTAGCTGTAAACAACACTGTTGCTACTGAAAAATTAGTAATAAAGAAGTAATTCTTAACTATATTAAAAATACCCCAGCATTTGTTGGGGTATTTTTTTGTGCCCAATATTTTTGCAAAGCGTATATTTTTATCTTTGTACGAAACAAAAACTACGAATATGAAAGGATATGTTTTTCCTGGACAAGGAGCACAGTTCTCCGGAATGGGTAAAGATTTATATGATAACTCGGATAAAGCAAAACAATTATTTGACAAAGCAAATGAAATCTTAGGATTTGAGATTACTAAAATTATGTTTGAAGGTTCTGACGAAGAATTAAAACAAACAAAAGTTACTCAACCAGCTATATTTTTGCATTCTACCATTTTAGCTGCGGTTTTAGGAGAAAGTTTTCAGCCTAATATGGTTGCAGGACATTCTTTAGGTGAACTATCGGCGCTTGTTGCAAACGGAACTTTAGCATTTGAAGATGGACTAAAATTGGTTTATAAAAGAGCTTTAGCAATGCAAGAAGCGTGTGAAAAAGAACCTTCTACTATGGCTGCAATTTTAGGATTAGAAGACCAAGTTGTTGAAGAGGTTTGCAATACCGTAGATGGAGTAGTAGTTGCTGCAAATTATAATTGTCCTGGACAACTAGTAATATCTGGAGCCATTGAGGCAATTGATAAAGCATGCGAGCTTGCAACAGAAAAAGGTGCTAAAAGAGCACTGAAATTACCTGTTGGAGGCGCGTTTCACTCCCCACTTATGGAGCCAGCTAGAGAAGAATTAGCAAAAGCAATAGAAGAAACTACGTTTAATACACCTTCTTGTCCTGTTTATCAAAATGTAACGGCAGCAGCGGTTTCTAACCCAGAAGAAATTAAGAAAAATTTAATGGCACAACTAACGGCTCCGGTTAAATGGACGCAAACAATGCACCAGATGATTGCCGACGGTTGTGAGGAGATCGTAGAAGTAGGACCAGGTAAAGTATTACAAGGTTTATTTAAGAAAGTAGATAGAAAATTTCCTACTTCTAGCGCGAGTATTGAAGCATAACGAAAAATAGAATAAAGGAAAAAAGGATTGTCTTTCGGCAATCCTTTTTTTTAAATAAACATTTTTATGGTTTATACATTATAGCTTAAATTACTGCCAGCGAAATAAACCAAATTTGAGTCCTAGCATTAAATTAAATCCAGATATATCATCTTGATTTAGGTTTCTGTAGGTCATGTTCTCTACTATTCTATACGATGCACCTAAGTTAAGACGCATGTGCTTATGAAGGTTCATTTCTAGTAGTAATGCTGGCTCTATTTGGAAAAATTGTTTTTCACCTAAACCTGCGTCACCACTTTCGTTATCCATTTGGACTTCTCCTAAGCCAACAGATATAGGAAGTGTAAGGTGTATAAGCTTTTTTGAGAAAAGAGTATATTCAAAGAAAGCACCCGCAGACCAATAGTCCATGTAAACATTCGGAACAGTTTCACTTCTAGGGTTGATTTCGTTCACAGATAGGTTATAGTACCCTCCAAAAGAAAATCTATCTTTCAGTACAACACCTCCACGCAAGTTAAAAAGCGATACATTACTTTCGTCAATATTTGACAGCCCGTAGGATGGTGTAAACATAAAGCCTAAGTCGCTAGAGTTAATACTAAGCTTATTTTTGAGTAAAGTGTTCGCTTCTTCATTTGATTGAGCGAAAACTGAGCCTGTTATTGTTGAAAAGCAAAAGGCAACAATTGGAATAAATTTTCTCTTCATAACACTATTTTTATTTATTCTAAATTAAAATAAAATCAATTAGTACATCGTTAAAAATTGTCGTTTAAAAGACGATTAAATTGATTGTGAGTAGTATTTTCTTTTGATTTTTAGTGAAAAACAAATTAGATCGATCGCTCCTAAATGGACGCAAACAATGCACCAGATGATTGCCGATGGTTGAGAGGAGATCGTAGAAGTAGGACCAGGTAAAGTATTACAAGGTTTATTTAAGAAAGTAGATAGAAAATTTCCTACTTCTAGTGCTAGTATTGAAGCATAGAAACAAAAAAGTATAGAGTTATTAGAGACGATCTTCTATTTGAGGTCGTCTTTTTTTTATAATTTAAAATACAACCCAAATTGTACACCAAAGGAGTATAATCTAGCAGTAATTAGGTTGTTTGCCTTACTATTTAAAGCATATCTAACTATTGGTTCTGCCTTTATATCAAATCGATTGTTTATGGAGTAAGCTATACCTAATGCTCCAATTAAACCAAGGTAATTAGTTGGTTGAAGTGAGAGATCGTATGTTTCGGTTTCTACAATTTCTTCATCTTCTCCATAAAGTGTGTATACTGCTTTACTTTTATTGTTGAGGTATGAATTAAATGATGCACCCAAACTAGCGTAAGCTTTTAGCTTTTTATTCAAAAATTTATAATTTACTCTGAATGGAACTTCAATATAGTCTAGCGTTGTTTTTACGTTTCCTTCTCCTATAGCGTTTCCTTCATCACCAAAAAAAAGAAGGTTTTCAAAGAGGTTAGAATATCTGGCAAACTGAACGCCTAAGCTAATCTCAAATTTTTGAAATAGTGCATAGTTTATATCTATCCCCGTATTAAAGCCATAAAAAGGTTTTTTGTCATTTAAGGAATTTACCGGTTCATCAAATTGCGGATTGTCTGTAATGTAAAATTCATCACTAAGATTGGTACTGTAAGTTAAGCCGATGGATAGCTTTCTTTCCTTTTCTTGTGCGTTGCTAGCAATTGTAGAAAAGGTAAAAAGTAGAATTAGTAGGTGTTTCATTTTTGATGTCAGTTTAGTCAAAAATACAAAAAAAGTTAAATTTAAAACTGATAATTTAGCAATTCTAAATCTAGTAACTTATGAAAGTATTTCTTTTCTAAATTGCGTTCTAATAAATGTAGATGCTCTATTCTATGACAGTCTGTGCCCGCAAGATTCACTAACTTATTTTTAATTAATAATTCTGCGGTTTTTTTAATAGCAGAACCGTAGTGTCCGGTAAGCGAATTTAAGTTCATTTGAATTAAACAGCCTTTTTCTTTCAATTCCTCAGCCATTTTTATATTGTGTAAACAAAATGCGTAACGTTCGTAATGCGCCAAAACTGGAATTAAACCTTTTGATTGAATTTTAAAAATAAGTTCGTCAACATGCATGGGTTCCGTTGTAAAACTAAATTCAAACAAGACATATTTTTGGTTGAATGTTAAAACCGTATCATTTTCAATTTCACTAACCAAGTGTTCGTCATAAAAGTATTCGGCAGCGGTCTCAAAACCAATATTTAGGTTAATTCTAGCTAATTCGGATTTTACTTTTTCATATCCATTCAAGATAATTTCTGGAGTATTTGGATATAAATCACTCAAAACATGTGGAGTGGTAATTACTTTTTTATAGCCTAATTCTTGAAACTTTAAAAGCATACCTATTGTATGATCAAGCGTTTTTGCTCCGTCATCTATTCCTGGAATTAAATGACTGTGAACATCAGTATGCAGTTCGGATAAGTCTATTTTTTTCGACTTCTTGAAAAGTGTGTTAAGCATTTGATTTTAGATTTAAATGGTGCGGTGACTATGCCTGCAGGTTAAACTGCATTTAGTGCTAGCGCTCACTGTATTGTTTTTCATAATAGTGCTCGTACTCTCCTGATAAAACTTCTGTAGTCCAATCTATATTGTTTAAATACCAATTTACAGTGTTAACCAATCCTTCTTCGAATCGAATGCTGGGTGTCCAACCCAATTCTTTTTCGAGTTTACGCGCATCAATTGCATAGCGCATATCGTGTCCGGCTCTATCTTTCACATAGGTAATCAATTTCTGCGATGCACCTTTTGGTCTTCCTAATTTGGCATCTACAATTTTAATTAATGCGTTAACTAAATCAATATTTGTCCATTCATTTAAACCGCCAATGTTATAGGTTTCTCCTATTTTTCCTTTGTGAAAAATTGTATCAATTGCCGAGGCATGATCTTCTACCCACAGCCAATCTCTAATGTTTTCTCCTCTACCGTAAATGGGTAACGGTTTTTCCTTTATAATGTTATTAATCATTAAGGGAATAAGTTTCTCCGGAAACTGGTGCGATCCATAGTTGTTTGAGCAATTAGAAATCTTTATGTTTAAACCGTAAGTGTGATGATAAGCTCTCACAAAGTGATCAGAACTCGCTTTAGAAGAGGAGTAAGGACTACGCGGATCGTATGCAGTAGTTTCTTCAAATAACCCTGTTTTACCTAGGCTACCGTATACTTCGTCTGTACTAATGTGATAGAATAAATGCGCTGATTTTTCTTTCCAATATTCTTTTGCAACGTTTAGCAGGTTAACGGTACCTACAACATTGGTCATCACAAACTCCATTGGCCCAGAAATAGAACGGTCTACGTGCGACTCTGCTGCGAGGTGAATCACATCTGTAATGTCGTATTTTTCAAATGCATTGAGAACATCTTGCAACACGCAAATATCTCCTTTCACAAAGTGATAAGAAGCATGCTTTTCAATATCCTTTAAATTGGATAGATTTCCAGCATATGTCAGTTTATCGAAATTAACGACAGTATAATCGGGATAATTTTTGATTAACCTTCTTATTACGTGCGAGCCTATAAAACCTGCTCCGCCAGTTACTAATATCGATTTTTTTGCCATGGCTTTATTTATAAGCTCCAATATTCTAAATCGGTGATTTTCTCTTTAAACACTCCTTTCACATCTACAAATACACCATTTCCATTCTTAAGCATTGCTTTGAAATCGTTTTGCGATAAATTTTGATATTCTTTGTGGTTAACTGCAACAATAATAGCATCGTAATCTGTACCTGCTTTTTCAATTAAGCCTACGCCGTATTCGTGTTTCATTTCTTCTGAAGAAGCATGCGGATCAACTAAATCTACCTGTACTTGGAACGACTTTAATTCGTTTACAACATCAATTACTTTAGAGTTTCTAATATCGCTTACATCTTCTTTAAAAGTAGCACCCATTACTAAAACCTTAGCTGTTGTCATGTGTTTTCCTTGGGCAATCATTTTCTTTACGGTTTGTTTTCCGATATAAAATCCCATAGAATCATTTACGTATCTACCAGAATTTATAATTTTTGCATGATAACCTGCTTGTTTCGCTTTGTGCGTGAGGTAATAAGGATCAACTCCAATGCAATGTCCGCCTACCAAACCTGGAGAAAAACGTAAGAAATTCCATTTAGTACCAGCAGCTTCGAGTACTTCGTACGTGTTGATATTTAACTTGTTAAAGATAATACTCAATTCATTGATGAGAGCAATGTTTACGTCTCGCTGCGTATTTTCAATAATCTTTGCAGCTTCGGCAACTTTAATAGAGCTTGCTCTGTGTACACCAGCGTCTACAACTAATTCATAGGTTTTTGCAATTTCTTCTAAAGAAGTAGCGCAACAACCAGAAACTACTTTAACAACGTTTTGTAGGGTATGTACTTTATCACCTGGATTAATTCTTTCAGGAGAATATCCAACCATAAAATCCTCTTTCCATTTTAATCCAGAGACCTCTTCTAGAATAGGAATACAATCTTCTTCTGTACAACCTGGATAAACGGTAGATTCAAATACTACGTAGTCTCCTTTTTTTAAGGCTTTTCCAACCGTTTTACTTGCGCCAATTAATGGTGCTAAATTGGGTAGGTTTGAATCGTCAATTGGAGTCGGAACGGCAACAACAAAAAATGTTGCTTCTTTTAATTTATCTCCATTTGCCGTAAATTCGATAGAACAGTTATCAAAAGCAGATTTGTCTAATTCTTTACTAGGATCGATGTGGTTGGCCATCATATCAACACGCTGTTGATTGATATCAAATCCGATTACATCAATTTTTTTGGCAAATTCTAATGCAATAGGTAAACCTACATAACCTAATCCTACAACGGCTAGTTTTTCTTCTTTGTTAATGAGTTTATTATAAATCAAGTTGTTCATTTCTTACGTTATAAATGCGTTCTATAATTTCTACAACTTTTAAACCTTCTAAGGCATTTGTAGTAGCTGTATTTCTTCCTTTTAATGTATCAACAACATTTTCAATTATGTAATTGTGATTTGCTGCAGATCCTTTATATGGTCCGTAATCGTTTGCAGGATTAGATTCTGCCAAAGTAGGCATTTCGTATCCGTCAATATTACAAACTTCGACCTCATTCATATATTGTCCGCCAATTTTCACAGAACCTTTAGATCCAATGATGGTCATAGAGCTTTCTAAGTTTTGATTGGCTACTGCTGTAGAGTAGTTCAAGGATCCCATTCCACCGTTTATGAAGTCGAAACTAACAAACCCAGAATCTTCAAAGTCGGTTGTTTCTTTGTGTGTGAAATCTGCAAATTTACCTTGTATATTTTCAATGTCTCCAAAGAGCCAGTACATAATGTCTATAAAATGCGAGAACTGTGTAAATAATGTTCCACCATCTAAATCTTCGGTTCCTTTCCAACCTCCTGCTTTGTAATATCTATCGTCTCTATTCCAATAACAATTGAGTTGAACCATAAATGTATCTCCAATAATTTTATCTTCAACAATTGATTTTATCCATTGAGAAGGTGGAGAATATCTATTTTGCATCACACAAAATACTTGTTTAGACATTTGTAGCGATTTAAAAATCACTTTCTCACAATTGTCTTTACTTAAACCCATTGGCTTTTCGCAAACAACGTGTTTTTTATATTCTAAAGCCTTTATGCTTTGTGCTGCATGTAAACCGTTTGGTGTACAAATACACACTACGTCAAATGCTAGATCAGACGCCAATAGTTCGTCAATCGACTTAAAAAATGGAACCTCAAAGCGCGTAGCATCACACTCTTCTTTGCTTCTTACATCTGCAATGGCAACCAGTTCAGATTCGTCATTTCTAGAAATCATTTCGGCATGACGTTTTCCTATGTGTCCAGCACCAACTACTGCAAACTTTACTTTATCTTGTACGCTCATTATAATTTTGTAACTGCGTTATTTTCTAATTTATACTTTTCTTTACTTTCTTCACACTCGGCAATTCCGTTTTCGTCAAAATTTAAACGGTGACCAAATTCGCTCATCCAACCCATTTGTTTTGCAGGATTTCCTACAACTAATGCATACGCCGGAACGTGCTTGGTAACTACTGCACCTGCACCTATAAAGGCAAACTCACCAATGTCGTGACCACAAACTATAGTTGCATTTGCACCGATAGAAGCTCCGCGTTTAACCACTGTTTTTGAATATTGACCTCTTCTGTTTACTCCACTTCTTGGGTTTACTACATTGGTAAAAACCATAGATGGCCCAAGGAAAACATCGTCTTCGCACTCTACACCTGTATATAAAGAGACGTTGTTTTGTACCTTGCAGTTGTTTCCTAGTTTTACTTCTGGAGAAATAACTACGTTTTGTCCAATATTACAGTTTTCTCCGAGAGTACAGTTTGACATTAAATGAGAAAAGTGCCAAATTTTTGTTCCTTTTCCAATTTTACAACCTTCGTCAATAATAGCGCTAGGATGTACGTAAAAAGTTGGTTCCATTTATTATAATTTTATGAGTTCAACAGTTTTGTTTATCCCTCCGATATCAATAGTTATGAAATAAACACCACTTGAGAAATCTGACATATCTACATTAATAAAGTTGGTAGATAAATAGTTCGCGTTTAGAAGTGTTTTCCCCGACATGTCTATTAAAATAAGTTGAATGTTGTCATAGGTGCGATTGAATTTGATGTTTATATTATCTTGACTTGGATTTGGGTAAATAACTGAATAAAATGAATCTGGATCATTTAAGCCTAATCCGACTATTTCAAAACAATCGGAAGTGTCTGTACAATTTGAATTAGATATTTCAACTGCATATGTACCATTTGTTATTGCAGTAAAGGTTGAATTGGATTCATTAGGAATAGCAAGATTTGTATTACAGTCTATCCATTGGTAAGAGTAATTTGTAGCATTGCTGGCGATTAAGACTTCATTTTGTTGAATAACTTCAGTTATAATTGAGTCAACAGTTAAATTAAGGAACACTATTGAATCACAAGTACTTGTTGTATAGGTTTCGGAATACAAACCTGTATTAGATAAAATTTGTGACCCAAAATTAAAACTTTCTCCATAACAAATAGTCGTATCCAAAAAAGTGCTATCTGTTGCGAATATTTGAAACATATTCAGACTGTCTAAATTGTAATTTTGACCATTCAAGTAGCCGGTTAGGTTTAAATTAAACATACCGGTATCAGTAAAGACAACGTTCGGATTGAAGGAGCTGTATGAATAAGTTGATCCACCATTTGTAACAGTCCATTCAACTGAATCGACGAATGTTCCAACGTAACTAATATCGGTAAATTCATTTAAGCAGGTTGGTATATTTGTAGAACTAATTTCTAAATTAGGAGCACTAACAACTATTTTATATTCTTCAACTTCTCCATCAAAATCAACTTCACAAGGTTGAGGGTCGACCCCGTATTTAGCCGAAACCCGCATTATAGTTGTTCCTGTTTGAGCATTTGTAGGAATCGTAATTAAATAAGGTGAATTGGTTGTTTGACCATTCGATGTTCCATAAGATGTTCCTAGATCATAGGCTTCTCCTGGGTCAGTGAATACACTATTTTGATTCCAATCAATCCATGCAAATGCATGAACAGTGTAGTTACCGTCTGTATTTAAATTGACGTCAAGATCATAGTTTTCTCCAAGATACACTTTTGTAGAATCTGTATTTGTGTAATCATTAAAAGGAGCAACTTTCCCAGTAATATTATTGATAGTTCCAAAATCAACTAAAGTAATTGCAGTTTCCCAAGTCATATTTCCAGATGAAATACAAGATGGTCTAGTCGTATACATAAATTTGTAGGTTTCAGTGGTATCCCCATTGTTGCCAACAGCAAAAACTTTAAAATATACTTTGTTGTTCGCAGCTACTCCTGGAATTGGTGCATCGCTAGTCCAAGTGCTATCTGCTATGTTGGACATAGTAATTGTTTGATTAAAATTCAAATTATTAACGGAATACTTTATGTATGCACTAGTGATTGATTGATCATAAGAAATTATAGATGTTACATATTGATCAACAAAGGCTTGTGGAAATTCGTCAGTAGGTGTATCGGTAATTGCTGTTTTAACTATTGAAGGAAAACTACCTCTGTTTACTAATTGGTATTCCCATAAACCTCGACCCCAAGTTGCAGCTTTAATTGAGTTGGAGCCACACATTATTTCTAAATCCTCTATAGCCATATTAGGTAGGTCATTATTGTATAACGACCAAGTATTGCCAATCAAAGGTTTCGTGAAAACGCCAATTTCTGTGCCTAAATATAGATTATGGTCATTTGTATGATCAATTACAATTTTACGGGCAGGCATATTTCCTAAATTATAAGTAATATTTATCCATGATAATCCTCCATTGTTTGATTGGTATACTTTTTGACCATTATTTTCATAATTCGCGAAGGTTACAAAAATAATTTGATCGTTATGAGGAGCTATTGCAATGTCAGTAATCGTGAAATTTGGTAAATTATTATCAATAGACGAAAAGCTTAACCCTCCATCTATTGATTTTTCAATATTTGAATTTTTACTTACGATTATTATGTCGCTATTGTTTTGTGCGATTGCAGCCTCTGCTATACCTCCACTAAAACTAGGGGTGCCTACATTTACCCAAGAGTTTCCAAAATTAGAACTTTTGAAAATATTTTCTCCAAAAGAATAAACCGTCATATGATCATTCGGATCGTAAATTAATGGGGCAACCCAACTTCCGGATTGGCCAGGTGGAGTTACTCCATCCTGTGTTATACCTCCATCTTTTGTGCGTCTTCGAGCGCCATATTGAATACTACCGATCATCCAATCATCGTTAAGTGGATGAATAATTCCTTCCATACCATCTGCACCATAAAATTCTAGCCAAGTAGTTTCATGCTTTATACTTGTTCCATTATCTTGAGATCCAACGATAGAGCGAAAATGATTCGATTGACTTAGGCCTAGAGAGTAATTTTCTCTTATTCCTGTTCCCTGACTTAAAATAGTCCAGGAGACACCATCATTAGTTGTTTTACATAGAAAGCCATCAGTAGCAACATAATAAACACCATTAATACATTCAGCATCTCTTAAATCTGCATGGACATATTGGCCGTTATTGAAATTTGCATACGAACCTTGAGACCAATAGGAAATTTGATTGAATGTTTGTCCGCCATCTAAACTACCCTCTATATCTAAATAACCATAAATCATTTTAGAAGTATCTAAATCGTTTACAGCAAAACCGTCACAACCGTTCGTAGGATTGTTGATGAAATTAAAGTTAAGACCATTGTTTATTGATTTCCAGATTCCATTATTTGATGCAAAATATACACATGAAGGACAGTTTGGACTAACGGAGATATATCCATTAGCAGTATTATTACCCGTTAAGACGGAAGAGGAAGAATAACTATTTCCATTATTCGTGGAATAAAGTACAACATCCTGATTTACTCCCCAATAATCAGTGTCATAAATATAGATTATGTTGGGATCTGTAGGATGAAAATCAATATCGGTTATGGCTCCTGTTGGTATAGTTTGGGTCCATGTTTGTAAATTATCATTAGACTTAAAAATTCCTTCAGAAGTACCAATAAAAACTTGATTTGCATTTGTAGGATGATACGCTATTTTATATATTTTAGCATTTGATCCCAAACCGCCCCAACCTAAATTGGAGGGATTGAAGTTACTCAACGTCCAATTTAAACCTCCATCAATTGATCTGTAGATTCCATGACTTGAGCCATTACGGGAGTTGCGTACATTTATTAAAATTGAGTCGGGATTGGTTGGAGAAACAGCTATAGCGTCAACACCCGTAGCTACTAGAAAATCAGTTGTATTTTCCCAATTTACTCCTTCATCAATTGTTCTCCAGAATCCACCTGATCGTGAACCAAGATAAATGGTTGAAGTATTTAAAGGGTTTACATAAAAATCTTCAATTCTACCTAAACCAGCCGAATAATGACCGGTAATACTATCAATCGTGTAAGGTCCTAGATCTCGCCAACCATTGCCATGTATTGATTTTGGAGTTATATTGTTGTTTTTAAAGTTTTCAAAAGCTTTTTCAGTAAAAAATGGATCAATTTGACTTCGATCGCCTGAAGGGTAATATTTGTATTCATTTAAGTACTTCCAACGCTGGTATCCTTTCCAACCTGAGCCTTTACCTTTTTGATGATTTGAAAAATACGCTTCCGCAGAGTCAACTACAGTATAAAAATTAATGGAATGATCATCCATCATAGATTTATAGGCTTTTTGACCGCTAAGTTGGAATATTGTGACGAACAATAAAATGGAAAAAGATACGCGCATAAAATTTTATTAATTAATGTATTTTTCAAAGTTATTGTGGTCTTTCTTATACAATTCTTCTTCTGAAAGACTTTTGAAATAAGCGTATGTTCTTTTTAAACCTTCGGCTCTGTCTATTTTTGGAGACCAATCTAAAATTGCTTTGGCTTTGGTAATATCTGGCTGTCGCTGCTTAGGATCATTTACAGGAAGTGCTTTGTAAACCACTTTTTGATCTGTACCCGTTAAGTTAATAATCTCCTCGGCAAAGTCGCCAATAGAAATTTCGTCAGGATTTCCAATATTTACCGGCTCAGAATAATCTGAGTGCAATAAACGAACAATTCCTTCTACCAAATCATCTACGTAACAAAAAGACCGTGTTTGAGAACCGTCTCCGAAAACAGTAATGTCTTCTCCTCTTAGTGCCTGACCAATAAATGCGGGTAAAACTCTACCATCATTCAGTCTCATTTTTGGTCCGTACGTATTAAAAATACGCACAATTCTAGTTTCTATGTTGTGGTAGGTATGGTAGGCCATTGTAATTGCTTCTTGAAAGCGTTTGGCTTCATCATATACTCCACGCGGGCCAATTGGGTTTACATTACCCCAATATTCCTCTGTTTGCGGATGAACCGTAGGATCTCCATAAACTTCTGATGTAGATGCAATTAAAACACGCGCTTTTTTTACACGTGCTAATCCTAAACAATTGTGAATACCTAAAGAGCCTACTTTTAATGTTTGGATTGGAATTTTAAGATAATCGATTGGACTAGCAGGAGATGCAAAGTGAAGAATGTAGTCTAATTCTCCGGGTACATGGATAAACTTAGAAACATCATGGTTATAAAATTCAAAATTTTCTAACTTAAATAAGTGCTCGATGTTCTTTAATTGTCCGGTAATTAAATTATCCATTGCAATTACATGGTAATCGTCTTTAATAAAACGATCACACAAATGCGAACCTAAAAATCCGGCAGCTCCAGTAATTAAAACACGTTTTCTTTCCATTAGTTTGTTGTAGATTCTTTTATTGGGAAAACAGTTTTTCTACCAATAGAATTGTAGTAGAAACCTTTCGTTTGCATTGCTTCCAAGTCGTATATATTTCTACCGTCAAAGATAGTAGGTGTTTTTAAGGCACTTTTTATTTTATTAAAATCTGGATTAGCAAAAGCGCTCCATTCTGTAGCGATAACCAAGGCATCTGCTTCACCTAGTGCTTCGTATTGGTTACCTACGTAGCTAATTTTATCACCAATAAGTCCTTTTACATTTTCCATAGCCTCAGGATCAAAGGCAACAACTTTTGCTCCGGCAGCTATTAGTTTGTCTATAATATACAAAGCTGGAGCTTCTCTAATGTCGTCTGTGTCTGGTTTAAAAGCTAGTCCCCAAAGGGCAAAAGTCATGTCGGAAACATCTCCGTAGTAGGCTAAAATTTTCTCAACAATCTTTGTTTTTTGGGTTTCGTTTACGTCTAAAACCGCATTGATTATTTCAAAATCATAACCTGCACCTTTTCCAGATTTAAGTAACGCAGAAACATCTTTCGGAAAGCAACTACCGCCAAAACCAATACCTGGATACAAGAATTTATGACCAATTCTTGAATCCGATCCAATTCCAAGTCTAACTTTATCTACATCTGCACCAACTTTTTCGCAAAAATTGGCGATTTCGTTCATAAATGTAATTTTTGTTGCCAGAAAAGAGTTGGCTGCATACTTTGTAAGCTCAGCAGATTTTTCGTCCATCACAATTAGAGGATGTCCATCTCGTATAAACGGTTTGTACAACTCTGTCATTATTTTAATTGCGCGCTCATCTTCTGTACCAATTACTACGCGGTCTGGATTCAAAAAATCGTCTACTGCAAATCCCTCTCTTAAGAATTCTGGGTTAGAAACCACCGCAAAAGGAAGATCTGTATTTGCTCGTATTGCAGCTTCTACCTTTTCTGCTGTACCAACAGGAACGGTAGATTTATCAACAATAACTTTATATTCTTTTATGATTTTACCCAATGTATCGGCAACGCCAAGTACATAACTTAAATCTGCGCTTCCGTCTTCTCCGGGAGGAGTAGGCAAGGCGAGAAAAATAATTTCAGCGTCTTCAACGGCAGCAGCTAAATCTGTGGTAAAATTTATTCTATTCTGTTTAATATTTCGTTCAAAGATAACGTCAAGATGTGGTTCATAAATGGGAACTTCACCTTTACGCATTCGTTGAACTTTGGCTTCGTCTATATCTACACAAGTAACTTGGTTTCCTGTTTCTGCGAAACAAGTTCCTGTTACTAGACCAACATATCCGGTACCTACTACGGTAATTTTTTTCATTTATTTAGGTATTCTTCTACAGAAGAGCAAATGTATGCCAATTGATCTTCTGTTAATTCTGTATGCATAGGTAACGAGATTACTCTTTCTGTTAACCAATCTGTTGTAGTTAAATCTCCGCAGCGTGTATCTAGCGTAGAAAACATTTTTTGAGCATGAGCTGGAACAGGATAATAAATCATTGCGGGTATATCCTTACTCCCGAGGTATTCTACTAATCCATCTCTGTCTACACCTTCTAACTTTAGTGTGTATTGGTGAAAAACATGATTGGATTCTTTGTGTCTGAACGGCGTTGTGATTTGGTCAAATTGAGCAAAGAAATTATCGTAATACGCTGCAGCCTTATTTCTTGCAGTAATGTAATTATCTAACTCTCTTAACTTAATGCGTAAAACGGCAGCTTGGATAGAATCTAAACGCGAATTACAGCCTACCACGTCATGATAATAACGCTTGCTTTGTCCATGATTTGCAACCATTCTCAGCTTATCAGCAATTGCGTCATCATTGGTGCAAATTGCTCCACCATCTCCATAACACCCTAAATTTTTAGAAGGAAAGAAAGATGTGCATCCAATGGTACCGATAGATCCTGTTTTTTTGGTTGTTCCATCAGAAAACGTGTAATCACAACCTATAGCTTGCGCATTATCTTCTAAAACATAAAGGTTGTGTTCCTTTGCAATTTCCATGATTTCTTCCATTGCACAAGACTGACCATACAAATGAACAGGCACAATTGCCTTTGTTTTAGGTGTAATTGCTTTTCTTATTGCTTCCGGCGAAATATTAAAGGTATCTGGATCACAATCTACGAAAACAGGCTTTAAACGCAATAAACCAATTACTTCCGTGGTTGCAATATAAGTGTAAGAAGGCGTAATGATTTCATCGCCAGGTTGAAGGTCTAATGCCATCATTGCAATTTGCAAAGCATCTGTACCGTTGGCACATGGAATTACATGTTTAACACCTAAATAGGTTTCTAATTCTTCTCTGAAGCTGTGCACATCTGGTCCGTTAATGAACTGTGCTTTATCTAAAATTGAAGTGATTGCTTCAGTAACTTGGGGTTTAATTTTCTCGTATTGAGAAATTAAATCAACCATTTGTATTTTTTTCATATTCGAAATTTCCATATCAGAACGCTACAAAGTAGAAAATCGTATATCTACTTTTGTCAAGTTTGTAAAGATAAAGAAACTGCTCGAAATAGAGAACAGCTTAGTCTTGTTTTCTTGTACTTAACAAAGTTTAAGAAAAGACATGCTAAAAAAGTGGATTGATTTATTTACGCGAGAATAGCTTACCGAGGAAACTACGCTTTTTCTCTTCGCCGTAACCGTAATTGTACCCGTAATTATACCCGTAACTGTATCCGTAGCGCTTAGAACCATTACCCGATTTTATACCATTAACTAAAATAGCCATTTCTCCTAATGTCTTTTTAGTGTAAAAATCAAACGGAATACGCAACATACGCTTGTCTAACTCATGGGCTCTGGATACATAAATAGTTAAATCTGAATAGTGCGATACAGAAATGGTATCGGTAACTAAAGAACAAGGTGCGGTATCTACAATAATGTAATCATAGTCTTGCTTTACGGTTTCAAAAAGCTCTGCTAGCCTTTTGTTTAAGAGCAATTCACTTGGGTTTGGAGGAATAGAACCCGAAGATAAATAACGTAAATTTTCAAATTCTTCTGATTGTATAAATAGTTCTTCTAGCTCTAGATTAGGGTTTGCTAGATAATCTGAAACTCCGAGACCTTGTTTTTGTTTAATGTACTCAAGTAATTTTGGTTTTCTTAAATCGAGTCCGATTATAAGTATTTTTTTATCTGTAAATGCTAAAGATCGGGCAAGGTTTAAAGATGTTATTGTTTTTCCTTCTCCGGCAACCGTTGAGGTTACATAAATTACTTTACCACCTTGTTGGTCGCTATTTAATAAGAAGTTAATGTTTGTTCTTAACATTCTAAATGCTTCTGCAATTGGCGTTCTTAAGTTGTCTTTTGTGATTAACTTGGCATCGTCTTCTGCTTGAGGAATAGAACCCGCTAAAGGTAAATTAAGGTCTTCAATGTCTTTTGCTGTTTTTAATTTAGTGTCCAGCAAATCACGCACATAAATGAACGAAATTGGCAGTATTAATCCTAACAGAAAAGCACCGAGGTAAATGATTTTCTTTTTAGGACTTACGGGAATTTTATCCGAGTAAGCGCGGTCTATCGTTTTGGTATTACTTACCGCAGAAGCCATAGTAATCTCGTTTTCTTCTCTCTTTTTAAGTAAAAAGATATAAAGACTTTCTTTAATTTCTTGTTGACGAACAATTCCTCTATAATCTAATTCAAATTGAGGTAATTCGGCTATTTTGGATTGAAACCCTCTGTCTTGTTTCTTTAAGATTTCAATTTCTAATTTAATGCGCGACTGTAAATTCTTTAAACTAGACACTAAACTCGCTCTTATGCTCTCTAACTGGCCGTTAATTTTATTAATTGCCGGGTTTTTAGCAGAACTTGTACGCAGCAAAGTTTGTTTTTCTAATACTAGCTCATTGTATTGCGCAGTCATTTGATTGATAGAAACATCTTCAAACCCTAAATTAGCTGGGAGTAGTTCGGTCTGACTTTCACTAAAGTTTCCAATATAATCATTCATGTATTGTGCTAAACTCAATTGAATTTCGCTCTGGGTAATGGCTGCTTCAATTTCTGTTTTTTGTTCTATAAAACGACCAGCATCTGTTGCTACATCTGTTAACGAGTTGTCTTTTTTGTAGTTTTTCCCTTGTTCTTCTATACTTGTTAACTGACTCTCAAGTAAAGATAAACGCTTGTTTAAGAATTGATTGGTGTTTTCTGCTACTTGATTTTTATCCTTAATCGCATCCACACGGTGTTGTTTTACCAAAGCATTTAAGAACGCATTGTTTTCTTCTACAACGTGACCTGTAATGGTTAAACTTAAAATGTCTGCATCTTTGTTTACTGCATTTACAGTAAGCTTATTCTTTAGGTTATTTACAGTTGACTCAAGCGGAGAAATGTAATAAACCACTGTTTTGCCTGTAAAGTCTGAAATAAACTCTGGATTGGCTAAAAAACGTACATGTCCAAACTGAAACTCAATTACTTTTTTAAATTGTGTAGTTAATGTTTTTCCATTCTCTAAACTCAATATAATGTTGTTCTCATCTAAAATTTCAATGTTTAAAGAGAACGTTTGATTTAAAGCTGTTGAGTCAAAATAAACATACTCGGCTGTTATAGGTTTGTTGCCGTACAATTTAGCGCGTTCAATTCCAGAACGTTCGCCTACTACGTAGAGTTCTTCATTTAATTGTAATTGTTTTACAATTTTTTCAATTAAAGATCTAGATTTAAAAACTTCTATTTCATTTTCTAAACCTTTACTCGAGTTAGAAAAGCCTAAATCTTCAAGAGCGGATAAATCGGGTCCGCCAGAATTATTTTCTGTATCCTTAATAAGTACAGAAGTCGTAGAAGAATATACAGGTTTTGTGTAGCGTAAATACACAAAAGAAATACTCAAACAAATCAAAATAGAAAGCACAATGTATTTCCAATAGTAAAGATAGCGCTCTAATATTTCGGCTAAATTTAGATTGTCGTTCTGTTGCTCGTTTGTGTCAAAAGTTTGTTGACTCATAATTGACTGATAATTGTAATGGTGGATAAGGTAGATACAACCACCGAAATAATGGATGCAAATACACCGCTATTGCTTCTAATAAACGTAGATTGTGAGCGCGCAGCCATGTTGGGTTCAACATACACTACGTCATTTTGCTTCAGATAATAAACAGGAGAGCTAAACAGCTCTTTAGAGGTTAAATCTACTCTGTACTCTTGTTTTATACCGTCTACCTCTCGTATTACTAATACATTGTTTCTAACTCCGGTTAAGTCTAAATCTCCGGCTAATCCTAAGGCTTCTAAAAGTGTGATGCGCTCATTTGGGATTCTAAAAGTTCCAGGTCTGCTAACAGAGCCCAATACAGTTACTTTAAAATTTTCAATTTGAAGGTGTACAATGGGCTGATTGATATAAGCACTAATTTTTTCTTCTAAGAGCGTTACGACTTCTGTTTTTTCTAGATTTGCGACCTTAATTTTTCCTAAAACCGGAAAGTTGATGTAGCCTTCTTTGTCTACCAAATACCCAGTTCTTTCACTGTTTCCTTGTAGATATCCATTGTTTAACGCTTGTCCACCTTGCACAGGTAAGTTAAACTGCTGGGCTTGCTCTACATCTTCTGCAGTAACTAGAATTGAAACAAAGTCGTCTGCTTCTAAAACGGTACGATAAGTTTGTACTGTATCTGTGGTTGCATCGTTCTGAAAATAAACCAGTTTTTGCTTGGTTTTACAGCTCATTAAAATAAATAGAACGGTAAAAATCGAAATTATGTACTTCATATAAATATGCAAATTCAGTTTTTGGGTGCAAAGATAGTGATTCTATCTTCTTTGATGTTGTGTTTACCTAGCATCTTCATTTATTTGGAAGGTCTTCCACTTAAAAGTCGGAACTTAGCCTTTCTTGCACCGAAATTTTTGTTGAGTAAGAAGAAATATACCATTAATGACAAGAACAAACAGATAGAGAACGTAAACAATACCCATTGCCTAAAAAAAGTAGCCAAGGTAAAATACACTAGAATAGTTAGCAAATTGAAGGTTCCAATTATAACACTGGTTTTTAAATGGCTAAATCCTTTGAAGTCCGTTAATATATGGTGGGTGTGGTTTCTGTCTGGACTAAAAGGACTTCTTCTATTAAACAAACGAATAATTATGATACGCAAGGTGTCAAAAATAGGTACAACTAAAATACCAATTAAAAGATAAGGAATATTTGTTTTGTGACCCGCTAAAAAATAATGATCATCGCACATCATATTAAACATAGCACAAGCCATTAAGGCTAGCGTAAAACCGAGTAGCATACTACCGGTGTCTCCCATAAAAATACGTTTTTTTGCAGATAAATTGTAGCGTAAAAAGGCAATTAATGCTCCTACTAAAGTTCCGCATACGCTGGTTAAGAAAACCATTTCTTCCAACGCAAAAAATAACCCAAAAGTGAAAAGTATAACACAGGCTACTACGCTGGCTAATCCGTTAATACCGTCTATTAAGTTAAAAGCGTTGATGATGAAAATAATAAAAAGCAGTGTAATGATAAATGCGGGTATGTAGGCAATTTCATGAATGCCTAAAAAACCGTGAAAATCATCAAACAAAAGGTGTTCATTGCTGATGAGTAAACCGGCTGCAAATACTTGACCCGCAAATTTAACGCGAGGCGAAACGCTGAGTAAATCGTCTTTTAAACCAACAATAAACAAAACGGTTAGGGCAGGGGTAAATCCTTTTAAAAGGTTATCCGTGTCATAATCTTCTATAAAAAAGAAAGAAAGCATAAGCACAATATAAAACGCAATACCGCCTAAATTGGGTACAGATTTTGAATGCGAACTTCTGAGATTGGGTGCGTCTAAAATTTTCTTCCTATACATGATATTAGAAATTTTAGGCACCAACATGAAAGTTGATACGAAGCTTCCTGCCAAGAGAAGCAGCGCGTATGATAAAGTGGTTACCAAAATGATTTAAGTAAATGTATTTTGAAATTTACTACAAATATACGACATTTCCCGATTTTAATTCCTTCTTTGCGGTTTTTAGACGTGGTTGGAATGGGGTAGGTTGCTTGAGTTTATAACAGTTTTATACCTTTTTTTTTTAATATTTTTCCTATTTAGTTAAAGATCAAGTAGAATGTCCACAATTCTTTCTGCCGTATTTCCGTCCCAAAGTTTAGGTATGCTACCTTTTTTCCAATTTCCACTCAATAATTTTTGCATGGCGGGTGCAATTGCCTTGGGATCTGTTCCTAGTAGCTCGTTTGTGCCTTCTGTAATTGTTTCGGGTCTTTCTGTATTGTCTCTCAAAGTCATACACGGAATTCCCATTACAGTAGTTTCCTCAGTTATTCCTCCAGAATCTGTAATTACTGCCTTTGCATTTTTTACCAAGTAATTAAACTCTAAATAGCTTAAAGGTTCTACCATATGGAGTCTGTTGTGCTTAATACCCAACTTTTCAATTATTTTAGCTGTTCTCGGGTGTACTGGAAAAACTAAAGGTAAGTTGTCTGAATGTGTGATAATCTCACTAATTAATCCAACTAATTTTTCTTCTTCGTCTACATTTGCCGGACGATGCAAAGTCATTACAATATAGTTCTCTTTCTTCAAGTCTAATTCCTTCCAAACTGCAGGCTGCATAAACCTTGGCTTTTGCTTTAAAAGTGTGTCTATCATGGTATTTCCAACATAATAGATTTGTTTTTCTTCTATACCCGATTTTTTTAGGTTGGTATTGGCCAACTCACTTGTTGTGAAAAAATAGTTCGTAATAGCATCTGTAATTAATCTGTTTATTTCTTCGGGCATGCTCCAGTCATTTGAACGAATACCTCCTTCTACATGTGCAACTTTTGTATGTAGTTTTTGAGCGGTAATTGCGCAAGCCATTGTAGAGGTAACATCGCCTACTACTAGAACTAAGTCTGCTGGGTTTTCTATTAATTCCTTTTCAAAACCAATCATAATACTTGCCGTTTGTTCGGCTTGACTTCCTCCGCCAGCTGCTAAGTTTACGTGTGGTGTAGGAATTTCTAATTGTTCAAAAAAATCACCCGACATTTTTTTATCGTAGTGCTGACCTGTATGCACGAGTCTGTAATCTATATTTCCCCCTTTTTTTTGAACTTTATGTATGGCGTGAATTATGGGTGCAATTTTCATAAAATTTGGTCGTGCACCAGCTATGAGTGTGATTTTTTTCATGTTATTTTAAACTTTTTCTATTGTGTTAAGCATTTGATTAGCAATCTTTTCACGCTGAAAATTTTGTGCTAGAATAAAGGCACCTTCTTTTTTCTTTTGATAAATAGAAGGCTCTGCGATTTTTATTGAAGTATTAATAAATTCAGTCTTGTTTTCGGGCTCAAAGCATAAACCTGCATTGTACTGCTGAATAATTCCTTTTGTTTCCCCATTTAATCCTAATAATATTGGCTTTCCCATTGCAGCAGCCTCAAATATTTTAGATGGAATAACCGATAAAAAAGTATCACTTTTTTTAAGGTTCACAAGAGCTATATCCATTACAGATAGGTATTTTTTCACGTCTACTTTAGTTACAGACGGTAAAAAAGTAGTGTTTTTCAGCTCCATTTTGTTACTCTGTTCGATTAAGTTTTCTCGTTCTGCTCCATCTCCAATGAATAGAAAATGGAAATCAGGATTACTTTTTTGTAAGGGTTCAATTGCGTTTAATATAAAGTCTAATCCATGCGCCATTCCGTGCGTGCCAATGTATCCAAATATAAATTTTGATTCTAGCTTTAAGTCTTGAAGTACTTTTTGATTTTTAGGTATTGGAGGATAATTTGCTATGTTCACTCCATTTTTGAAAACAGATATCTTATCTTTAGGAACATTCTTATTTATTAAATTGTCTTTAAAGGAGTCTGTTACTACTACAATATGCTTTGCAGAGTTATACATTCTTTTCTCAAGCCATTCAAAATACTTTATAATAAGATTTCTTTTAGAAGCACCAACGGCAACAATAGATTCTGGCCAAATATCACGTACTTCCATTATCCAAGGTTTCCTTTTCCAGAAACTGAGCCATTTCCCTGCTAAGGCAGTAAAAAACTGAGGAGAAGTTGCTACTATTTTATCGGTTTTAACCGTTAGACCTGCGAAAAAAGCAGAAATCATAAAGCTTAAAAAGTCTAGTGTACGCTTTATAAAGCCTTTATTCGCTGCAATAAATGTCCAAACACGTATTACTTTTATACCTTCTATTTCTTCGTGTTGAATCCGTTTGTTTTTATACCCTGGGTATATTTTTCCTTTAGGAAAATTTGGGAATCCCGTTATCACTGTAACTTCGGCACCTTTTGCTACCCATTCTTTACAGTGTTCGAAGGTTCTGGTAGCTGGGGCATTCGTTTCTGGTGGGAAATTGTCTGTTAAAAATAGAATTTTCATTGTCACTTAATTTAGTGTAAAAGAACACTTTTCTTTAAAAGCGTAAGTTGCTTTTGTTGCAGTCGTTGTATTGTTAAAAGAAAGACAATGTTCGTAAGTGGATAGGTCTAACATACAAGGCGAATTAAAAGTGATAAATAGTTCTCCATTTACATAAATATTCTGTTCTCTCAACGAAACTTCTAAGGATGGATGAAAATGCAAGTGACCAACTAAATTATCTTTTTTGTCTGCAGATATTACTTCGTCTGTAATGTGTATTCCATGATTTACTTTTTCCACGCTTCTGCTTACCGTAATTTTTTTAGACCGATATCCATTATGTTCTGCCTTTATTAAATTAACGCCATCTTCTTTCAATATGGTTTGAGCTCTTTTCCCAACTCTAAACCCACTCCAAACGTCTGACGAGTTTTCGTTATTAACTGTAATTGTATTGTGTGATGAAGTTGAACGTTCGATTTGTCTTCTTTTATTTTTTTCGTACGTCGATATACCAGTGTCAACAAGTATTTCTTGGCTATTTTTGTTTACTAAAATCTGTAAGCTATCCGCATGAGAATGGCCTGGTTGATAACTTGGTGAGATTTGACCAACATCAAAAAGGAGTTCAAGGTTAACTGTTGTTAGCTTTCTGTAACCAGATTCTTTCAATTTTATGCTAGAGGGTTCTAATTTAAGTTGGTTAGAATAAGACAATAGGTCTACAGGATTTGCAGAAATATCTGATGTTGTATCATTCACCTTCGGAACACAATTTCCAGAGAAATTCATAGCGTTCATCCACCCAAGCATCTTAGACGCAGCATTTGTTAACTCTTCTAGTAACAGATTGCCCTTCCAATCATTTTTTGATATTAGTTGTATGCTATCCAAAATTCTATGTAGAATAATTTGATGATACATTGGCGTTAACTCGTAATGTGCACCGTCTGGTAAAATCTGTTCTTTAAGTTGGGTAGTTATAATTTTAAATGCTTTTTTATACAGCTTTTCGTCTCTAAAATAATATGCGCCGAAAAGTAAACCGAAACCATTTTCAAACAAATGATTTGCCAAAATATGATACTCGATTTTACTATTTAAACGGTATAAGTCATTAATCAGTTGTTGGTCAATCTGCTCGTTTTTAATTCTATGTTTACTCAAAAACTTGACCCAGTTTATTACGCGCAAAGAAATTGGATAAGGCTCAAAACCATCTTTGATTAGCTGTTTTTTTGAGCAGAAATCTTTTATCAGCTCTAAACCAGTATTCTTTTTCATTGAATCTTGGTTTAAAAAATCAAAATAGTTTAAGTTATAAGTCCAGAGTTTACCATATTTAGATTCATTCCAGTTTATTTCATCAAAAACTACGGTCTTGTTAAGAAACGTAAATGCTTTTTTGTCATAGACTGTTTTATTTTTAATTACGTAATCATATTGAACTCCAGTATTTTCAAATGTTGTTAATCGTATAGGTTTTAATTTATACATTTTGTTTCTTAATCTGTAGACAATTTGAAAAACTATTTGTTGAATTTTAAGACTAATAACCGTATAATATATTTTTCTTAGTTTTTTTATCATTTGATTTAATCATTAAAACGCCAACAATATATGCTGATAAAGGATTAGATAATGAGCTCTCAAATCCTACAATTACAATCAACGATATTATTGCGAATAATTTCATTTTATTAGCAATTAAATTACCACTTTTTAAAGCTGTAAAAAGACCTTTATACCATATTAGCGCAAATAACCCAATTTGGTAAACAAAGAAAATATATCCACCGTTCAAAGTACCTGTATTCTCTTTATCAACAATTTGATCTCCAATTTGAAAAGAAACTACAGAGGTTTCCGAAAGAAAAAAGCCTTGCCCTAAACCATTATTTTCAATTAAGCCAATGTAAACCGCCATTGGACCGTTTAAAATTCTCATTGTGAAACCTCCGTATTTAGTCAATTGACCTGGGTCGGTTAAAGCCTGGTTTAAAAGAATAAACACTCTCTTATCTCCAAAATAGGTGAGCCCGAAGTAAACAGTTAGTATTAAGCAGCCTCCTACAGCACTGGTTAGTAATACTTTTTTTTGCAAGCTCTTAACAGAAATGAAAGCATAGATTAGTAAAATAACCATAAGGTAGAAAAATGTTGTTCCGGATAGACTGAGCGCTACTATTTGAAACGAACAAATAAGTAAAAGTGATATATATAATTTCTTTGTAAATAGATTTAAATTTTTGACAATGACTACGAGTATAATAAGAAGTAACATTACCCTACCATACCATACTGGTTCGGGGGCAAACGAAGTAAAACCTCTAGAGTCGGAAGTTCTAGTATGATTGACTAATGCAGAAATTACGTCGGGTGCAACATATTGAATTATAGATCCTAGTAGCCAAATTAGGATTACATTTCGTAACATTTTAGGTATCTTCTCAGGAATCCCTACATTATAAACTGCATAAGCAATTATTGGTGTAGATATATAATAAGTAAGAGATGTTAAAGCGTACGAGATATTAGATGCTTGTACAAAAGCATATTCTATTACAAAATATAGAATAGCAATTACAATCGCTAAAAAGAAGTATAGCATTGCCTTATGCCTAAGTAATCTTGATTTACCACCTAGATAAAGAAGGCAAATAAAAGAAAAAATTAAAGCCGATGGCTGGGTATCAACACTTAAAAAATTAAAGCCCAAGTAAGGAAAACAACAAAGAAGAAATAGTATAGCTTTCAAGTTAATTTTTAGTTAAAAAGTTTTTTTCTTATTTCGTCTTTGTCAATATAAAGATCCTGATGATATTTGTGGTTGTAAAAATTATCAATAATTTTAGGTATGAGGATCTTTAATGTTTCAACTTTATTTTGAATAGTAATCTTCCCAAGATAATCGCTTGGTATGTAGGTTACATTCTTCGAAGATAGTGATTTGTCAACAAAAAAGAGTATTGGTGTATTTAGAAACCAAGCATCTAAACCTATTGATGAGTTACGTGTGAAGACGAGGTCGGTCTTTGAAATAATCTCTTGAGAGGAGTTATTACCTGAAACAATAAAATTTCTATGAAACTTTAAAAAGTCAGTTTCTTTCGACCTTGGATGTATCTTTATACTAAGTTTGACTTTGAGTTGATTACACAGTTCAATCAAGTATGAAATTAATTCATTCTCTTCATTTTGATGTACAGGTTGAGCAAAATATGTAGCAGATTTAATATCCTCCAGTTTTTCTTTTTTCTTAAGACCTAAATATTTAATGTTGTCTAAATATCCATATACAGTTTTATCAGTCAATAAATTGGTGTGATTGATGTATCGTTCTTTATTATTGAAAAAGAACATATTAGAGTAACTAAAGTTTGGAAATTTCTTTGACTCAATTAATGTTGTTTGTATTTGATTAACTGTTGTATCTGTGAACTCGGTAATAAAATGTGCGTAAGGTTTCATCATCTCAAATGAGATTATCTTTTTATACTTTTTTTTGTTTTGTATTATTACGTTTTTAATGCTTAGAGCATAAGTTCTCAAATTAAAATTTAAAACAGACACTTCCTTTAGTAAGTATTTTATCTGAATATCTATTCCATAAAATATACTAACTTCTTCAGATTTATTGCGATAACTCTTAGAGACTAGGCAAAGTTCTTTTATGAGTTCTGAAATCTTAATATTCCCTTCGTTACGATAACAATTATAGCCTTTAGATTTGGCTAATCTATAATTTTTTTTAAAACTAAAAGATGATTCATTGACGACTAAATCAAACTTGTTTCCGTAACAGGAATAAATACCTTCAATAAATTCTGTTTGAACCGATCCTCTTAATAAGAAGAGAAATTTGTTGTCAGTATGAATTCTTTTACGAAAGAAAACCAATAAAGCTCTGGAAAACGCAAGCTTAAAAGCTTTTATACTTGTAAGTAGTCTCCCGCGTATTGCAAAACTAATTTTTGATTTTAGACTAACATTTTTTTCAAATACAATATTAGTTATACCTTTTTTTAACAGGTATGACTTTATATAGAAGGATAGATAATAAGATTTTTTATATAGAATCTGAGAGTTTGATTCACCTTCTGCTTCTGCTAAAAATATGTTTTGATTTTTAGAGTAAGATGTGAATGTAATCTTGGAATTTCTATCGATTTTTTCATCTAAAATTAATTTATCGATTGCACTGAACCATTTGCCAAGAGGAACAAAAAAATTGGAAAACCAAAACATTTCGCATTCAATGAGTGTGGACTTACTTAGATTTATATTTTTTTTGAAAATTGTAAATTGCTGAAATACTTCATCATTAAAATTATCTGATGTCTTGTTGATATTGATTATAAACGGATTTATATAATTATCTGCTAAAACCAAACTTTCCAGAGATTTAGAAGCGTTCAAAAACCTTTTATCAAAATCAATAATTAAGTCCATTTTTAGTTTCTTATATTTAATTGTCTAGAAAAAAACAGCTTTCTATTTATTTCAATAAAAATAATGCTACTGAGAAGCAAGGGAATAAATATTATTTGATCTACTGAGTAAAAAATTAATAGAAAAGAAGTTAAAGAGTAAATTGCAATAAATCCAATTAAACTTTTCATATATAATTGTTCTTTGTCTAACGATATATATATAGTGCCTACAATACTAAATACTATTATCAATAATTTATTAAGTACATTAAAGGAAGCGTAAATCTCTAATTGTTTGAATTCTGGAAAAAATAATACTTTTAGTAGTAATACTGCAAAGTAGAAAAAAACAATAAATAAAGGAATAACTATAAAAACGGTAATTTTGAGGCGTTTAATAATGAGTTGTTGGAATTTTTTATCTTGTCTAATACGAGAAATTAGTTTTGGATAGAAGTAAAAGAAAACCGTGGTAAATAGCATATATATAGCCATACCAAAATAATCAGCAAGCTGATAAACTCCTTTTTCGCTAAGTTCAAAGTCTAATCTGTTTAAAATTAATCTATCTGAAGTTAAAAGAATTGTGTTTATAAAGCCAATAATAGATAATTTAATACCTTCTGTTAGATTAAATTTCACATCCTCTTTTCGAGGTATTTTGAAAAGATCTTTGTAAATTCTTTTAAAGAAATAAAAACCGTCATTTATATAAAAAAGTAAGCTTATCCAGATAGCTATTGACCAATATAGAACATACTCAAATAAATCAGAAACTATCACTAAAACGGAACTAAACAGTAATATCGAAAAAATTAAATTATTTTTATTTAGAATAAGTATTTTATTAACCGATCTAAAATAAGAAGAGTATAAGCTCCTTAATATTATTCCATTTGATATAAATACAATTGGTAAGAGATAAGTTTTTTCGATAAAAAAAGAGCCAATAGCAAAATTAAGAAGCATAATTAATAATACATATTGGGTATTTATTCCTAAAAGTTTCTTCCTACTTTCGTCACTTTTTAATCTGCTATAATTTTTTAAAACCACTTGATGAATTCCAAGTGTTAAATAATTGGAATACGTAATGTATAATAGAAGGGGTACGGCCTTTCCCATTTCAGTAGAACCAATTTTTCGTGCTAAAAAAAAAGCAGTGCCAGAAGTAATGAGAATTTCCAAGTATTTAAGACTTGTAAAAGCAATTGCACCACTATATTTTTTCTGGGACGAGTTTGACATACCAATATTAGTCTTTCAACCGTTGCTTTTACTTTTTACTAGCTAAATATTTGAGTTGCATACGTTCTCCTTTTTTAATATCACAAGCAGTAAAAGATCCTATGATTTCACTAAGATGTTTAGGATGTAATCCAAATCCAGGTCTAACGGAACGAAGATTTTTCTCTGTAAAAATTTCTCCTTTGTTAATATCTTCTGTAACATAAAGAGATCTGCAAAAGTCTCTTCCTTTAATTTGCTTTTCTGTTAAATCATAGCTTACCTCTCCAATGGCACATTCAGCAACTCTAACAGCCTTTACCATTTCTGTAAACTCTGTTTCGTCTAAAGAAAAAGACGCGTCTGGACCGCCAATTGATTTATCTAAGATAAAATGTTTCTCAATAATTTTAGCCCCCATACAAGTAGCAACGACTGGAGCCGTTGAACCCAAAGTATGATCGGATAAACCAGAAACTACACCAAATCGATTAGCTAGTTCTTTAATCATAACCAAGTTAGCTTCTTCAATAGGAGCAGGATAACTTGAAGTACATTTTAATAAAGCTATGTCGTTATTTCCAGCTTTTCTGCATGTTTCAACGGCTAGTTCAATATCTTCTAGAGTTGCAATACCAGTAGAGATAATAATTGGTTTCCCTTTTGACGCAGTATACTCAATCAAAGGTATGTCTGTAATTTCGAAGGATGCTATTTTATATGCAGGTACATTTAGTTCTTCCAAAAAATCAACAGCAGATTTATCAAAAGGAGATGAAAAACAGATTAAACCTTCTTCTTCTGCAACTTTAAAAAGTTCTTGATGCCATTCCCATGGGGTATAGGCTTCTTGATATAATTCATGAAGCCTTTTTCCTTCCCAAATAGTACCTTTAATAACAAAATCTTCTTTGTCAGAGTTTAAAGTAATTGTATCTGCTGTATATGTTTGTAGTTTAACACAGTCAGCGCCTGCCCTTTTTGCAGCCCTAATAGTCTCTATAGCCGTGTCTATTGAACCGTTATGATTTGCTGAAAGTTCAGCAATAATAAAAGTTGGACTCTCTTTTGAAATATTAAATGTATCTATGTTCATTTTCTTTAATTGATTCAATAAACTCTTGGTTAAAGTACTTTGGGTTATAGCAGCCTACCAGAATTCTATCTTCATTGTTTCCATTAACTAGAAACTGAGCTTTTAATCGTCCCTCAACTATCCATCCTGCTCTAGTATATCCTTTTATAGATGGAATATTAGATTCATACATACCTCCGTACAACTTCCTAATATCATATTTTTCAAAAGCAAGTCTACTACCTAGTGAAATAGCTTCTACTGAAAGTCCTTTTCCAAGATAATTTCTATCTCCGATGAGAGCTACTAAGTCTGATGTTTTATGATTAAAGTTGATTGGACCAAGCTTGATGGTGCCAATTAAGTTATCATTTTCTAAATCAAAAATGCCATAATTAATTAAATCACCTTTTTTCTTCCCATTCTCTATAGATAAAACTAATTCATTACGTGTAATTGTTTTTTTCGAATTAGTGTAAAACTTCATTAGTTCTTTATCAGAAAACCAAACCATAACTTGTTCTGTCAAATCAGAAGGCTTAATTTCTTTTAAATAAATTCTGTTTGTCTTAAACATTTAATTAAGTATTTTAGAATGAATAACTACGTCTATAAATTGACCATTCAAGTTTATGTGCTCTCTGAGAATTGCATCTTTTTGAAATTCGCGTTTCTCGAAAATAGGATATAATTGCGGTCTTAAATCAAAGGCATAAGTAAAAATTTTATGAAACTTCAATTCATTAAAAGCAACTTTTTCAATTAATTCTAAAAAGTATTTCCAATTTACTTCGAAACTAATTTTTTCAAGTTGAGTATTCATAATAAATGAAATCTCAGCATTTTTATGTATCCAGTTTATATGCACTAATCCTCCATAACCAATTAATTCTTCATTTTTTAGAAATGAAAATAAAAGTTGGTTTGGTTTTTCTTCATCGAAAAGTTTGCTAACAACATTAGTAAAGTAATTGTCTTGACTTTCTTTAGTTAATGGTTTATCTTGTCGTAAGTGATACATTTGTTCGTTACGCCATTTCATTATATCGTACCTATCTTCCAACCTAATAGGTACTATTTTATACTTATCAGTTGAAAAAGTATTTTTACTTAGAGCTTTGTAGTTCATATTTTAATTCAGCTAACTGCCAATCAATTTTTGTGTCAATATCTTGAACTTGTAACTCACTCACTTCAATTCCTTTTGTAGAATCAGTTAGCAAGCTTTTTCTTTCCAATAAACGTCTCCAATCAAAACTATAGAATTGCCCCGCGTCATGGAACATCTTGTCCAAGTCTTGGGAACGTGTGAAAATATTTTTTGAATTTGCCATGAATATATTACCATTAGCGTCTTTTGACAATGCTCTTTGTATAGGATAACTAAACGGTACCACAGGTAATACACAATCACATGTATCATCGTTTTCTAATAATTGAATCGATTCTTTTAGTATTTTAACATTTACGAAAGGAGCCGTTGGATATATACAGGTTCCAAAATCATACTTCTTATCAGCTAATATTAAGTTTTTGTGTACCTCTAGTAAAACATCAACAGTAGTCGCATAATCGTCGCTATTTTTTTCACTTCTTAAAAAAGGTACATTAGCTCCAAAGCTTTCCGCAATAACTTTTATTTCCTTATCATCAGTTGATACAATTACTTCATCAAATAATTGAGAATTTAGAGCTGCTTCAATACTATAAGCAATAATTGGCTTACCCAGAAAATTTTTTATATTTTTTCTTGGTATACGCTTAGAACCTCCTCTTGCTGGTATAATTGCTACTCGGCTCATTTGTTTAAGACTTTTTCTATTACAAAATCTACTTCTTCATCAGTTAAACTTGGGTACATAGGCAAACTAATGCATTTTTCGTAATAATTTTCAGAGTTTTTTAAGTCGGCGTCTTCATATCCAATAGCTTTGTAATACGGAAGCGTATGCACGGGTATGTAGTGTATTTGCGCATAAATATTATGTTCTCTTAATTGATTATATAATTCACCTCTATTCTTTACTTCTATTACAAATAAATGATGTGCATTATATGAATCAGCAGGTAAAGATTGGAATTTAATTTTTTCTCTAAAAGCATCTTTGTATCGATTAGCTATTTCGTTTCTACGTTTTACACCTTCAACGTTTTTAGATAATTGTGTTATTCCTAAGGCACTTTGTAAATCGGTTAATCTATAATTAAAGCCTAAAGATTGCATTTCATAAAACCAAGGTCCATGGTTCTCAGACATGTTTTCTTTCGTTATACCGTGCGTTCTTAAACGAATTAGAGAGTCGTATAACTCTTTATTGTTTGTAGTTAACATTCCTCCTTCACCGCATGCAATATGTTTAACTGGGTGAAAAGAGAATACTGCTAAATCAGAATAAGTACAGCTTCCTGCGGCAACTTTATTATTAACTGAGTTTCGAAAATTTGCTCCAGGCGCATGACAAGCATCTTCGATAATCCAAAGGTTGTGTTCTTCCGCTAAAGTTTTAAATTTTTCCAAATTAACAGGTAGACCAGCAAAATCTACAGGTATTATTCCTTTAAAAAATCCTTTTGGTTTACTTTCTATCAGTTGTTTAGTCTTTTGAAAGGATAAGAGATAAGTGTCTGGATCAATATCAGCGAACCATACTTCGGCTCCTGCATATCTTACGCAGTTAGCTGAAGCAGCAAATGTAATTGGAGTTGTAATTACCCGTTCACTAGGCTTTAATCCTAGTGTAAGAACGCCTATATGTAGTCCAGCTGTAGCATTTGAAACAGCAACGGCATACCTTGCACCCACATACGATGCAAATTTTTCTTCAAACTCTTTAACTTTAGGTCCTTGAGTAAGGTAATCACTAGTTAACGTTTCAACAACAGCATCAATATCTTTTTGATCAATTGACTGTCTTCCGTAGGGTATTGGTTTCATATTTTAAACTTCAAAAGATGGGTCTACGTGTTGCTTTATGAGAGATCTTAAAGTATCAATTGTTTCCCATTCGTCATTCGTTCCAGAATTATAAGCAAAACCTTGTGGAACTAGCTTTGCAGAAAAGTGTTTTACATAATCTTCCGTATTCCACATTGGTGTTTGTGGTAGAATAACATAGTATTTTCCTAAGTCGTAGGTAAAGAAAGAATCAGATGCTGTAATCATTTCTTCGTGAATCTTTTCTCCAGGACGAATACCAATTATTTTATGTTCGCAATTCGGTCCTATAGCTTCAGCAACATCCATAATTTTATACGAGGGTATCTTTGGGATGAAAATTTCCCCGCCCCAAGCTGTATCAAGTGCATTCAAAACCATATCAACACCTCCTTGTAATGAAATATTGAACCTTGTCATACTTTCAACAGTGATAGGTAAGACATTTCCTTCTTTCTTTTTCTTCAAGAAAAATGGAATAACCGAACCGTTAGAACCCATAACATTGCCATACCTTACTACAGAAAATTTTATGTTATGATTACCTCTAATATTGTTTGCAGCAACAAATAATTTATCAGAAGTAAGTTTGGTAGCACCATACAGGTTAATTGGAGCACATGCTTTATCAGTAGACAGAGCAACTACATGTTTAACATCTGTTTGAATTGCAGCATGTATTACATTTTCCGCCCCATTCACATTTGTTTTTACGCATTCATCAGGATTATACTCAGCAATGTGAACATGTTTCATAGCTGCAGCATGGATTACGTAATCAATTCCTTCAAAAGCTCTAATTAATCTTTCTTTATCGCGTACATCACCTATAAAAAATCGAATTTGTGGATATTGACTTGTTGGATAGTCTTGGGCCATTTGAAATTGCTTTTGTTCATCTCTAGATAGAATAACCAATCGTTTTACTTTTGGCCATTTTTTAAGAATTGTATTTGTCAAAGCTTTGCCTAAAGAACCAGTTCCTCCTGTAATCAGTATACTTTTTCCGTTTAAATCCATATTTTTATTTGCATTAATTTTATACTCTCTTCACCCCAAGGCTTCGCCATTGTCAGTCACATAAATTGTGCTAACGGGTTGATTTTTAATGTTTACAGTTTTGCCAAATTTGGCGTTTACTGAGTTTAATTTACACCTTTATTTTTATTACGTACCCTAGTCTTTTTAGTGTAATCCAGCAGGTGTTACCAGATACTTTTTTCACCACTCCTTTTTGTGGAGTGCTTCCTAGGTTATTTACTTCAATTTCGTCTCCTTTTTTAAGAGCTTCTACACTTTCTAGTTGCACACTATCTGTACAAACTTCTTTTAATGTTTCTATTTCTTCTTCTGTAACCTCTGCGGGTTTTCCCAGCCAGAACAAATAGCGTACCACGCCGGGCACATTAAATACGTTGTTTCTATCTGTATTGGATGTTTGTACAAACACTGTAGAAGGAAGCAAGGGCGATTCTACTTTTTTAATTCTATCGCTCCATTTTTTATGTTCTACCTTGGTGGGCAGAAAAGCTGTAATTCCGAGCTTTTTTAAGCGTTCGGTTACTTTTTTTTCTGACTTAGGCTTTGTTATCAGCACGTACCAAGGCATTATCTTCCTTT
Organism: Lishizhenia sp.; assembly: GCA_965656535.1. Taxonomy (GTDB): domain Bacteria; phylum Bacteroidota; class Bacteroidia; order Flavobacteriales_D; family Crocinitomicaceae; genus Lishizhenia. Next base: position 80,228 of record CBFHKX010000002.1, read on the forward strand.
ATTTAGTAGTCTTTTTATAAAAAAGAATGTTTGTTCTCAATCCAATTCAAACAATGAAAACCAATAAGCAGTGCAGTGATTTAGGCTACACATTTACTCTTTTACGCTAAAACAAATATCGGCATACAAGATCAAAGTTGAGCAAGATTAAGTAAAAATAATGAGTTTAAGAACTATTTTTAGTACTCATTATGTAGTACTTTAGTAAAGCCAACCAAATTTAAATTCTCGTACTTGAGCCAACACGCAGCGTCTGTGTTTCATTAATTCTGTTAACAAAAGTAAAAGAACTTTGCTGAAAGTTGTAATAAAAATGGCAATACTTTTTTATTGCCAGTTCAAATAAAAAAAGGTATCTCCTTGGCAATCAAAATAACTTCGTAAATTTGTGAAAAAGTAAAACATTATGAACAAAAAGATTCTAGCGATTGGCGCGATGTTCTTTTCCACCTTATCGTACGCACAAGATTCATCTAATAAATGGTCTGTAGGTATAGAAGGAGGAATGCACGGCGTTATCTCAAAAACCACTACAGGCGTAAAATCGCCAAATTTCAATTATTACGGAGTAAATGTACGCTACATGGCTAACTCAAATTTCGGTTTGATGTCGCAATTGGGCTACAACGGCTTTGACTTCAGTAAAGGCAATGACGAATACGAGCGTGTAAACTATTTAAATTTCACCCTTGAAGGAGTTGCTAACTTAGGTAATATCATGAATTTCTCTAGTTGGTCTAAACACATTGGCTTACTCTTGCATGCAGGTCCTGGTGGAGGTTTTAGCGGATTTAACAGTGATGATTACAAGGTAGATAGAGTATTGGTTGGTCGATTAGGTTTATCTCCTATTTTTAAATTAGGTGAGCGCGTTACCTTAACTACAGACTTAACCTTTAACGGACACTTAAAGCAAAATAGAACGTTTGATCGTTTCAACGATGTAAAAATTTCGGGTAGAGGAGTAGACAGTTACTTTTTTACAAGTTCTGTAGGATTAACGTTTAATCTTGGGAAAAATGCAAAGCATTCTGACTGGGCTGGCGCTGATGACTTTTCTGATTACGAAAGAAGAATTGCCGAATTAGAAGCTGCTTTAGTAGATGATGACAAGGATGGCGTATCAAACGCTTTTGATAAAGACAACGAAACACCTGCAGGAATAAAAGTAGATGCTCAAGGTGTAGCAATTGCTGATACAGACGGCGATGGTGTTCTAGACGCATTTGATGAATGTCCTGAAGCCGCAGGAACGTTTGCTACAAATGGTTGTCCGGATAGCGATAAAGACGGCGTTGCGGATAAAGATGATGAATGTCCTGACGTTGCCGGTGCAATTTACAGCAAAGGTTGTATGCCAAATCAAGTACAAACTTCAGAAGCTACAAAGACGGTTCTTAAAGAAGCCACGGAAACCATTATGTTTAATTTTGGATCTGCTGAAATCTTGGCGGGTTCTACTTCAAAAATAGAAGCCATTGTAGAGGTGTTAAAAGAGAATCCAAGTTATAACTTGATTATACAAGGATATACAGACGACTTAGGAACTTCGGAATACAATATGGCGTTATCAGAGAAAAGAGCGGAAGCAGTCAAAAAAGTTATTTTGAATAAAGGTATCAAGGAAAATAGATTAGTAACCAAAGGTTATGGTGAAGATTTTCCGGAAGCACAAAGCGCAGAAAGCAGAGAAGCTAATAGAAGAGTAGAATTTAAAATATTCTAGTCTTTTATCATTTGAATTTAAAAGCCATGTAGTAACATGGCTTTTTTGTTTCAGCATATTTACAGTACGTTTTTTGTATTAAGTTGATTGAGTTATCTTTTTAAGGAAAGACCTAAAATAAGTACAAGAAAAGTAGAGAAATCTCAATATCTCTCGTATTTTTGAGAAAAAATAAAAGCATACGAGAATTTTAACCATTTTTATGCTTTTGGGAAGATAACCCAAATACAGACAGAATGTTGATTTAGCGTATTGGTTTAACACCAGCGTATGCAATTACAGATAATTTAGTGCTTACTTTGGATACGTCTTTTACGAGCCATGCAAAGCAAAACATCTTTTGATCATTTTGCAAACACTAAAATTGAGTTGGGTAATTTTGATGGACTTTTTATGACAGGTGCGCTAGGATTAGCGTATACGTTTTAAGATGTCCTATTAATTATAGTAAAAAGAATAGTTAGCACTTGTAAGAGTTGTTTAACTATCCTTATTTAATTCGTTTGTTTAAGAAGCTGTAACTGAAAAGTTGCAGCTTTTTTTATGCAGAAATTATTTCTAATTAGAATGGGTTAGAACGGAAAACCTATTCCTAAGTGTACTTGAGGAATAAAAGGTCGGGGTAAAATACTTTCAAAATTGGCACCAAAGGTTTCAAAGCCTTCGTCTAGGTAAGGTTGTCTGTCTTGAAAAATCCACCGAGCATTTTTGGGTAGCGCAGGATTTCTAAGGGGAAAACCTAAATCTAATCGTACCACAAAGAACTCAATATCCATACGTAAACCGAAGCCAGAAGCAATACCAAACTCGTTGTACCAGTTGGCAGTGAATTGACTTCCCGGTCTGTTTTCATCCTCGTTAATAGTCCATACATTGCTCGCATCAATAAAAAAGGCACCTCTAAAGTAACCGCCTAAGTTAAAACGGTATTCAACGTTTCCACCAATTCTAATATCACCAACTTGTGTAGCAGTTCTATTGGTGTCTAAGTAGTATTTATAGCTTCCCGGACCAAGCGCTCTGGCTCTCCAACCTCTGTTATCGTTAGCACCACCCGTAAAAAAAGCATAATCAAAAGGCAGAGAAGTAGCGTTGTTGTTAAAAGGTAAACCTGCACCAACAGAAAGTCTGTAGTTTAAAGAACGCTTTTTCTTTAAATCGTGATAAAGTTTAAATCCATTATCCAAACGAACAAATTCTGAGTAGCGCACACCTAAAAAAGTTTTGAAACCTTCGCTATTTTCGGGTTGATTGCTTGTAAGTGCTTGGAGCATCAAACCGGCAACATCAAATTCAGCATCATAATAAAATAAGAAATCTCCCTTTTGAAACTTTTTATTTGAATATTCAAACGTAGCTCTAAAATCTTTCCAGATAAATTGGTCAGAGTAGGTATTGAGCAAGAACAAATCATTTAGTTCTTCCAGTCGTTCTTCAAACAATGGATCTTTGTCTAATTTCACATATTGTATAGAAGAGAGTAGTGGTAAACCCAATTGAAATACTTGATCGCCTTTAGCGGAGTTGAATTTATAACCGTAGTTAAACTGTATGAGCTGTCTGTTAAAATCAGATCGACGTTGAAAATTGTATGCAGCGGATAATATGGTGCTTGGGTAATGGCGTTTACTCAGTTTTGTGAAATTAACAAAAGGTAAAATCCCGGGAAGCTCAAGTTTTATTGATGGTCCGTATTCAATGGTATTAAAACTTCTGCCTGCACTTTCAATTTGTTCTCCATCTACTGTTTCGTCAAACACGGCAGGTTGCGATTCAAAACCACCACTAAAACTAATGGTTAGTTTTTCTCCTTTTTTGAATACATTTTTGTTTTTGTAGTTGATAGAAGCAGAAACACCTAAGAATCCGTTACTATTGGTAGCTCTCGGCTCAAAACCAAAGCTTTGTTTATTGTTGGGTACAAGGTAATAGTGCACATCTAATTCGTAGGTTCCGTCTATCTCTTCTAGCATAGGTTTTATGGTTTGAAACAATCCAAGTTCTGTGAGACGTTGAAAACTGCGTTCTACATAATAAGCTTTATATACGTTTTCGTTTTCTAAAAAATTGCAAAACTCAATTAACGAAGGTGCAATGGGTAAAGTTCTGTTGTAAAGGAAGTAGGCCTGTCTAAAAATACTATCATGTATGCCGTCTGCTGGATGGTAATCATTGAAAAATAAAGTATCTAAGGTTTGTACATATCCATCTCGGGTTAAGTTTAAGCCCAAATCACTAATGGTCGACTGAAAATTACCATCAAATTCTGATGTATCTGCAATGTGAAAATAGACATCTCTTATACGAAAAGTGCGAAAGGGTTTTTCTAGAGTTGCTTTAGGATCATTTGGATCTGGAATAATACGGTCTGAAATTCGCACGCCCAGCCTAACGGTAAGATCAGTACTGTCTGTAAACGCTTCGTAGGTAATGTATTTTTTTCTAAATCCAAAAAGTGTTCTATCTCTGGCGTGTTTTGAGAACGCTTCGCGCTGTTCGTCTAGAAGTTCTGTGTCAAACAAAAAAGGAGGTTGCAAGGCAAAATTTTCTTGTTGCATAAAAAGTTCATACTCATTGCGTACGGTTGGATTTTCACAATCCAGATAAATACTATCTACTACATACGGTTTGCCTGTGGTTAGTGTGTAGGTAATGTTTGCTTTTTTATTTTGTTTCAGTTTCTTGGTATGTGTAACGGAGCCAAAGTAGTATCCTTTCTTTTTTAGATAAATTTCGAGTTGTTCTACCGCTCTAAGCGTAGCTTCTTCACTATAAATAACTGGAGCTTCTCCAAATTCATATTTTAGCCATTCTCTAAAAAACTTTCTAGGGTTAAGGGTATCTTTTAAGGCTAATCTTTTTTGGCGGTAGTACGTTTCACCATCTTTGATGGCAGCCAACATCCGTTTTTTGTTAATCCGTTCCTCTTTTTGAGCTATTTTCTCGTTTTTGCGTTGTATTTTTTGATTTTTTTGAATTCTTTTTTTCGCCACCGCCAGAGAGTCAACCCGGTTATACGCCCAAAGTTTAAGTTTAACGCCTAATGTTTTGTTGTTGGGCGATTGTTTAATTACGCTTTCTACCGTATACACATCCAATTCATCTCCAATAATTTCTACTGTATTTTTTTTAAGTAAGTAGCTACCGTTTGGTACATAACGCGTTTGGTTGCAAGCGCTATTGAGCAAAACAAAAAATGTTAGGAGAATTATAGATATGGTAGAATTGATCTTCACGTAGAAAACAAAAGTAGAAAAGCTTTATCTATTCTTAGTTCTTTATTGGTTAAATGTATTAAAAAAAAGATATTTGCAATTCAATGGAAAATAAAAACGCAGATATCGTTTCTAAAGAAGAGCGAAAAAGGGTAAAAGCCCTCGCTAAGAAAAAGGTAAGAGAAGAGAAACGTGCATTTTTGATTGAAGGTGTGAAACCTGTATTAGAAGCGATAGATAATTTACCTTCTGCGTTAAAGTTGGTCTATGTTTCTGAGCGTTTATATTCTAAGTATGCGAATCGTTTAGAAAGTGTAGCACATAAAATAGTGTCAGAAACTGATTTGCTTGCTTTGTCTAATTTGCAAACCACTCAAGGAATGATAGCGGTGGCTCAGTACTTTGCGCTTCCAGCAAAATCTACTGGTTTAACCTTGGTGCTAGACGAAATTCAAGATCCAGGTAATTTTGGAACAATTATTAGAAGTGCAGATTGGTTTGGGGTAAAAGAAATTATATGTAGTTCTAATTGTGTAGATCTATACAACCCTAAAACCATTCAGGCAACCATGGGAGCAGCATTTAGAATGCGTGTAGAATATTGTGATTTAGCTACCTTTTTGAGTACAAGTAAGTTGCCGGTTTTCGGTGCTTTTCTGGAAGGAGAAAATGTTTATACATCTAAGCTTGATACAGAAGCAATATTGGTTATGGGAAATGAAGGCAACGGAATTTCTGATACTATTGCCAACTACATTACGCATAAAATTACAATACCACGCGTAGGCGAGAGCGAATCGTTAAACGTGGGAACAGCTACGTCTGTATTACTTTCAGAGTTTACGCGTAGTACTTTTCTATAATTTTATCCATACAATTTATGCCGTCTATGGCAGCAGAAATAATTCCTCCAGCATAACCTGCGCCTTCTCCGCATGGATATAAGCCTTTAGTTTCTATGTGTTCTAAGGTTTCTGTATCTCTTGGAATACTAACAGGAGATGAAGTTCTGGATTCTGGTGCGTGTAAAACGGCTTCGTTGGTATAATAGCCATTCATTTTTTTCCCAAAGGCTACAAAGGCTTTTTTGAGTCTACTACTCAGTAACTTTGGTAATACTTGGTTTAAGTCTACCGATTTAATACCCGGTTGGTAAGAGGTTTTTGGGAAATCAGCTGAAATCACCCCGTTTACAAAGTCGACCATACGTTGAGCAGGAACTTGTTGTGTTTTTCCTGCACTTTCCCAACATGCTTTTTCTACGCTTTTTTGAAAGTCTAAGCATACAAAAGGATTATCTGGTGTGTAGTTGGGAAGATCTTCAGGAGAAACGCTTACCACTATACCAGAATTTGCGTAGGGATTGTTTCGTTTACTCGGACTCCAACCGTTGGTTACTACTTCTTCTTGTTCTGTAGCACAAGGTGCGATAATTCCACCCGGACACATACAAAAGGAGTACACTCCCATACCATCTATTTGCTCAACTAAACTATAAGCTGCTGGCGGTAAATAAGGGTTTTGAGTGTCGCCATAATATTGTATTTGGTCAATTAATTCTTGTTGATGCTCAACGCGTACCCCAATTGCAAAGGGTTTAGCTTCTAACTTTACGCCTTTTTTATCTAAGAGGTAAAAAATATCTCTAGCAGAATGTCCGGTTGCCAAAATAACTTCGTCGAATTGAAACAGTTCTTTTTGGTTAATTGTGATTCCCTTTATTTTATTTTCTTCGAGGTGTATATCTGTAAGCTTGCTGTTGAAATGCACTTCACCACCTTTGGCTATGATTTCTTCTCGCATAGCTGTAATAATTTGTGGGAGCTTGTTTGTTCCAATGTGCGGATGTGCATCAACGAGTATTTCTTCTTGCGCTCCGAAATGAACAAACCATTCCATCGCTTTTAAAACGTTTCCTCTTTTTTTAGAACGCGTATAGAGCTTTCCGTCAGAATAAGTTCCGGCACCACCTTCTCCAAAACAATAGTTTGATTCTGGGTTTACCGTTTGATTTTTATTGAGTGTTGCCAAATCACGTCTTCTATCGCGCACATTTTTACCACGTTCAAAAACAATGGGTTTTAATCCACCTTCTAACGCGCGCAGTGCTGCGTATAGGCCAGCCGGACCAGCACCAATTATGGCAACTTTTGGTCTGTCTTGCACATCTTGAGGTGAAAAAGGAGGTAAAGACGTACGTTTTTCGTCTTTTAACCAGAATTCTAATTGTAAATTTACCTTAATGGGTTTTCTTCTGGCGTCAAAAGAACGTTTGCGTATGCGCCAATCAGAAATATCTTGGTTGCGCAGTTTTGCTTTTTTCAAACCCAAAGCCAAAATATGCTCTTGGTTCTCTTGTTCTTCTGGTAAAATTATAATTTGACTTAGTACACTCATTAGCCCTCAAAGGTAATAGAAAACCACCAAACTCGGTTCGATAATCGTTCTATTGGAGCCGATAAAATTGTATTGTCTTGAATCATTGTATTTCCGAGTCCATGACTCAACTTTAACTCCATACCAAATTTAAAATAAGGCATAAAGAAATCTACTCCTGCACCAATTTGTCCTTGAATATCGTGCTGGTTCAATTTAATGAAAGGCTTATTGAAACTTTGCGAAGTTTCTTCTTTTGATTGTAAATCTAAACTGTATTGTGCACCACCAATAATGTAAGCTGCAAAATTGTTATAACGCAAGGTTCTGTATTTAAGTAGTAAGGGGAAATCTACACTCGTAGAGCCCACACGTTCGTCAACAAGTGTAGGTTGATCTGGATTATTTGGATTTACAAACGAGTAGGAGAGGAGTCTTTCTGTAAAAGACAAAGAAGGAATAAAGCGCAACCTTAGGGTAGGGTGACCCAATTTAAGACTAGTGATAATTCCCAATTGAAAACCCGGTTGTCTACTGTTTTGAATCGAAAATGTTTCGTACGTATCTAACAAACTTGGTTTAGTTTGGATCGAGAAGTCGGCCGTATTAACGCCCATCAAGAAACCAAAGTGCAAACTTTTTTCATCAAACTTTCTGTAGTTCTTCGGTTTTTCATTTCTTTGAGAAAAAGCGATTGAACTCAGGAGTAAGAGAACAGTTAAATAATGTAGTTTACTAAATTTCATTTTTGTTTCAACGCAGCTAGTGATGAATTATTCTATTTTCGGCCAACATAAATAGTTGCAATACCACCAGAAACTGGTTTTGCGTATACTTCTTTGTAGCCAACTTTTTCTAAAATATTGATAAAATCTTGCCCTTCGGGAAACGCTTCTACCGATTCTGGTAAATACGCGTAAGCAGAACTATCTTTTGATATAGTTTTACCCAAAAACGGAATGATGTTTTTAGAGTAGAAATTAAAGCTTTGCTTGATTGGGAATTTTTTTGGCTTACTAAATTCAAGAATAATTGCCATTCCGTCTTTTCTAATTACGCGCAACATCTCAGATAATCCTTTTTCTAGGTTTTGGTAATTTCGAACCCCAAAGGCAACTGTTAATCCATCAAAGTGATTGTCTTCAAAAGGCAGGTCTTCAGAATCTCCAAGGTTCATTGAAATGATATTGTCAACCGCTTTTTTCTTCATTTTTTGTCGACCAACTTCTAGCATACCCTCAGAAATATCAACGCCAACAATTTCTGATGGATTTAATTTTAAAGCAGCTAGTGCAAAATCTCCAGTTCCTGTAGCTAAATCTATAATTTTATTGGGCTTAATTTCAGCTAAAATTTTAATTGCTTTTTTTCTCCAAAGCTTATCAATTCCTAAAGAAAGAAAATGGTTAAGGAAGTCGTATTTCCCCGAGATGTTATTGAACATTTCTGCAACTTCTTCTTTCTTTGATTTATTCTCTTGATTATACGGTTTAACTACTTTTTTCTCACTCATAACCTTATCCTACCATCGTGTGTCCCGATGGATATTTATATTTTTTACTAATTACTTGTTTACCGAACAAATAAGCAAGTGTTAATGTTCCCACCCTTCCTATAAACATGGCAACAATTAATACATATTTTCCTCCTGTGCTTAATTCGGCTGTAATTCCTTTACTTAAACCAACCGTGCTGGCTGCGGAAACGTGTTCAAAAACGATATCCATAAAGGTGAATTTTCCTGCAGCAAGTGCTTCATGTTCTGTAATTGCCAAAGCAAAGCAGCCTACTATGTTTCCAAGTATAAAAAAGACCAGAATTGAATATGCTTTTAGAACAATGTCGTTTGTAATGGTACGTTTAAACAATTCTACATTTGGTTTTCCTTTAATGGTAGAAATAACGGAAGCCCAAACCACAGCAAAAGTGGAGGTTCGGATACCTCCTCCGGCAGATCCAGAACTGGCTCCAACAAACATCAGAAACAAGAAGAAAATAAGCACAGGAAGCGTTAATTCTGAAGTATCAACGGTATTAAATCCTGCGTTTCGGGTTGTGAGTGATTCAAATAAGGTAGTAACAATTTTACCAAATCCCGATTTCCCTTCTAGCGTATTATCGTATTCAAAAATAAAGAAGATAATGGAGCCTGCTACCATCAGAGCCAGCGTAAAATACAAGCTTATTTTCGTTCCAAACTGTATTGTTTTCCATGGCATTCTCATTCGTTCGCGCAAACGCCTAACCTCAAAAAGGTCAAACAAATAAATCATTCCAAATCCTCCCAAGAAGAATAAGACCATAATTACAGAATGAAAAAGATAATTATCAACCAACAACGGATGCATCATTCCACCCGGAATAATGGTTAGTCCGGCATTATTAAATCCAGATATTGCATGAAAAACACTGTGAAATAAACGGTCGCCTGGATCTGCAAATATACCCGAAGGTTCTAGAAAGATAAAAAGGAGAAAAACACCGGCTATTTCTATCAACGTACTCCAAAGCACAATTTTACCAAACATGGAACCTGTGTTAAGTAAAGAATCTTTATTTACAAAATCTTCTATTACTTCGTGGTGTTTTAGGCCTACACCAAACTTTGCAATCAGCAAATAAAGTGCAGCAAACGCAATCGTATTTAAACCACCTATTTTTATCAACATAAGTGTAACGATCTGACCTTTGAAGGTAAGCGCTGATGCTATATCCACGGTTGATAAACCCGTTACACTTGTTGATGAGGTTGCCATAAAAAGTGCGTCTGTAAATTTCATTCCCTCGGGAATAAGACTCATCTCTGGTAGCATGAGTAGACCTGTACCGATTAATATAATTGTTGCAATTGAAATGGTGAACAGGAGTCCGGGATGTACCTTCAGCCAAGGCCGAAAAGAGCGTTTTTTGAAAACTTCCATGATCACGTAGATCAAGAAGAAAAGTTGAATAAAAACGTTTGTAATATCAGCAAATCCTTCAAAACCTATTGCTCCAAAGAATTTAGGAACAAGCATGGTTCCAAATAGATTGAAACTGATTCCCTCTACCACAAGCAGAAAGAGCAGGGTAGCTTCAAACCAGGTTCGTTTAATAAAATCAAGCGGATTAAAATCGTAAATTACTTTAACGATATATCTAAAAATATAAAACCCGAAAGAGTACTGAATAAGTTGAAGTAAATCTGCTTTAGAGCTTGGAGTCTGTTGGAAACCGTAATAGTAAATCAATACGCCTATCATGGCCAAAGAAACCAAAACATGCAGCCAAGAAAGCACGCTCAAAACATTCTCTTTTGAATCGTATATGTAAAGATTGGTGCGCTCTCTAAAATTTCTAAACATGTTGTTCTAATTGAGCTTCAAAACTTCTGCCCGTAGTTTTTCTTTGTCTATTGAAACCACTCCAACAGATTCGCAAACTAAGCCACCAGCAAGGTTTGCTATTTCTGCAACTTGTGTATTTGAGCAACCTGCAGTAAGGCAAAGTGTTGCTACGCTAATCACAGTATCTCCGGCTCCACTTACATCTGCAATATTTCTTATATGCGCAGGAATGTATACTCTTTTTTCTTTTTCTTGAATAAAAACGCCATGTTCTGAGAGCGTAACAAATAATTTTTCGCAATGTAACGCTTGCATCAATTCATTTGCAGCACGCTCAAACGCGGGTTTATCTGAGAAGTTAAAGAGTACATTTAAACCTTCTTTTAACTCTTTTAGGTTAGGCTTAAAAAGCGTAACATTTTTGTATGAAAAGAAATTTTTCTTTTTTGGATCTACAGTTGTAATGATATTATTTTCAATGGCAATTGAGATACACGATTCGATTACTTTTTCTGTGAGTAATCCTTTGTTGTAATCCTCAAAAATTATTGCGTCAATTTTTTCTGACTCAATAATCTCTTTTACGCGCGTAATGATTTTATTTTCCTCATCCGTATTGATATCATGTGTGTGTTCATTATCAATACGCAATAAGTGCTGATTATTACCAATTACTCTTGTTTTTACGGTTGTTTTGCGGTTGGGCGATTGCACCATACCATGTGTTGGTAGTGACTTATTTGTTAGCAGTTCGTTAAAATTGTTAGCAGCTTCATCGTCTCCAATTACAGAACACAATATAGGTGTTGCGCCTAATTCTTTGAGGTTGAGGGCAACATTTGCAGCACCTCCAAGTCTTTCTTCTTTGTTCGAAAAATTAATAATTGGAACGGGAGCTTCTGGACTCACGCGCGATACTTGACCGTTCACATAAGCATCAATCATTACATCGCCAATAACAAGAATTGATTTTTCTTTAAAAGTGTTAAAAAGACTATCTACGTTCATTATCTTAATTTGCTGAGTGCTTTTTTAATTCTGTTCATTGCTTCTGTGAGCACATCTTCTGATGTTGCATAGGAAATACGAATACAATTTGGATCTCCAAAAGCTTCTCCAGTTACTAAAGCTACAAGTGCTTCATCCAACAAATATAAGGTTAAATCTGAAGCGTTGTTTATTTGGGTTCCGTTGTATGATTTTCCAAAGAAGCTAGAAATATCTGGGAAGAAATAAAAAGCACCTTCAGGTTCATTCACTTTAATTCCTTCTATATTTTGAAGTGCATTTAAAACTAATTTTCTACGGTTTTTAAATGCTGCTTTCATTTCGTTTAACACACTCGGTTCTGTATTTAAAGCTGCTATTGCTGCACGCTGTGTGATAGAGCAGGTTGCACTAGTAAACTGACCTTGTACTTTAGAGCAAGCATCTGCAATAATTTTTGGAGCTCCGATATACCCTAATCTCCAACCTGTCATGGCCCAAGCTTTAGAAACACCGTTAATGGTAACTACTTGATTGTATACTTCAGGAAATTGGGCAAGACTCTCGTGTTTTCCAACAAAATTAATATGCTCATAAATTTCATCGGCAATTACCGTAATGTGTGGATATTTTGAAATTACATCTGCCAGGTTTTTCAATTCATCTTTGCTGTACACAGAACCCGTAGGATTACAAGGTGTACTAAACATAACAAGTTTAGTTTTATCTGTGATGGCAGCTTCGAGTTGTTTACCTGAGATTTTAAAGTCAGATTCAATATCTGCTGAAATAACTACAGGAATTCCACCGGCTACTTTTACAATTTCTATGTAAGACACCCAAAATGGTGCAGGAATAACTACTTCGTCTCCCGGATTTATAACAGACATCACCACATTTGCGATGGATTGTTTGGCTCCGGTAGAAACTACAATTTGATCTTTTGAGTAGTGTAAACCATTGTCGCGTTCAAATTTATCGCAAACAGCTTGTCTCAAATCATCATATCCAGGAACAGGTGTATATTTCGTAAAGTTCTGATTCATACCTTCCACCGCTGCGTTTTTAATAAAATCGGGCGTGTTGAAGTCGGGCTCTCCTAAACTTAAAGAAATAACGTCTTTTCCTGCTTGTTTGAGTTCTCTACTTTTTCTAGACATGGCAATCGTTGCAGATTCCTCCATGTTCAGTAAACGGTTTGATAATTGAATCATATCCTACAAATTAAGTATACAAAGCTATAAAAAACCCGTGCATATTTCATAAAACGGAGAAAGATTTTAGAAAAGAGCACTGCTTCTATTTTGTTGGCTTAGAATCTAGGAAGAAGCAAATTTTAGTGCGCAAAGCATTCTATTTATTTGTTACTTTTACATTTTATCGTGTTATTTAAATAAAAATGGAAATAGTAGTAACTTTTTTAGTCGGTTTTATTCCCGCAGCAGCCATTTGCGTTGTGGTTTATTTGTTTTTGAAAAAACAAAACGATACCCAAGTACAGCGCGTTGCGATGGAGTTAAAGAAAGAAAGACAACAACATCTTTTACCCAGTAGAGTAGAAGCTTATCAGCGTGTAGTTTTATTTATGGAGCGTATATCACCGAGTAACATTGTGATGCGTTTGCATAATCCGGGTAAACCTGCCAAGGCGATGCAAGCAGATCTATTAAAGTCGATCAGAGAAGAATATGATCACAATGTAGCGCAGCAGATATTTATTTCTACCCAAGCTTGGGATATGGTAAAGAACGCAAAAGAAGAAACCATCAAAATAATAAACATTGCTGGTAATGCTATGGAAGAAACTGCTACTGGAATGGATTTCAGTGCAAAAATATTTGAGGTTGTTGCAGAAGTAGGTGAATTACCAACAGAAATAACTATAAAATTTTTGAAAGAAGAATTACAACGTCTTTTTTAACCCATAGTTCTAAACTATTGTTAAATATTTGAGAAGACAGCAGAAAGCTATTATCTTTAAAGAAAGTTTATCTATGAAATTCATTACATCCACATTTTTAATTCTCTTTGTTTTTTCTTTTTCTTTTGCTCAGAAAGAAGAGAAAGATCCTTTATTAGTGCAGTTAAGTGGTGTAATTGTTTCGGTAGATAGCTTGGATAACGTTTCTTATTCTACCGTTTACGATAAAACAACAGGGAAAGGAACCATTTCAGATTACTACGGTTATTTTAGTTTTGTTACACGCCCGGGTGATACCATTGTTTTTAGCTCGTTTGGGTTTAAAACATCTTCTTACATTGTGCCAGATACACTTACTTCTGACCGTTACAGTATGATACATATTATGACGCCAGATACAATTTTGCTACCAGAGGTAAAGGTTTATCCTTGGCCATCTAGAGAGCAGTTCGCTAAAGCCTTTGTAGAGATGGAGCCTTATAACGATGCATTGCGAAAAGCGCAACGACAGCTATCTGGAGAAAGTTTGGCCTTCGCAGCTGCAAAATTACCGGGAGATGCTTCTTTAAGTTATAGTTGGGAAGCTCAACAAAGGCATACACGTCTTTACACACAAGGGCAAATGCCTATGAATAATTTACTGAATCCAGCATCTTGGAATTCGTTTATTAACGCCTGGAAGAATGGTGAGTTGAGAAGAGAGTAAGTAGAGCTGTTAATTCAAGAATAAATCGTGTATTCAACACGCTTGTATTGCTCCTCTTTATATTCGTTAAATCAATTGTCTTTTTGAAGTAAGCAAACGGCATATGCTTTTATTGCTCGCTGTTCGCCAAAAGAATCTACTTTTTCATGGGTAGTAGCCTTTATTGAAATGTCTTCTATTTCTGCTTCTAGAATGTTAGCAATAATACGTTGCATATCTTCTATATGTGGATTTACTTTAGGCTTCTCTAGTATAACTGTACAATCTAAATTACCAAGGTAAAATCCTTTCTCTTTTATTAACTTAAAGGTGTCTGTGAGTAAAATCTTAGAGTCTATTCCTTTATATTGAGGATCAGTGTCTGAAAAGTGGAATCCAATATCTCTAAGGTTGAGTGCACCAAGCATGGCATCACAAATTGCATGCAAAAGAACATCAGCATCAGAATGTCCAACCGCTCCAAGTTTCGATTCGAGTTGTTTTCCACCAATAAAAAGAGAGTGTCCTTCAGCAAGTTGATGAACATCTACACCAAATCCAATTTTAATTTTCATTATTCAGGCTTTGCGCTATCGCTTTGAGAAGAGTTATTTCCAAACTGGAAACGTAAAGAAAATCTTAACGTATTGTTTAATGGATTGTTAATAGCACCTAAAGAAGTTAGATAAGAAAAATCGATTAAGAAAACGTTGTATTTGAAACCAACACCAAAAGTAAGGTGTTGACGCGCTCCTTTGTTTCTGTTTTCATAGAAATATCCTGCACGAACAGAAAAAATATCGTTGTATCCATATTCTAATCCTGTTCCAATCATAATTTCTGATAGTTCTTCTTTTAAACGAGAACCACTAACTATTTCATAACTTCCATCTTCGTTTTGTACGAGATTATCTGTGTTATCTCTAACCAAAACACCAGGCGCATCATAGAAACTTTGTAAAACACCTGCAATTACACCTACGTTAGGATCTTTTCCAGATACCAAGGTTGTTTCTCCATTGATTTGTTCAAAAGCAGGAGGAGTAGGTACCAATAGTTTTGAAATATCTGTGTTCCATGTTAATGAGTTGTATTTATCAAAATCGAACGTAAAGGCATTACCTATTTTAAGGTTGGTGGGCATAAAATCTCTGTCTTCTAGAGAAGTGTAGGAAATTTTATTTCCAATGTTATTTACTGTCATACCAAACGCATATTTACCTCTAGTTCCGAAGTAATCAACTTCTGGGTTGTAATAGGTAAAAGATACATCAGCAGCTCCTCCAATACCGGCTTTTGTTTCAGCACCACCCACAGAAATCCCGGCAGTAAGGTTACTAAATACAAATTTACCATTCATACCTAAAGAGAAGTTTTCATTTAATTTAAAGGCATAACCACCTAAAATTTCAAACTCTGTTGGGGTGTGATTACGTGTTACATCTCCTTGATCATCTGTAAAAACGATTTCGCCTAAACTAAAGAAACGTAGAGAACCTCCAACTGTATTTCGATTGTCTAGCTTTTTGTATCCAGATAAATAGGATAGGCTGATGTCGTTCGCCAAACTACTTAACCAAGGTGAGTAAGAAATACCAATTTCATTATTTTCTTCTGAAAAGCTAAGCATTGAAGTGTTCCAAAATAAAGATGCAGAAGAAGCTGAGAGTGCCGTACCCGCATCTCCCATAGCTCCAGATCTCGAATCTGGTGTAATTTGTAAAAATGGTACAGATGTAGTTATCGTATTGAGTTGAAGTGCATCATCATCAATAGGAGTATTATTTGGTTGAGCAAAAACGCTATGTGTAGCCAAAATACTCAGGAATATGATTATACTATTTTTCATTTTTATGTGTTCTCGTGATTGTGTGGAACAAATATACGTTTTTAAGCAATTTTTATTGTATTCTTATTTTAAAAGGTACAATTTTTCTATTTCAGAGCTAGTTTCACCGAATTCGTTCTCTACAGTTACTTTGTAAATATAAACTCCTTTGGCAAGTTGGTCGCCAAATTCATCTCTACCATCCCATGTTATTCCTTCTGTTCTGAAACCAGCTGTTTTCACTTCTTCGTTTATGGTTTTTATGAGTCTTCCTGAAACGGTGAAAATTTCGATTTGTGTTTTTAAACTGTTACATACTTGGTTGTGTTCAAAATAAAAGTCAGTTCTGGTTGTAAACGGATTGGGGTAATTTAAGACGTGTTCTAAAACAATATTTTCTTCTTCTTGAACAATAAATTCTAAGTTAATTTCAGATGAATTGTTGTTCACATCCCAGGCTTTAAGTTCTAATGTGTGTCTTCCTGGATTAAGTTGTGGGAGTTGATATCTTATTTTACCACTTTGGTAAGTGTCTAAATCTGCTTCATAAAACTCATTTAAAATAATTGCGTCAGCTGTGTTGGCGTCAATTGTTGCTGTAATATCATGCCCAATACCGCTGCCTGCAGTGTTGATTCCGTTTTCGTCAAAAAGAGTAGCAATCAAAATAGGAGTTTCATTGGTAATTCCTCCATCTACAAAATTATCGTCGTTTAGAGTAAGGGTTAAATCAGGTCCCATATCATCATTTAAACCAGACGTGTTAATTCCTCCAATATAAAAAAGAGAATCGAATCCTCCGGCGGATGTAGTTTCATTGTAGCCATAAAAACTTGCTTTTCCTTTACCAAAGTTATAGTCAATGTCTTTCGGAACAATAAAGTCGAAATCAAAGTATCCATTGGTAACTGAAACTCTACCTCTGTACAGTATGTTTTTTTGAATTTCAAACTCTCGAGGGAAATCTTCGTCTTGCCCAAGCGTGAAAGTGGTTTTAGGTTTGTCGTAAATACTGGGTTCTAAAATACCATTCTCAGTTGTTAAAATATTTCCAAACTGATCTTCTAGGTGTCCAGTCATACGTGCTTTAGAAAGAGCCTTAATTGTATCTTGGTAGTCAGATGTTGCAAAATTATTGATAGAGTCTAGCACAACTTTCTGTGTAGGCAATGCAATGCGTAAAGCAGGGTCTCCAATTAGTGTAAACGACCTTTTATTAGAAGAACCGCTTACTTCGTTCTTAGTTCTGCGAATAATTTCTCCAAAAGCCAAAGGATTTCCGTCGACTTCGCGAGTAAAAACATTTTCAAATAGTTTTTTATTCGTGGTGGTATTTACGCCAAAGAAAACAGAACGTGTTGTGGTCATTAAAGCAATTGCTCCTCCGTTCGGATTTAAGTGCATCCATTCTCCAGCAGAAACTCGCTCATTGTCGTCATATTTCGTAAACTCACAGGTTGCCGAAACAAACAAAGGCATATTATCTATATTGGTCCAGCTGTTTATTTGATTAATACCTATTACACGCTCTTGAGCAGCTCCAGACTCCCCACCATGACCAACGTAGGTCATCATAATGTTACCGTTTTCGATGTTTCGGTTTATTTCTTCTGTTGCGTCCGGATATCTTTGTCCACCCGCCGTAACTTGCTGTTGATAGGCATCTAAATATATTTTTACAGCATTCATTTCATAGTGGTTTTCTTTCACATAAGCGTAAGCTGGCTCGGCATCTGTAGGAATAAAGGTATCAATAGGATCGTCTCTATCGTCTGCAATAATTGAGTACTTCATGCGCCAAGCGCCTTGTGTAGAAGAGAAACCTTCCTCGTTGCAGTTTGCTGCGTTGGAACCACTAAACAAAGAAGAGCCATTTTTCATGTAATGTTCTATTTTGTTTACAACAGCGATGGCTTGTTGTTGCGTTGTTGCAAGAATTCTACCCACGCCGATATCAAGGTCATCTCCATTCGAGATACTTTCGTTATCACCAAGTAGGCCAAAATAATCATCGGTTGGTAAGTTGTTGATGAGGTTGATAGAGTTATTTGCTGGACGTCTAAAATGATAAGCAGGAACCATGTAATTGTTGTCGGCTACTCTATTTTTAGGATCGTAGGTTGCATCTCCAAAAAGCGTAAGATACTTGGGCATTAGGTTTGGATCTCCATTGGACCTATCAAAAAACATTTTAGCAAAGGTTTTGATTGCAGTAGCATCTTGCATCCCACCTGAGAATTCATTGTAAATTTGATTGAGTGTAACAACATGTACAGATAAGCCTTGAGTTCGGTGTAAATTTGCTAATCTTTCTGCTTGGTTTAAAAACAAAGGGTGTGTAACAATTAGATTGTCTGCTTGGGCTAATCCATGAAGGTTTTGAGGAGCAAGTTTTTCAATAAAAGTAGGAGCCAAATAGTTGCCGTTGAAGGTAATAAACTGGCGCAAGGAGTCTGTACCTACTTTAAACGTAAACACGTTACCGTTTAAGTTTCCGTTAATCACTGAAGGATTGTTAATGTCTGTAATTTCCCAAGTTTGTAAACCTGGATTGTAATTGTTTAGGGTAAATTCAGCAATTCCTCCTGTGGATATTGAGCCGATATGTCTAAAGTCCATCTGGTTTTCTGAGAAAGATAAATTACGCTCTACATTCACTTCTAAAAAGTCGAGGTATAAAACATCTGCCGGATTCGATCGATTGAAGGTACAAGATAAATTAATATTGCCTGTACTTGCCTGAAAAGAGCTAATTTGGTTTGAAATATAAAAACCATTGCTGTTTGAGGCTAGAGTAGAAGATAGAAGTGTGTTTCCGGCTTGCGATATAACAAAAGTAGAATTGGAACCTCCTAATTTGTGCGCCCAGCCTGTTTTGAAGTTGACTGAACTTCCTGAAACAATGTTCGGAAAATTAAACGAAAAATTCTGAGTTAGGTTCACATCAAACTCTTCGCCAAACCAGCGCTGTCCTCCTTTGGTTAGGTTTACAAGGTCTTGTTCGTACCTTCCAAAATCATTGAATGTATTTACAGTAACAGTAGAAGGAGCACTTGTGGTAATCGCTTGCTCTACGCGTTTTGGAAGCGCGTTTGGATTTATATTTATGAAATAGGTACTAAAGTCGCTATAAATATGTTTTATCTGCGTAAAGCCAAAACTTCCTGAGCGCTCCCATCTGTCGGCACCTTGAGCATAAAAGATGATCTGGTCATTCTCATCAAAAGAGTTGTCTGTATCTCCTGTTATGCGTATAGCGTTCAGCGCAAGATCGTCTGGTCTAAAAAGGTTATTGTTTTCAGGTAAAATTCCAAATCCATTACCATATATGTTGATGTGGTTTGGATTTAGGCCATTTGTATTTACGCCAATCGATTCTAGAAACTCACGGTTTATTGCATAAACTCCGGTTTTTTCAATTCGTATTTTGTACCAATCTCCACTACCATCTCTAAGAACTGAGTTGGCAACATAATCTCTGCTCTTCGCACTCAACCCATTATTTTGAGCAAATGAGATAGATACATCTGTTACTTTTTTTAATGTAGAACCAACCATCAAGTAAGGAGAAAAACTAACAAGCTCTATTTTTTGAGCTCTGTTTTCAGTTGTTTTTCTTGTAAATTGAATGTCTCCTGTAATTACAATGTTATTGCTTGTAACAAACTTTTTATCTACTTCCGAGGCGTCTTCATAACTGTAACTCTCTAGCTGTGATTCAAGTGTGTTAGTACTTTTATTAAAACGATGAAATGAAAGATATTTTTCACCTTCTACATTAGCCGTACTTAAATTGGGTTGTTCAATTGTTTCGTTAATTGAATTTAAAGTGGTTGTATTTTCTTTCCAGTCTAAAACAATTGTTTCTTGTCTTTGAGCAAGTGTACTATTAATAGAAACAAAAATTGTAACTAAACTCAGTATTAATCGTATCCTCTTAATCAATGTCATAACGAAAGAAAAACCTTTGGTAAACAAATATCAGAACTTTATTGGATTCTGATGCATGTTTAACGAAGTGTTTGTATTAATATTTTAAGAAGTTGAAGAAAATGTAGATGATTTTACTTTTTTTTCGTAACATTGACGGTTATATTACGTTATGCTAAATGGATTAATCCAAAATTGAATGATTAAAAAACTTTTAATAAAGACTTCCATGTTGTTTGCTAGCTTGCTGTTTGTGGGTGATCTTCATGCGCAAGATCCTCAGTTTTCGCAATTCTATGCAAACCCATTGTATTTAAATCCTGCTTTCGCGGGATCTAATGGTTGTCCGCGTTTTGCAGCAAACTACAGAAATCAATGGCCAGGTTTGTCAGGTCAATTTGTTACCTATTCTGTTTCTTACGATCAATACTTTAAAAATATTTCGGGTGGTTTTGGAGTAATTGCTACACATGATCAGCAGGGTCAAGGAACAATAAACCATACAACGTTAAGTCTTATTTATTCTTATCACTTAAAAGTAAACCGAAAATTCACGATGCTTTTTGCAGGAAAGGCAACATGGAATCAAAAAGCCTTAGATTGGGATAAACTAACTTTCGGTGATATGATAGATCCGAGAAGAGGGTTTATTTATGGAACAGGAGATATTCCAAGAGGAGGTAATAGAGGGTTTTTTGATGCTTCAGCAGGTTTTGTTGGGTTCAGTAAAAACTTCTTTTTTGGTTTTTCTGCACATCATTTGAATAGACCAAACGAATCTGTTATTCTTGGAGATAGTAAAATGCCTATCCGTTTAACAGGACATATGGGAGCTGAAATTCCATTAGGCAGTAAATCGAAGTATACGAACACTACATCAATTATGCCTAACATAATCTACCAATACCAACAAGGTTTTATGGAATTAAACATTGGTACATATGTTAAATATGGTGTTTTCACGGCAGGAGCGTGGTTAAGAAATAGAGATGCATTTATTTTAAGTGTAGGGTTAAATACTGGAGAGTTTAAAGTAGGATACAGTTATGATGTTACTGTATCGCGTTTGAATAATGCGACATCAGGAGGAAGCCATGAGGTTTCACTTGGTTTAAATTTAAACTGCAAAGACAAACCTGTTTCGTTTAAAACAATAAGTTGTCCGTCTTTCTAAAATTAATTAGAAAAATACGTAACCAAAATTTGAATTGTCGTTATTGAAAGTAAATTTGCAAGGATATAATATGAAAAAACAGAGCAATAATATGAGATTTCTAAGTTACTTACTTGGAGCTGTAGCTGCGGTAGCACTTATAGCATCTTGTGCAACAGAGCGTTCTGATTCTACAGGTTGGGATTACAACAACCCTAGAATGGGAGGATTTCAAAGAGTACCTTTCGTAGATCAAGAAACAGGACCAGGTCTTGTTTTGGTTGAAGGAGGTACATTCACAATGGGAAGAGCCATTGACGATGTAATGTTTGATTATGATAACAGACCAAGAAGGGTTACTGTTTCTTCTTTCTACATGGATCAAACGGAAGTAACTAACTTTCACTGGTTAGAATATTTATATTGGATAGACAGAGCTTACGAGACGTATCCAATGATTTATAAAAACGCTTTACCAGATACTTTGGTATGGAGATCTCCTTTAGGATTTAACGAAAAATACGTAGAGTACTACTTGCGTCACCCTGCATACAGAGATTATCCTGTGGTTGGTGTTTCTTGGTTGCAAGCCAACGATTATTGCAAGTGGAGAACGGACAGAGTAAACGAATATATTTTAATACGTGAGGGTATTTTAAACTTCAACGTAGACCAGTCCGATGAAGCAACTTTTAACACAGAGTCTTATTTAGCAGGTCAGTACGAAGAGGAAGTTAGACAAAATCTACAAGATTTAGATCCGTCAAACGCTACAGGAAGAAAAGGAAAAGATTTGGCTGAGCGTATTGTGAAAATGGAAGATGGTATTCTTTTACCACGTTACAGACTACCAACTGAAGCAGAATGGGAATTTGCTTACTACGGATTGATTGGAAACTTACAAAACGAAGGTTCTGAAGTTATCACCGATAGAAGAGAATATCCATGGGACGGTCACTGGGTAAGACAAGATGACGAAGAGTTCCAAGGAGCTATACGTGCCAATTTTGTTAGAGGAAGAGGAGATTATATGGGAGTTGCGGGTAACCTAAACGATGGTGCCGATGTAACAGCACCAGTTACTGCATATTGGCCGAATGATTATGGTTTATACAACATGGCAGGTAACGTTGCTGAATGGGTATTAGATGTATACAGACCGTTGTCTTCCGAAGATTTTGATGAGTTTAGACCATTTAGAGGAAATGTATTTACAACTAAATTATTGAATAACGAAGGAGCAATTGATATTAAAAATGCACAGGTAGAATACGATGTTCATGGAATGAAAGAATACCTTAATGAGTTCGAAAGAATCCGTTACCAGCGAGTTTCTGCTTCAAAGCATGATCCATTTGATACTGTAATCTCTACCGGAATTGCTAAAAATAATGAATCTGCAAATCCTGTTCGTTCAGGTTATGCACCAGATCCATACTTTGTTTCTCAGGGATTTAAAAAAGACGAAGTGGAATTAACAATATTAAAAGCCATAAATGAAGTCTTGGATGAGGCGATAGAACTGAGAAATCAAAAGTATAATACTGAGGCTGCCTTGAAGGTGCAAGAAGAAATCTTTGAAGGGATATTCGCAGATGAATTAAGAACAGCTCCAGGTGGAGAAGATTATGCTTTCGAAATTATAACAATGTTGCGCGATGGTTTCAAAGATTTTATTGTTGATACTCCAGGTAAGTTAAAGTACAGGCAAGTAAGTGAAGAGGAAAACATTGGTAGATTAAATTACAGAAGAGATGATTATATTGATTATCTTGATGGTGACATTGAAAGCTCTATTTATTTCGGTAATGACGAGCGCAAGAATGCAATCAACCAAGCGTCTAGAGATCCAGATTTAATTATGTACCAAAGTAAATATGAAGAGTATGGATTAGATGGAAGTTTAGTAAAGCCAGGAGGTGAAAACAGAACAGCTTGGCCAACTACTTTAGTTTCTGATAAAGCACGTGTTTACAAAGGTGGTTCTTGGAAAGATAGAGCATACTGGTTAGTAGGTGGAAACAGAAGATACTTAGACGAAGATCAAGCAACAGATTACATCGGGTTTAGATGTGCCATGGATAGAGTTGGATCGCCAGTTGGACTGAACTATAACAAATAATTGACATTAACATAATAACTAACCCTGACAGATTTGTCAGGGTTTTTTTATATCTATGGAAAATTTATTCGAGTTGTTTAATTCTTGTAGCGGAGTTTGCACAGATACACGAACAATAAAAAAAGACAGTCTTTTCATCTGTCTGCAGGGTGAGAATTTTGATGGGAACGAATACGCCAATGAAGCACTTCAAAAAGGTGCAAAGTATGTAATTGTTAGCGATACTGCTCAAGCTGATAATACTAAGAAGTTTTGGGTGAAAGACACACTACTTTTCTTGCAAAAGTTGGCAAATTGGCACAGGAATGCTATCGGCATTAAAGTAATTGGTATTACAGGTTCGAACGGAAAAACGACTAGTAAAGAACTCATTAATTCCGTGCTAGCCAAGAAGTACAATGTATTGTGTACGAAAGGAAATTTAAATAACCACATCGGCGTACCTTTAACCTTGTTAGAACTGACTAGAGAACACGAACTAGCGATAATTGAAATGGGTGCCAATAAGCCTGGCGACATTGCCGAGTTGGTAAGCATCTGTGAACCTAATTTCGGTGTGATAACCAACATTGGAAAAGCCCATTTACAAGGTTTCGGAAGTCTTGAAGGTGTTATAAAAACAAAGACAGAACTATTCGATTTTCTCTCGCGAGAGGAAGGTGTTGTCTTCTATAATCAAGACGACGAGCGTATTCGTCAGCAATTACCAGCTAATTGTCCAACATTTTCTTACGGTACCACATCTACATCCAATGTAGTGGGTTCTCTAGTAAAATTGAAACCTGAGGTAGTGTTTTCTTTCCAATCTACGGATTATAATTCTAAAGCACTGGAAACACAGATAATAGGAGAATATAACTTTTACAACTTATTATTAGCAACAGCTGTAGGTGTTTATTTTGATGTAAATTTTGAATCAATTCGAGAAGCCTTGACCAACTATGCGCCTAAGAACAATAGGTCGCAGGTAGAAGTTACAAGTAGAAAAAACACATTGATTCTGGATGCATATAATGCAAATCCAACAAGTGTTTATGCTGCCATTAAGAGTTTTGAGCAAACCGAAGCGAAACAAAAGATACTGGTGTTGGGAGATATGCTAGAACTTGGAGAGGAGAGTATAACTGAACACCAGAAAATTGTAGATTTGGTTCGAAATCTTAGTATTACTTGTTATTTTGTCGGACCTATTTATAAGCGTGTTGAAAATTCTTCGTCGCATTTTTTTGAAAATAAAAACGAAGCGAGAAGCTTTTTTGAAAAGCACGACTTGCAGAATCAGACAATATTGTTGAAAGGTTCGAGAGGTATAGGTTTAGAAACGCTAAAAGATTTATTCTAATGAAAAACTTACTATTACTAACTTTTATTCTCTGCTTTACACCTGTTATTATGGCGTGTAGCTGTTTAGAACTTAAAGCTCTTACAAAACAAGAGGTACAGGAAGCTTCTCATATCTTTACAGGAAAAGTAGTTGCAATTGATACGCTTGTGGATAACAGACAAATCGAAGTGTTAATCTCAATTTCGGAAATAATTAAGGGCGAAGAAGTGAGTGAACGAATAATAAAAACAAACCTGAGCAGCGCTGCTTGTGGATTAACGCTTAAGTTGGGTCAAGATTGGTTTTTTCTGATTACTGAGTTTAAAGGGGAGTTGAGCGTAAATATGTGTGGGAGACACCACAATATAACAAAACCACGTTTCAGATTATGTAAAAAGAAACTTGGTTCATATCGTTCACAAAGAGAGTTTTACAAAGCAAATCTTCAGAAAGTAGAAACTTACAAAAAGGTAATTGCTTCTGTTGAAGAAACTATTTAATCTATTGCGTAAGTAAGTTTCATTGTTATTGAAGCTGTTTTATTCTTAGAACTCGTGTTATAGGTTCCACCCCAAGAGTAATCTTCGCCAGAATCTTGACCTAAAATTTGAAATATTCCCATTTTAGCATCCTTTAATTCTCCAAGCTTAGAGCCTGCATTTACTGCCATGCTTTCAGCTCTCAGTCGTGCATTTTCCGTAGCTTGTGAGATAAGCGATATTTTTAAATCGTCTAAGTTTGTAAAATAATACCGCGGAGAGCTTGAGGTTATTTGTATTCCTTCATTTAATAAATCTGTAATTTCTCTAGAAACTTTTTCTGTTTTTGCGACTTCCTTTGACGAAATCGTAAACTGTTGAACAATCGTATAGCCCGTAAATGATTCTCCAACGTATCTGCCATCTTCAGAATAATTAGATTTGGTATCTTGCCTAGATGATGCTGCTTTGAATACAATTTCTTCTTGTTTAATACCTTTTGATAACAAATAATCTAGTATTTTCTTTTTATCTCTTTTTAACTCATTATACGCCTGTTTTAATTCGTAGTTTGAGTTCGAGAATTCTGCATTCCAGACTATTTTGTCAGATTCAAAGTTCGTTTCACCTAATCCTGTTACGGCAATTTCACCTTGTTTTTTATTTCTGTTTTTATACGCGTTGGCTAATAATCCAGCGCCAATAATAATGGCAATAGAAAATAAGGCTGGGGCAATGTAGTTTTTCATGTAGTTTTTTTGAATAAAGATACATTCAAAAATTAAAGTGCTCTTTTTTTTTAGAGAAAAGTAGTTGAGAATAATTATTTGAAGAGTTCTATCTATTTTTTGATAAACAGTCGTCTATGTGGTTCTACTTAGGTTAAAAGGTGTAAGGAGTTCCTGGAACATTATCGGGTTTACTCTGCTTTAATTGAAAGCTTTCTCCGTCAAAAACACCGTAAGTAAAATATTTAATCCAGTCGCCAAGGTTATGATATGTGCTGTTATTCCCTAGATTTATTTTTAAGGGCAAGTGTCTATGTCCAAAAATAAAGTAATCAAAATGTTCTTTTTCCAGTATTTCTTTAGCATAGATAACTAGCCATTCTTCATTTTCACCTAAAAATTTTTCGTCGTTAGAACCTGTTTTAGCTCTGCTCTTACGCGATGAATAGTCTGCAACTCCTACACCAAAATTGGGGTGTAAACGAGCAAAGCACCATTGGAAAAAGTGATTAGAAAAAACTTTTTTGATGAATTTGTATCCTTTGTCGCCAGGACCTAAACCATCACCGTGTCCAATGTAGAATTTCGCATCGTAAAATGTACGTGTGATTGGTTCTCGGTATAAAGTAACACCTAATTCTTTTGGTAGATAGTCAAAAATCCACATGTCATGGTTTCCCGTATGAACAGTTATTGGTATTCCAGCGTCTGTTAGTTCTGCAATTTTCCCTTGGAGTCTTACAAAGCCTTTTGGAATAACCCGTTTATATTCGAACCAAAAATCAAAAATATCTCCAACAAGAAAAATTTCTAAAGCATCGTGTTTAATCGTATCTAACCATTTTACTAAATGCTTTTCTCTTTCTAACGATTTTTCGTATGTAGGAACACCTAGATGAAAGTCCGACGCAAAATATACCTTCTTTTTGTCACTCATTTTAATGACCAAAAATAGATTTTAGCGCTTCTTCTAATTGTTGTCCACGCAGGTTGGTTTGAATTACCTTTCCTTCTTTATCGATAAGCACAGTGAAAGGAATGGATGAAACACCGTATGCTTGACCAGCCTCACTTTTCCAACCTTTTAAATCAGAGACATGATTTTCCCATTTAAGGTTATCTTTTTCAATGGCATATTTCCATTTTTGTGCATTATTATCTAACGACACGCTATAGATTTCAAAACCATCTTTGTTGTACTTATCGTATAACCTAACCACATTAGGGTTTTCTCTTCTACATGGTCCACACCAAGATGCCCAAAAATCAATAAGTACCACTTTACCGCGTAGGTTCTTAAGTTCTTTAATAGTTCCGCTAGTATCTGCAAATGCTAGTGCAGGAGCTTCTTTTCCTGGTGCAAGTATTTGTGTTGCATTATAAGCAGCTCTATTTTGTTCTAATTGTAATTCAACGCTTTTTACAACAGGCGATGCTGGAAAACCTTCGATAATTTCTTTGGCTACTACTTCATAGTCTAGAAACTCATCGGGAACTTCAAAGGTAGAAAGAACCGGAAGTAGGGCAGGTGATTGTCTATTTTCTGCTATAAACTTAGAACGATATCCATCAAAAGTGCGTTGAACAGTCTGAAATTGTTCATTAACCTCTTTAACTTGATTTGGGTTTTGTCTTAAATACGCTTGCGCTTGTTGTTTTTGAAGCGCGTATTCGTTTGATTTTCTGATAAAGTCGTTCATACTGGTACTCACCTCAGAGCCTACAATATTGCAGTAATAGGCAATATTTTTGCCATCGCCATAAATTTCGATCTCTTCGTCACCTTGAAAAACGATATTAACATGTTGCTGATCTCCAATACGTATTACATAATAACCTTGGTTGGGCAGTTTTACGGTTGTTTCGAAATTTCCTTTTTCGTCTGCAACTGTCTTATGCCAGTCTCTATACCCTTGTTTTCCTAAATATTGAGCTACCTTTAATGTGTCGTGAGGTAAATTAAAGATTTGTCCTTTTAATACAACTGTTATTGGTTTTTGGTTAATTCTGTCTATCTGAGAAAAGGCAGTTTGAGCGCAAATTAAAAGTGCTAAAAGTGTAATCTGTAATTTCATAATTCTTGTTTTATTTCAAAAGGGATTCCAACTTTCGTTCCAAAGCTGCTCCTCTTAGTCCTTTTTCTATTATCTCACCATTTTTATTGATTAAAACGGTGTAGGGTATTCCTTGGAATTTGTAAGTACCAACCACTGAAGATTTCCATCCTTTTAGGTCAGATACATGATTTTTCCAAATTAATTCGTCAGAAGCAATTGCGCGTTTCCATGCATTGGCATCATTGTCTAAAGAAACACTAAATATTTCAAATCCTTTGTCTTTATATTCGTTATACATTCTAACTACATTCGGATTTTCTCTTCTGCACGGAGCACACCAAGATGCCCAAAAGTCAATAAGTACAACTTTACCGCGCAAATCGGATAGACTTCTCGTTTTTCCACTTGGATCTTTCATGC
This sequence comes from Lishizhenia sp., assembly GCA_965656535.1. GTDB lineage: Bacteria > Bacteroidota > Bacteroidia > Flavobacteriales_D > Crocinitomicaceae > Lishizhenia. Next base: position 108,505 of record CBFHKX010000002.1, read on the forward strand.
TGATTTCAGGAGCAACTTTCATTGATTCAAAAGAAACGTACTCGTTATATCCACTTTCTAGTTGGTTTACTTGTAAAATAATCTGATTACTGATAGGATTAGATGGATAAGTACGGTTAAATCCGTCTTGCATTTTCTTTAATGTTTTAATGTTAGAACCGTCCCAGTTTTCAAAACCACCAAGATATTCTAGCGGATACAATTCTTTCATTAAAATAAGATTGGCAGGATTATCGGGGTCTGAGTCTATCGCTTTTTTACAATAATTGTCTAATGGTGCTTTATTCTTTTCAATTAATGCTACAAGTGTTGTTTGATTCATTTTTTCTGGATTTTTCAAACCTCTTTGGAATTCAATAAAGTCAAATAGTTTATCAAAGTATCCGTTTAATTGATCTGCCCAAGCTGTACCGCTGTATTTTGGTGCTTGGTTGAAGTTATCAAAATTTACGGTTATGTAAACAGAGTCGTCAATATTCAACGTTAATGGAATTGCTTTTTCAGCGTTTGGGTTGTTTGTTTTTTCAACTAATCTCAGCTGATAAATTCCCATGTCTGCAATATTTCCTTGTATGTTAAAATTTCCTTGGTCATCTGCATAAGTTGTTCCTAGCACAATAGGACCTTGCGGTGTATTTGCTTCTACATTTAATTGCGCATGTATACCGTTTTCTATTTTACCTGCTACTGTAAAATTAATTTCACCAATTTTAGATGTTAATTTATCATTATTGGTTTCTTTTAAATTCGTAGCATCGTTTTCTTCTACTAGATTAGAAACGTTTGTTTCTTCAGATGTATCGTTTGATGAACAGCTTAATAAAACTGCACTTAATATAAGTATGTATAGACTATTTTTCATTTTGCTTCTAGCATTTCTCTCATTAATTTATTAGACGCTTTTGGATCAGCTTTTCCTTTAGAAACCTTCATTAATTGTCCCATAAAAAAACCTGTAAGCTTCTTTTCACCTGCTCTATAACGCGCAACTTCGTCTGGATGTTGTTCTATTACCTGCGAAATGTACTGTTTGATGTTGTCTTCGTCAGAATCTTGAATTAGGTTAAGACGTTCTGCAATATCCAAAGGTGCCGTATTCGGCTCTTTAACAAATACTGGGAAAATCTTTTGAGAAGCAACTGAAGAGCTTACCTTTCCTTCATCAACGATTTGAATTAAGTTGGCTATACCTTGTGCCGAAATTGGGAAGTTATCAATCTCTATTCCTTCTTGGTTTAAGTATGACTTCACATCTCCCATTACCCAATTTGTAGCAGCTTTGAAATTGTTTGTGTGTTTCAAAATATCGTTGTAAAACAGAGCAATTCCTTTATTATCCGTAAGGTTGTAGGCGTCGTAATCAGAAAGGCCATATACTTCCGTGTAGCGCTTAAATAGCGTAGCAGGTAGTTCTGGCATATTCAGCTTTACTTCTTCAATTTCATCTAATGTTATTTTGATAGGCTGTAAATCAGGTTCTGGAAAATAACGATAGTCATTTGCAGCTTCTTTGGAACGCATTGAGATGGTAGATGAATTTACGGCATCAAAAGAACGTGTTTCTTGAGCGATAACCTCACCGTTATCTAGAGCAGTTATTTGTCGGTCAATTTCGAACTCAATTGCCCGTTGTACATTTCGTATTGAGTTCATATTTTTCACCTCTACCTTTGTTCCAAATGTTTTAGAACCCTTTTGCATTACAGAAATGTTAGCATCACATCTAAGCGATCCTTCTTCCATGTTTCCGTCACATATGTCTAGGTATCGGACAAGTTTACGAATTTCAGAAACATAGGCATATGCTTCGTCAGACGAGCGTAAGTCTGGCTCAGAAACAATTTCTAGTAAAGGTGTCCCAGCTCTATTTAAGTCAACCAAAGTATCATAAACATCCACATCGTGTATACTTTTTCCGGCATCCTCTTCCATATGGATACGGGTAAGTCCTATTTCTTTCTTGTCTCCATCGGGTAAATTAATGATTACTTTACCGCCTGTACAAATGGGTGTTTTATCTTGTGTAATTTGATAACCTTTTGGTAAATCTGGGTAGAAATAATTTTTTCTTGCAAAATACTGATTGGGTGCAATATCACAGTCTAACGCTAAACCTAGCTTGATGGCAAATTCTATTGTCTTTTTGTTCATCATAGGTAAAGTACCTGGATGCCCTAACGTAATTGCACTAATATTTGTATTGGGCTGAGCGCCGTACTCATTAATATCGTTAGAATAGGCTTTGGTTTTAGTAAGCATTTGAGCATGTACTTCTAAACCTATTACTACTTCGTAATTATCTCTGTTAATGTTCGCCATTATATTTGGGTAATCAATTCTTTAATTATTGTCGTCATCTTTGGCTCTTGCTTCCCTGCAACAGCAATTATTTCTGCAACGTCTACTTTTTTAATTTTCCCGGGTACGCCCAAATCGGTAATAATCGATATTGCAAAACACGGTATATCCATGTGTCTTGCAACAGTTATTTCAGGAATGGTAGACATACCCACTGCGTCTGCTCCTAAGATACGAATCATTTTGTATTCAGCCGGTGTTTCTAGCATAGGTCCTGTTAAACCATAGTAAACTCCTTCCGCAATTCGAATGTTGTTTTCTTGTGCAACTTTTTTTCCTAGCGCAATCATTTTAGGGTCGTAAGCTTCAAACATATCAACAAAACGCGGACCCATTTCGTCTATATTTTTTCCAATCAGCGGATTTCCTGGGAAAGCATTGATATGGTCATTTATAATCATAATTTCACCAACTTCAAAGTCTGGATTAACTCCACCAGCTGCGTTAGAAACAACAAGTTTTTTAATTCCCAAATACTTCATAACGCGAACAGGGAAAGTAACTTGCTCAAATGAGTAGCCTTCGTAGAAATGAAACCTTCCTTGCATGGCAACTACGTGTTTATCTCCAAGTTTTCCAAAGATTAGTTTGCCAGAATGACTCTCCACTGTTGAAATGGGAAAGTTTGGAATATTCTCATAAGAAATTTCCGTAATAATCTCAATTTCTTTGACTAATCCGCCTAAACCAGTTCCTAAAATAATACCAACTTGTGGTTGCGTTGTAATTTTAGACTTAATATATTCTACAGTTTGATTAATTTGTGCTAACATAATTTTCAACATTTTTTAGAAAACGCTCTTTTTCATCCATTTCAATACCAATACTTTGGTAGTACCAAGGGTATTTTTGAATCAATTTTACCACAGCCGGATGCAACAAACGCATAAAGTCTTTTTCAGTTGTTACAATGGCCTTTTTCTCGTGTGCAAAAATATCAAAAATCCTGTGAATTTCGTGTATATCAGAGGGCGTAAATTGGTGGTGGTCAGAAAACCGAACGAGGTCAATTTTAAATGATTTTTGTAGTTGTTCAATTAATGGAGTTGGATTGGCAATTCCAGTAACTAAGACTACACCAGTTGGTAAAGATTCTAAATCAGTAAATAGGTTCTGATCTTGAAAATTTACAGGTAAGATTGGACCATAAGCGATAGAAGAAAAGTATATAGGAACTTTAACGTTAAGTTCTTTTTTGATTTTTTCTTTTTCCAATGGAGTACAACTTTGAGGTGTTTTTGTTACTACAACCAAGTTGGCCCTTGTTTTTTGTTTTCTAAATTCCCTTAAATTTCCTGCGGGTAAAACATAATCGCGCGTAAACAATTCTGAATAGTCTGTGAGTAAAATGTTACAATCTCTTTCAATTTTTCGGTGTTGATAAGCATCGTCTAAAAGAATCAGCTCTGTATTTTTTAGTTGGTTTTCTATTTTTTTTGCTCCCAAAGCTCTGTCTTCACAAACAACAACATGTATGGCATCTTTGTGTTTCGTTTTATAGAAAAGTGGTTCATCTCCAATTGTCTCTGTATTAGAGTGAGCCGTAGCAAGTAAATAGCCCTTTGTTTTTCTGCCGTATCCTCTTGAGAGTATCGTTACGTGATAGTTTTGCTTGAAATAAGTTGTCAAAAAGTCAACATGCGGAGTTTTACCTGTACCTCCTGTGGATAGGTTGCCGATAGAAATAACAGGTATTTTTGAGGCATAGCTTTTTTTAATTTTGGTGTTAAACAAAAAGCTTCTAATCTCCATTATGAATCCGTAAATCCAACCGAAAGGCAGTAATATTTTCCTCAAATCTTTCAAATCAGTCAAAAATAATAATATGAAACTGCTTTTATGGCATTCGTTATCTATTCTTTGTTTTATTTTTACACAACTTTATGATGGGAAAACTTGCATATTACCTCTTAATTATTCCGGTTTCTTATTTACCGATGCCTGTTTTGTATCTGTTTACTGACTTTTTTTATTTATTGTTATTAACCGTAGTGCCATACAGAAGAACAGTTGTGCGTGCTAACATTAATAATTCATTTCCGGATAAAACGGCAAAAGAGAAAAAAAGAATTGAACGTCAGTTTTATCGCTATTTAACCGATTTATTGGCCGAATCAACAAAAAATCTAACCATTTCAAAACACAAATTACGTAAAAGATTTACGGTTAAAAATCCAGATTTGATGCAAAAGCTCTTTGAAAATAAAGAAAATGTGCTTTTGGTTTCAGGGCATTACAACAATTGGGAGTTTTTTTTAACAGCGCAAGATTTATTATTTGAACATAAGGCAGTTGGAGTCGGTAAGCCATTGTCGAGCGCGTTTTGGGACAAAAAAATTAACGCACGAAGAGAAAGGTTTGGTATGCAAGTTATACACAGGAAAAATTTTGATGAGCGTTTTGAAAAATTAATTTCAGACCCAACGCCTTTTGCAACCCTTCTTTTGGTAGATCAATCTACCGCAGATTCGCTTAAAAGCTTTTGGACAACTTTTTTAAATCAAGAAACAGCAGTTATTTACGGACCAGAAATGCTTGCTGTTAAACATAATTTTCCTGTTGTATTTTTTCATACAGAAAAAGTGTCGCGCGGTCACTATTCCATCCATCTTCAGTTAGTAACAAAAACTCCTAGAAAAACAGAATGGGGAGAAATTACAAAAACTCATGTTAAAATGATGGAAAATGTAATTAAAGAAAATCCTTCTCGGTGGTTGTGGTCGCATAAAAGATGGAAACGAGAGATACCAGAAGATTTAGTTTCCTTAAAAGAGAAGCAGAAAGAGAAGTTTAATGCGTTAAAAAAGGCTGTTTTATGAAAAAATATAATTTGATTCTTATTATGCTGTTTGTTTCTTTTTTAGGTAAAAGTCAACTTCAATCTATAGAAATAATTAGTGTAAAGAATATACAACTTTCTCCCGACACAAGCTACAGTAGATCTATCAAATGCAAAGATAGTACTTGGTACGCTGCTTGCTCTAATGGCTCAATTTATTTATACGATACAAAAACACAAAAAACATCAGAAGTGTTCGGATATGAAGTTGAAGAATTACGCGATATAGAATTGTTGGGTAACGGAAACGTTTTAGCGATGATGAGTGGTTCAACAGGTAAGTTCGTTAAAATTGGTCCGGGAAGTAGAACGTCTACAGATAAATCTTCTATTTTAGATAGTGTGTTTTTAGACGGTATGGACTTTTCACCTTCAGGAGTTGGTGTTTTGATGGGAGACCCTGTAGATGGAAGCTTTACTGTTTTTTTTAGTAATGATTTTGGAAGCACATGGGAAGTATTGGAACCTAAAATTAAAGCAGAAAAAGGTGAGGCCGGTTATGCTGCTAGCGGTACCAATATTCAATTAATACACGATGGTTTGTTTTACTTTGTTAGCGGTGGTAGTAAAAGTAAACTGTATAAGGTAGATTTTTCAGGATTTGATAATGCTACAACAACAGTGTCTAACATACCCATGCAAAACGGAGAAGGAAAGGGCGCCTTTTCATTATTTTTTAAAAATGAAAAAGAAGGAGTTGTAGTAGGTGGTGATTATAAAAATCCAGACAATAGTGAAGATGCCTGCTTCTTTACCTATGACGGTGGTGAAACTTGGACGAAACCAACCACACCATTTAGCGGATATAAATCATGTGTTATTTACAGTAAGAAATACAATGTTTTATTTGCTAGTGGAAGAACTGGATTAGATTATTCTTTAGATTTCGGTGAAAATTGGATTAAACTTTCTGATACTCCAATGTTTGCCCTTACTTTTTTTGGAGAAAACTTGTTAGGAACAACTAGAAATGGTATTATTAAGCAAATCGAATTAAAATTTATTTAATTAAGGTGTAACTTGATTAATTTGATTACGTTTAATATCTGTTAATGATTTGTTAAAACAGCATGTAAACAAAATCAAGGCACAATTATTGAATTTAGTAGACAAAACAAAAAGAATGAAAAAATTATTGACATTAGCATTACTAGCAGTTGGATTTGGAGTTTTCGGACAAGAAGACTACGAAGAATTGCTTATTTTGAAAGCCGACAACAACTGGGACAAACTAATTAAAAAATCTGCCGGTTACACAGAGAAAGACAAAACGAAAAATGATCCGTTGCCCTATTATTATCTAGCTGTAGGTTTATACAATATTTCTTTTGACGCCGATAGAGATATGGATAACTATAAAAACGCCTACAAAGACTGTATGTCTACCATAGGTAAGTTTATGAGAAAAGATAAAGACAGCTCTGTATTTTTAGATAAAAGAGATTTTTTTTCTGAGGTAAAAATGTCTTTAGTCGAAACAATCAAAAACGATATAGAAGCTGGAGATTACAGGAAAGCATTTAGTTGGGTAACTAAAGTTTATAAGTTCGACCGTTACGAGTTAGGTGCCAAATATTTAGAGGGAGCATGTAAGCATAACTCAGGCGATAAAAGTACAGCGCGTTACAAATGGAAAGAAGCAGATGAAATTTTAGCTTCAACAAAATCAGTGAGTGACTGGAGAGAGGAAGATTTAGAGCTTTTGAAATTAGGAGTTATGGAGTCTGCAAAATGTATGGCAGAGTCTAGACAAATGGATAAAGCGAAAGAAATGTTGGATAAAGTTGCTCCTTGGTTTGAAACAGACGATGATTTCAAACGAAAATACAATGAAATTGTAAATTAAGTATTTCACAATTCCGATAAAAAAAAGCCCGTAGTTTTACGGGCTTTTTTTATTGTATAATTATTTATTCTCTGTTCATTATTCGTATTCTTTCTTCAGCTGCATTTTGTATTTCTTTCGCATAAAAGTGGTAATCGGTATGCTTATCTTCTTTCATTTTTAAAAGCTCTGTTTGCTTCTCGAAAACTTGCTCGTTTCCATTAAAATACATTTGATGTCTGCTTTCCAAGTTTTTAGAAGAGAAGTCAATCGAATCTTGTTCCGGAAAAAAATCAAATTTATATCGTGCATGATCCACGTAATTGAGCTGGTTTTTAAAGAAATAGTAAGTTACTTCTCCTACTCCTAAAGAAAGTTCATAGGTATATATCACTTTCTGAATTGTTTTATTCGTGTAAAACACTTTTATCTCTCCTGGTGCTTCGTTTTCAAAACAGCTTAGTTCAAAAGATTGCATCGTAAAAGAATCAAATGGAGAAGCGTTTATTCTTTCGGCTATCATTTCTGTTCTTTTGGCAGATGCTTCGTTCTGAGAAAATAAGGCGTGTGATGTGAAAAATAATACTACTAGAAAACTGAATCGCATAAAATCTGAATTGGACTTACAAGGTAATCAATTTAACAATAGATTTGGTGTTTTAGCCTTACATTGTTTTTTCTCAAACGCTGTTTAATAACATTAAATGACGAAAAAAAAGCGCTAGTAAACTAGCGCTTTAGATGTAAATTAATTGCCTTTAATTTCAAATTCGGTTCTTCGGTTTTGCTGTCTGCCGTCTGCCGTTGCATTACTTTCTATTGGCTTAGAAGATCCATATCCCATGGCTGTCATGCGTTGAGCATTAATGCCGTTGTTTTTTAAATAACTTACAACTGCTTCTGCTCTTTTTTGAGATAAAGTTTCATTTAACGCTGACGAACCTGTGTTGTCTGTGTGTCCAGATATTTCTATTTTTAATTGAGGTACGTCCTTTAGCAAATCTACGAGTCGGTCTAACTCTGTATTTGATGCGTTTGTAAGTGTAGATTTACCAATATCAAAAAAGATATTTCTTAGCGCTATTTTGCTTCCAACTGCAATATTTTTTAGTTCAATTGTTTTATTAATTAAATTGTATTCGGCATCAGATTCTATATTAAAGTTCTCTGAGTGGAAAAGGTATCCTTCGGCTTTTACGGCTATACCGTAGTTTTTTCCTGCTGGTAAAGAGAGTAAAAACTTACCTGTAGCGCTGTTTGTTGTGAATTTTTCTATTTCTTTTCCAGTAGCATTATCCGTAATAACAATTTCGGCTTCTACTGCTTTTCTAGAGAGCGCATCTACTGTTTTACCTTTAAAAACAGTTAAAGAACTTTTTTTCACTCTCACGGTTGCTTCTATTTGAGGATCCTTGATAGGCATAGCAACACTGGCCAAAAGATAATCTTCCATGTCTACAACAGGTTCTTTCTCAGGTCCCCAAAACGTTACTTTATATATATCGAAATCACCTTCTCCACCTTTTCTATTGGAAGAGATATATGCGTATTTTCCGTTTGCTGTAGCTGCAAAGAAATAATCGTCGTATGGCGTGTTGATCGGATACCCCATGTTTTCAGGCATAGACCACGAGCCTTGTTTCTTATAGGAGACAAAAATGTCGTAACCACCCATAGAACCATGACCTTCAGAAGCAATGTACATCGTTTCTCCGTCTATGTGAAGATAAATTGGTCCGTCATTAAATTTTGAATTTACAGCGCTCACCATAGTTGCAGCACCATATTTTTTTGTCATTCTATTCTCCATCCCAGCAAACATGATTTCTGTTCCATTAGAACGAGATGCATTGTCTCTGGCAAAGTATAACTTATAACCGTCAAAATTGTAAGACGCATACTTTTCATTAGCTCTGGGCGAGCTAATTTGCATAGGAAGCACTTTAGGGTCTGACCATTTTAAACCCTTGAGTTCAGATTCAAATACATCTGTCTGACCTTCTATGTTTCTGTGCAATAATAGTTTGGTTCCGTCATAAAATAAATTATTAACAGTTTCGTCCAGTTCAGTGTTTACAGCTCCATTAATTTCTTTTGCTTCAGACCATTTTCCATTTTCAAAATTGGTTGTGTAGATATCTAAATCGTATTCTCCAACTTCATTCGGTTGATTGTTGTTAGGCCTGTTTGAACTAAAAATAATGGTTGATCCATCTGTAGAAATACTCGGGGCAATTTCGTTGTTAGGTGTGTTTATTGCACGCATATTGTCTATCCAAACTCTCTCTTGTTTTGCTGTTAATTCTTCTCCTTTTGAGCATTCTCGTTTGCGTTGTGTTACAAACTTGCTAAAATTATCTGCCTTTCTGTAATTGTCTTCAAAGGTTTTATAAAGCGTTAATGCTTTACTAAAGTCTTCTTCTAAATGATAAGAAAGGGCTAGGTAATAGGGTAGGAACGGGTCACAATTCTCGTCTAGTTCATTTGCTTTCCTTATATATTCTATCCCTTTATAAGGCGCGGATGAGTAGAAATAGCAAACGGCTATTTTAAAGTTATTTTCTGCATTCTGATTGTTTAAACGTTGTGCGCGTTCATAGTGTTTTAATGCTTTTTTGAAGTTGAGCTCTGGATCTTTTACTTCAAAAATGGCATTGAGTCCGAGCTCAAAAGATTCTTCTGCAAGTTTTAAACCTTCCAAAACGATTTTAAGTTCTTCTTTATTTTCTTTAAAATTAGCAGCCTTAAAATCAATGTTTTGTCCAAATATGGCAAAAGAGAAGAGCAGACTTACTGCGTATATCGTGTATATTATAAATTTCATTTCAGTAAGGTTTTACATTCCACAATTTTGGGCATAATAGCTATTGCCTGTTTCGGAGCCTAGGTCTTTAGCTTTTTCCCAATCTTCACAGGCTCCATTCATATCTCTCAACATTTCTTTAGCAAGTCCTCTGTTCACATAGGCTGAAGCATAACTTTTATCTATGTTTATAGCCTTGTTAGCAGCATCTAGTGCTTCTTGGTATTGTTTCTTCTTTAAAAAAGCTGCTGCCAAATTGTTGTATGCTAATGCATATTTTGGCTCAATTGTTAAGCATTTTTTGAAATCGTTGATTGCATCGTCTATACGACCTTTAGCCATTTGAGTAGCACCTCTGTTGGCATAAGCAAGATAAAATTTGCCATCTAAAGAAATAGCCCGATTAAAAGATGCGATAGCTGCATCGTAATTTTTCATTTTCTTTTTTGTTGTTCCTATGTTGTTTAAGACAAACGCTAGATTTGGATTTCGTTTAACTGCTTCTTCGTAATCTGCTAGTGCTTTAGCATAGTTTCCTTGCATTCTGTATGAAGACCCTCTGTCGTTGTAAGCAAAGGCCATATTGTTGTCCAATTCAATAGTTTTGGTAAATGAAATAATGGCTTCTTCATAATTTTGTTGTAAAAACTGTAGCGTACCAAAATTGTAGTAACTTTTTGGGTTTGTTGCATCTAATTCTATGGCTGTTTTATAATCTCTTTCAGCAGCTAAATAGTTATTCATTCCTTGAAAAGCTCTACCTCTTTGAAAATATGCTTTAGTATAGTTTTGCTTCTTTGCAATCAAAGAGCTTAGTGTTTTTACTGCTTCATTGAATTGGTCGTCCTCATTCTCTACAACCCCTTTGTTATAAAATGCAGCCGTAAAGTTAGGGTCAGCCTCAATGGATTTTTTAAACTGTTGTATTGCTGCTTTGTAATTTTTTTCTTGAAAGAATGTTATTCCTTTGTTGTAGGCTTCTTGACTTCTAGCTACTGCAGCATTTGTCTCGTTAAGCGCAGCAATAGAATCTCTGTATTGAATTTCGGCTGGCGTTAAGTCGTCTTCCTGACAAAATACAGGAGAAGCACCTAGAATCACACATCCTAGAATTAGTAGTTTTAATTTTTTCACACGTTAAAATTTAATTTTATTCAAACTTCTTTAAAAATAGGTCAAAAAATAAAGAATCAAAGAAATACTTTTCAACACCTTAGAGTAAGCGCACTTAAAAATGTATTATTAATTTAGCCTTTTTAAAATAAGGAATATGAGCAAAGACGTATTTATCATTGATGGAATTCGAACACCAATAGGAAGTTTTGGAGGAACGCTATCACCTGTTCGTCCGGATGACATGGCAGCCCATGTGATTAAAACACTTATGGAAAGAAATCCTAGTGTTAAGGGAGAAGAAGTAGAAGATGTTCTTTTTGGATGTGCAAATCAAGCCGGAGAAGACAACAGAAATGTTGCGCGTATGGCCGGACTTCTAGCCGGTTTACCTTGGCAATCTGGTGGAGAAACTGTGAATAGATTATGTGCTTCTGGTATGGCATCAACCATAAATGCTGCTCGTGCAATTAAAGATGGAGCAGGTGATGTGTATATTTCTGGAGGAGTAGAAAATATGACGAGAGGACCGTGGGTAATTTCTAAAGTTTCAAAACCCTTTGGTAGAGATGCTCAAATGCACGATTCTTCTTTTGGTTGGAGGTTTATTAATCCTAAAATGCAAGAGATGTATGGCACGGATGGAATGGGAAATACAGCTGAGAACTTAGTAGAAATGTATGGTATTTCTCGCGAAGATCAAGACAAGTTTTCGGCTTGGTCGCAACAAAAAGCAGCACAAGCTTGGGAGAATGGAAAATTAGCAGAAGAAGTAGTTGCTGTAGTTATCCCACAACGTAAAAAAGAAGCCATTGTATTTGATAAGGATGAGTTTATGCGTCCTACAACAACCACAGAAACGTTGTCTAAGTTAAGACCTGCTTTTAAAAAAGAAGGCGGTTCTGTAACAGCAGGAAATTCTTCTGGTTTGAATGACGGAGCCTGCGCTTTATTAATTGCTGGAGAAGATGCCGTTAAACGAAATAACTTAAAGCCGTTAGCAAGAATTGTTAGCTCTTCCGTTGCAGGAGTTGAACCGAGAATAATGGGGATTGGACCCGTTTATGCATCAGAAAAAGCATTAAAGCGAGCGGGTTTATCTTTAGATGATATGGATATTTTAGAGTTAAACGAAGCATTCGCAGCACAAGCTTTAGCGTGTACACGAAAAATGGGATTAGCAGATGATGATGCTAGAATTAATCCAAATGGAGGTGCCATTGCTTTAGGTCATCCTTTAGGTATGACCGGAGCACGTATTCTATTATCTGCAGCGCTTGAGTTGCAAAGAACCAACAAAAAGTACGCGCTTGTTACCATGTGTATTGGAGTGGGCCAAGGATATGCTACAATTATAGAACGAGTATAAAAACATGAGATTAACGTTTAACGCGCCCATTACACTTACGTTTGCACTTTTGGCAACGCTGGTTTATTTCTTCTTTACGCACAATTCTCCGCCAGAAATTTGTGTGCTTAGAGGTCAAATTGATACGTCAAATTGGAAATGGTACCTTAGTTTATTTGGATATACGCTAGGTCATGGAAGTACGGAGCATTTAATTGGTAACTTGAGTTTAATCTTATTGTTAGGTCCAATTCTAGAAGAAAAGTATGGTTCTAAAAAGCTATTAATTATGCTGCTTTTAACAGCATTTTTAACAGCAGTTGTACATATCCTGTTCTTTTCACACAGTTTAATTGGAGCTAGTGGAATTGTATTTATGATGATTGTATTGGTTTCCTTAACCAATGTGAAAGCAGGAGAGATTCCGATTACCTTCGTTTTAATTATGATTTTGTACGTAGGTCAAGAAGTATACAAGTCATTTGACGCAGACCAAATATCTCAGTTTGCACATATTCTAGGTGGAATTTTGGGTGCTATTTTTGGGTATACTTTTAGGCCTGGAGGGAAAACTGGAAAACCGGTGTTAAGTGTGAAGTAGGATTTTTAAAACCCGAATTCTATGTCACAAAAGCAAGGTTTTTACAAGTTATATTTGTATCTTGCGAACATTCAGCAAAAATTGTTGAAAAAACAGAATTAAATTATAGGTAGATATGGGTAGACCACCAACAAAACCAGCGCGTTTAAAAGATGGATTTTACATAGAAGTGAGAAACGAAGGTTCTAAGGCAAATGGAATTAAAATTCGTAGAGACACGAAGGAAGAAATGATGATGGCTATTGAGGATTACAGCAGAATTAAAGATGTTACTGTACTTGGAGAGCTAAAGAACGACAAATGGGTCGACGATAAAAAGAAGAAAAAGAAAAAATAATATTGATTTTAAGACTTGGTTTTAACCAAGTCTTTTTTTTGTTAGAACTTTTCTACTTTTCGGCTGTTTCTAATTTAAATATATTCCAATGCATATTCCTTATATCAATTATCTGAAAAACAAAGGTAGGTTTGCCGTATGGATTTTCACCTTCTTGTTTCTTCTTGCAACAATTCCTATACTGCTCAATGCTAATAATACAACTACGGCAAAGTTTTTCGGAGTTTTTGTGCTTGTCTTAATCGTTTTTGCACTTTGGGTATGGAGAATTCAAACAAGAAAGAAAGCAGATAGACTCGCGCGTATTCGTTTAACCACGAATGAGGTACATTGGTTAAACAAACACATTCCGTTCTATTCAAACTTGAATAAAGAACAGAAGCGAATTTTTGAAGATAGAGTGGGTATATTTTTAGCAGAAATTATTGTGACAGAAATCGATAATGCGGTGCCAGAAAAATCAACTTGTCTGTATGTAGCAAGTAGCGCAATTATTACCTATTGGGGATTACCGTATTGGAATTATGGAGAATTATCAGAAGTTTTAGTGTATCCGTCAAACTTTGATATGAATAACGAGTTAAACAAGCGAGGTTTAGTTTCAGGAAAAGTACACCACGGAGGTTTGATGGATAGCACGATGATCTTATCGCTTCCTGCTTTAATTCACGGTTTCGATAATCAAACGGATAAAAATAACGTAGGAGTTCATGAGTTTGCACATCTTTTGGATAAAGCCGACGGTTCAATTGACGGTTTACCGTTTATGCTTAAAGCAGAGGATAAGCAATATTGGATAGACTTAGTTGAGCGTGAGATGACTAAAATTAAAGAAAAAGATTCTACGATAAACGCATATGGAGCAACCAGTAAAGAAGAATTTTTTGCTGTGCTAACAGAATATTATAAAGAAAGGCCTCAGCTGCTGAAGAATAAACATCCAGAAATCTTTCTAATGATGAATCGTTTTTTTAACGAAATTGACTAATCTATTTTTCTGTTTTATATGTAACCACAAGAAGGTGTAACACTACAAAAATTAAGGCCATGCTATTTAATAGAACAGCAATGTTAAAGGTTAGTGCTACACTTTCAAACGTACTGTTGTAGAAAACAAGAGTTAACCCAGCTCCTAGCATAATACCTAATTCTAATGCTATAAAAAGTGTTCCAGAACCAATTCCTCTTCTATTTGAAGGAGCTAAGTCGGCCATCCAAGCAAATAAGGTTGGACTATTTAATCCGGTTGCCATTCCAAAAATTATGGAAGCAAAGGAATACATAAAAACAGTTTGCGCATGAGCAACTAATAGCATACTGATGATTAAGATTATCAATCCAATTACTAATGTTTGTCGTCGTCCAATTTTATCAGAAAGTTTGCCTGTGAATAAGCGCACGAGTATGGTAGAAATTACATAAAGAGCAAAAAACCATCCTTTGTTTTCAATTCCTAAATAGCCTGATAAATCTGGCGTAATTACAAATAACATTCCTGAACTCGCAGCACTTAAGAGCATCACAATCCCTACAGGAAGTACATTTTTTTCTATCCATTCATTTTTTCTGATAGATAAATGAGACAAATGAAACGGTTTGGGTGTTTCGAGTGTTTCTTTCACAGTTGTAATCATTAAACCAGCTGCAATAGCTAAAATACCGGCTACAATAAATAAACCGGTAACACCAAAAGTAGATGCAACGGGCGTTCCTAAAAACTGACCAACACCAATACCTAAAGAAATAGCAGTACCAAAAACACCCATTCCTTGTCCGCGTTTATCTGCTGGTAATAAGTCTGTTATGGTAGCTGTTGCGCCAGTAGGCAAAAATCCGGTAGAGAAACCGTGAAAAAAACGTAACAACAAGAAGAAAAGTACAGTACTGCTAAAGGGATAAAGAAAAGTTGCAGTGGTCATCACAATTATCCCAACATACATAGTAGATTTTCTCCCCATGTTATCTGCAAGTTTCCCAGAAAAAGGTCTTGAAATTGCTGCTGAGAGTGTAAACAAAACCATAATTAATCCTTTATATTCCTCTCCACGTAGGTCGGTAATAAAAGCATTTAATTCAGGAACAATTAGATTGAAACTTGTCATGAAAAGTAAGATAGACACGCACAATGCCCAGAAATTTTTACTGTAACTTTTCATTTTTTCTGCAAAATTAGCTTTTTAACCGACTTATTACTGTTTATCTTTAAAATATCGCCTATCACTTTCTTGAACATCCAAAGGCGTAAGTTGTTTCGTAAGTAGAGAAAACATAAAACGTCTATTAGTTATGAATAAATTAATTTTACTAGCAGCATCAATTATCTTTTTGATAGCTTGCTCAAACACGGTAGAGTCTAACAACACCCAATTACCTTTCGCTACTAATAATGTAGACGACACGCTTAAAAAAGTAGTAAAAACAGAAGCAGAGTGGAGAACTCTATTAACTACAGCAGAATACAATATTCTTAGAGAAAAGGGCACAGAAAGGGCTTTTACTGGAGATTTACTAAAGATAAAAACGAAAGGTGTTTACACGTGTGCCGGATGTAGTTTGCCTTTGTTTTCTAGCGATACTAAGTTCGATTCTGGAACGGGTTGGCCAAGTTACTACGCGCCAATACATTCAGCTAACGTTGGCGAGAAGATAGATAATAAATATGGATGGAACCGAACAGAGGTTGTTTGCAATCGATGTGACGGACATTTAGGACACGTTTTTGACGACGGTCCGGCTCCAACAGGTTCACGATATTGCATCAATTCGGCAGCTTTAAATTTTGAAGAATCAAAATAAGCATCCAACGCTTTTAGCCTGTTTGCATAATTTATTTTTGGGTGCATAAAAAACGCTCTTATCTTGCATAAAGAGATAAGAGCGTTAAACTAGGCTTAAAGCGGTTAATTAAGGTTTTCACCGTATATTTCTACCACCTTAGTTTCGTGTAGGGATAAAATAATTTTTCTTTTCAGTTTAAGTGTAGGAGTTAATTCTCCACCTTCAACGCTTAATTCTCTTTCTAAAAGGGCAAACTTCTTAATTTGTTCAAAGCTTCCGTAGTTCGCATTATATTTATCTACTTCTTTTTGGATACGTGCAATAACTTTATCGTTAGCGCAAATACTTGCATTACTAGTATCCATGCTGTATTCTTTTCTTTTTGCCCAATCTTTAATAAACTCAAATTGAGGAACAATTAACGCTGCAGGGTGTTTTTGTCCTTCTCCAATTACCATAATTTGTTCTATGAAACGCGATTCTTTGAACTTATTTTCCATCATTTGTGGGATAATGTATTTTCCACCAGAGGTTTTAAAGATCTCTTTTTTTCTATCTGTTATGCGTAAAAACTTTCCGTCTTCAACTTGGCCTATATCGCCCGTATGAAACCAACCTTCAGCGTCTATTTCTTCTGCCGTTTTTTCAGGGTTGTTGTAATACCCCATCATTACGTTTGGACCTTTTACAAGGATTTCTCCATCTTCGGCAATTTTTACGGTAACGTCATCAATTGTTGTACCAACAGATCCAATTTTAATCCCGTTTTTGAAACAATTAACAGATATAACAGGAGAAGTTTCTGTTAGTCCATACCCTTCTAAGATTGGAACGCCAGCAGCCAAGAAAATACGGGCTAATCTTGGAGAGAGTGCAGCACTTCCAGAAGCAATAGCGTTCACTTCTCCTCCTAGCGCTTCTTGCCATTTACTGAAGATTAGTTTTCTAGCAATTTTGAGTTTAAAATTATACCAAGCACTTTTACCGCTAAGATCAAACTCTTCTCCAAGTGCTACAGCCCAGAAGAACAATTTGCGTTTAATTCCGCTCAAATCGTCTCCTTTAGCCATTATTTTTTCATATACTTTCTCTAGTAATCGAGGAACTGCGGTAAATACATGAGGTTTAACTTCACGAATGTTATCTCCAATAGTGTCCATTGATTCTGCAAAGTAGATAGAGCAACCACAGTACATGTATAGGTAGTGCAACATTCGTTCATATACATGACAAACGGGTAAAAAACTTAAGCATCTGCTGTTTTCATCTGCAGGGATTCGTTCTTTACAAGCGCGTACGTTAGAAAGTAAATTTTTATGAGAAAGCATTACGCCTTTTGGATTTCCTGTTGTTCCAGAAGTATAAATCATAGTTGCCAAGTCTTCATAATTTATGGCGTCCATTCTTTTCTGAACCTCGGTTAAGCTAATTTCTTTTCCAATTTCAATAATGTCTTCATAAAAATCGGTTCCATCAATTTTATCAAAACAATAGGTTTTATCTAAAGTTGGAATGTCTTTTTTTATTGAATCTATTTTGGCGTATAATTCTTCGCTACCCGTAAAGCACATTTTAATGCCCGCATCATTAAAAATAAATGTATAATCGTTAAGTGAAATGTTTGGATAAATAGGCACTCCAATCGCACCTACTTGTTGTATGGCAATATCCATTATATTCCATTCTACTCGATTTGGAGAAACCAAGGCAATTTTGTCTCCGCTATTAATTCCTAGCTCTATCAATCCTTTAGACAGCGCATTGGCTTTTTCTATGAATGATTTAGTAGAAACGGCATTCCAAACGCCGTCTATTTTAGTACTAAACATTACTTCTTTGGAGTAAAGTTCTAACTGTCTGTGAGGAAGCTCAAATAATCGTGTTATTTCTTTCATGGCATAAGTTTACAGTTCTAAACATACTAAAAATACTATAAACAAATGAAAGCTTTAGTTACAATTCGTAAGAAGACAATAAAATTGATTAACTTTATTGACCACTTTATTTTTTTTATAAGGTGTAACTTTTAGTAACGTTAAATTGTTTTAATAGTAAACTGCAAAACTTTTGAATAGACGAGAGTATAATAAAATGGTAAAACAACATGCTAATAGTCTTTATGGCTATGTGTTGAAATACCTCAGAAATGAGGAGGATAGCCAAGATATTGTACAGGACGTTTATGAGAAATTGTGGAAAAACAGAAAAAAAGTAGAAGTTGAAAAATCAAAGTCGTGGATGTTTACAACAGCGCACAATACATTGATTAATTTCGCTAAAAAAAAGCAAAGGACTGTTTACAATACAGAAACGGTTCCTGAGCACGGTAAATTGGATACGAGTTACGAAACGAAAGAAATCGTAGAAAAAGTACTTAATTTACTTCCACCTCTACAAAAAAGTATAGTTCTGTTGCGTGATTTAGAAGGTTATAGTTATCAAGAAATTGGTGATATGCTGGATATATCAGATTCACAAGTAAAAGTTTATCTCTTCAGAGCGAGGAAAAAAATGCAGAAGCAATTAAAAGATTTAACGATACTATTATGAGTTCACCGTCTTTTTCAAATATTGATAAATGGCTCTTTGAGTTAAAAGAAGGGAATCTTTCGCCAAGGCAGGTAGAAGAATTAACTACGTTTTTAAATGCACATCCAGAATTACAAGTAGATGCCGAAACATGGTCTAAAACACATGTTTCGAAAGAAGAAGTAGTGTATAAAAATATAGGTGCGCTAGAAAGAAAGTCTACAGGAGTTTATTTTTTGTTATCCGCAGTTTCTCTGCTATTTATCCTTTTTTCTTTTTATTTATTCAACTCCTCAAAAGTTAATGCAGCATACAATTTTAATGATTTAGATTTACAGATAGAAGACCAGAAAACGGCAGAGGAAATTATTGTACAATTTGAATCTCAAGAACAAGTAGCACAATTAGTTCAACCTTCAACAAAGATTTTTTATGTTAAAGCAGAAAGGGAGAATAAGCAATTAGTTCGGTCTATTTTTAAATTCAAAAATGATAAGAACAAAACAGAAGAGGTAAACAGTTCAAGAGGTGCTAATAAAAATGAATTAATAGAAAACGCCAACCTCTTTAACCCGAGAAGTGAAAAGCAAGTTACGGATAAAGTAAGCGCATCTAAATCTATTTCCTTTACTGATTATCCTTCTGGAGTACCTACACTAAAGGTAGATATAGCGAGTAAGATGCATACGCAGCAGCTTAATAACGTAATAGCTTCTCTAAGGCAAGAAAAAGAAGAAGTATTGTTTGCAGAATCAAAAGAGGATAGAAAAATAAATACTTCTAAAAGTAGTACAAGCGCATTGAAAAGAAGCCTTCGTACTTCTGTAAGAAAAGTGAAGAATATGATGGATAACCCGATTGCTCTGCGCAATTTCAGAGATCCAAATTACCATACACCATTAGCTACAGACTTTACATTTAATCCTGCGATGACTGGTACACAAGTAGCGAGTAGACTTCAATCAACAGTTCGTATAAATCAAATTGGAACAGAAAGAGAGCAATTCAATACTCGCGTAGCGTTTGACACTTATCTTTATGCGTTAAGAGGTGGTTTAGGTATAGATCTAAAACACACTATGAACAACAAAGGAATTGTACAGAACTATGAAGTTGGTTTTAGTTACTCACCCAAATTTACTGTTAAAAAAGTAATTTCAATTGAGCCAGGTGTGCGCTTTAAAGTCGGAAATAAGTCAATAAACACAAGTAAATTAACGCCCGGTTTGTTGATGGAAGAGGAGAGAGGTGAGGTAAATACCTTCACAGTAGAAGAAAATGAGCCAGCGGGAAGTTCTCTTTGGTACAGAGATGCAAGTTTAGGTTTACTTGTAAACACGCCATGGTTTTATGTGGGAGGAAGTGTAGATAATGTTGGCAGACATTATAACAATATATATGATAACAATGTTACCGCTGATTTCCAAGCAGATTTGTACTACAATGCCCAAATAGGTACAGATTATGTTGCTCAAAGAAAAGACATTAAATTATCAACCTACGTACTATACCAACAACGCGGAACTTTTCAAGAAGCTTGGTTAGGCTCAAACCTAACATTATCTAGTGTTCATTTAGGTGTGGGAGTTTCTTCTCGTATAGAACCAGCTGTTTCTGTTGGATTTGACAATCAGCGTTTACGATTGATTTATCAAGGAGACTACACCCAAAGTTTTATTACGCTAAGTAAAGGTTTTAACCACCAAGTTACTTTAAGATATAAGTTTAAACCAAACAGGTATGCAATGCGCATATTGAAAAAATAAAAGGATAGAAATTATGAAAAAGTTAATTACAGCAGTTTTGCTTCTTTGTTCTTCTCTTAGTTGGGGACAAGATCTAGAGTTTAGCCAGTTTTACTCTAATCCTATTTATTTAAATCCTGCTTTAGCGGGTACGCATGGTTGTCCTAGGTTTGCAATGAACTATAGAAATCAATGGCCTCAATTATCAGGTCAATTTATTAGTTATGCTGCTTCTTACGATCAGTATTTTGACAATATATCTGGAGGTTTTGGGATAAATTTAATGAATGATCAAAGCGCTGGAAATACCTTTAATCACTCCGCAATATCCTTAATGTATTCTTATCATTTGAATATTAATAGAAAATGGACTGCCTTGTTTGGGGCTCAGGCTACTTGGAATCAAAAATTCTTAGATTGGGATAAACTTACTTTCGGAGATATGATAGACCCCAGAAGAGGTTTTATTTATGGAACTGGAGACGTTCCACGTGCGGGAAGTAAAGGTTTCTTTGATGCATCGGCAGGTGTTGTTGTATTTAATAAATTTTTCAATGCAGGTTTTACAGGTAAGCACTTAAACCGTCCAAATGAGAGTTTAATTTTGGGTGATTCTAGAATGCCTATCCGTTTAACTGCTCATGCATCTGCTACTATACCTTTAGGAAGTAAGTCAAAATATTCTAACTCAACAGTTATTATGCCGAGTTTAATTTATACTTATCAACAGGGAATGTATCAGTTAAACGTGGGTACGTACGTTAAGTATGGCGTGTTTACAGCTGGAGCATGGTTAAGAAGTAGGGATGCGTTTATCCTAACTTTAGGATTAACTACAGAAACATTTAAAGTAGGTTATAGTTATGATATTACAGTGTCACCGTTGAATAACGGAGTTTCTGGAGGAGCACACGAAGTATCATTAGGGCTGAATCTTAGATGTAAGACAAAAGTACCTTCGTTTAGAACAATTAGCTGTCCATCTTTTTAATATATAGAGTTTTAGAGTGACTGATTTTTTAGGAGTTTTTCCGTTTTAAGTCGGTTGATTTGTTTGATAACGCCAAGACATTAGTTTTGGCGTTTTTTCTGTAATACACTCACTAATTTCAAAATAAGTCATTCAAAATAAAGTACTAATTGTTCTGTTATAATTTATTAAAAATCGCAGTTGTAAATGCCTTTTAGTTATCTTTACACGCTATGGGAGTCGCAAAAAAAATTCCTCAACATATACTCGGTTTGTTCCAGTGTTTCGGGATAGGTTTACTCTTACTGTCTTTAACTCGTTTGCTGTTTTTTTTCTTCAACATCAATGCGTTCAGTAATTGGCAATTTACTGATTTTCTTGCAGGTGTTTGGTTTGATTGTATAACCTTAGGCATTTACTTTATTCCACTTTATGGTTTAACCCTTTTGCCTATACCGTGGAGAGGATATAAACTCTATAAAGTGCTTCACGCAAGTCTTTTTGTACTAACAATTACTGTACTGTTGTTTTTCAATTTAATGGACATAGAATATTTTGCTTTTACTTCTAAACGCTCTACTTCAGATTTGTTTGATGTAGTTGGAGCAGGAAATGATATAAACCAATTGTTAACTACTTTTATAAAGGACTTCTGGTTGCTGATCTTATTTTTTATCGGTTTTTTATTTCTTGGAATTCGTCTTTATCTTAAAAAGATTGCTTTAGGAGAAAGTACTTTTACAAACATAAAACCTCGATTTTTTATAACCAATACGCTTTACTTTCTTGTCTTAACTCCGTTATTACTGATTGTAGGGAGAGGAGGTCTGGGCTACAGACCCGCAGGTGTGTTAACCGCAACGCGATTCACTGCAGTAGAAAATACAGCAATTGTATTAAATACTCCCTTTACAATAATAAAATCGTTGAGTAAAGAAGGTATCAAAAATCCAAACTATTTTAAGTCCCAAGAAGAACTAGACGCTTATTTTACAACCACTAAAAAATTAAATTCTTCTACAAAATTACCTGAGAATACCAACGTAATGGTAATTATTTTAGAGAGTTTTGGTAATGAATGGTTGGGTAAGAAAGAAAATAAAGTAGGATATACTCCTTTTTTAGATTCACTTTTAGACCATTCCCTTTACTTTCCAAATGCTTTTGCGAACGGAAAAAAATCCATAGAAGCTGTACCGGCTATTTTTGGAGGTATTCCCTCGTTGATGGATAATCCATATATTACTTCGCAGTACGGAACAAATAAAATAGAAACGTTAATTACTCAGCTAAAAAAAAGAGGGTATAGTTCTGCGTTTTATCATGGAGCAACAAATGGCTCTATGAAGTTTAATGAGTTTTCTGAGTTGGCAGGTTTTGATCAGTACGTAGGAAGAACAGAATATAATAATGAAAATCATGCAGATGCAACTTGGGGGATTTTAGATGAATACTTTAATCCTTGGACAGCCAAACAAGTTTCTACAATGTCAGAGCCTTTCGTTGCCGGACTTTTCACACTTTCATCTCATCATCCTTATTTTGTGCCAAAAGAATGGAAAAATAAGTTGCCAAAAGAAGCAGAGCCGATGTCGCAATCTATTGCGTATGGAGATGTAAGTTTAAAGTTGTTCTTTGAAGAAGCAAAAAAACACGAGTGGTTTAACCGAACATTATTTGTTTTATTAGCCGACCATACACCCTCAGGAACTTCGATGTTCTATCAACATAGACTCGGTATGTACGGTATTCCAATTGCTTTTTATCACCCCAAATCACTAATAGAACCGAGTATATCTAGTCAATTAATCGATCAAGCAGATATTTACCCTACTCTTATGGATTGGTTAACAAATGAAACCGAGATGTATGCTTTTGGACAGTCGGTAGACGCAAAAGAAGAAAATACGGCCATTTATTACTTAGAAGGAACTTATTATTATTTGAAACATGATTATTTGATGACTTTTGCACAAAATGAGGCGCAAAATTTGTATAATTACAAAACGGATACCATGCTTTATTATGATTCCATAAGCTTCTTTCCAAAGCTCAAAAATGAAATGGAATTAGAGTTGAAAGCAATGATTCAGGTGTATAATCAAGACTTGATTTCCAATCAGATGACATTAAAATGAAAAAACGTATTCGGTTCATAATCAATCCAATTTCTGGTATTGGCAAGAAAAATAAACTTCCTGCGATGATAGAGAAATATCTGGATCATTCAAAATTTGATTATGATATCGCCTTTACCGAGTATAGAAAGCACGCTCGTTTATTGGCAAAAGCATCTGTAGATGAGAATATTGATATTGTTTGCGCAGTTGGTGGAGATGGTTCTGTAAATGAAGTAGGTAGTGCTTTGGTAAACAGTAATTCAATTTTAGCTATTGTGCCAGCAGGATCAGGAAATGGTTTGGCAAGACACCTTCGTTTGCCTATGAGCATTAAAAAGTCTATCCTACAAATCAATGCCTTGAAAGTAGAATCGATAGATACAGGAAAATTAAATAAACACACTTTTTTAGGCGTAACGGGCTTTGGTTTTGATGCCTTAATAGCTAAACGGTTTGACGATTATCATACACGCGGATTTTTGAGTTATGTTAAGCTTGTAGTAAAAGAGTATATTGCCTCAAAGCCAATAACTGTTATCGCAAATAATACGCGAGTAGAAAACGTTGTTATTTGTTGTGTAGCCAACGGATCTCAATTTGGTAATGGCTTTTGTGTATCTCCAAATTCTAATATTCAAGACGGTAAATTTGAACTCTTTTTTCTTAAGAAATTTCCTTGGTATGCAATACCTGGCTTAATGATTCGGTTCTTTCGCTGTTCGGTAGACAAGTCGAAGTATACTAAAATTGAAACGTGTAAAGCGTATAAAATTGAGCTTGAGCAAACCCTAGCTCACATTGACGGAGAACCAGAGGAGGTGAAAAAGGAATTAATGGTAAGTGTAAACCCAAATAGTTTACGCGTAATTGTAGGAGAAAAATTTTAAGCATGTTCATAGAAAACGATTTAAGTATTTTTTTAAGTAAGTTGGATCAACTAAAGTCAGATACTATACCAAATTGGGGAAGTATGCTTCCGCAAAGAATGGTTGAACATTTAACAGATACTTTGCGAATAGCTATAGGAGAAAACAAGCAAACCCTCGTAGTACCAGAAGAAAAATTACCGGGTATGCTCAGATTTTTAGAGAGCGATAAAGAAATGATGAGGAATGTTGAAGTTCCGTTTGCTAAAAAAGAAACTCCGCTAAGAAACGAGGAGATAGAATTGGCTATTGACGAATTCGCAGATGCATATTTAGATTATTTGGAGTATTACGATTTAAACCCGAGTAAAACCCAACTTCACGCCTATTATGGTTCTCTTACTTTTGAACAATGGAACCGTTTAAATAGCAAACACATCACGCATCACTTTAAGCAGTTTGGTCTGTTGTAGTTTGATAAGAAAAATTCTGATTCATCCAGAGGAATATTGGAAGTAATATTTGTCAATTATCTACTTAAAATATTGATTTCTATACGTATACTTTTATAATGAGTGAGGAAAGGAAAAACATAGAACCGTTTAGTCTTTTAGTGGTTGGTTTACTTTCTTTTATATTCACTTTTCCGCTGTTTTTTTTAATTGATCAATTTGTTCCTTCTGTATTACTTCCTTTTGGAGACGGTATTCGGATAGATCAAATCATATTGTATCTACTTTTATTTGTTGTACTTTTTTTGATTATAAGAAAGTTTAAAACACTTTTCATTTCATTATCTGTAATTGGTTTGGCAACATTAACGGTATTAAATTTTGTTGGCGTGTATCCGCTTAATGCTGTTTACTCAGATTATCAAAATTTACTGTACAACCTACATAAAAACAGTCTTGAAATTAATTTTCTGTCGAAAAACAAAAATTTCATTAGAGAAGAGAATTTAAGAGATGCAATTAATTATAATGACGAAGCTGTATTGGATTTTTCTAGAAATATAGCAACAAAACATTTTCAAGAATTTGCAACATTAAGTAATGATAAAAGATGGGTGCAATACTTTAGTATTTTTAAAGAAATAAAATCAAACTGGATTTACGTTTACGATCCATTGGAGGAAGAATATTTTTCAAACGCGAGTAACACCATAGAATTACTTCGTTTTAACGGTAAGTTTAAAGGAGATTGTGATGATTATAGTATTCTAATGGCTGCTTGCATTAGAGCAGTTGGAGGAGAGGTAAGGTTAATTAGAACCGAAGTAATGCAGCCAGATGGTTCAACAATTGGCCATTTGTACCCTGAGGTTAAAATTGGAGATAAAAAAGAGTTAGAAAGCGTTGCCTACTTATTGAAAAGCGTATTATTTCCAAAAGAAATTAAAGATAATCCTATTCGTTACTATCATGACCCCAAAGGTTTTATTTGGCTAAACTTTGACTATAACGATAATTACCCCGGAGGAAGGTACCAGAGCGATGTGCGCATCTCTGAAATGAAAGTATAGAGCATAAAAAAGGCTCAGGAATGTGTACTGAGCCTTTTCTCATAAATAAGATAATTTTAGTAAGCCAGTAATTTTTTTAAACCTGCAGCTACCTTCTCGCCATTTGGTAATAGGGTAGATTCTAAAATCGAATTTAATGGAATCGCTGGTGTGTCAATTGAACCTATTATTTCAACAGGAGCATCTAAATATTCGAAACATTCGCGCTGAATTCTTCCTGCCAAACCTAAGGTAAAGCTGGCTTCGGTAGACTCTTCGGTTACAAGCATAACTTTAGAATGCTTTTTGGCTACTGCGTAAATAGTTTCCATATCTAAAGGGTTAAGTGTTCTTAAGTCAACCACTTCAATTTTTCCTTGATACTGTTTTTCAGCTTCTAGTGTCCAGTAAACTCCTCTACCATATGTAATAACAGCGCAAGATTCATTGTTTTTTATTGCCTCAGCAGCTGCTTCTTTGACAATTCTAGCTTTACCAAATGGAATAACATAATCCTCCGCTGGTTCTATAGACATTGCACCTTCTGTTCCTGCAATTTTAGACCAGTATAGTCCTTTATGCTCTAAGATAACCACCGGGTTTGGATCGTAAAAAGCAGATTTTAATAAGCCTTTTAAGTCTGCACCTGTGCTCGGATAGGCAATCTTAATACCTCTAATGTTCGTTAGTACAGATTCAACCGAAGAAGAGTGATAAGGTCCGCCTGATCCATATGCTCCAATGGGTACTCTAATTACAGCACTTACAGGCCATTTTCCGTTAGATAAGTAGTAACTTCTACTTACCTCTGTAAATAATTGGTTTAGACCAGGCCAAATATAATCAGCAAATTGCACCTCTACAATTGGTTTTAAGCCTACGGCAGACATACCGACAGTGGAACCGATAATAAAAGCTTCTTGAATTGGCGTGTTAAAAACTCTGTCATTACCAAAGCTTTGAGCCAATGTTGCAGCTTCTCTAAACACTCCGCCTAGTCTTCCGCCTACATCTTGACCGTACAATAAACTTTCTGGATGTGCACTCATTATTTCTTTCATGGCAAATAGCGCACTATCTACCATTACTGTTTTTTTCTTTCCTTTCGGTTCTCTTTCACCTTTTTCTTCCGTAATTGGCGAAGGAGCAAAAATGAAGTCAGTTACCGAATCAGGAGTAGGATCTTCAGCATTCATAGCTGCCGTATATACTTCATCAATTGCAGTTTTAATTTTTGTTTCTGTATTGATGAGGTCGGCTTCATCTACACCAACGGTTCTTGCTAATTCTTTAATTTTTGGATATGGATCTTGCGTTGCAGCTTCCTCTAAATCATCTCTATACCATTCTTTTCTCACTCCAGAAGTATGGTGACCCAAGAGAGGAACTTTTGCATGAACGATAAAAGGTCGTCTTTCTTTTCTGATTATCTCTAAAACTTCTTTAATAGTTTGATAAGACGTTTCGAAATCCGTACCATCTATTGTTCTTACTTCTATACCTTTAAATCCTTTTGCGTAGTGTGTAATATCTTGTGCTCTGGTTTCTTCGGCGTTTGCAGAAATATCCCACTCATTATCCTGAACAAGGTATAGAATAGGAAATTGTTTTAAAGCAGCCATTTGAAATGCCTCAGAAACTTCTCCTTCTGTACAAGATGCATCTCCTAAAGAACATACAACCACCGGGTTTTCACCTTTGTAATCTGGAGCTAAACCTTGGTTTTCTTTATACTGAACGCCCATAGCAACTCCAGTAGTAGGAATAGCTTGCATACCTGTTGCAGAAGACTGATGTGGTATTTTAGGCATATCCTCTCTATCTAAAGAAGGGTGAGCATAATACGTTCTACCTCCAGAAAAAGGTTCGTCTTTTTTTGCAAAAATATGAAGCATTAACTCATAAGGTGTAATTCCAATACCTAATAAAATACTGTCGTCTCTGTAGTAAGGAGCAACCCAGTCTTGGGGCTTTAACTGCATCCCTAAAGCTAATTGAATAGCTTCGTGTCCGCGAGATGTTGCATGTACATATTTAGAGGTAACCTCTTTATTTGCTTCGTATTTTTCTGCTAACGTTTTTGCCGTACACATTAGTTCAAATGCCTTAAATACGGTCTTTTTAGAAGTTGATATATTCTTTTTTGATTTTGCTTCTTTCGTTGCTGCCATTTGTATTCTTCTTTGAAAGCGCTAAGATACTAAAATGAATTGTGTTTTTTATAACTCAAATTGAAAGCTTTATCTACAAGACAAAATATATACTTTCAATAAAAAAAGCCTTCTGAATTTAGAAGGCTTTTTCTTGATTTTGAAGGTTTTCGTTATTTAATTACTACAATTTTATTTTTTGTAGACTGTATATTCTCCCCAAAATAGTTAACAAAGTAAAAACCATTTTGAAGTTCCGTAATGTCTATTTTTATCAAATTGTTATTTCCTTTAAAATCTTGATTCAATACAATTTTACCGTTCATATCTAATAATTGAATCTCACCGAACTTTTCATAGCTTGGTAGTGCTATAGAAAGTTCATTGTTTGCTGGATTAGGGAAAATATTTAATTGAATATTTTCTTCTGCAATATTTGCAGCACTTGCTTCGTCATACGAAATGCTAAAGTCGTCAAAATAAAAACCATCTTCTCTAACAGCTCCATCTGTTTCTAGATAAAAACGCAAGTTGATAGTCTGTCCAAGGTAGTCAGATAATTCAATTTCTTCAAACACCCAATCCGCTTGTAATCCATCATAAAGCGGTTCATTATTGGGTTGTATTGTATTTCCACCAACTCCAGGATTGGTGTAAGTTCCACATTGTGGTATCCAAGAGTTTCCGCCATCAGTAGATACTTGAAACTGAACGTAATCCCAATCTGTTTCTACTTCCCATTTTGCATAGAAACTTACTTTTGCATTCACTGCATTGGTTAAGTCTACTGCTTGTGTAAAATTATAAATAGATTCTTGATTGTTTTGGTAAGAACCGTTTGGACTATCCGTAAAAGATGTACTCGGAGAGTAAGATTCTGATGTTGTTAAAGCAAAGTCGCCAGTCCAATTACTTGTGCTTGAAGCATTATCAAAAACCTGTAAAGTTGGCGCACCGAAGGATCTAGTTATTGTATCTCTAAACGCCCACTGACCGTTATCTGTTACAATTACATATTGCACTAAATCTCCGTAAGCAATACTACTGTTAAGAGTGTAGCTTATTTCAGCCGTGTTTTCTTGAGAAATAGCTAAAGAATGGATGTTACTGCTTCCAACAGTTTGAACATTTGTCAAAGGTTCAATAGAAACAGTAAAACCTCCGGCTTCTTGTCCTAATCGAACGATTGAATAGTTGAAATTACCACTCATGTCTACAACAGAAGAAGGATCTGTACTTTCAGTTACGGCATATTTATGAGTAAGGTGCGAGAGTCTTAAATTTGGGAAGAGCATATCTTTACACTGCGGAATAATAGAAGATTGTGGAGGCCAGAACCCTTCTCCGCCAATTTCTGGTGTCATGGCAAAAACTCCTTCGTCTAGATACATGTAGTCGTCAGAATCTCCAGAAGCAGGGTATAAACCAGAGCTTTTTTGTGCGAGATAGTTGTTGTGTCTTGCCATGTGATCTGTAAATTCTTGGAAATAATCGTGGTCTACCGCAAATTCACCATTCGTAGCACCAACAGGGAAAAGTAATAAGTCGCCATGAGAATGGCAGTTGAAAGCAAACTCTATATTATGGTTTTCAACAAACCATTTCATTGCTTGCGTTTCAGGCTCAGAAAAAGGAGCTGTTCCTGGGTATACATCTGAATTAACGTTTGCAGAAACACCTGTTGTTCCCCATTGATATGAATAGTTTCTATTTAAGTCTACACCTGGATTTGTACTTCCAACATTTCTTTTATTTTTTCTGTGCATTCCTCCACCATTTGGATCGTTTGTTACGTTGTGGATGTATCCGTCTGGGTTAATCATAGGAATGAAATACATTTCAGTATTATCTACTAAATAAGTTATTTCAGGGTCGGTACCATAGTTTTCTAGTAAGTACCACATGTAAAAAATATTGGAAATTAACGAAGCAGGCTCTCTGGCATGATGGATAGATGTGTGCATTACTTCCGGTTCATTCTCGTCTACGTTAGGGTTATCTGATATTTTCATCCAATAGAGATATCTACCTTCATGTGTTTCAAAGTTAGTAGAAGCATTTATTTCTGCTTTCTGTGTAATTAAATTAGGATATGCAGCATACATTTCATCTAATTCATTTACAAATTCTGTGTAGGTATAAAAACCAGCCATACTTCCTAAGTGAAAGTTGGTTGGAACTGCTGGATCAAAATTAGCAGACGAAGAACCGGTGCCAGCTGGATCGCAATTTGCATTTTTCGACTGTAACAAAGGATCGTTGCTGTGAGCTAAGTAATATGCTTTTACATCTTCGATTAGTATTTCAACTTCAAAACCTGCGTTCAGCATAGTATTTAGCTCTTCTTGAGAAAAATCGCTTATAAAAAACGTGTTTTGCTTGTATGTTCCGTGATCTACTGCAACTCCAAGTTGACTTAAGGTTTCTAGACCGTGGGCATCTGTATAGATTTTAGCTCTCGAATAATCTTGAGAAAGGCTAAAAAAAGAAGCAAATACAAAGAGTATAGCAATTATTTTAATCATAATAACATAGTTTGCAGCTAATTTACCGAATATTCGTTAAAGTGCAGCACTGAAATATGACAAAAGGGAATAACGAGGTATTAAGCAAATTTGTTTATTGCCATTCTGTAGTTTTTAGAAGGTGTAAAATGTCTTTTTTAACAAAATCTAAAACTGGTTTTATACTGTCGTAATTGGGAACAGAATTAAAATACACAACACCACTCATAAAATTAGAAGTACTATCCGTTAAGTAGAACTGAAAAGGAGTTGCAACATTGCCTTCTAGGGCAAAGAACGTACCGTATACCTTACTGTCTGGACGAATTATATTCGTGTCTTTGATAGCAGTAGCTTTTATTTTGTGCTCTTCTACTTTGTCTATGGCATAATTTACATAAGCTGCTAAACTAGTGTCCATTTTAATAAAACTAAGGTTAATTATTCCATTGAGGCTGCCTAAGTTTAGATTTTTGTTGCAGTCGCTGCCATAATTTGATTTACTGATTTTAGAGTAGGTGGGAATTTCAAATTTAAACGCGCACGAGTCATCAAACTCTGTGTAGTTTCTTTCAGGTAAATCAATTCTCAAGTAAGTAGGAGGTTTAGGTATAAAAGTTTCATTTCCTCCGCATGAACTGAAAAGAATTAAAATGAATAAAAAGAATAGAATAAATTTTGGCATACCTAGTTGTTTGTTGTGATTATGATTTTTACCATTTTTACTCTTCTTTTGTCTGAAGACTCAACAATGAACTTTAGATTGGAAAATTCAATAAATTCATTATTTCTGAGGATTCTTCCGGCTGTTTCAACAATAAAACCGCCTATTGAATCAGACTCTCCTTTTGCTTCTTCTATTTCTTTTCCGTCTATATCAAGTACTTTATAAAGGTCTACCAAAGGCGTTTTACCTTCAAAAACATAAGTGTTTTGATCTACTTTGGTGTAAATTAAATCATCTTGATCAAACTCATCTGTAATTTCTCCTACTATTTCTTCAAGAACGTCTTCTAATGTTACGATACCACTCGCTCCTCCATACTCGTCAACAACAACGGCCATATGCATTTTAAGTTCTTGGAATTCTTTTAATAAGTCATCAATTTTTTTGTTCTCAGGAACGAAAAAAGGAGTGCGTATAAGCGTTTTCCAATCAATATTACCACCTTGAGACAGGTGCGGAAGCAAATCCTTTACATATAAAATACCTACAACCTCGTCAAAATTATCTTTATAAACCGGTATTCTTGAGTATCCAGCTTCAAGAACAAGCGACATTAATTCTTCGTATGTTTCACTAATATCTATTGCTTCAACGTCTACCCTAGAGCACATAATTTGCTTTACATCCGTATTGCCAAATTTCACAATTCCTTCTAGAATCTTGTGGTCTCCTTCGTCTCCTGTTTCTTCCTTTGTAAGAGCTAAAGCATGCTCTAGATCATCAGTAGAAACATCAATCATGCGTTTTTTTGCAGCTTTGTTAATGAAATCTGTTCCTTTTACTAACCCCAGTTTCATCCAAGAGATGGGAGGTGTTTTTGCTAAAACACTAATTGGTCTTGCCATAAATAAGGCAAGTTTAAGCGCGTTTCTATTGGCGTATACTTTTGGTATAACTTCTCCTATCAATAAAATAATAAATGTTATTCCGGCTACCTCAACTATACTCCTAATCCAATCAATTCCATTAACAGGTTCAGGATAAATAACTGCAAATAAATAACTAGATAAGATAACAATGGCAACATTAATGAAATTATTGGCAATTAAAATTGTAGCCAATAGATCTTTAGGCATATTGATCAAACCTATAGTAGTT
The DNA here is from genome assembly GCA_965656535.1 of Lishizhenia sp. GTDB lineage: Bacteria > Bacteroidota > Bacteroidia > Flavobacteriales_D > Crocinitomicaceae > Lishizhenia. Next base: position 140,717 of record CBFHKX010000002.1, read on the forward strand.
TCTGATGCTTTTGTTTTCTCAAGGTTTAATGTTTCCTTTTCATTTGGACCGAGTGAGAAAAATGCAACTTCAGATCCTGAAATAAGCGCTGAGCCTAGGAGTAGTAGTAATAAAATTGCTAGGTAGATGAAAAAACTTGCATCTATGTTTGCTGTGGTAACTAAAAATAATAAACTCGAGGGTTCTGTATCCATGACTTTTTAGAAAGGTAAATCGTCGTCGTTGCTGTTATCAACTAATTCGTTTGCAAGTTGACTCGGCTTTTGAGGAGTTCCTTGCGAATTGTAAGGAGCAGTATTTTCTTGCGTATTCATGCCTTGAGCTTCGGCTCTAGTAGTTAACATAGTCATATTGTCTGCAACAATGTCGGTAGCATATTTTGTTTGGTTATTCTCGTCTTGCCAGCTACGTGTTTTTAATTTACCTTCTACGTAAACTTTGTTCCCTTTTTTGAGGTACTTTTCTGCAATGTCAGCCAAACCTCTCCAAACAACGATGTTGTGCCAGTCTGTGTTTTCGCGCTTTTCCCCCGTATTTTTGTCCGTGTAAGACTCGGATGTAGCAATAGAGAAACGAGCTAACTTTGCTCCATTTTCTAAGGTTCTAACTTCCGGATCTCTTCCTAGGTTTCCGATTAAAATAACTTTATTTACGCTTCCTGCCATAAAGACAAATGTAGTAAAAATGACAACGAAATTTCGTAGTTCAGTTTACTTTTTCTTAACATAGTTTGGGTTGTTTTCTAAAAACCTGTCGATAACTCTAGGAATAGGATAGTTTTCTAAGGTATCCGTTTTAATAAGATCCTCATCTTTTGCTTTTCCTGATACAAGCCAGAAAGTTACGTGTAAGGTTTGGTGACTCAAAATATGTTTGTCTTTACTTATTGTTTCTTTCTGAACCGAAAAATCAAACACTTCTTTTGCCAAACGCGAAACTTCTTCGAAACTTGACTCTGCCTTTGTTTCTACACAAGGAAATTCAAACATATTCTGCCAAATTCCTTTTCCTGTTCTTTTTCTTATTGTATACGTGTTCTCGTTAAGAACAAGGTAGTTTAGGTAGCGCTTAGTTACTTTAGTTTTTTTCTTTTTTACAGGAAAATTGAGTTGTGTTTGAAGTGCGTTAGCTTTGCAGGATGTGGAAAGTGGACAAAACATGCAATTTGGTTTTTTAGGTGTGCAAACCACCGCACCCATTTCCATCATTGCCTGGTTAAAATCTGCAATCTCCTCATCGTGTTTTAATTCATTAGCGTAAGCTGTAAATCGTTTTTTTCCTGCCGGACTGTCAATTGGTGTGTCATCCGCAAAGTAGCGAGACAAGAGTCTGAAAACATTTCCATCTACCACAGGGTAGGGTAAATTAAACGCAAAAGAAGCGATGGCAGCAGAAGTATAATCTCCAACACCCTTTAATGCTTTAATTTTTTCGTGTGATTCGGGGAAAACACCTTCAAAATCTTCAACAATCTGTTTTGCAGCTGCGTGTAAATTACGTGCTCTACTGTAATAACCCAAACCTTGCCAATCGTTTAAAATTTCCTGTTCTTTTGCACTTGCTAAATCGTGTACAGTTGGATAATTTTTAATGAATTTTAAATAATAATCTGTTCCTTGTGCAACTCGGGTTTGCTGTAAAATTATTTCAGATAACCAGATGAAATATGGGTTTTTGGTGTTTCTCCAAGGAAGATCTCTCTTGTTTTGTCGATACCACCGGGTTATTAATAGGTGAAAATCTGTCATTTAGGACTTTTTTTAAAAGAATTTTAGAAAAAACAAATGTAAAACGTTTTAGCTAATTACCTTTGCGCCTGAAAATCACATTGTTGTTAAAATTAAAATAGGTTAAAAAGATGACGAAAGCAGATATTGTTGCTGAAATTTCTGAAGAGACAGGATTAGAGAGAGTAGAATGCCAAAAGGCGGTTGAAGCGTTTATGACTTCAATAAAAACATCTCTTACAAAAGGGGAGAATGTTTATTTGAGAGGATTTGGAAGTTTCGTAGTGAAAGAAAGAGCAGAGAAAACAGGTAGAAATATTTCTAAAAATACAACTATCATTATTCCAGCTCACAACATCCCTTCTTTTAAACCAGCTAAAACTTTTGTAGAAGAGGTTAAAAATAAAGTTGCCGTAAAATAATTGATTGCAAATCAATTGTTGGTAATTTATTAAGATTTTATATCTTTGCGCACCCGTTTGAAAGAACGGGTGTTTTTTTTCCTTTGTTGGAAAGAAAAATATTAAAAAGAATACTAACATTTAATAGATATAGTTATGCCAAGTGGTAAGAAAAGAAAAAGACATAAAATGTCTACGCACAAAAGAAAGAAAAGACTTAGAAAAAACCGTCACAAGAAGAAGAAATAAACTTTTGACAGTTTAAAGTTATTAGGCAATTGACTTAGTGATTCATTTCGCTAAGTCATTTGTATTTATTTACATTTTAATACGGCTTCCGTGAATTACGAATTAGTAGTCGACTCCCGAAAAAACGGAGTTTGGATTGCTTTGTTGAAAGACGGAAAGTTAATCGAGTTACACGAAGAACACGGTCAAACAGATTTTTCTGTTGGAGACCTTTACTTAGGTAAAGTTAGAAAAGTTGTTCCTAGTTTAAATGCTTGTTTTGTAGATGTAGGTTATGAGAAAGATGCTTTTTTGCATTATCTCGATCTAGGTCCTCAGTTCAAATCACTCGATAAATTTACGCGTCAGTCGCTTCAAGGCAAACAGAACGTAGCCGACCTTCTTTACTTTAAGTCAGAAGAAGATATACCAAAAGATGGGAAGATTAAAGACATCGTGTCTTCAAGTTCTCCTATTTTGGTGCAAGTAGCAAAAGAACCTATATCTAGCAAAGGTCCGCGACTTAGTGCGGAGGTTACACTAGCAGGTAGATTTTTAGTACTTGTCCCTTTTTCTAATAAAGTATCGATTTCTCAGAAAATAAAAGATCATAAAGAACGTGATCGATTAAGAGATTTAATGAATGACTTGAAGCCTAAAAACTTCGGGGTAATTATTAGAACTGTTGCTGAGAATAAAAAGGTTGAGCAACTCGATGCAGATTTAAAAAATCTGTTGAACAAGTGGAAAACCATGCATGAAAACTTATTGACTTCAACACCACCAAAAAGAGTGTTGGGAGAAATAGGTAAGGCATCTGGTTTATTAAGAGATCTATTAAACGCAAGTTTCACTAATATACATGTGAACGATGAAGATCTTTTAGAAGAAATGAAAGCGTATATTGAAGGAATTGCTCCTGGAAGGGAAAAAATTCTTAAACATTACGCTGGCAAATTGGAGATATTTGAAAAGTTTGGGATTAACAAACAGATCAAATCTTTATTTGGAAAAAAAGTGCCTTTACCGAGTGGAGGATACTTAATAATTGAACACACCGAAGCTATGCACGTTGTAGACGTTAATAGTGGAAATAGGAAAGGAGCAGATAATCAAGAAAGTAACGCATTAGCTACGAATGTAGAAGCTGCGGAAGAACTGGCTAGAGTATTGCAACTGAGAGATATGGGTGGTATTGTGGCAGTTGATTTTATTGACATGCATAAAAAGGAAAATAACAAAGAACTCTTTGATAAAATGAAAGAGTTTATGAAACCTGACCGTGCAAAACACAATATTTTACCTCCTTCTCGTTTTGGTGTAATTGAAATTACACGTCAGCGTGTACGACCAGAAACAGACATTAATACCAACGAAAAATGTCCGGCCTGCAACGGCTCTGGAGAAGTAACTGCAAGCATACTATTTGCAGAAGAAATTGAAACGAATCTAACTTTCTTGTTGGAAGATAGAAAAGTGAAAAATATGACACTTGTTGTACATCCTTATATTGCATCTTACTTTACTAAGGGGATAATGAGTAAACAAATGAAATGGTTCTTAAAGTATAAAAAATGGGTTCCCGTAAGAGCAAATACGGCTAACCATTTACTTGAATATTCATTTGTAAATAAAAAGAACGAAGTAATTACACTCTGACGATGAAGTCGGAGTGTAAATACTCTTTTTTGGAGGCTAAACATAAAATTGAAGCCTACTGCGCCTATCAAGATCGTTGCCATTTTGAGGTAGATCAAAAATTAATTTCTTGGGGTTTTGACCAAGAGGATAGAGATATTCTTGCTGCAGATCTTATATCAAACCGATTTTTAGATGAGGAACGCTTTGCAAAATCTTTCGTGTCTGGTAAGTTTCGAATAAAAAAATGGGGTCGTATTAAAATAAAGATGCACCTCAAACAGAAACACGTAACGGCGTATTCGATTAAAGAAGGTTTTAAGGAAATTGATCCAGATGAGTACTGGGAAACCCTACTTTCTTTGGCTAAGAAAAAAGCTAGTAACAAGAAAGAAGGTGATAATATTTGGCAATTGCGTGCAAAAGTAACTCGATTTTTATCTTCAAGAGGATTTGAGTCTGATTTGATTAGAGAAGCCCTTCAGGAAGTATTGCCGTAATTTGAACCTTAAATCTTAAAAACCTTTAAATTTTCTAGTTTAAAAGCTTCAATTAATTATTTCAATTATCTTAGCAATTCTAAAGAAAATAAGATTGTCAGACAGTATAGTTATCATACCAACTTATAATGAGAAAGAAAATATCGAACGCATGATTCGAAAAGTATTTTCTTTTGAAAAGGAATTTCATATTCTAATAGTAGATGATGGCTCACCAGATGGTACTGCTGATATAGTAAAACGGCTTCAAACCGAATTTACAGGAAAGCTTCACATTGAAGAAAGAAAAGGAAAGCTTGGTTTGGGTACAGCATACATTCACGGATTTAAGTGGTGTTTGAAAAATAGCTACGATTTTATTTTTGAAATGGACGCAGATTTTTCTCACAACCCAGAAGATTTAATACGCCTTTATAAAGCGTGTAAAGAAGATGGTGCCGAGTTGTCTATTGGCTCTCGTTACACGAAAGGTGGAAAAGTAAGTAATTGGCCCATTGGTAGAATACTTATGTCTTGGGGTGCTTCTATATACGTAAGAATGATTCTATGGATTGGAGTAAAAGATACTACAGCTGGTTTTAAGTGTTATACAAGAAAAGCGTTAGAAACGGTAAACTTTGAAAACAATACGTTCAAAGGATATGCTTTTCAAATCTGCATGAAATTTGGTGTTTACAAACACGGTTTAAAAATCATAGAAGTACCCATTACCTTTATAGATAGACAGTTTGGTAAATCAAAAATGAGTTCGTCTATCTTTAAGGAAGCCATTTTGGGAGTATGGAAAATGAGAGGAATGAAATTATGAGCGAAAAGATTTTAATTAAAGGCGGATTAGTAATCAACGAAGGGAAAAGAGAGCATCTTGATATTTTGATTGATGGCACTGCAATAATTAAAATAGCTCCTTCTATTTCTGATCAAACAGCCAAAGAAATAAATGCTGAAGGCAAACTAGTATTGCCTGGTTGTATAGATGATCAGGTTCATTTTAGAGAGCCTGGTTTAACACATAAGGCAAACATTGGCACTGAAAGTAGAGCTGCCGTAGCAGGCGGAATTACCACTTTTATGGAAATGCCAAACACAGTACCTAATGCTTTAACGCAAGAATTGCTTCAGGATAAATATGATATCGCAAGTAAAACAGCGGTTGGGAATTACTCTTTTTTTATGGGTGCTTCCAACGATAATATTGAAGAGGTTTTAAAAACTGACGAGAAAAATGTTTGTGGAGTAAAGGTGTTTATGGGTTCTTCTACTGGTAACATGCTGGTAGATGCCGAGGATACCCTTACAAAAATTTTCTCAGAGGTTCCGATGTTAATTGCTACGCATTGCGAAGATGAAGCAACAATCCGGAAAAATCTGGCAGAATATAAAGACAAATTCGGAGAGGATGTACCCATGAAGTATCATCCAATAATTAGAAGCGAAGAAGCGTGTTATCTTTCTTCTAGTTTAGCTGCCGACTTAGCTAAAAAGTATAATACACGTTTACATATATTGCATATTTCGACAGAAAAAGAGCTTAGTTTGTTTAGAAATGATATTCCTTTAAATGAAAAGCGCATTACAGCAGAAGCTTGCATCCATCATCTTTGGTTTAGTGATGAAGATTACGATAAAAAAGGAACACATATAAAATGGAATCCAGCGGTTAAAAAAGCATCAGATAGAGATGCAATTTGGAAGGCTGTTTTGGATAATCGTATTGATATTATTGCTACAGATCACGCACCGCATACCTTAGAGGAAAAAAACAATACGTATTTCAATGCACCTTCTGGCGGACCTTTAGTACAACACGCTTTGCTTGCTATGTTGGAGAAAGAAAAAGATGGTTTAATATCTTTAGAACGCATTGTAGAAAAAATGTCGCATGCTCCCGCAGATTGTTTTCAGGTTACTAAAAGAGGTTATTTAAGAGAAGGTTACTTTGCGGACCTTGTTATTGTTGATCCACAAGATAAATTAACAGTTAACAAGAGTAATTTATTGTATAAGTGCGGTTGGAGTCCGTTTGAAGGAACCACTTTTTCTAATAAAATAGATACTACAATTGTTAGCGGTAATATTGCGTACCAGAATGATACAGTTTACACGGATAAGCCAGGTATGCGTTTGACTTTTGAAAGATGAGATGGTTACTTTTCCTTTTTGTAATTGCCTTGTCAAGTTGTCAACCCGAACTTGAAAAAGTAGAGCTGCCTGAAAATTTAATAGAGAAAGAAAAATTTACGCGTGTATTGAGCGATATGATGTTACTCGAAGCACATCTGCAAAGTAAATACGAAAACGTAACGAAATATTACAACCTAATACAGAATTCTGCAAACGAGGTATTTAAGAGTCATGGTGTTGATAGTTTGTCTTATGCAAACAGCATGGATTATTACGCTCAAAAGCAAGAAGTACTGAAAGAAATTTACATTGAAATCCAAAATAATGTAAATCAAAAACGTATGGAAGTTGAAAATGAATAATTTCAATTTCAGATCCGTTTAAATCGTCTAATTCGTCGTCAAACTTTCACATTTAGCATCTAAAAAAAACGTATTTTTGCTCTACATTTCAAGAATATGGCATTAACAAGAGATAAAGTATTAGAAGCATTAGGTAATGTGATTGAGCCTGATTTAAAAAAAGACATCGTATCGCAAAATTTAGTTGAAGATTTAATACTTGAAGAGAATACAATTTCTTTAACCGTTTTTGTTTCAAACCCTGCTTTGCATGCAAGAAAAAGAATGCAAGAAGCAGTTGAGTTTGCTTTAGAGCGCGTTTTAGGAAAAGAAATTGAAGTTGAGTGCACAGTAAAAGGACTACCTACTGAGGACAGTGCAAAACGAAGAAAAGTACTAACAGAAGTAAAGCATATCATTGCAGTTGCATCTGGAAAGGGTGGTGTTGGAAAATCTACAGTAACGGCTAATTTAGCTGGTGGATTAGCGAAAGCAGGATACAAGGTTGGTGTTGTCGATGCAGATATTTACGGTCCAAGTATGCCAACAATGTTTGATGTTGTTGGTGAGCGTCCAACAATGATTGAAGTTGAAGGAGAGAAGAAAATGGTTCCTGTAATGAGCTACGGTATACAAATTATGTCTATCGGGTTTTTTACTGAACAAGATAATGCCGTTGTATGGAGAGGTCCGATGGCTTCTAAAGCATTAACACAACTGTTAACAGATACGCACTGGGGAGAACTCGATTATTTGTTAATTGATTTACCACCAGGTACAGGAGATATTCACTTGTCATTAGTACAAACTGTTCCTTTAGATGGAGCTGTTATCGTATCTACACCTCAAGAAGTAGCATTAGCTGATGCCAGAAAAGGAGTAAACATGTTTAAATTAGATAACATGAAAGTTCCAATTATTGGTTTAGTAGAGAACATGGCTTGGTTTACACCTGCCGAACTTCCAGATAATAAGTACTATATTTTTGGTAGAGACGGAGCTAAAAACTTAGCAGAAGGAATGAATGAAACATTTTTAGGACACATTCCACTTGTTCAAAGTGTTAGAGAGTCCGGTGATGTTGGAAAACCAGCGGTTTTTCAAGAAAACACACCTACAGCAGATGCTTTTGACGAATTAGTTCGTAAATTTGTTCAAGAAGTTGAAGTCAAAGAACTAGCAAAACAAAATTAAAATGGCCCTAAATAAAGAAGAAATAGCAGTCAAAATTAACGCAGCACTTCAAGATTTACGTCCGTTTTTAGAAGCTGATGGCGGAGATATGGAGTTGGTAAATATTACAGATGAAGGCGTAGCCCAAGTACAGTTATTAGGTGCTTGCTCTTCTTGTTCTATGAGTGTTATGACCTTAAAGGCGGGCCTAGAAGAAGCTGTTAAAAAAGTAGCTCCAGAAATTATTAGAGTAGAAGCAATAGACCTTGAAGAAGCACTTTAAGTTCTAAGAAAAATAAAGCGTATTAAAGTCTGACACCTCTAAGGTGTTAGACTTTTTTATTTATATACAATCAATGGAAACTTTTCTAGATATTTTCTCTAAATACAACGCAGAAACTGAAGCTTGTTTAATAGCTGTGGATCAGTTAATTATGAGTTTTGACTTAAATATACAGCGTGCCTTAAAATATAATAGTGCATGTTATCTATTAAATGATAAAATGTTTGTATTTGCGTTGGTAGAAAAACACACTGCTAAACCTTATATTTTGTTTACAGATGGCGAATTACTAGAGCATCCTAAACTCATAAAAGGAGAAAGGAAGCGCATGAAAGTCTATTATTTAGACCCTAAGGAAGATATAGATAAAGTTGAGCTGTACGCACTTATGAATGAAATGCGACGGAAGTCAAAACGGTTTGTTTGATGTACAAAAACTGGATAACTCTAAAACTTAACAACCAATTTTACGTTAAACCTTCTTCCTGTTAAGAAATTTGGAATACCGTAAAACCTACCTTCAACATCTTGTATCCATTGCTGCGAGAGTACGTTATTTATTCCTAAGAGATTAAATATCTCAAAACTCAATCTGGCGTCGGTTAAAGCTCTACCTAGTTTATTTCTGTTCTCGAAAGACTTTTCATATAAGAAGTCATAGCCAAAACCAATATCGGTTCTAAAATATGCTCTCTGGCGTAAAATATCTTTGTAGCGGTTAAAGTCTGGCGGACCATAAGGTAGTTTGTAGCCATAATTTAAACCTAGATTAACTGTAAATTTTGGAAACCTAGGCATTCTATCTTGAAATAAAGTAGCAAAAGTAAACCATTGATCCGAGGGGCGAGGAATAAATCCTGGCTCTTGTCTAATACTGTCTGTTGCTACATCATTGAAAGTAAAACCGTTGATAATGGTATCATTGTCTGAGTTGAGATAGATATAAAACTCGTCACTTAACAAGTCTTCGGCAGTTCTTAGTGCGCTGAACTTAAAAAAAGACTGAATTCCCTCTATAAATTCTCCATGTAAATTCAAATCCAGTCCATAAGCATAAGCAATCGCATCATTTGTGGTGTAGTAGCGTACACGTACGTTGTCAATTTCATAAGGATTTACGTCCCAAAGGTATTTATAGTAAACTTCAGAAGTAAGTTTAAAAGGTTTTTCTCTACCCCACATTTCGAATTGGTAGTCTAATCCTGCAACCAAATGAAAGGATTTTTGACTCTTAATTGAGGTATTTACCGTTCCGTCAAAGGCACGTAATTCTCTATAAAAAGGCGGTTGATAATACAAGCCAGTAGAAGCATGGTAGCGCATAAATCGTTTCTTAGTTATGCCGTTTCGTTGATAATATTTTCTAGGGTAAAAGCTAATACCTGCTCTTGGTGTAATGTAAAACTCATTGTTAAAGGCAGTATATCCTGCTCGAATACCACCGTCAAATTTAAAATTCTGTCTGCTGTTTTCAACTGTGTCAATAATTCGTGTTTTTATCGTTTTACCTAAACTATCTTTGCTGCGTAGTACAATTTCTGCCGGATAACTTAAACTATCTTTTTGCCAATTTCTAGAAAACATAACATAGGCACTGTACCGAGAAGATTGAAGTGTATTAATTGCTTTAATTGTTTCAGAAAGTTCTAAGTTTCCACCTGGATTTTGTGGAAGAGAAAAACCAGCTGAGTCTACCAGTTTCCATTCGCTCAATTGATCATAAAAGTCTTCATATTGCGCACGTATTCCCCAGCGTAATTTTCCTTTTTTAAGGTAATCTAATCCTGTATTATCTATTTCTTGAAATTGATATTGCCCATCATGTGATAAAGCATAAATTGTAGCATTCAAGTTATTTCTAGCATGGTTTAAAAAAGTTCCTACGCCTATCGTTCCAACTGAGTCTCCAAATTCTTCTTGACCTGGATCTGTTTCTAGTTCATTAATAAAGTATTGGCCTTGTATGGTGAAGTTTTCAGATTCATCTGTATTAAAAATAGAAGCGTAGAAATCTAAATTGGTTCTTTTATTTGCTTTAAATTTAAGGCTTGTTGCTCCGGTAATAGTTCTAAAACGTGTTTGTTCTTGTCCATCAAAAAAGACCCTAAAACTATATGCTTCGTTAACCGTTCCAAATTGGGTTTCTTGGGTTTCAGGAGCAAACCTGTAGTTGTTGCTTGAGAAATGTCCAAGAACGCTCCAAACTAACCGATCTGATATGGTGTAATTGGTTAAGAATTGAAAATCATAAAATATGGGGTTATACGCTCCTTGTGTTGGAAGTGCATTTAAAAGGTATCCGTTTGATCTGTATCGAGCACCTGCCAGAAAATTAAACCTTGGAGAAACTTTGTGTCCGATATTAGCACTTACACCTAATAAAGAAGCCGAGCCCGACCCAATAAGAGAATCGGGTGTTTTGTATGTAATGTCGAGCACAGAGCTTAGTTTATCTCCGTAATTTGCCGTAAATCCACCTGCGCTAAAGGCAATATTTTCTACCATATCGGTATTAATAAAACTCATGCCTTCTTGTTGTCCAGCTCGAGTTAAAAACGGTCTGTATACTTGAAAACCATTGACATAAATTAAATTTTCGTCAAAATTACCTCCTCGTACATTATAATTATTGGTGAGTTCATTGTTTGAAGTTGCAGCTGTACTAAAGGTTAAAAATCGTTCTACGGATTGTGATGGTCCGGCAATATTTAGTAAATCAATTTTTTCAATGTTCCCTATATCACTGCTTCCAGACCCAGTTATCACAACTCCTTCATTGGATTGAAGGGAGAATTTAGTTTTAGGTAATTCGTAATTTTCTCCTGGTTTGAGGTTTATTTTATATTCAAAACGTTCTGAGCTGTATAAGACAACTAAAGTAAGTTCTTGATTTGCAGGAACAGATAGTGTATAGAAGCCATCGAGGTTAGAGAGTGTATTTAGTTTTTTATTTTCTGTTATATAAATGCGTGCATCAGAAAATCCTCTGTTGTATTTGTCTACTACTTTTCCCTGTACGGAAGCAGTCTGCGCAATATTTACGAAGTAAATGAAAAGAAAAAAAATAGATAATAAGAGCTTCATAGAACTTTACTTATTTCTAATAACGTAGAAATGGAAAGATATTTTAATTGTATGTAGCTTTCTATAAGATTTCAGAGATAATTCTGTCCATAGAGTATCCTTCTGCTTCTGCACGGTAGTTTCTAACTAGTCTGTGACGAAGAATTGGATGAGCAACTGCTTTTACATCTTCTATATCTGGAGAGTATTTCCCTTTAAGAACAGCATGGCATTTTGCTCCTACAATTAAGTATTGAGATGCCCTCGGACCAGCTCCCCAAGAAATAAAGTCCTTGGCAATTTTTGGAGCATTTTCATTATTTAAACGGGTTTTTCCCACTAATTTAACAGCGTATTCTAAAACATTATCGGGTACCGGAATTCTTCGAATTAATTCTTGATACTTAACGATTTGATCGCCAGAAATGATTTGCTTTAAGTCAATTTTAGTATCAGTTGTTGTAGCTTTAACAATAGCCAACTCCTCTTCATACTTTGGATAATCTACCCAGATATTGAACATAAATCTATCCAACTGAGCTTCAGGTAGTGGATAGGTTCCTTCTTGTTCAATTGGATTTTGAGTAGCTAAAACAAAAAACGGAGCCGGCAGAGGATAGCTTGTTCCTGCTGCAGTAACTATTTTTTCTTGCATAGCTTCTAGAAGCGCAGCTTGTGTTTTCGGGGGAGTTCTGTTTATTTCATCGGCTAAAACTATGTTAGAGAAAAGCGGACCTTTGATAAATTTAAAGTTTCTGTTTTCGTCTAAAATTTCAGATCCAATAATGTCTGAAGGCATTAAATCTGGTGTAAATTGTACACGATTAAAACTTAATCCTAACGTTTGCGCAATTGTATTTACCAAAAGTGTTTTAGCTAAACCAGGCACACCAACTAACAAACAATGTCCGCGAGAAAAAATACTAATTAAAACTTGGTCAACTACCTCGTCTTGTCCGATAATAACTTTATGAATTTCAGCTTTTAATTGCTTGTATTGTTCTACTAATTGATCTACTGCAGCTACGTCTGACATATCTTAAATTTGATTGGAGGTAAATATAACAATTACCAATTATATCTATACGTGCAACGACTATAATCTTCGTCTATTTTGATATATGCGTTTGGTATTTTATTGTTGACCCAATTCGTAATAATTTCTGCTTTTTTATCATTTTCTGTAGCTTGTTTTATAAAATTATAATCATCTTCTAAGTTTGCTACATGTGGTTTTGTTCTATCGGCAAGACGTATAATTCGTACACCTTGTTTTCTTTGTCTTGGGTCTGAAAACAAACTAGGCTCAGAAAAATCTCCTATTTCTAGATTATCTGTAAGTATAAATATTTGCGGATCTATTTGATTTAGATTTTCCATATCCCAAAGCTGCTCGCCAGAGTAGGGGTTTGTTAAATTACCTCTGTTTTGCTTCGTATCATCATCTTCAGAGTAAAGTAAAACAGCGTCATCCCAAGAAATTTCTCCTTTTTTCAAACGGCTATAGCATTCTTCAATTATGTCAGATGCTTTTACAACACTTGCTCTACTTACCTCCGGTATACGTAGTATATGTCTAACTTTATAATCGTCACCTCTTCTTTCTAGTAACTGTAAGAAGTGAAAACCATATTCTGTTTCAAAAACATCAGATATTTCGCCTTCTTTCAAGGAGAAAAGAGCAGATTCAAATGGTTTCACCATCATGCCTTTAGTTCCATTTATTTCCCCGCCAATTTGAGCAGAACCTGGATCTTCTGAATAAATCTTTGCTATGCTAGAAAAAGAGCGATCTCCTTTAAGAATTGCGGTTCTCCATTCATTCATTTCGTTAATGGTATTGTTTTTATCCTCTTGCAGTAATTCTGGATAAACAACAATTTGTTGGATGGCCAGCTTTGCATTAATATAAGGCAAACTATCAACGGGTATCTTTTTGAAGAATTGTTGAACATCTCTTGGAGAAACCTGTACACCAGCAGTAATTGTTCTTTCCATTTCTTGAGACATTAATCTATCGCGGATTACTTCTCTAAATTCGTTTTTGATTTGGAGGTAGGATTTTCCATAAAATTCTTCTAGTGCTTCTTTGGATCCTATCTGTGCTTCAATGGTTCTTAATCGGTTTTCCATTTCTGCGTTCACCTGCGGATCTTCGATAATGATACTATCTAGTTTTGCTTGATTTAGAAGAAGGTTTTGGTATAGCATTTCCTCCAACATGTAGCATTGTGTTTGATAATCAACCTCTATGCCTTGGGATTGTGCTTGTACTTTCTGTGATTCAATATCTGAAAGGAGTACAATATTGTCTCCAATTTGCCCGATTACCTTATCTATCACAGCATTAGAATCATCTCCTCCAATACTTATTGGTTGTGCATAAACATTTGATGCAATTAAGGTGAAAAGGCTAATCCAAATTATAGTTAACTTCATATTTATTCTCTAAACGTGTTTTTATTTCATTTGGAATTGATTTTCTCAATTCTTTAATTCTTTTGGCTAAGATACGTTCTTTAATACGTTCTTTCTCTATTTTTATTGGTGCTTTAGCTGTTTTTATTTTGTATTCTAAAATGGTTAAAAAATAGGTGTACTTGTTATCGCTTGTTGTATAAGAACCACGGTTAACAATTAATTTATCTTTATCAATGTCAAACGGAATTTCACGTACTAAATCTTCAAAAAATATCCACTTGTTCTCTTCAAAATAAAAATTACTCGCATAAAGGTTGGCAAACTTTTTAAGTTCCTCAAGGTCTTTATCATTTTTTAACAGGTAGGTCGTTTTAATTTTCTCTAGGTTTTCGGCAGAATTAGGTGCTTTCATGTACACTGCCTTAACGATAAAGTTTTTCTGCGCATAAGCTTCTCTATTTTTATTGTAGTACGCTAGTATTTCTTGCTCTGTAACGGTACTGTCTACTGTTTCTTTGATAATTTCATTTTCAATGTACATATCGTAAAGCGAAGCTTCAAATGCCAAGAGTTGCTTTTTTACTTGAAGCAGGTGTTCGGGATAATTCTCTTTTAAGTAAAGTTCTTTTTGCTTGGTATCGGTCCAGAATTTTGCTACTTCCTTTTTATCAACAATAGACAATGAGTCTTTAAAACTAGCCTCAACTAGAGCGTTTAATTCAATTTTAGTTAATCCTTGATTTTCTATACTAATAACCAGATTTTTATTATCTGAAGAACAGCTAAGACACAAAAACAAAAGGCTGCCGAAAACGACAGCCATTTTATTTCGACTTATACGATTATTTATCAAGGCTGTATAGTACATCTTGGTTCACCGTAATTGTATGTTTTTCTCGAAGGCTTTCTAACCAGTTATTCTCTAAGTAATTTTGGTAATCTTGAATTACAGATCCTTTAGCTTCTTTTAATGATTTTGGTTGTGCAGGAACAAATTCATTTACTTTAACCACGTAAAACTTCTCGTTTAAGGCATACGGTTTGTTTGTTTTTTTAGCTAAATCTTGACCAATAAAACGTTCGTCGGTTGTAGGATCAAATAATCCGCTATTTGCGCGTAAGTTTAATTGAGAACCATCGCTTATTTTTTCTTGAACCATTTTCGCATCGGCTCCTTTTTTAACCATTTTAAAGGTTTTTTTCGCTGTTTTCTTGTCGTATAACTCATACACATTTGCATCTATTCGATTTGGATGCATGTAGTTTGTTTTGTTCTGGTCATAGAAAGCTTTGAGTCCAGTAGTATCTTTAACCGCTTTATCCCATATAGAATCTTTCATTATCTCATACAAAAGAACGCCATCATGATACTCTTGCATTAACGCTCTGTATGCAGGGTATTTGCTTTCTAGTAGACTTTCTTCGTATCCAATTATAATTTCTTTTTCCCATTCTGTATATAGACTATTTATATGTTGGTCAATAGCTTTGGGTGTTCTTCTACGTTGTGTTTTTTCAATGTGATTTACAAAGTCCATTAGTTTGTAGTCTGTATTGGCATAGTTAAACAATATTGTTTCGCCATTTTCACCTTTATACTTCCATTTTCCTAGAAACAGCGTACTGTCTACATCGTCTTTTAACAAGTCGGCCACAGCTGTATTTACTGTTTTGTAATTGTAACTCTTTTTTAATTTTGAGATAAAAGAAGCCTGTGTTTTTTGTCCACGAATATCCTTATTCACTTTTCCTTGCAGTTCTTTTTGCATTTCTGCTTGTGACGCGAGCGGTTTGAGTGTATTTCTTTTAACGATATGCCATCCGTACTGCGTCATAAAAGGTGCTGAATAGTTTCCGTCTTTTTCTAAAGCAAATGCATTTGTTTCAAACTCAGTTACCATTCTCTGAGAAGTTCCTGTGCCGAAATCTGGTAGTCTACCTCCTTTATTTTTAGACTGAACATCATCAGAAAACTGTTGTGCGAGTAAATCCCAGTCTTCTCCGGCTTTTAACTTTTCGTAAATTTCGTTTATTTTCTTTTCCGCATTTTTATCCTCTGAAGTTTTGTCTTTCTCAAAGGTCACCATAATATGCGAAGCAGACATTGTACCTCTGGCTGGACGTTTGTCTTTTACATAAATAATATGATATCCAAAGCGAGTTCTTACAGGCATAGAAACTTCTTTAACCTTAGTAGTGTATGCTGCTGTTTCAAAAGGATACACCATTTGAAAGGCTGTAAAATAGCCTAAATCTCCTTTGTTTTGTGCTACAGAAGGATCTTCTGAACCATTAACGCCTGAGGCAACAGTCTCAAAAGGCTCTCCATCTACTATGCGCTTGCGTAAAGCTAAAATCTTTTTGTATGCTTTAAGTGTATCTGCTGGGTTTGCTTTTTGGTCTACTCGAATTAAGATATGAGAAGCACGCACCTCTTGCTTTAATCGCTCGTAGGCTTCGTCTACCAATTCTTGGTTTTTAGTAGAATCAACTAAATAGGGTAGAGCAAGTTGTTTTCTATATCCTTCTAACTCTTTAACTAGTGAGGGTATAGTATCGTATCCTAACGCTTCTGCTTCAGCAACTTTCAATTTAAACTTTTTGTAGAGTTCTACATATTCATCTAAAGAAGCTTTATCATATTTAGGGTCGTTGTTGTTTTTTAGGTAGCTCTGTAAAAATTCAGACTTGGTAACCTGTGTATTGTTAATAGTTAAAATCACAGGATCTTTTTGAGCAAGTGTTAATCCAGCAAGAAATAATCCGAGTGTTAAACCAATTAATTTTTTCATGTATACGTTATTTTATAGATTGTATATAATGCGTAGTCAAAAATAGAAGTTCCATTTATTAAAACGCACAGTTTGGGCACAAATTTTAAGAAAATGCACCAAAACCATGAAATTAACGCTTTTTAACTTATTTAAAACTGTAGTTAGGAGCTTCTCGTGTAATTGTAACGTCGTGTGGATGAGATTCTTTCATTCCAGCATTTGTTATTCTCACAAAGTTTGCACCTTTCAGTTTATCGATATTTGCAGCACCACAGTATCCCATTCCGGCTCTAAGTCCGCCAATAATTTGGTATACAACTTCTTTTAAACTTCCTTTATATGGTACTCTACCAGATATTCCTTCTGGCACTAATTTTTTAATATCGTCTTCTGCATCTTGGAAGTATCTATCTTTTGAGCCTTTTTGCATAGCTTCAAGTGATCCCATTCCTCTGTAGGCTTTAAACTTTCTGCCTTGATAAATAATGGTTTCGCCTGGCGATTCTTCTACACCGGCAAACATTGAACCTACCATAACTGTATCGGCTCCAGCAGCAATCGCTTTTACGATATCTCCCGTGTATCGAATTCCACCATCCGCAATTACAGGAATTCCTGTTCCTTCTAGTGCGCGTGCAACATCGTTAACGGCTGTTAATTGAGGAACTCCTACACCTGCAATTATTCTTGTTGTACAAATCGAACCAGGACCAATACCAACCTTTACAGCATCCGCTCCGGCGTCTGCAAGGTATTTTGCAGCTTCTGCTGTTGCTATATTTCCTACAATAACCTCTAAAGAAGGGTGTTTCGCCTTAACTTCCTTTAATTTGATTACCACACCTTCTGTATGTCCGTGCGCTGTGTCAATTACGATGGCATCTACACCAGCGTCCACTAAGGCATTTACTCTTTCTAAAGTGTCGGCAGTAACACCAACTGCAGCTGCAACTCTTAATCTTCCGTAAGAATCTTTACATGAGTTTGGATGTTCCTTTACTTTAATTATATCTCTGTAAGTAATTAAACCTACCAGTTTATTGTTTGCATCTACAACAGGTAATTTTTCAATTTTATGTTCTTGTAAAATTCCTTCGGCTACTATTAAATCTGTCTCTTCAGAGGTAGTAACAATGTTTTCCGCTGTCATTACTTCATTTACAGGTCGCTCAAGGTTTTTTTCAAACCTCAAATCTCTGTTGGTTACAATTCCTTTCAAGATTTTGTTTTCATCTACAACAGGAATACCTCCAATTTTATTTTCTTTCATTAAGCGAAGCGCATCTTTGACGAGTGCATTTTCAAGCATCGTAACTGGGTCGATGATCATTCCACTTTCTGAACGTTTAACTTTTCTTACTTCTAAAGCTTGCTCAGGGATTGTCATGTTTTTATGCACAACACCAATACCACCCGATTGCGCAATTGCAATTGCTAAGTTGGCTTCTGTTACCGTATCCATTGCTGCAGCAACAATTGGAGTGTTGACAGAGATAGAACGCGTTACTTTACTTGAAAGCTTTACGTCTCTTGGTAAAATGTTAGAAAATGCTGGAGTTAATAGAACGTCATCGTAAGTTAAACCTTCTCTTACCTGACTGATATCGTGCAATGCCATAATGAACTTATTTAGTAAATAAATTCGTGCAAAAATAATTATAAATAACAAGAAACAGTGTTAACTCTATGTTTTTTTTATGTTAACCAAGACATTTATACTTATTTATGACATAAGACAGAGAATTCTTAGAAAATATGTTGTCCTGTTTTTTTAGTTCGGTAATAAATCGTATTCCAGTTGCATGTTACCACTTGTTTTAAGTAACTCTAGATACAATTCTAATCTGCTATATAAATTATCGAGATAATTAATTGAAGCATTCGTATAATTATTCTTAAAGTTAATTAAGTCTATGCTGTTAATTGATCCATTTTGAAATTTGTCTTTGGCTAAATTGTATGCTTTTTTAGCGTAGATTATATTTTCTGAGGAAAGGTTGAGTAGTTTGTTTCTTACCTCATATAGGTTGAAGAGGTTGTTGGTGTTTACTTCTAATTGATTTTTTATTGCTTCTAAATTGAGCTCAGCAACCTCTGTCTGTATTTTTGCAACTGCAACGGAGCGTTTGGTTTTCCAATTGTTAAAAAGGTTGTAGCGTAAGGAAACATTCGCAAAATAATTTACTTGTTCCGTGTTGGATTGAAAGGCAGGGTTACTTAGGTCTTCAACGCGTCCCCAAGATGGACTTAAACCTGCACCAATAGAAACTACGGGATATAAAAATGAGCGAGCATAGCGCGTATTTTCTTCTTGTAATTTTAAGTTAATGTATTGGTTTTTTAAGTTCTGGTTGTTGTTTTTTAATCCGTTTAAGATTGCGTTTCGTTTCAATGGATTTATCTCAACGGTTAAAGAGTCTGTTAGAGAAGGCAGTATATCATTTTCGTTGTTCGTATTCAGCAGAAGTAGTAGGTTTCGCTTTGCATTTTCAACGTTTACCTCTTGTTGGATATAGTTGATAGAATCGGTGAGGAATTGGTTTTTAAATTGTAATACCTCCAAACTATTCGTTTGACCGTATTCTTCCTTTAACGAAATATACTTTAATCGTCTACTTGCGTTCTCTAATAATTCTGATATTAGTTTTAATTTTTCTTCCTGCAAAAGAATGGTATAATAGCTTTTTAATACATCTAACGTAGTATTTTCAATTTCGAGCATCAGATTGCCGTTGCTTTGCTTCTCTAGTAGACCTAACCTTTCTTTTGAGATTTTAATTCCCATTCCCGAAAAGATGTTCCAATTTGCATTTAATTGTGGGTTTAAATTTTGAGAAAGTAAGCGTGTTTGAATAAAACTTACTGGGTTGTTAGAATTATCTTGAATAGCATTACCAAGTGTAGCGTTCAAGGTAACCGTTGGAAATAGACCAGCCTCAGACCAAGTATTGTTTTTCGCAGCAATTTCTAATTGCTTCTCAGCCATTTGAATGCCAAAATTATTTTCTAGCGCAGTCTTTACAGCCTCAGCAGCTGATAATTGCTGTTGTGCAAAGCTTAAACTAGGAATGAGGAATAGTAAAAAAATGATTTTATACATGGTTAAAGTTCTTTTTCTTGTATCTGTTTTTGTTGTACGAGTATGGTTTCTATCTCTTCGTGAGACTTTTTGTTTCCTGTCCATAACCAAGACAATAAGCGCTTAAAGTCATTTCCAAACAAAATGGCTGCCGGAAAGAATCCTAATATGAAAAGGGTTCCAAATAAAACACCAAATGCAATTGATACTGCCATTGGAATTAAAAATTGTGCTTGCATACTTGTTTCTGCGATTAAAGGCAAAAGACCTGCAACAGTGGTTATTGTTGTAAGTAAAATTGGTCTAAATCTACTTACAGCTGCATCATAGGCTGCTTTTTTAGAAGATTTTCCTTCTAGTAAAAGTTGGTTGTATCTGTCTAGAAATACAACGGCATCATTAATTAACACACCGAGTAGAGCAATCATGCCAAACGCACTTAATAAAGATACAGGTAAACCAACAATACCATGACCTAAAATAGACCCAGCAATACCAGCAGGGATTACCAACATAATTAAGAGCGACTGATATAAAGAGCTAAAATGAAGCGCTATTATTATTATCATTACAACAAGAACAATAAGAGTCATAGATTGCATTGAGCTACCTGTTTTCTGACTTCTTTCAAATTGTCCTCTTTTGGTGAAGCTTACTTCGGGGTAGATACTTGTAATTTTTGGAATAACTTCCTCTGAAAGGCGCGTGTTAAAAACGGCAACACTATCAGGATAGTTAGACTTTGCATCCACTTTAATTTCACGTTGGCCATCTCTACGTTTTAAACTTTCTGGACCTCTACCAATATTGAACTTAGCAATGCTAGAAAGCGGAATGGCAGTTCCTTGTAGCGTTTTGATGCGCATATTTCGTAAATCTGAGAGTGCATTTCTATCTTCTTTCGGATACCTTACCCAAATTTTAACTTCGTCTGTACCAATAATGATACGTTGTGCTTCTCTACCAAAGAAGCCGTTTCTTATTTGGCTAATTACTTGCGCCTTTCCAATTCCATAAATATCCGCTTGAGGAAGTAATTCTAGGTAAACCTCCTTTCTACCGGGAGGCATGTTGTCTTTGATATTCGTTACTCCTTTAATCTTTTCAAGTTCGCTTCTAAACATGTTTTTAGCAGCAATTAAGTCTTTTTCTTCTGTAGACGAGATTCCGAATTCTATATCTGCACCAAAACGGCCAAAGCTACCGATGAATAGTTCGTTTGCTAATTTTCCGACAGCTTGTTTTTCTAACCTGCGGGCTATTCTATTCATTAAGGTATCTACAGGGTATTTTGTGTTTTCGGCTTTGTAATATACGTTGAGCATACCTGCATGATTACCAACCTGCCCTATATTCATAGTAGCACCTACATTGCTGGTATAGTAAGAAAGCATATTGTCTCCAGTTTCTTCAATTATTTGCTGGTTTTCTTCTATTAAAACTTGAGAAGCCGTAGTAATAAAATTTTCTGTTTGCATCTTGTTGTCTCCTGGCACGTAAGCAACCTCAACGTTAAAAAAATCGGGTGGTATATTTGGAAAAAAAGTAAAGCCAATTTTTCCTTTTGATAAAAAAACAAAAGTAGAAACTGTAAATAGGAGAGGAATGAAAACCATCAATCTATACCTCCATTTTTCTCCTAGTATTCCGTTTACAATATCGGCAAAAATAACATCTCTTGCGTACCGAATAAATTGATTAGTGCCTTTCATTACTTTTGCTTCAATGGGCGAATTGCTGTAACCGAAGTAAAATGCAACTGCTCCCATTACAAGTAATGCAAAAGGGAAGAGTACTCCTGAAATACTAAAATCTTCTAAAAATAAGAAGGTGCTCGCATAGATAATAATTAATCCCACTAACATAATAACTAAACCGATAAAAACGGATAATGTAGGTTTTTTCTTATCACTTAAAATCTTCTTACTGGCCAAGTGAGAAGGCAGTATGAAAAAAGCTTCGAATAGAGAAAATGCTAAACAGGCGATAACTACAAAGGCCATCTCTCGCATAATTTCCAATCCTTCTACAAATAGTAAAACAGAAAATGCAACAATTGTGGTTACTACCGATGTGAAAACAGAAGGCAGTACTTCCATTGTACCATCGATTGCTGCTTTTGAAGCAGGCTTACCTTTTTCGAAATGAGCATAAATATTTTCTGCAATAACAATTCCATCATCTACCAATATTCCTACCACTAAAATCATCCCGAAAAGAGAAATCATGTTGATGGTCATGCCATACCAATAACCAAGTATGAACATACCCAAAAAAGAAAAAGGAATACCAAAAGCTACCCAAGCACTTAATTTGATGTTAAGGAAAAGTCCGAGCGCCAATAGAACAAGGATAAGACCGAATAGACCGTTTTCTGTTAGTAAGTCAATTCTATCACTCAACAGCGAATTGAACTCGTAAAACACCTCGAAACTAAAGGTCGGATTATTTTTATTAAATTCATTTTTAAAGGCATAAAGTGCTTCTGTAATCGCAGTTATGTCTTCATCTGTGGTTTTTTCTATCTGAAGTGAAATAGAAGGTTTTCCGTTAAACTTAGCTTCTTCTGATCCTTCTGAAAAGCCAAGTTCTACATCTGCAACATCTTTAATTCTTAATGATTCTCCATTGGTTAGCGTTCGAATTACAAATTCGCCAATTTCTTGTGGAGATGTTTCTCTGTTGTTTGCTCGGATGCTCATTTCTTGGCTTCCACCACGTATAATTCCAGCTGTAACATCGTTGTTTAATAAGGCTACAGCTTGTGCAATAACCTCCATATTGATGTTGTATCGTAGCATATCATTTTCGCGTACGTTTATGCTTATCTCTTTTTCTGGAAATCCTTGTTTTGTTATTTGAGTAATAACTTTGGTATTTAAAAGAGCTTGTTCAACTTCATTTGCTTTCTCGGCAAGAGCGGTTCGTGGAATGCTTGGGTCTTTTGCAGTTAATCCTACAAAGGCTACAACGCTAGCCATTCCTCCTGTTTTCAGGCGTGTGATAGTAGGTTTATTCGCTCCTTCAGGAAAACTATTGATAGAGTTTACCGCGTTTTCAACATCGCTAAGTAACTCATTCATATCTGCATCTTTATAGGCTTGGATAGAAATTTGAGCAAAATTTTCTTGCGAGTTTGCATCTATGTATTCTATATCTTTTAATCCTTTGACTGCCTGTTCCACTTTTATGGTAACACCATCTTCCATTTCTTGTGGAGAAGCTCCTGGATAAAAAACAGAAACGACAATTTTTGCTGGGTCAATTTCAGGAAAAAAAGATCGGTTTAAGCTAGAGATGGACCAAAAACCAAACATGAGCACCACAACAATAAAAGCATTGGTCCAGATTGGTCTTTTTATAAAAAAGTTAATTACGTTTCTCATAACTTATTTTTCTACACCTTTATAAATGAGTGAATCGATAATGTTTGCGACAGGGGATAAAACAACTTTCATGTTATCTTCTAAACCATAGACATAAACGGAGTCACTATTTTTCCCTGATAGATACACCTTTTTACTTTCAATCTTATTATTGTTTACGTACTGCACTTTATTTTTTAGTACAGCTGCCATTGGAAGTGCTACGGTTTCTTTCGTTACATCCGTTTCTGTAATTAGATTCACAAAATCCCCTTGATAAACGGTATACCCTTTGTTTAGCTCAATTGAAAAATAAGCATCTACACTCTGTGTACTTTGGTTTAGTAGGTCGGATATTCTTTTAAGCTTTCCTACACCAATATACGCTCCAGCAGGATTTGAGAAATTAAGAGATTTGGCGTTTTTAAAGGTCTCTATGTCTTCTTTTTGAATAGGTACAGTAACCTCGTAATCATTTGTTTTTACTATTGTAGCGATACGTGTACCGGGAGAAACAAGAGATCCAGGCTCTGCGTAAACATTTAAAACGCTACCCGAAAAAGGAGCGATATAAAAGTATTTATCGAGTCTTGCTTCTTGAGATTTGATGGCGTAATACTCACTTAATATATTTTTACTGCTAATAAATCGTTTTTCTTTATTTGAATTAAAGTTGGGGATTTTAGGTAGTTCATTACTTTCATTGATTGAGAGCGCAAAAGACTCCCATTTTTCAAATTGATCAGAAAAATCTACATTTAAATCTGGAAGAATAGCTGTAATAAGAGACGCAAAGGCAGTTCTTCTAGAAAAGATAGAGTAGAGCTGCTCTATTCTTTCAACACTGTAAAGTAAGTCTCCTTTTTTAAAATTTACTCCAGGTTTAAGCGTTTTATTTCCAGGGTTTAATTTACCTTGAACTTCAAAAACAACATCTAACTGTAGGTTAGGAGTAATTTGTCCATATGCTTCAAGTCGTTCTGTACGTTGAATATTCATTGCATTTAAAACGGGTACATAAACCACTTTTTCTGTTGGCTTTACAGGTTTAGTTTTTGCTTCGTTTTTTAAAATTGGTATGTAAATAAGTCCGAGTAATAATAAAATAACTCCGGCGATAACGAATTGTCTTAATTTCATGTTTTTATTATGCTTTGTAACCGTTAAACATATTGGCGAAAATAAAGTTTAAAATTTTCAGAACAATACGAATTATTTTAAAAGGTCTAAAAGTAGTTTTGATTATGAGTTTATTAACAGAAAAACACACTTTGGTATTTTAGTTTGTTGATAACTTCGTTAATAACGAAAAATGCACATACTGTTAAATATCTCTACTGAGGCTTAACTTTGTATGAGAACACCAATCATTATGCAAGGAATGTTAAAGACAATTTTCAAAAGAAAACTATCCGATAATCAGTTAGCTAACGTTTTCGTAAATGCTATGTTAGAAGTAATAGATAAAGGGTTTGTTGAAGTTGCAGCTTTAATAAAAGAAGATCCAGCATTTGTAAGTGTGCCAAATATAAGTGAGACGAACGACGGACATTTTACTATGATTGTTATTGTTGGAAACCTTAACTTATTGGAAGACAGTTTTGATGCCGTTCAGTCTACGCGTTTAGAGGACATAATAAGTGCTAAGTTTGCAGAGATATTTGAAATGTCTGAAGGTGATTTTTATACGCATTTAGAAGCCTACAAAAGTTTTATGGGTAAGGTTAATCATCCTTCTAAAAACGTACTCTACTCAATGTCTAAAGCTATGTTTCACAAGTATCGTTTAAACGAATATCAAGACGAGTACTTTAGAAATATGCAGTGTCCGAATCCTTTGTTTTTAAAGAGAATGGATGAGGTTATGCAGAATTTCATTTGGAATTGGGAAGCCTTTTTCAAGCGATACAAAATGGTGGGATAAAAAAAGCCCAATCTTACGATTGAGCTTAGTGTCCGTAGACAAATAAAAACCAAAAACAAACGAAAATGAAACAAATTCGTTTTACTACGTTGTAAATTTACGAATAGATAGCGCACTAAATTTTGAAATAATGTTATGCGTACATTCAATTGATTGAATGGTTCTATATCATTATTAAACGGTTGAGATTTAAAAACGGTATATTTTAGTTTCGATTGATAACTTATAAGTTGTTGATAATACAAGAATTATTTGTGTTTAAACGAGTAGTTTACGCTGTGCGTGCACAGCTCTGTTTAAGCCAAAGAGTTATGACTTGCTAATTAATGAGTAGATGAGCATTTAATTTATAATAGATATGAGTAATCGGATTACAGAATCAGACAGTTTATATGATCATTTGGATCAAATGTCTACACTAGATTTATTAAAGAATATTAATAACGAAGATCAAAAAGTAGCACATGCGGTAGAATTGTTACTACCTATTATTCAATTATTTGTTGATGAATTATATGAAAAGATGGAAGCTGGTGGACGTCTTTTTTATATCGGTGCAGGTACCAGTGGTAGATTAGGAGTTGTAGATGCATCTGAGTGTCCGCCAACTTTTGGAGTATCATCAGACCTAGTGATTGGAATTATTGCAGGTGGAGATACCGCAATACGTTCTGCTGTTGAGTTTGCAGAAGACGATGAAAACCAAGCTTGGAAAGATTTGCAGGAGTATAATTTTTCAGATAGAGACACGTTGGTAGGTATTGCTGCCTCGGGAAGTACTCCGTATGTGTTAGGAGGAATAAAAAAAGCAAACGAAATTGGTGCATTAACGGCTGGAGTAACTTCTAATCCGGGAAGTGAATTAAGTGCCTTAGCCAAATTTGGAATAGTACCCGAAGTTGGACCCGAGTTTGTAACCGGAAGTACAAGAATGAAATCTGGAACTGCTCAAAAGTTGGTGTTAAACATGATTTCGACCTCCGTTATGGTTAAGCTTGGAAAAGTGAAGGGCAACAAAATGGTAGACATGCAATTGAGTAATGATAAATTGGTGGATAGAGGAACAAGAATGGTGATGAAAAATTTAGGAATTGAATATGCAGAAGCCAATGAATTGTTATTGAAGTATGGCAGTGTAAGAAAAGCAAGCGAGTCTCGGAAATAAAAAAAGCGCAACCTTTCGATTGCGCTTTAATAAAAAAATATTATTCTTAGTTCACTTTTACGTTCACTGCATTTAATCCTTTTTTACCTTCAGTAACTTCGTACTCAACGTTGTCTCCTTCGCGGATCTCGTCGATTAATCCACTTACGTGAACGAAATACTCTTGTTTTGTTTCTTCGTCTATAATGAAACCAAAACCTTTCGTTTCATTAAAGAACTTTACTGTTCCTTTTTGCATTTTGTAAAATATTAATTACTCAAAGTTAATGAAAATCCAAACCGTTTTACAAAAAAGTTAAAAATATCTACAGTTTTTCAAAATCAACGTGGTAGTGTTCGTCGTGTAAAATGTTAATTAATTTGCTTAAGTTTTTAGTGATATAGATATTTTGTGCTTTCACTTTTTTACCGGATGGAGTAGTGTACAGTTCATCTTTTAATTCTTTCATTAAAATTACTTTACTTATTCTGTAGCCTTTTTTTCTGGCATTTTTATCTAATAAAAGAAGGTGTTGTGCAATTTTCTCAAAATCAATGGTTACTGTTGTGTCTTCTTTCCATTGTCCCTTATCATTAAACTGAAGTAAATAATGTTGCGCACCTAGATTATCTAAATCATAATATCTTTTGCCATTTTTATTTTTAGGAACCATAAAATCTATGCTTAGTCCGTTCTGATGTGTTCTGTGCGGTTTTATTTCTCCACCGTGTTTATTACTGCACTCCATTATGCAAAAGTGATCATTGCGGTAGAGGTTTTTCATTTCTTTATAGGTTGCTAAAACAACGTCTTTTATTACGCTATTAACAAACCCTCTGTTTGCTAAATAACTGGTTGTATCAAAATATGAGAAGTTCGATCCTTTAAAAGGAATTATTGCTCCATTTTTTAATTTCCCGTTAGAAACAGTGCCAATAGAAGTACTTTTTCTACTGTGATTTTCCTTCTCAAAATGTTTGATTATGGATGAGTCTACAATTTTAGTTTTGAGCTCAACGCTTGGTATTTCTGCTTCTGTTTTATCGTTTTTAGATTGGGAGCAAGAAAAAAGAGTTACGATTAGTATTAGGGAGGTGAATAAATATTTCATGATTGAAAGATAGGTAAAGTACCAGAACACCAGTGTTAAGAAATGCTAATGTAAGTAAGAGCGCGAAATAAATTTTTGATTATTGTTCGTAAATCACGTACTTGCTTCGTAGTGTTTGACTTCGATACTTCTGACTGAGGTCAGAAACTCAGTCCGCAGATTTTCTTAATAAGCGTTTTTTTTGAGCTATTGCCATGCAATCGCAGTATCCGTTACTGTAGGTTAGAAATTGTACTATCGCTTGCTCAAAGTAGTTTTTTCATAAACTTTTTACTGTCTTAAAAATTTAACATATCAAAGTCTAGCTGTCTAGGTATCTAAAAATCTAAGTGTCTAAAAAACTCCCAACCGATGTACATCAATTGGGAGCTTGTTTTATAAATAAAGAAATTGTTATGCTTCTTTAGTCTCTGGTTTTGGTAATAAAACTTTACGAGATAATTTCCATTTCTTAGTTTTAGGATCTCTTCCTACAACTTTAAATTTCAATAAATCTCCTTCTTTTGCTACATCTTCCATCTTAGCAATACGCTCATGAGCAAACTCAGAAACGTGAATTAATCCATCTGTTCCAGGTAAAATTTCAACGAAACATCCGTATGCTTGTACAGACTTAACTTTTCCTTCGTACTCTGCACCTTCTTCTACAGTTGGTGGGAAAGCGATTAAGCGAATAGCATCAGAAGCAATTTTCATTGGTTCTGCACCAGTAGCAAGAATTTGTACAATTCCTTCTCCTGTTGCTTCATCTTCTTCAATAGTAACTGTTGCACCAGAATCTTTTTGAATCTGTTGAATAATTTTACCTCCAGGTCCGATAATTGCTCCAATACATTCGTTTGGAACTTTGAATGATTCTACACGTGGAGCATTTGGTTTTAACTCATTTGGAGAGTCTGCCAATGTTTCATTTAGTTTACCTAAAATATGTAATCTACCGTCTTTGGCTTGCATTAATGCTTGGATTAAAACTTCATATGGTAAACCATCTACTTTTATATCCATTTGGCAAGCTGTGATTCCTTTCTCGGTACCCGTAACTTTGAAATCCATATCACCTAAGTGATCTTCATCTCCTAAAATATCAGATAATACAGCGAAATCTCCTTCTTTATTAATGATTAATCCCATGGCAATTCCAGAAACTGGAGCCTTCATTTTGATACCACCATCAATTAATGCTAATGTAGAAGCACAAACTGTAGCCATAGAAGAAGAACCGTTTGATTCTAAAATCTCTGATACTAAACGAATTGTGTAAGGATTATCTTCTGGCAACATCGGTTTGATAGCTCTTAAAGCCAAATTTCCGTGTCCAATCTCTCTTCTAGAAACACCTCTAATTGGTCTTGCTTCTCCTGTTGAGAATGGAGGGAAGTTATAGTGAAGCATGAATTTTTCAGTTCCACGGAAAGTTGCTCCGTCTAACATTTGCTCATCTAATTTCCCACCTAAAGTTAATGTAGTTAAAGATTGAGTTTCACCTCTAGTAAACACAGCAGAACCGTGTGCCATTGGTAAATAATCAATTTCTGACCAGATTGGTCTAATTTCTTCGAATTTACGACCGTCTAAACGAATTCTTTCTTTTAAGATTACGTGACGAACGGCTTCCTTCATTGTTTTTTTGAAGTACACTGAGATTAATCCTCCAAACTCTTCTTGCTCTTCTTCAGAAAATTGCGCTTTAACTTCTTCTTTGATTGCTCCGAAAAGTTCGGCTCTTTTAGCTTTATCTGCTAAACCTTGACGCGCTACGTCTGCACATTTGTCGTAAGCTAGTTCTTTAACTTTAGCTTCAACAGTTTCATTGTGCGTTTCGTGGTTGTATTCTCTTTTTGGAAATTCTCTACCTGCTTCTTTGGCAAACTCTAATTGAAATGCACATTGCTCTTTAATTGCAGCATGACCGAGTTTAATAACTTCTATCATGTCCTCTTCAGAAGCTTCTAGCATTTCACCTTCCAACATGTTAATGTCTTTAGCCGTACCTGCCAACATGATATCCATATCAGCTACATCAATTTCTTCTTTAGATGGATTAAGGATAAATTCACCGTTAACTCTTGCAACTCTTACTTCAGACATTGGTCCGTTAAACGGTATATCTGATAAAGCTAATGCAGCAGAGGCTGCAAAACCTGCTAAAGCATCTGGTTGATTTATTCCATCATAAGAGATCAATTGTATCATCAATTGCGTGTCTGCATGGTAATCATCTGGAAAAAGTGGACGTAAGGCTCTGTCTACTAATCTCATTACCAACACTTCGTGGTCTGTTGGACGTGCTTCTCTTCTTAAGAAACCGCCAGGAATACGACCTGCAGCAGCAAATTTTTCTCTGTAATCTACTGTTAAAGGCATGAAGTCAACTCCTTCTTTTGCTTCTGGAGCTGATACTACTGTTGCCAATAACATTGTGTCTCCCATTCGTAACACTACTGAACCGTCAGCCTGCTTGGCTAACTTCCCTGTTTCGAGAGTAATCTCTTTACCGCCAGTAATGATGGTTTTTTTTGTTCCTATATTCATATTTATATTATTTCAAATTTCTTTTGGTTTTTGAGCTTAAAACTAATAAAACCAAATTTTTAATAAAAAGGGGACAGTCGAAATAAATCGATTGTCCCCCCTTTAATACATTTATACCAAATTACTTTGGCAAGTGTTAAGATTATCTTCTTAATCCTAATTCTTTTACAATTGCTCTATAACGAGTAATGTCTTTCTTTACTAAGTAATCTAACAAAGATCTTCTTTTACCTACTAACAATTGAAGTGCTCTTTGCGTAGCGTAATCTTTACGATTCTTCTTTAAATGCTCTGTTAAATGAGAGATTCTGTAAGTAAATAATGCGATTTGACCTTCTGCAGATCCTGTGTTTTTAGCGTCTTTTCCGTGCTTTGCGAAAATTTCTGCTTTTTTTTCTGGTGCTAAATACATTCCAATATTGTTTCAATAATTTTTATGTGTGTCGACTATCGACGACGCAAAAGTACATAATAATTAGAGATTGGAGATTAGAAATTAGAAAAAATAAGATTTATTTAATTTAATGTAAGAAATTCAAATATAGAATTCGTACGATTTTGCTGAAGGAAATTGGTGTATTATTGAGGCAAAATTAATCGTTATAATTGCATAATTTACATTCTGTTTCGGCCTCAAAACCATTTGAATAGCAACTACTGCAGCCTATTATTTATTCGTAGTTTCATTATAGAATTAGGATTTAAAATATGCTTGATATACTCCAGTTTCGCCTAGTTTTATTGGCGCAATTTGTTGTAGGTTACAAGTGGTTTTTTCTACAAAAGAAAGTACTAGCTAAAACGAAAGGGAGTAAAATTTTTTAATGTACACACTAGTGTTACTTGTTGCCTTAAATTTAGACAACAAAATCTTATTATTTTAAAAAAAATAGATTTTTTAAAATGTACTACTGCGTTATTATTATTTTGCTTTTTTCTTTTTTTAAGGTTTAGAGTTGTTTTTAAAAGTTTGTGTTGTTTTTTCTAGGTAGGAATAGCTTGTTTTAGTCTGTATGTGTTGTCTGTTAGGGTTTTAGCGACTGAAATTGGTGTGTTGTAAAGTGAGATTGTTTTAAACAAACTCTGAATTAAATAGAGCTTTTTCCCTTTCAAAATGCTTTTTACCACATCAAATTCAAATGCCCATCTCCTAACAAATTCAATTGGATAGGAGTGGGGTTTTTGTGTTCTTGTTATTTCTATAATTCCATTGCTTAAAAGTTTAAATTCGAATTCGCCAATAACGAAAACGGTCTTCTTTTTTTCTCTTCTTATTTTAATAAATGCTTTAAGATCAAACCCATGTTCAAATAAATTGTTTCTGTGTATTTGAACCTTTTTACCGCTAGTAGAAAGTACACCGTGTAAGATAACGTAGTTACGTTTTACGCGTTTGTTGATTCTATTATCTTTTAAGATTTTGCGTAAAAAATGGGTTTTAATTCTATCGTAAGCGTTTTGACAACCTTTTGTGCAATAACGTTGACTTTTTTTGCCAACAAGTAGCGCATTGCAGACGCAGCAAGTTCTTTTATTTTTCATTGTTTAGTTGTAAATGTTACAGTAAGATACACAAGAAAAATTGAAATTACCAAATAGAAAGAGGTTTAAATAAGCTCGCCCCGGATTGCAGCGGTAGCTATTTTTAAAAGCTGTTTACGGTTGTTTGGGCTAAAATTGCGACTTTAGAAGCGCATTTTATCCTTAACAACAGTTGCAGATAAAAAAATACTTTAGCGTAAAGCCGGATAACCAATGCATATTGGGTAGGCGCATAGAAAAACCTCGCTTACAAATAAACGAGGTTATTAAAGTTTATGGTTCTTTCTATTTACAAGAAACTATACTCTTTAGCATAAAACAATTGTTGTTCTACAAAATCTTGCTTGTTCTCTATTTTAATATCAATAATATTACCATCATCATCTATTTCTGGTGCTAAAACCGGGTTTACAAAACCACTGTAAGGAGCAAGCTCTAACGGCGCAACTCTATCCAACACTTCTTTATGAATTTCTTGATCTACCTTAACACCATAGTTTTCTACCAATGCCTTGCCAGCTTCGTAATCTCCTTCAGATTTAATGCGTTGAATCTCTTTTAAAAGATCTCCGAATAAAACGCGTAGCTTCTGATAATCATTAATGTTAAAATATGTTTTACCGTCTTTTTTAACTTTTTCTACAACGTTATCTGCTGCACCTTTTTCCATTGCCCAAGCAGCAACTAATTGGCGGTTTTGCATGTGCTCTTCTTCAATATTATCTCCTAGCTCTAAACGCATAAGTTGGGTCATTAACCCATTTCTTATGTATCCATCATACTCTGCTTTACCTACTTCTAAAGATTCTACAAGACCTAAATCAATTAATTTTTGATCCATAATATAGTAGAGTCCAACTAAATCTGCTCTGGCTTCTTCTAAAGTAGAAGCGTAGTTTTTTAGTGTTTCTGCGGGCTGACCAATACCTTTATTAATTTGTCCGGATGCATGACCGACAACCTCGTGCAAGGCTGTGTGCATTTTACCTGCAACTTTACTGTGCGCTTTTGCTCTTTCAATTTCTTCTTCGTCATGCGCAAATTCGCCAAGCATTCCTCCACCTTTGGCTTCGTCATAGGCACCAATAATATTACCTAAAGAAACAGATTTAGAACCGTGTTGCTCTCTAATCCAGTTGTTGTTAGGTAAATTTACACCGATTGGAGTAGAAGGAGAAGCATCTCCAGCCTCACTAGCAACCTGTACTACTTTGTAAGAAACACCCTTAACATTTTTCTTCTTGTGTTCATCCGCAATAGTACTCATATCTTCAAACCATTGTACATTATCAGCAACCACCTTCATACGTTCTGAAGCATCAAAATCTGTAATTTGTACAATAGATTCAAACGTAGCTCTTTTGCCAAGTACATCGCCGTATACCTCAATAAATCCGTTGATGTAATCAATGTCTCCTTTTGTAGATTTTGCCCAAAGAATGTTGTAATCATCCCAAGTTTTTAAATCTCCAGTTTGGTAGTACTCTACTAATTTTTCTAAAGCAGCTTTTTGATCTGCATTTTCTGCAACCGTAACGGCTTTTTCTAACCAAAAAATAATTTTATCAATAGCTGCGCCGTATAAACCACCAGAACGGTAAACATTTTCGTTTAATTCACCATCTTTTAAAACTAATTTAGAATTTAAACCGTGTTCTACAGGTGTTGCGTTGTTTGGGTCTGACTTTTTTGCATAAAAATCTTCTACCATTTCTTGGGTAACGCCTTCTCCGTAAAAGTTGTTGGCAGATGCTACAATCATATCTACACCGGCATCTTTTACTTTACGTTTAGCATCTACATCTTTATTAAACATGGTGTTTAAAGCAGCTTCAGAAATTTCTCCGTTTACACTAGTTAATAGTGTATTAAAGTAGTCTTTAGAAAAAGTAGGTTGTATTTTTTGCATGCTGTAATGGTGGTGTACACCAGATGCAAACCAAATACGCTTAGCGTAAATTAAAAACTGATTGTATTCTTCTGTAGTTTTATTGCCCTCGTAATTAGCAACAATTTTATCTATTGCTTTTCTTATTTCTAGATTATTAGCGTTGTTTTGATCGTAAATAATATCTCTACCAGATAAACCCGCTTGCGCTAAATAGTAAACCAACTTTTTCTGCTCTAAACTTAGCTTATCAAAATCTGCAATTTTATATCTAAGCACTGCAATATCTGCAAACCGATCAACCTCTGTTTCGCTTGGAGATAGTACCTCAATTAAATCAGAATTTTCTGTAGTTTGCGTAGTTTCTGCAGTTGTATTTTCTGTAGTATCTTTTTCTCCGCAAGCACCCATAAGTAAACCAGCCGAAAGTAAAGACACAGTAAGAAATGAATTTCTTTTCATAATATGTATTGATTTTGGTTAAAGATAATGGTTTTGATTTTAATTAAGAATTCAGAGTGGTGAACTATGTCTATTCTTAAATGCTTGGATGATTTTTACTGAAAACCAGATTGGGATTGCTTTTTGGCTAAAAAGTGTAAGTATCTAAATCTCTCTAAGCGACTTAGTTTTCACCTTCTCACTTTAGAGGAAGACCGAGAGGACATGGACGAATTTAGTTCTTTAACAAAAGCACCGAATCCTAGTAGATAATTGTATTTAACGTTTTCTTTTAGAACGTCTTCCTGCTATCCATTCAAGTTTAAGCAGTAAAAACCAAGTGCAACAAAGTCTTTCAAAGGCTTCTTGGGTCGCCTTTTCAAAACTTGTTTTACTAACTTTTTACTACTCAAAGCTGCCATTCCTATCAGGCGTAAATAAAAAATCTTCTCCCTATCAATAAAATGCAATTCGTATTATCTATGGACTGTGTCTTTACCCTTTTCTCAGCGATTTAGTCTTAACCTTCTCCCTTTGGAGGGAGACCGAGAGGGAGGACATGGATACACTTCCTTATTTAACAAAAGTCTTTTCATTAAATGCTTTTATTTGTCTATTTGTCAAAAACATACCTTCCAGTCACTTAAACTCAAGTCAAATAGCAAAACCTGCGGACTGAGTAAGAGCCTTTTCGGCGAATGTATCGAAGTCCAATAGCACATAGCCAAACCTAAAACCCCACATACACAAACCCGGCATAGTTAGACTTTAATTCAAGAATAGGTTGTACAAAATTATCTGTTTCTGTATTCGCGTTAATTTCTATTACGTAGTAATAGGTTGCAGTAGGTACTTTTTGGTTGTTGCGTTTTCCATCCCAAATTTGGTTTTCTCCTACTTTTAGTCTGCCTTCTGTTTTGTGCATTAAACCTCCCCAGCGGTTAAATATTTGGGCAGTGTAGTCTAAATTCGCTCTGCTTTCTACAGTGAAACTCTCGTTAATTCCATCTCCATTAGGCGTAAAAGCTTCTGGAATAATAAGTAGGTTCGTATCGTATTGGTTTACTACTAAATTTGCCGTATCGCTGCAATTGATATCTGTGGTGTAGCCAATTAATTCTATTAGATAACTCTGATTTTCTTGAGCTTGAGGGAAAAACTGAATGTCTTCTTCGTCAGAGAAAAAATCTCCGTCTATACTCCAAACATAATTATCTGCATTTACAGAAGTATTCTGAAACTCAAAAAAATCAGAGTTATCTACGCCGTTTGTAGCTGTAAAACTTACTTGGGGTAAATAATCGTTTACATAAACCAAAGTATCTGTACTTGGGCAACCGTCTGTACTTATAGCTAAATTGTACCAACTTGTATCTAAATCTGTAAAGCTTGTATTATTAACAAATGCGCTGCCGTTAATGCTGTATTGGGTTTCATAAAAATTGTACGGACTCATAACTTCCATCTCGCCATTTGCATATCCGCATAAAGCATCTGTAATTATTAAGGTATCATACACAGGTTGCGGTACAACTTCTAGCTGCACTGGTCTAACTACAGAGCAGGTATCGTTGTTCCAAATTTGTACAGTGTAGCCCTTGCTGCCATTTGTAGTTGCAGCTTTTGGGTTAGGGCAATCTGTACAAGATAAACCTGTTGCGGGTTGCCAAAGATATTCTACACCACCGCTTGCGCTTAGCTGTACAGAATCTGCACCATTGCATACCTTAAAATAATCATCAACTTCTACCGTAAAGGTATCGCATGGGGTTGTGCCCACTAGGTTGAAGAGGAAGTAATGATTAGAAATAGAAGCTGGAGGTCCAAATTGATTAGTATGAAGAAAATTGAAGTTTATCGTATCACTATTTGTTATATAATTATTAATGACTGCTAAACCATCAGTTCCATTAACGTTACTGTTGCTAACATCATTCTCTAAACCAATAATTGAGCTATTTGCATAATTGAAACTACCAGTTACTCCCGAACATAAAGGGTTAAAATCTAAAAGTTCATTCCCGCCTATAATTCCGAGAGAATTGTTATTAATGAGAATTTCAGTTCCATCATTACTTGTATTACAAATATTCGAAGAACCAATAGAAAACGCTACCGGTTCATTATTGTTAATCTTACTAGACGGAACTAATTGAACTTGTAGGTTGTTTGTATTTGAATTCTTATCGTTATAAAAAGTATTGTAGATTGTATTTAAGGAGGTGTTAGATTCATAAGTAATCACTAAAAAAAATGACCTGTAAATTCTAGCTGATCAAACTTACTATTAGTTACCTCTATTTGATAAGAATTCACTGAACTAACTACATTATTAGATACATTAATAATGCTTTTAGTTAACGTTATATCACCATAATTAACAATATGAGCAGTAGTCTCTAGATTATCAGTGTTATTTGGATTAATGTTATAGTTTGTGTTGTTAAAAATTATCTCATTAGGTATGTTAAGATTATAATTAATGCAAATTAAGAGGGCATTTTTTATTGTTGAATTCGGAGGGATTGAAACGTTGAATGTTCCAGAAGCGTTTTGACCATATGCACCAAAACCATCAAATGTAATTCCACCTTTGATTATATCTGAGGATATTAATTTTTGCGACGAGCAGTTTATACTTATTGATAAAAAAAGTAATAATGATAAAAATTTAAGGCTAAACATTTAATTTAAGTGCATCAAGCAACAAGTTTTATTGAGAATAACCACTCTTTTATCACTACTTTCTAACGTAGTGTTTTCTGTAGTATCTTTTTCTCTGCTAGCAACACATTGTAAAATAGTAAAAAGCAAAGACTCATTAAGTAATTAATTCCTTTTATAATACATATTGATTTAGGTTAAAGATAATGATTTCTCGTAAAACAAGATTTGTAGTGCAACTAGTTTTTGCTGCAAGACAAAAGCACTTGCAAAATTAATCAGTTGGAATAATTCTAAATTAAATCTCCAAAACAGAGATAAACCCTGTAACACTTTTTGCTTTAAACTATTCCTTATATATTTGTAAGAATGGGTGATTTCTCTCCAATTTCAAGGAGGAAAGGATGACTGCTCTCCGTGATGAGTAGAACTTTTTTTACTTAAAATTTATTTTAGATGAACGAAACTATGGAAAAATTATCTTCTGAAGATTTAATAAAAATTGAAGACAAATACGGAGCGCATAACTACCATCCACTACCTGTAGTGCTTGCAAAAGGAGAAGGTGTGAACGTTTGGGATGTTGAAGGAAAACACTACTACGACTTTCTTTCTGCTTATTCTGCAGTAAACCAAGGTCACTGTCACCCAAAAATTGTAGGTGCAATGAACGAGCAAGCACAGACTTTAACGCTTACTTCAAGAGCTTTTCATAACGATGTGTTAGGACCATACGAAAAGTATGTAACCGAATACTTTGGTTTTGATAAAGTGTTGCCAATGAATACAGGAGCAGAAGCTGTTGAAACAGCAATTAAGTTATGTAGAAAGTGGGCGTACGAGAAAAAAGGAATTAACGAGAATGATGCTAAAATAATTGTTTGTGACAACAACTTCCACGGAAGAACTACAACAATTATCTCTTTCTCTAATGATCCAGATGCAAATAAAAACTTTGGACCATACACACCAGGTTTTATTAGAATACCCTATGATGACACTGCAGCTTTGGAAGAAGCATTACAGCAAGAAAACATTGCTGGTTTCTTAGTAGAGCCAATTCAAGGAGAAGCTGGAGTTTACGTACCAGGAGATAATTTCTTATCTACAGCAAGAGAGTTGTGTACAAAGCACAATGCGTTATTTATTGCGGATGAGGTACAAACAGGTATTGCCAGAACAGGTAGTTTATTAGCAGTTTGTGGAGATTGTACTTGCGATAATAAATGTGAGCAACAAGCACCAACATACAGTAGACCAGATATTTTAATTTTAGGTAAAGCATTGTCAGGTGGAGCATATCCTGTTTCTGCCGTTTTAGCGAATGACGAAATTATGATGGTTATTAAGCCTGGTCAGCACGGTTCTACATTTGGAGGAAACCCAGTTGCAGCTAAAGTTGCGGTTGCTGCTTTAGAAGTTGTGAAAGATGAACACTTGGCTAAAAATGCAAGAAAATTAGGCGAATTGTTTAGATCAGAAATGAACAAAATAATAGCTAAAACAGATTTGGTAAATTCTGTAAGAGGTAGAGGTTTGCTAAACGCAATTTTGATTAACGATACAGAAGATTCTAAAACCGCTTGGAATATTTGTATGAAGTTAAGAGATAACGGTTTATTAGCTAAGCCAACACATGGAAACATTATTCGTTTTGCTCCGCCATTAGTAATGACAGAAGAGCAATTAATGGATTGTGTAGCCATTATTGAGAAAACATTAATGGAGTTTAAGAAGTAGATTTAAGACTTTCAAATATTAAAATTTTAAAACTCGTTTCATTTAGTTGGAACGAGTTTTTTTGTCCTCCTTCTTTGAAGGAGGTGGGTTTTATGAAGATTTATCTGAATAAAAGACGGAGGATGCTATTGGAGTGTAGTAAATTCGCGTAAATTTATTTGTATTAGAATTACGGTTAACTTTTCAGAACAAATTCTGTTTCAATCCTCCGTCTTTAGCTCCATTGCATTGCGCTAAATCCACCTCCTTTAGGAAAGGAGGACAAAGTTTAAGGGAAAATTATTATTTTCATTAAAACCTTTTACATGAACAAACTGAAAAAATACTCTAGAGAGTTAAGAAACAATGGCACAAAAGCCGAAGCCATTTTATGGAAATATCTCTTATCAAGAAAACAAACTGAATATCGTTTTTTAAGACAGTATGTTATTCGTCCTTATATTGTTGACTTTTTCTGCTACGAATTACAGTTGGTAATAGAAATTGACGGGTCAAGTCATGAGAATAAGTCAGAATATGATTTCAAAAGAGAGGTATACATACAAAGTAAAGGTCTCAAAGTAATTCGTTATAAAGAAAAAGATGTATTAAACAGTTTGGGGAATGTTAGGAGAAGTATTTTTCATACTATTTATTGCGTTTCTCAAGAAGAGAATCATAATAACAAAGCATCTAAGTTTTGGAAGTAAACTTTGTCCTCCTTCTTTGAAGGAGGTGGGTTTTATGAAGATTTATCTGAATAAAAGTCGGAGGATGCTATTGGAGTGTAGTCAATTCGCGTAAATTTATTTGTGTTATAATCACGGTTAACTTTTCAGAACAAACTCTGTTTCAATCCTCCGTCTTTAGCTCCATTGCATTGCGCTAAATCCACCTCCTTTAGGAAAGGAGGACAAGATTTATCTGAATAAAAGTCGGAGGATGCAATTGGAGTGTAGTTAATTCGCGTAAATTTATTTGTGTTGGAATCACGGTTAACTTTCAGAACAAACTCTGTTTCAATCCTCCGTCTTTAGCTCCATTGCATTAAGCTAAATCCACCTCCTTTAGGAAAGGAGAACAAACAAAAAAGCCCAACCTTCCGATTGAGCTTTTTCTAATTATGCAATTTGAACTTACTTCACTAAAGACTTTGGCGCTGCAGCCATAATTTCTTCGTTCGCGTGTTCTTCAAACTTTTTAAAGTTGTTTACGAATGCATCAGCTAATTCACTTGCTTTTGCATCATAAGCTGATTTATCTGCCCAAGTATTTTTTGGAGATAAAATTTCCGTAGGAACGTTTTCACATTCTTTTGGCATTGCTAATCCAAAAATCTCATGGTTTTCAAATTCAACATTATTTAATTTACCTTCTAAAGCAGATGTAATCATGGCTCTTGTGTACTTTAAGCTAATGCGCTCTCCGGTACCATAAGCTCCGCCAGACCAACCTGTGTTGATTAACCAAACTTGCACGTTGTTTTCTTCCATTTTCTTACCTAACATCTCAGCATATTTTGTTGGATGTAACGGTAAAAATGGTGCTCCAAAACAAGCAGAAAATGCTGTTTGTGGTTCTGTTACACCAGCTTCTGTACCTGCAACTTTAGCAGTATAACCAGAAATGAAGTGATACATAGCCTGACCAGTAGTTAACTTAGAGATTGGAGGTAAAACTCCAAATGCATCTGCAGTTAAAAAGAAAATATTTTTTGGTGTTGTTCCAACAGAAGGAACAGCAATGTTATCTATGTGATGTATTGGATAAGAAACACGTGTGTTTTGCGTTGTAGAATCATCCGTGTAATCTGGAATTGAGTGTCCGCCTTCTTGGAAACCTATGTTTTCTAAGATTGCACCAAACTTAATTGCATCGTAAATTTGAGGTTCTTTCTCTTGTGATAAGTCGATTGTTTTAGCATAACAACCACCTTCAAAGTTAAAAACAGAACCATCTGCCCAACCGTGCTCGTCATCTCCAATTAATCTTCTGTTTGGATCAGATGATAAAGTTGTTTTTCCGGTTCCAGAAAGGCCAAAGAAAATTGCCGTATCTCCGTCTTTTCCGATGTTAGCAGAGCAGTGCATAGAAAGTACATCACGCTCTTGTGGTAAAACGTAATTTAATACAGAGAAAATACCTTTTTTGATTTCTCCTGTATATCCTGTACCACCGATAATAATCATTTTCTTAGTGAAGTTGATTACAGCGAAATTTGATTGACGTGTCCCATCAATTTCAACTTCTGCTTCAAAACCTGGAGCACAAACAATATTCCATTCTGCATCAAAATTTTCAATTTCCTCGTCTGTTGGACGCAAGAACATGTTGTATGCAAACATATTTGACCATGGAAATTCTGTAGTCACTCTTAAGTTTAATCGGTAATTGTCGTCTGCACATGCATACGCATCTCTTACATAAACATCTTTACCTGTTAAATACGCTTTCATTCTGTTGTAAAGCGCGTCAAACTTTTCTTCTGTAAATTTGATGTTGATATCTCCCCACCAAACAGTGTTTTCAGTTTTTGCATCGCAAACTACAAATCTATCTTTAGGAGATCTTCCTGTAAATTTACCTGTTTCAATTGCTAATGCTCCAGTATTTGTTAATACTCCTTGGCCTGTGATGATAGTATCTTCTACTAGCTCTGCCGGAGACAAATTCCAGAATACGTTTCCTAGGTTTTCTAAACCGATAGAATCTTTCAAATTGGCGTTTTTACCTCTCTTACCGAATTCGTCCATAAAACTTTTTTTGTAGCTCTCGCTTTTTGATTAAGGTACAAAGTTACGGTAATATGTATAAAATGAATGTTATTTACAGGAACATTTTCAACAATTTATTACTGAAAACAGTAAGTTTTCAACTTCTGAAAAATGTGTATCTGAAGTGCTTGGCTTCTAAGTTGAAAAAAGTTAGTAAGTTAAGTAGGGTTAGCCTTGTTTAACTGCGAATGTATTTTACTAAGATACTAAACCAACCTATAAACATAAGTATTCCTCCAACTGGGGTAATCGGACCGATGAATTTAGGTGTATTTATTCCAAATAAAGGCAGCAAAACAAGTGTAAAAATAGAGATCGAGAAAAATAAAGTACCCCAAAGTATTTGTCTATATTGGGTATTGAACATAAAGTCAAATTTTTCTTGAAGGGCTGCAAGTATTAAACAACCAAAGCCCGAGTAAAAAAGATAGCGCACTCCTGTTTGGAAAGATTCTATTTTATCTGTAGGCACTCCGTTTGTTTTTAAACCGTGAGCAGCAAAAGCTCCCAGAGCAATTCCTACGCTTACAAAAGCTAAACCCGTTGTAATTAATTTTCTATCCATGCTATTGTTCCATTAACTTTTTTGCATTTTCTAGAGCAGCGTCAGATATCTCAACACCACTCATGAGCTTAGCAATTTCTTTTATTCTTTTTTCGTCGTGTATAGCGGTTAACGTAGTATTGGTTATACTGTTTTTATCTTTCTTTTCTACTAAAATATGGTGATTTCCCTTTCCTGCTACTTGCGGTAGGTGGGTAATAGCAAAGAGCTGCATGTTTTTACCCATTCCGTTTAAAAGGAGTCCTATTTTTTCTGCAACCTCACCAGAAACTCCTGTATCAATTTCGTCAAAAATTAAGGTAGGCAAATTCTTCTTTTCAGATAGTAAAGATTGCAGTACAAGCATAACACGACTTAACTCTCCACCAGATGCTGCCTTATCTATGGGTTGCGGAGCGGATCCTTTATTGGGTGTAAACAAAATACGAATGGCATCAATTCCAGTAACTTTCAAAGCTTGTTCTTCAAAATCAAAAGAAAAAATACTTCCGTTTAATTTTACTTCTTCCAAAAGTGCTACTATTTTTCGCTCTACCGCTGGTGCTTTTGCCTTTCGTTTAGCAGAAAGTTGTTGGGCACTTTGCACTGCTACATTTTCTATTTCTTTGAGTTCACTTTCAAGTTGGCTGATTTGTTCTTGAAGCGAATCAACAGAGTTTGTTTTGTCAGAAAGCGATAAACATATCTCTTTTAATTCTTCTTGATTATTTGCATTATGCTTTTTTAATAAAGCATTGTATCTGTCTACTTTTAAAGTAAGTTCTTCTAATTCTTTTGGATCAATTTCTATGTCCTCTAAATTTTGCTCTGCGGTAGAACCAATATCGTCTAATTCAATTTTAACTGATTGTAGTCGCTCAAACAATTCTTTAAGTTGTACATCTTTTTCGCTTAAACCAGAAAAATGTTTAGAAAGTGTAATAAGCGACGAGAGCATTCCAGATTCTGAATGAATTGCATTATTGATAGCTGTAAATGCACTGGCTAATTCTTCTGCATTTTCAAACTTATTTAAGTCTACTTGTAACTTGTCGTAGTCTGTTTTTTCTAAGTGTAACTGCTCTAATTCCTCTAATTGAAAAAGATTAAAGTCGTTTTCTTTGAGTTGTTCGCTTAAATTACTTTTTGAAGTAACAAGTTCTTTTTGCTTGTTTTTCCAAGTCCGATATGCTTGTTCTACCGTCGCCTTAAGCTCGTTTGTGTTGCATAACGTATCTAAAACATCTAGTTGAAAAGCAGTTGTTTTAAGGGCAAGTGTGTTGTGCTGACTGTTAATATAAATCAGTTTTTCTGTCAGCTGTTTTAGCAGCGAGAGTTGCACTGGGGTATCGTTTATAAAAGCTCTTGATTTACCTGCAGCAGATATTTCTCTTCGTATAATTGTTTCTTCAGAGTAGTCTAAATCTTCTTGTTCAAAAAAAGGTTGAAAACGGTAATTAGAAACATCAAAAGTTGCTTCTACTATTGTTTTTTGTTTCTCATCTCTGATTACACCGTAGTTTGCTCTTTCTCCTAAAATTAAAGAGAGTGCGCCTAGTAAAATAGATTTACCAGAACCTGTTTCTCCAGTTATTACCGTAAAGCCTGGATGAAAAGCGAGCTGTGCATTTTCGATTAATGCAAAGTTTTGAACAGTAAGTTTTTTTAGCATTACCCGTTTAAAATTTCCTGATATCTACTCGAATTTGCCGGATCTACTCGTTTAAGCAAATTGATAACGTTGTTTTTATCTTTTACTTCAGCATCTATGTAAAGACCTTTTAATTCTTCTAATTTCATCTTAGCAAAAATTACTGTATTCATAGCTCCTGGTCGGGCTTGATGCACTTTGGTTAAATTTTCTAGTGCTTTGTAGCATGCAGTTCTCGCGTTTTCTTTGTTGTTGTACAAATTATCCAAACCTTGTCTGTGGTAGTTGTAGTAGAGTATACGTAAAGGTTCAAATTGAGGTTGTAAAATATTGTCAATTAACCAATATCTGTTATTTCTTCCGCGTGAATTTGACAACCAACCAGAACCTCCAGAAGATTGTGCTAAGGTTACAATGTTTTGTGCTATTTCAAAATAAGGTGTTCCTCCTTTTAACGAAAAACTATCGTAATCGTACCCTAGAATAATATTGGCATAGAAGGCAAGAGAGGAAGTTAAATTATCTCTGAATTCGGTAGGTGCATATACCAATAAAGCATTTCTGGCATAGGCGAAATTAAAGTCTTCATCTATAAAATTGAGTAAAGAGGTGTTGTAAGTAGAATTGTAAACGGGTCGTGTACTTTGTATTTGAAGATTGGCCTCATATCTACCTGGCGATGGAATAGAATTGATTTGTACTTGAACAACACAATTAATTCTTTCTTCAACCTCAAACTCGTCTTTTGTCCATGCCGTATTATTCATGAACTCATATATCGTTTGTTCAAGCTCTCTAAAAATGTCTTGTTCTACACTAGTTATATCTAAATTTGGATTGGTAACGATAGAAACTTCGCAGTTTAATTCTTGAGAAAAACTGGTGAAATAGAGTGCCGTAGAAAATAGAAATACTATTAATTTTTGAATCATAATTGGTGCATCATAAAGTGTACAATATCTTCTGCAACTTCGGTTTTAGACTTCAACTCAAATTTATGAAAATTATTGTGTTTATCTAGAATTGAAACCTTATTTGTAGGATAACCAAATCCAGCCCCATTATCTTCTAGCGTATTAATAACAATTGCGTCTAAATTCTTTTTCTCAAGCTTCTTCGCGCCATGCTCAAGCGCATTATTTGTTTCCAACGCAAAGCCGATTAAAGTTTGGGTTGATTTTTTTACGCTTCCAGCCCAAAACAATATATCTGGATTTTTCACCAATGTTAAGGTCAACTCGTCGCTTTTCTTTTTTATTTTTTGATCTGCAGCTTGCTTTGGGCTGTAATCAGAAACAGCAGCAGAAAATATACCACCGTCCATGGCCGACCAATTTTCTTTTACAGCAGTGAGCATCTCATCTGCGGATTTTATATGAATCGTCTTCAGGTTTGGGTGTGTTAGTGTTTCTTTTGTTGGACCCAAGACCAGTGTTACCTGCGCACCGCGGTCGAGTAAACTTTGTGCTAAAGCCATACCCATTTTTCCAGTAGAATGATTACCAATAAAACGAACTGGGTCAATAGCCTCATAGGTTGGGCCAGCTGTAATCAAATACTTTTTGTTGGATAGACTAGATTCTTTCTCAAAATGATATTCTAGAAATTTCAGGATATCTTCTGGCTCTGTCATTCTCCCTTTTCCAACTAATCCAGAAGCTAGCTCTCCAC
Source organism: Lishizhenia sp. (assembly GCA_965656535.1). Lineage (GTDB taxonomy): Bacteria > Bacteroidota > Bacteroidia > Flavobacteriales_D > Crocinitomicaceae > Lishizhenia. The sequence goes on from CBFHKX010000002.1 coordinate 185,440, forward strand.
TTTGAGCTGGTATAACTTTTACACCGTCTTTTTCGAGTTGGGTTAGATTTCTTTCCGTTGCAGCATGTGCATACATATCTAAATCCATGGCTGGTGCTACAATAACCGGACATTTAGCGGATAGGTAAGTAGCAGTCAATAGATTATCACAACACCCATTTGTTAGTTTAAAAAGTGTGTTTGCAGTTAAAGGTGCAATGAGAAATACATCTCCCCACATGCCTAAATCAACATGATTCGTCCATTCTCCATTATCTTTGTTCCAAAAATTAAGGTGAACTGGATTTTTAGAAAGTGTAGCTGCAGTAAGCGGAGTAATAAAATCAGCAGAGGCTGAAGTCATAATACATTTGACATCAGCCCCTGATTTTTTCAATAGCCTTATGAGAAAGGCAATTTTGTATGCTGCAATTCCGCCAGTTATACCAAGGAGAATTTTTTTTCCTTGTAGCATGGCAAGAATTAATCTTCTAATTTACGTTGGTAAATTTTATCTTCTTCCAACTCTTTAATTGCCATAGCAACTGGTTTTGGAAGCTTTTCGTAGAATTTTGAAATTTCGATTTGTTCTCTGTTTTCAAAAATCTCCTCTAAGTTGTCTGTAGAAGAAGCGAATTCAGCTAACTTTCTTGTCAGTTCTTCTTTCAACTCTACATTTAACTGATTAGAACGCTTTGCTAACATTACTATAGATTCGTAAATGTTGCTTGTAGATTTTTCTAGATCAAGAGTGTTTCTAGTAATCGTTGTTCTTTCTGCTGTACTGTTTTTAAAGCTCATAATTATACTTTATCCTGTAATTTTCCCAATTCTTTTTCTGCCTTTTGACCTAGGTCGTTTGCCTTTTTCAAATATTCAGATTCAGGAAATTGGGTTACAAAGTTACGATATCTTTCTAATGTATCTTCAAGATAGATGATTTTTTTAGCTTTCGAGTTGAGTTGGGCTTTATCATAGGCTCTCAAAAGCTCAAAATATGCCTGTTTTTCGTCTACTAACAAAAGTTGTTCTCCGGCTTTTTCGTAATAACTTTGTATACGTTTAAGGTAATCAGATTCTTTGTACTTATTTGAAAATATGGTGTAATATTCTAACACTTTTTCAAAACGTTCTTTTTGTTTTGAAAAAATACTTTTGGTAGCTAAGATATACAAGTTTTTCATCCTTACATATTGTATTTCCTCGGCATATTTACTTTGCGGATAAAGCTCTAAAAACGTAGTTGCAGAAGCATCAGCAGCTTTGTATCTTTCCATTCTGCTGTAAAGCATAACAGAATTATACTCTTTCGTTTCTATTTTGTAGCGCAATTTATCCATGTACTGGTTGCAGGAGTCTACCAACTTACTTTCTGGGTAGCGATCAACAAAGAGCTGAAAATCATTGATAGCAATTTCTGTTTCTTCCTGATCCAAAGATTCTTCAGGAGATAGTTTTACAGAACACATTGCTGTCATAAACAAACACTCTTCTGCCTTTGTGCTGAAAGGAAAACGGGCAACAAAATTATTGTAATAGTAACCAGCTAAATAATAATCGCCAGCAGCATAATAACATTGCGCCATCCTATAATAACTCAATTCTCCTTTTCCATCTCTCGGAAAACGTTGATAAATTTGCTCGTAAAGTGTGATTGCTCTGCCGTATTGTGCAAACCCTTTTTCAACTAATTCCCCTTCTTTTAATTTTCTTTTAGAAACGGCTTCTTCGTATAAGGCTTCAGCTTTGGCTAACTTTTGGTCATAATCGTCTCCTTTAACAATTTGGTTAAAATCAGAGCAAGAAGTGAACACCAAAAGTATTAGTGTAGTAAGCGTAAAAATTATTTTCTGCGTATTCATTGCTTACAAAAATAAGAGTTTATCTTGTTAAGTAACGTTAATATTAAATCGGATGTTGTTTGCACTGAACTTATTTCGTTTTTTGCTGTTCAAATTGGAGGATGTAAATTCTATATTTGTAAAGTAAATACAGTTGTAATGGATTTTAAATTAGTTTCAGATTTTAAGCCTACCGGAGATCAACCACAAGCTATTAAAAAGCTAGTGGAAGGGATGAATGAGGGTGCACACCATCAAACACTTCTTGGGGTTACGGGATCAGGAAAAACATTTACCATGGCAAATGTTATTGCAGAAACAAACCGACCAACTTTAATTTTATCGCATAATAAAACGCTTGCTGCACAGTTATATGGAGAATTTAAACAGTTTTTTCCAGAAAATGCGGTAGAGTATTTTGTTTCTTATTACGATTACTACCAACCCGAAGCATATTTGCCAACTACGGATACATTTATTGAAAAAGACCTTCAAATAAATGATGAGATTGAGAAATTAAGACTATCGGCAACCTCATCTTTATTATCGGGAAGGAGAGATGTTATTGTAGTTTCATCTGTTTCGTGTATTTACGGGATGGGAAACCCAAACGAATTTGCTTCTAGTATTTTAGATGTACGTGTGGGCGACGTGGTTTCTAGAAATAAATTTCTGTTTAAACTAGTTGAGAGTTTATACGCTAGAACTACAGCTGAGTTTAAACGCGGTAGTTTTAGAGTTCAGGGAGATGTTGTAGATATCTACCTCGCCTATGCAGATCATGCACTGCGTATTGAGTTCTGGGGAGATGAAATAGAGAAAATTGCTGCAATTGATCCTGAGAATAGTACAGAAATTGAAAGCTATGAGCAAATTAAAATTTATCCGGCAAATATTTTTGTGAGTTCGCCCGATGCAGTAAAAGAAGCCATTTTTCAGATCCAAGACGATTTAACAATTCAAGTAGATGCGTTTAATAATCGGAAAATGCCTTTAGAAGCAAAACGATTGGAAGAGCGTACTACTTTTGATATGGAAATGATGCGAGAACTGGGCTATTGCTCAGGAATCGAAAATTATTCGCGCTACTTTGATAAAAGAAAACCAGGCTCAAGGCCTTTCTGTTTACTCGACTATTTTCCAGATGATTTTATGATGATGGTAGATGAGAGTCATGTTACCGTGCCTCAGATTAGAGCAATGTACGGAGGAGATAGAGCACGTAAAATCAATTTAGTAGAGTATGGGTTCAGACTTCAGGCTGCTATGGATAACCGACCACTAAAATTTGACGAGTTTGAAGGCTTGCAAGGTCAAACTTTATACGTTTCTGCTACACCCGCAGAATACGAGTTAGAGAAATCAGAAGGTGTTGTGGTTGAGCAAGTTATTCGGCCAACAGGATTGTTAGATCCAATCATTGAAGTGCGACCAAGTTTGAATCAAATAGACGACTTAATAGAAGAAATACATAAGCGTTCTGCCGTAAATGAACGTGTGCTTTGTACTACACTCACAAAAAGAATGGCAGAAGAACTCCAAAAATATCTCGATAGAATGGGAGTGAAGTGTAATTATATCCATTCTGACGTAAAAACTATAGACAGAGTAAACATCCTTAGGAATTTGAGGCTGGGCGAGTTTGATGTATTGATTGGCGTTAACCTCTTAAGAGAAGGTTTGGATTTACCAGAAGTTAGTTTAGTTGCCATTTTAGATGCCGACAAAGAAGGGTTCTTACGCGATGAAAGATCTTTGGTTCAAACAGCGGGTAGAGCAGCCAGAAATACAAACGGAATGGTAATTATGTATGCAGATAAAATTACCGACTCCATGCAAAAAACAATAGACGAAACCGCTAGAAGACGAAGTATACAAGAAGCATACAACACAGCACACGGTATTACTCCGAAAAACATTATTCGTTCGCATGAGCAAATTCTCAAACAAACTAAGGTTGCAGATGGCGACGGATCTAATCCATACACAGCTAACGAAGACAATATTGAAGCTGGAATTGCTGCTGATCCAGTGGTGCAAATGATGAGTCAAGAAGAGCTAGAAAAAACAATTAAGGCTACTCGAAAGAAAATGGAAAAAGCTGCAAAATCTTTAGATTTTATAGAAGCTGCAAGATTGCGTGATGAAATGTTCGCCTTAGAGAGGTTGAAGAAGGATTAAGTGTTCTCTTTTTGGAGTTGGATTTCAATACATCACGATTTACTTCGCGATACTTAGTCCGCAGATTTTCATGATTATGAAATTAACTTAGTCTAAAATCAAAATCATCTCACAAATACCCAATCATTTTCGGTAGACAAACTTTCGTTGTAAGAATATCCATCAACGTTGTAGCCTTTTAGATCTTCTGCGTTTTGGTAGTTGTTTTTTATGATATCTCTCGCCATTGCACCTCTAGCGTGTTTAGCATACATCATTACTACCTTGTATTGGTCTCCTTTTAACTCTTTAAAAGTTGGAGTAATAATTCTGGGTTTTATTGTTTTTTTATCTACAGCTTTAAAATATTCGTTGGAAGCTAAGTTTATTATTACTTCATTTTCTTTCGTTTCAGTATTGAGCGACTTTGCAATTTTATCTCCCCAGTACTGATAAAGGTTTTTAGTTTTCGGTGTGATATCCCAACGTGTGCCCATCTCTAAACGATAAGGATACATAAGGTCTAAAGGCTTTAGTAAACCGTATAATCCAGATAATATTCTTAAATCGTTTTGCGCTTTCTGAAGTTCCGTTTGTGTTAATGTTTCAACTTCAAGTCCTTTATAAACTTCTCCTGTAAAAGCAAAAGAAGCAGGTATAGCTACCTCTGATATTTCTGTTGGACTCACCCAGTTTTGATAACGTTCATAGTTTAGATCGGCCAATTGAGGAGATAAATGCATTAACTCAGCAATTTTCTTGGCACTCAATTTACCCATTTTTTTGGCCAGATAATTCGCATCTTCAATAAAGGTAGCTACCGAAATTTCTGGTGTTTCGAAGTTACGAGAGAAGTCTAACGATTTTGCTGGAGATAAAAGAATTTTCATGTGTTACCAATTTTATGCCTACAAAAATAATAAGTCGATTGATTTTCTGAGTGTCTTTCTGTTTTAATTCTTTGCTAAAGTCTAGAGAGGACTTTGAATAGAGTTTTTTATTTTTTAGCGAAGATAATTCTGTAGTTGGCTTCGGCTTTATGTCGACTTTTGCTTTAATTTCATCACTAAACTTTATACAAAGATACTCACTTTGAATTTAGCACTAAAACCGCTATTATTTTTATACGTTGTTACCAGCTTTTTTTCTATCCAACCTAGTGTTCCACCACAGAGCCAAATAGCATTATACTTGTTTAATTTCAATATTTCTGATGATTTAATTGACCTACCACCCCCCTTTTCCGCAAGCAGTTACATAAAGTTCGTCTAAGGGAAGTTCTTTAATTCTGCTTTCAAGTTCACTAACTGGAATATGAATAGAATTGACGATATGCCCAGTTTCTCGTTCTTCTTTAGTTCTTACATCAATGATTGTATAATTTTTCTTTTTTTAAATATCTTGCTTTGAAATACAACTCTTCTTAGTTTTCATTCGTGCTTTGATGATAATTGCAGATATTAAGGTAAGTACTCCAATAAACACAATTGAACTATTTATGTTATAGGCATCTGCTATTAAACTTGATAATACTGCTCCAATTGCATAACCTAAATCTCTCCATAATCTAAAGATTCCAATACTTTTTGTTCTATCTATTGGATTTGTGTTTTCAGCAATAGACGCTAAAAAAGTAGGGTAAACCATTGCTGTTCCCCAACCTAAAATTGAAGATAGAATAATATACTGAGACATACTATTAGCAAAAACAAATAGTAAAAGCGTAATGGCTTGTAAGAGCATACCCCAAAACAACATTTCTTTTTTAGGATATTTATCAGCCATTTTTCCTGTAAATAATTGTCCTATTCCCCATACGGCAGGATATATTGCTGTAATTATTCCTATTTGCTCTATAGTGAAGTTTTTACTTGCTAATAATAATGGAAAAATACCCCAAACCAGTCCGTCATTAAGGTTGTTAATTAATCCTGCTTGTGAAACAGAGCCTAAGTTTTTGTTTTTCCAAGTTGTATCCAGAAAAATATTTTTTAACAAAGGAACGGCACTCGATTTTGATTCTTTAGCTACGTGATGTTTAGTGTCTTTAATAAAAAAGATACTAAAGATTAAACCTAATATGACTAGAATAATTCCAATATAGAAAGGGTAAGGTCTTAAACCGTGTAAACTAGCAATCCAACCTGTTAAAAAGGCTACAATTGCGACCGACGAGTAACCTGCAAATTCATTTAGTCCCATTGCAAAACCACGTTGCTTATCTCCAACTAAATCAATTTTCATCACAACTGTACTACTCCAAGCTAAACCTTGATTAATCCCTAATAAAATATTGGCAATTATTATCCAGTTCCAAGTAGATGCAAACATTAATATAAAAGGAATTGGTGTTCCAATTATCCAACCTAGGATTAATAGTTTCTTTCTACCATATTTATTTGCTAATGCACCTGCAAAATAATTGGCCAATGCTTTGGTAATACCAAAAACAACAATGAATGATAATATTGCTGCTTTTACAACTAATCCAAATTCTTTCTCGGCTATTTCAGGAAGAATGGAACGTTCTAAACCAACCATGCCTCCAACAAAAGCATTTACAATAACCAGTAATGTAAATTGTTTCCAATTTTCTTTTAGCCCTAACTTTATATTATCCATATTCTTTGATTTATTACAAAAGTCAGGAATAATAAAAAGAAAATACTTTACAAGTGTTAAATAATTACTTTTTTGCTCTGATTCTACTCAGACTCACTTGTGTGATTCCTAAATAAGAAGCAATAATCGTTAATGGTACTCTTAGGGTAGTTTGTCTGGATTGATTTAATAAGTTATGATAATGTTCTTCTGCTGTATGAAATTGAATACTTTCAACTCTGTTAACTAATTCTACATAAGCATTTTCATATATCTTCCTAAACAATCGGTCAATATCAGGATGCTTATCATATAAATCAAATAGTTTGGAGGAATTAATGGCAATTAACTCTGAATTCTCAATTGCTTTAATTCCTTTACGGGAAGGTTTGGTTTTGAATAAACTATCTGCTCTTGCAACAATTCAATTTTCAAATTCAAAACTTTCTATTATTTCAATGTCCTCTTTAAAATAATAGATGGATAACATCCCATTTTTTGGGCGCTCAAAGCTTCCAGAGAATTGAGAGTAGTTGAATGAATTGAGTAGTGTTGGTTGAGGGTAGGGTTTAATTAACGAGAAATGCCCAAAGGCTATATTCAAAATTATTTTAACTTTGTGTGAATTAAAATGAGTGGTAAAAAAGAATATCTCAAACATAATTGGTCTCTGTGGGTCTCATGCCGAAGACCCGAAGAGGTAAAACTCAACAATTGAATCTTGGCTTCGACAAACCCATGACAAACATAGGCAAAACAGAAGTATTCCAAAAAGTTTTATTTTTCTCATAAACAACTAATTATTAGTAAACTTAATTATTAATTCTGGTTTCCACAAAGTAGAATACAAGGGTCTTGCTACACTGTGTTTTAATGCAGTTTAGGTTTTTTCAACAATTGTTATTTAACTTTTTTCAAATAAATATATTCTTCAGAGCCCCAACTGCTATTACTAATGTAAACAGTAACAAGTCTTAAAATTAATTATGTTTCATTTGAAAATACTGTCCATTTTCCATTGTACTCATCTTGATTATTTACAATAGATGGAAAGTAATTGAAGAGGGTATCATTCAAATTTATTTCTAATTTTTTAATTAGATCAACTCCACTAAAGGTTTTTGAGCAATTGAAGTGTTTTTTCCTCTGAATACTAGACTGAGCCAACCCTTCTTCAGTAACAGTTTCATTATACTCATTACCAGTCTTTAATTGAAAGATTTGATCAACACAATTGGGTCCACTGCACCAAGAATTTGATTCAGAGAACATAACTTGATATTCTGCAGAGCTATCAATTTGCATTTTTACATTTCCAGACTCAAAGAATACATGACTTAAACTATCTATGTCATAATAATTGAATGTACAGTCGTATTTTCGGTTTGCTTCAGTTTGAAGGGTATCATAGAATTCTTGCCCATTGACTGAAGTAACTGTAGCGGTCAAAAATGTCATCAAAATAATTTTACCAATCCTCTTGTTCATCTGATATGTAAGAATTTAGTGAATTTAATATCGAGTTAATTCTTTTATCAATATAACTTTTCACAATTCGATTGAAGGTTTTTTCGTACTCAATCCATTTCTTCCTATTAGAATCGATAACATCAAAATGTTTTATCCCAGAAATAAATGTTTTCGTGTACCAGCTGTGGAAACCTCTAAAGAGGTAAGTGTGAAATTTTCTAAGGAATATTTATATCGACCCTGTCGAAATTCAACTATTATTTTAAAATCTAAAATATTATTTGAGTATTCTTGGTTGTAATGAAAACCATCTCCTTCAGGGTGTAAACTGAAAGCTGTGTCGAGTATTAGATGCCCTGTGGCAATTAATCTTAGGTTGACTGAATCATCTGTTACGGTCATATTGTCACTAGTCTTTAGGTTAGTAAGTATCCAAGTTCTGGCTTTTTTATAAGCTTCTCTTTCAGTCAAATTTTCAAATGATACAACGTCAGAATACTGTACTTCTCCTGTTTTTTTCGTCAATTTGGTATTGTCCAAACGCAGTAAATGGTACGAATTGAAATATTAAAGCTAGGATTATTAAAAGAATTTTCATGTTTTTTTTCATTGTACATAACGGTTCTCGGCTATGAGTAGTTGCGTGAGTTAGCACTTAACTTTGCAAGTGCAAACCAAACTAAAAATCCGCGAGGATTTTCAGAAGTAGGCGAGAACAAGCAATTACTTATAGCCATTGTTGGGTGTAGTTTTTATTTTTCGGTTATTCTCCTTTTCAAATCCATTCGTTCGTGTAAAATTCTCGTAATTTCGATTGGATTTACATTTGATTTTCGATAAAATATTACGTTTCGATTTGCTTTCAGTCCAAAAAGGTCAGATTTGATTCCGTTATAATTCTTTCCTAATTCTGGATTGTCGGCAATGTCTTGGCAAATATCCAAAAGCATATCATAATATCTGTCAGCTTGATTTTCAGACCAATTCTCGAGTGTATATTCCCAAATTCCGTTTAAGTCAGCTACGGCCTTATTGGTCAATTCGTATTTAGCCATTCTTTCTTCGCTTAGCTTTTAATTCCTCAAGATTTTTTTTAGGGTCGAAATCGTGAGCAATTCCGCTATCAATTCCTTCTTGAATAGCATTCTTTAACGCAATAACTTTACTTTCTTCATTTTCTAGTAGTCGAAGTCCAGCTCTGATTACTTCGCTTACGTTTTTGTAACGTCCAGCAGAAACCTGAGTTTGTACAAACTGGTCAAAATAATTTCCTAGTGATATTGATGTATTTTTCATTCCGTTTTAATTTTTCTCAAATATACCAAATTTTGGTAAAATTGTCAAATTTGTAGATTTTCGCTCAAATTACACCCAACGTTAAATATATGGCGACTCTGCAAATTGACAACAACCTTTTGGTTAAACACTAATCGCCCAATTTGCTATATATAGTGTTAGGCAATGTTTTTTATTACATTTTCTAGTCTTTTCAAATTTTGAAGATTTTTTCCATAATCTACTATTGTTGTCCTCAATTTCGGACTGCTTGAAATTTGATAGTCAAAGTCAGAATCAGTTTTTGATTTTAAAATAATTTTAATTTCTTCTCCCCAAGATTTCCAAGTTATACCTGTTTTTAAGGTAATTTCATTTTCAGTCTCGGTCATTTTCATTTTACCGATTATTGGGTCTGTTTTTAGCTTGTTGATTAGTTCGGTTCTTCCGAGGTTCGTTTTTATTTCTTTAGTCTGTGAGACTCCTAAATTCTCGTCAGTGAGTTCTTGAATTTCGTTCTTTTTCAATCTGTATTTATGGAAAAAAACTAAAATTAAGGACATTGTAATACCAAAAAAGAAGGTCAGGGATAAGAACTTCCACAGTTTAAATCCATCACCATCTAACAAGTCAAAACCAATCATAATTAGTCCATATGGAATTCCTGTCAATAGAAATGTCTTTAAATACAATTTTGTTAATGGTTTCATAAATCCCGTTTTTTAATATTGCCTAACGGTTTGTGTATGGTGCGTATCCCGAAGGGTATGCACTATACACCGTGTTACTCACAGTATTTTTATTTTTCTTTCAATTTTGGCTCTAAAACGTTCTTAACTCCCCATTTGCTAAGTTCGCCAAAAAGTGGTCTCAGGCTTTCTCCTTTTTCAGTTAATGTGTAAATTACTTTTGGAGGTATTTCCGCAAATACTTTTCTGTTTACGAGACCGTCTTTTTCTAATTCTCGCAGTTGAGTTGTCATCATTCTTTTGCTACAATCAGGCATCATTCTTTGTAGTAAGCCAAATCTATTTACGTCCACGGAGATAAAGTATAAAATCAGAGGTTTCCATTTACCACCGATGATTTTGAGAGTTGCACTTACTGGACAGCCACCATATTTTTTGATGTTCTCGACCATATTATCGAAACGATCAGAATTTATTTCAACTTTTTTCATTCTATAATCCCTTTAAAATCAATAATAGTTACATAATTGTAACTATCTGAGTATAACGTAACTACTTGCAAAAGTAGACATTAGTGTTCAGATTTGCAAAGAATTTAAAAATCAGAATTGAATGAAAAAAGCATTTATTATAGGTCTAGTGGGAGTTTTGGCTGTTTCTTGCTCGCCTATCAAAAAATCATTGGTTGCAGAAACCGAAAAGCCTGTTACTGAAATAGCAATCCGTGTTGTCAAAGAAGGACAAAATGATGCGTTTATGGAAACTCGTAAAAACTTTATTACTGTTCTTAAAGAGCAAGATGGAGTGTTCGCAGATAGAGAGTTCCAGTCTTTTTATGCGTTACCTAAACCTGATGAAAGAGATGTGTTTATAGGTATGACTGATTACGAAACCTATAAAACAGTTGGTAAAGTTCAAGGTAAAATGAGTGTTGTAAGTAAGTTTTTAAAGTTCAATAAGAATATGGACTTGAAGGCTTATGTGTTTGTACAACAAACGGAAGGACCAAAATTTAATCTAAAGACATTGGCGTCGAGTAACGGAGAGATTCTTGAAATCGGTGTCCGTAGAGTAAAGCCTGGAATGGAGAAAGAATTCAATGAATACCGTAAAAAGTTTGTTGAGTTATTGAGTTCGTACGAAGGTGTTAAGGAGAGTTATGAGTTTCAGGTTGTTGGTGGAAATGACATTGAAGGTCTTAGTGTTGGAATGACTGTCTATGAAAGTAAAGATGCTTTTATGAAGCTGTCCGAGCCTATTATGAAGGAAGAAATCACACAAAAGTATTTCAGCACGTTTGAAATTGTTGCTTCACAGTTCGCCTTTTCAACTACAAATCAATAATCCACTATGAAAACTTATTTTATAAAATCTGCCCTTTTTTCAGTTGGGCTAATGGTTTTAATGTCTTGCAATCAAACCACACAAAAAACAGAAAAAATACAAGAAACAAACAATAAAACAGAAGAAAAAATGGAACAGAAATCAGTAATGGAAATAGCTATTCGCAAGGTCAAAGAAGGACAAGACGAAGCATTTGTAAATGCAAGAACCGCATTTATCGGCAAATTGAAATCACAAAATGGGATTCAAAAAGATTGGGAGTTTAAGTCCTTTTTCACAATGCCCGAGCCTGACGATACAGATGTATTTGTAGGAATGACCAGATATGAGTCAACAGAAGTAATGCAAGAGATCGCCAATAACTTAATGCAGTCGCCTGAAGCGGGTCAGTTCTTTGGTACTTTCGATATGAAGGCTTTCGTAGCTATCCAACCGGCTGATGGCGGTGATTTCAAATTAGAAGATTACATCAAGGCAGGCAATGTACTTGAGGTAGCTGTGAGAACGGTTAAAGAAGGTAACGAGGACGAGTATGACACCAAACGAAAAGGGTTTTTTGATTTGATTGCTCAACAGGATGGCTGCATTTTCGATAGAGAATTTACTGATTTGCAGACTGGAGACAAAGTAGTTTTAATCGGCTGGAAGTCGATGGAAGATTTTCAAAAAGGAGCAGGGTTTTTACAAACTCAACCACAAATGGGTGAATTTTTCGGAATTCTAAATGTCAAAGCTTATCAGGCTCTTGTTTTGAGTTCAAATTAATCTGAGCTAAAATATTCAATTTTGGAACAGTCGTCATTTAGGTGTCGGCTGTTTTTTATTGTGGGTAACGGTCTCGTGTATGGCACGTTTTAATGTGCTATATACATTGTTAACCTTTCGTTATTAAGATTATAGAAGACATTACTTCACAATAAATCATTCAACCTAAGCAAGAATATCCCACCCAGCAAAGCCTACAACAGCATAAAATAAGTTGCTTAGAATATGAATTAGGATTGCCATTTTTAATGAGCCAGTACGTAACAAGATCCAACCCCAAGTCGCACTATACAGAAAATACATGGGCCACAATATCATAGGATTATGACCAATGGTAAAAACAAGAGAGGTTATTAGAATAGCTGCCCAGGCAGGTATTTTCTTGGCTAATGAAGACTGCAAATACCCTCTAAATACAACTTCTTCCATAATAGGTCCAACAAGGATTGCCAGCAGTAAAAACCCAGACATTTCAAGTGCTCCTCCATTTGTTTGGATGTAGCTAAATATCTTGGAGCCGCCCCCAATGATTCCTTCGTGACCAAAGGCAGGTAAGATCTCCGATCTATATATCCACGCTAAAAAGTGTGTCAATGCCAATGCAGATACAACCAATAAGAGACCTTTACTTTTTTTAATCTTACTTGGTTGAAGTCCTATCTCAGGATAAAAAGGTTCACCTGATCTACGGATATCCCACCAGAAGAAAGTAATTATCATAATGCCACTGAGCAAAGCAGAAGTCAGACCCAAGACCTCTAGAGGAACTTTAGTAGTTGGCGAAAAGAACTTAAACCCATAAGAGATAGCAATTCCGGCTAGGAGTTGACAGGCATACATGATCACAATGGCCAGTATACCTCTCTTTATTGTCAATTGCTGGTGTTTACTTGTCGTTTCTGTCATTCAATTTTGATTGTTTTGATAGTAATGAAGGCTAACGGTCTTGTATATGGCTTGTAGCGTGCAAATTAGCGATAACTATTCGGTTAAGAACGAGCCGAATTTTTTAATTTTCTTATTATCTTTTTTCTCAATAAGCCAAATTAAAAAAATTGGCGGACTAGCAAATATGCCTTAAATACGTTTAAGCAACTAACTAGCTATGAGTTATATACGTTGTTGTAGCCAGTTTTTCTCGATACTGCTGTTCAATTACCCTTCCAAATTCTGCTTTGTCGGTTCTCAATAATTCCATTCCTTTTCCATTTACGATTGTTGGATTCAAATCCCTTAAATGATTGTCGCTCCAAATTCCTAGTTCAATGATTATTGGTGTCATTGCCAATCCTTTCTCGGTTAAAAGATAGATATTAGATTTCTTATTATTCGGAAGTCTGGTTTTTATAATAATTCCAAACTCTTCAAGTTGTTTCAATTTCGCGGTCAATATATTGGTAGCAATTCCTTCATCACTTTCTGTAAAGTCTTTAAAAGTTTGCTTGTTCTCTATGAGCATTTGCTTTACGATAACCAACATCCATTTATCGCCTAAAATATCTAAAGCCGAAGTAAAAGGGCAATTGCATCTAAATTTTGTTTCCATTCTCTTTTGTTCCTTTTATTGGCTACAAAGGTAACAAATTATATTTTTTACTTTCAAAATGAAATTAATTTAGGTAATTACTTGCTTTTTAAAAGTAATATTGTAGTTTTGCTTGCGAAATACAAGTAATAAATATTAATAATAAATGAAATCAATGAAAAAAGTAATCACAGTATTTGTGTTAGCAGGCATTCTTGCTTCCTGCAACACATCAAAAACAAATGCAACAAGCGAGAATAATCAATCAAAAGAAAAAACAATGAATAACAAGGAAATCGTAGGCACTTTCTTGGGTGCTGTAGCCAAACAAGATACAGAAACAATGCGAAAATTTGCCAATGCAGATTATATTCAGCATAATCCTTTTGTTCCTTCAGGACTTGAACCGTTTATGGGACTTTTACCAGTCTTAAAAGAAAACGGAACTTATGCCGAAAACGTTCGACTATTTCAAGATGGCGATTATGTATTTATGCACAACATTTGGCATAATGCAAAACCATTTGGTGCAGATGAAATGGTAGCATTTGATATTATTCGTGTTGATGAAAATGGAAAAGTAGCCGAACATTGGGATGCAATGACCGTTTTGGTAAAAGAAACTGCAAGCGGAAGAACACAAACAGATGGTCCAACAACTGCTGAAGATTTAGATAAAACCGAAGCAAATAAAGCTTTGGCAGTTTCCCTTATTGAAGATGTTTTGATGGGTAAAAATCCAAGTAATATAACTGAATACATAAGTGCAGAACAATACAACCAACACAACCCACAAATTAAAGATGGATTAAACGGAATCGTGGAAGCCGTTGAATATCTTACCTCTCAAAACAATATGTTTAAATATACCAAAATCCACAAAGTTTTGGGCGAAGGTAATTTTGTTCTGACGGTAAGCGAAGGTGAATGGAATGGTGGTAAAAAACACGCATTTTACGATTTGTTCAGAATGAAAGGTGGTAAAATCGTAGAACATTGGGATGTGATTCAAGAAATACCTACTGAAGGTTTAGCTCATAATAACGGAATGTTTGGCTTTAAAAATTAATAAAAATGAAGAATGTAATCATCACAGGAAGTAGTAGTGGATTTGGCTTAAAAGCAGTTAAAGATTTTGCCGATAAAGGCAACAAAGTATTTGCAACAATGCGAAATCCAAATGGAAAGAACGCAAAGGTTAAAGAAGAATTGGAAGCCTACTCATCTCACATTAAAGTGGTAGATATGGATGTAACCAATGATATGTCTGTTACAAATGCAATGAATACAATCTTTTCGGAAGCAGAAAATATTGATATTCTAATTAATAATGCAGGTATTATGTACATCGGCATTACGGAAGCCTATAGCGTTGAGCAAGCAAAATTTCAAATGGAAACCAATTATTTTGGTGCATTAAGAACCATACAAGCAGTTTTGCCAAGTATGCGTAAAGCTGGCAAAGGTTTAATAATAAACACATCGTCGTTAGTTGGCCGTATGTCTCCACCATTCTTTGGAACTTATACCGCTACAAAGCACGCTTTGGAAGGATATTCGCAAGCATTACGTTATGAAGTTTCTCCGTTTGGCGTTGATGTCGTTATGGTAGAACCTGGACCTTTTGGAACAGGATTGTTGGCTTCTGGTCAGGCTCCTGCACATTCTGAAGTTCTTGATACTTACGGTGAATTGGCAGGTGTACCAACTGTAATGGGCGAAAATTTTGCTCAAATGTTACAAAGTGAAGATGCACCAGACCCACAATGGGTAGTGGATGCTTATCTGAAATTAGCCGAAACTCCTTTTGGTAGTCGTCCAACTCGAACTGTTGTAGGAATAACTTGGGGCGTGGATGAAATTAACGAACTCACACAACCTATTCAAGATAGAGTTCTTAAAGAAATGCAGTTAGAAAATGTACTTGGTGGTGTTTCAGCATAACCACTCCACTTTCAATTAATTAAATAAAATCATAAGGGTTTCGGCACTTATGATTTTTTATTTCAGTCTTATTGGTAATTAAAATGCTGGATTTTTGTCAAATTGGCTACAACAATTGGATATAGTTAACTAGTTAACTATATATCTGTTTTATGTTTTACCCAAATTTAGCAATTCTATCGGATTTTGGATTTGTTTTATATGATTAGTTGAAACTTGAGTGTAAATTTCTGTTGTTTGAGAACTCTTATGTCCAAGTAAACTTTGTATGTACCTTAGGTTAGTACCATTTTCTAATAAATGTGTTGCAAAACTGTGTCTAAGAATGTGCGGTGTTACTGTTTTGTTAATTTTTGCTTTTTTGCCTGCGGTTAGCACAATTTGTCTTAAACTGGGTGCACTGTATTTACAACTTTCATTACCTTCGAATAGATATTTTTTAGGCTTCCATGCTTTGTAATATGTTCTTAAACTTTCTAAAACGGTCGGGCTTAAAAGTGTATACCTGTCTTTTGCGCCTTTTGCGTTTCTTATCCAAATAATCATGCGTTTGCTGTCTATATCTACTATTTTTAGGTTTAAAAGTTCACTTCTTCTTAAACCACTAGAGTAAAGTAGTGTTAATATGCAATTATGCTTGAGGTTTTTAGTTGCTTTAATCATTTCTTCTATTTCTTGTAAGCTGAGTACTTTGGGTAACTTTTCTGTTTTTTTTGGTCTTTCTATTGCATAAAACCGCTTGGGCATATTGCAGACTTTTTCAAAATAAAATTTTATGGTGTTTATCATTAAGTTTATGTAAGCACTAGATCGTCCTTCTATTACAAGCCGTTTGAGGTAATCTCTTATATCATTTTCTGTTATTTCCATTAAATTTTCACAAGAAATATTGTTTATAAAACACTCAAATTTATGAATGTAATTTTTTGCGGTATTTATAGAGTAGTTACGCAGTTCTAATGTAGTGTAAAACTCTTCTGGACAATAAATGTAACCTGCTTTAGCTATCCGATTTCTAAAATCATCTACGCTGGTCATAGAAGTTTGTATACCATAAAAACCGCGGTTATAAAAGTTCTCTCCGTTAATCCAAACTTTACCTTTGCAAATCGTGTACAGGCTTTTAAGGTTTACACGTGTGTTGTTTAAGCAATAGGTTTGATACACGGCGTTCCATCTAATGCGCTTGTTATTATTAATCAGATCAATAATAGTTGTATTATGTGTAAAGGTTAATTAACTACCCCTGATAGAAACGGCAGCTTTGTTGCTTTAAAACTTCAATTTAGTTAAAAACTATTGGTACAACTTGCATGTAGCATTGTGTTCTCAATTATATTTGCGATATGTCTGACGAGGAATATATGCATTATGCGCTTGCACTAGCCAAAAAGGGAAGTCAATACGCTGCGCCTAACCCTATGGTTGGAGCTGTAATTGTCTACAATAACGTAATTATTGGCCAAGGCTATCACCAAAAACATGGCGAAGCACATGCAGAAGTAAATGCTGTAAATAGCGTGAAAGATAAATCAGTGCTATCGCAAGCTACTATATATGTTACCTTAGAACCCTGTGCGCATACAGGAAAAACTCCACCTTGTGCAGATTTAATTGTTAAACATAACTTTAAACGCTGTGTAATTGGTTGTTTAGACACTTTCTCAGAAGTATCTGGAAAAGGTATAGAGCGATTAAAAAGGGCAGGAGTAGAGGTTGAAGTCGGCCTGTTAGAAAATGAGTGTAGAGCACTAAATAAACGTTTTTTCACCTATCACGAGAAGAAAAGACCTTTTGTTATTTTAAAGTGGGCGCAAACCTTAGATGGTTTTATAGATAGGGAAGAGCAAGAACGAAAACCAGGTATTAACTGGATTTCACAGCCCGAAACCAAACAATTGGTGCACCAATGGCGAAGCAAAGAGCAAGCCATTCTTGTAGGGTGGAAAACCATAGTAAATGATAATCCAAGTTTAACCGTTAGAGAAGTGAAAGGCAAAAATCCGCACCGTTATGTGGTTGATCCAGACTTTAAAAGCAAGGGTGATTTTAAGGTATATACAGACGGATTACCAACAACTGTTTTTGTAAAAAGCAACACCTTGGTTCCCACATTACCGCATACTGTTTTTGTTCCTCTTTCTTCTTTTAATGTTCGCGAAATGCTTATGGTTATATATGAAAACGAAAAGACTAGTGTTTTTGTTGAAGGTGGAAAATATACTTTAGAACGTTTTATTGAATACAATTTGTGGGACGAAGCTCGCATACTAACCGGAAACATTCGTTTTGGAACAGGTGTAAAAGCACCAAAAATTTCAGGGGAAAAAGAAATAATTGAACCTACATCTACGGCAGACCAACTTACACGAATAAAAAATAAATGATTTATCTTCTTTTAAGTATTCTTACTTCAACGTTAATCTTGGTCATTTTTAGGATGTTCAAGAAGTACAACATCAATACTTTTCAGGCAATAGTAGTGAACTATGCCGTAGCTTTTACGATTGGTTTTTCTTTGTTTAGTAATGATTTAAAACTAGATGCTCAAGCAGATTATAATTGGATTTATTTTACCTTAATTGTAGGTGTATTGTTTATCTCTTTATTCAATTTAATGGCCAAGAGCTCGCAAGAAAATGGAATAGGTGTAACCTCTGTTGTTGTAAAAATGAGTTTGGCAATACCGGTTGTAGCTGCAATTTTACTGTATAATGAGAGTTATGATTTACTGAAGATTATTGGAGTTGTTTTGGCAATTCTCGGCGTAATTTTAATTAGTTATAAAAAATCAAACACAGAGAAGAATAAGAACGTAATTTGGCTGTTTGTTCTCTTTTTAGGAAGTGGATCGTTAGATGTATTGTTGAATTATGTAGAAAAAAATCAGCTAGAAAGTCTTTCTCCCGGGTTGTTTTCAGGTTTTGCATTTGGTGTAGCAGGCACAATAGGTGTGTTGGTTTTACTTGTTCAATTATTGAAAGGAAAAATGAACTTTGAACTAAAAAATGTATGGGCCGGAATTTTGCTAGGTGTACCCAATTATTTTTCCATTTACTTTTTGATAGAAGCACTGAGAAGTCCCCTTTTAGAAGATTCAACCACCTACGCGTTTAATAATGTTGGAATAGTGTTGGGTTCTTTTTTCTTGGGATTACTCTTCTTTAAGGAGAAGTTGACACCGATAAAAATTACTGGCTTAGTCGCAGCCGTTGTTGCTATTTTCTTGCTGGTATTTTGATTTTAAGACAAAATATATGCAGCATATTTCAAATGTTGAAATGTCGTGTATAAATCAATACAATTTCGGTAGCTTATTTAATTTCTTGTATTACTTTTGTTACTTAATAACAAGTGCATGCAAAATATACAGGAAACGGTAAAGGATATTTTTTCTGCCTATCTTGAAAAGAATGGTCACAGGAAAACTCCTGAGCGCTTTGCTATACTTGCAGAAGTGTATGGTTATGATGGACATTTTGATGTGGAATCGCTCTACATTAAAATGAAAAATCAAAATTATCGCGTATCAAGAGCTACACTTTACAATACCATAGAACTTTTATTGGCGTGTAATTTAGTTCGGAAGCATCAATTTGGAAAGAATATTGCCCAATTTGAAAAAGCACACGGCTACAAACAGCATGATCATATGATTTGTACCGATACTGGAGAAGTAATTGAGTTTTGCGATCCACGTATACAAGCCATAAAAGCAACAGTAGAAGAGATTTTTGGGGTTAAAATTAAACACCACAGTCTTTACTTTTACGGGGTGAAAAACGAAAAACCAGAAGAAGAGTAAAGCGTGAGTTTAATTTCAAAAATAGAAAAGCATCCGAAGGATGCGCAGTGCTTCTTTTTTGAAGGAAAAATTTTGTCAGATACTGATTTCGATACTGTGAACACTCAAATTCAGCAGAGGATAGACGATGGGGTTTTAAAATTCGTTTTTAATCTCAATAAACTAGAACATATTAATTCAAGCGGACTCAATCTTTTCTTAAAACTCTTTTCTAAAATTAGATCAAAGGGCGGAGAACTTGTGTTCAGCGAGAACTCAAAAGGTGTTGAAAAACTATTTCACATCTCAAAATTAGATTCAATATTCAATATCTGCGCTTCTAATGAAGAAGCGCTTAATTATTTAAATGCAAATTAGCATGAAAGTAGATGTACTTTTAGGATTACAGTGGGGAGACGAAGGAAAAGGAAAAATCGTTGATGTTTTAACCCCGAAATACGATATTATTGCACGTTTTCAAGGAGGGCCAAATGCTGGTCATACGTTAGAGTTCGAAGGAATAAAACACGTTCTTCACACGATACCATCAGGTATTTTTAGAGAAGATACGCTAAACCTTGTTGGAAACGGAGTAGTGATTGATCCTGTTATTTTTCAAAAAGAACTAGAAAAATTAGCGCCGTTTAATATCGATTATAAATCTCGTTTATTAATTTCTAAAAAGGCGCACTTAATTTTACCTACACATCGTTTGTTAGATGCTGCGTCAGAAGCTGCTAAAGGAAAAAATAAGATTGGCTCTACGCTGAAAGGAATTGGTCCGACTTACATGGATAAAACCGGAAGAAATGGTTTGCGTGTTGGAGACATCTTGATGGATAACTTTATGGATAAATACAATGCACTTAAAGCAAAGCATGTAGATATGTTAAAGCATTATCCAAATTTTGAGTACAACGTAGAAGAGTTAGAAGCTGCATTTTTTGAAGGTATTGAAACGCTAAGAGGTTTAAAAGCCGTAGATTCTGAGCAGTATATCAACGACGCAATGAAAGCTGGAAAAACAATTTTAGCCGAAGGTGCGCAAGGTACATTGTTAGACATCGATTTTGGAACTTATCCATTTGTAACTTCTTCAAATACGGTAACAGCAGGAACATGCACAGGTTTAGGTGTAGCTCCAACAAAAATTGGAGATGTAATTGGGATTTTTAAAGCGTATTGTACGCGTGTTGGTTCCGGACCTTTCCCAACTGAATTAGAAGATGAGGTAGGAGAAAGAATTAGAAAAGAAGGTGGTGAGTTTGGAGCTACTACTGGTAGGCCAAGAAGATGTGGTTGGATTGATTTGCCTGCTCTTAAATATGCTATAATGATTAACGGTGTTTCAGAACTTTCTATGATGAAGGCAGATGTATTGGATAACTTTGATACTATACGCGTTTGTACACATTATATCATTGATGGCAAGAAAGTTGATTATTTACCGTTTAGTATAGACGGAATTGAAATTACACCCGTTTATGAAGACATAAAAGGATGGAATGCGGATACTACAAAATTGACTTCTTATGCAGATGCGCCACAAGCGTTAAAAGATTATGTGGTGTATTTAGAAGAGAAATTAGAAACACCGATTAAAACGGTAAGTGTTGGTCCGGATAGAAAGCAAACATTAGCCAATAACTAATAATTGAAACAAATAAAAAACATATTAAAAATTGCGCTCTTACTAAGCGCAATTTTTTTGAACTCAATTTCTTGGGCACAGGAAGGCTTTGACCAATATTTGAAAAATGCAGACGTAGCAAGATATGATGCCGTAGGCAACAGTTGGATTCTAGAAGGAAATGTTGAGTTTGATCATCTAAACAACAGAATGTTTTGCGATTCTGCTATCTACAACATTGCAAAAAGAACGTTTAAGGCCTACAGTAAAGTACACTTAAGTAAACGCGATACGCTCAACTTATTTTGTGATTCTATTCACTATGATTTAGTCAAAGAATACGCAAACCTTTACGGAAATGTTCGTGTGCGCGATAGAGAGTTTAAACTTACAACAGATAGTTTAGAGTACGATGCAAGAAGAGGAGCTGGTATTTATAGAAATAACGCTACGATTACCAGTATACTTACAAATGAAGTATTGACCTCTCAAATTGGTTACTTTTTTCCGGAGTCAAAAAACTTTACATTTAGTAAAAATGTGGTTTATACAAGTAAAGACTACAAGGTAACTACAGATACTCTGCGTTTCAACGGTTATACAAAACAAGCTTTTTTCTACGGTCCAACCGACATTGTTGGAAATGGAATCCAAATGTATTGCGAAAATGGATGGTATTCGGCTCAAAAAGAAGAAGGTGTACTACAAAAAAACGCACACATTTATCAAGCCAATAATTATATAGAAGCAGATAGCTTGTACTACAATAAAGGTCTTGGTATTTCTGAAGGAAGGGGAAATGTAATGCTTAAAGATACGCTCAAAAAAGCCGAATTTCATGGCGATTTTGCACGGAGCGACGAGCAAGAAAAATACGCATATCTAACCGGAAAAGCCTATGCTTTAACCTATGACAAGGGAGATTCTCTTTTTATACACGCAGATAGTCTGTGGAATTATCTCGATACCTTACAACAAAGCAAATTAATTTTAGCCTACAATAACGTAAAGATTTTTAAACAAGATATTCAAGGAGTGTGTGATTCGTTAGTCTACAACCAACCGGATTCTATTATGATTATGTACAACAATCCTATTATTTGGGCGGATAAAGCACAATTAACAGGCGATACGTTAAAGGTACATCAATCTCAAAAAGGAATAGAAAGAATAGACATTTTACAAAACTCAATTGTGGTAACCGAGGTAGATTCTGCGGAGTATTATAATCAAGTAGGTGCCAAAACCATGATTGCTTATTTTACAAACGACACGATTTCGCATGTAAATGCAGACGGAAATGCAAAAACAGTGTATTACATGGCAGCTGAAAAAAACAAAGATTCTATTGTTGAAGTTACGCTTTCTGGTATGAATAGGCTGTATTCTAGTAATTTAACTATACGTTTTGTAGCAGGAGAAATTGAAGGAATTGCTTACAGAGATGCGCCAGATGGAGCAATGTATCCTATGGATCAGATTATTGCTACCGAGAAAGAAGTAAAAGGCTTTAATTGGCAACCTACCTTAAGACCAATAGGTTGGAGAGAAATGATTGGGTTGAAAGATTAAAATTACCATTTACAAAAAAAGGAAACAGCCTAAACCATTTCCTTTTCAATATCGATTGTTTGTGTGTTCTACTTATTTAATTTAAGCGAGTGACCCATTTTATCTCTTTTCGTTTTTAGGTACAATTCGTTGTGCTTGTTGCTTTCAATTTCTAATGCAACGTTCTCTACAATTTCTAAACCGTAGCCAATTAAACCAGTACGTTTTTTAGGGTTATTGCTCATCAAACGCATTTTAGAAACATTTAAATCTCTTAAAATTTGCGCTCCAATACCGTAATCTCTTTGGTCGCCCTTAAACCCTAACTCTAAGTTAGCTTCTACGGTATCCATACCTTCTTCTTGTAGTTTGTAGGCTTTTAACTTATTCATTAAACCAATTCCTCTGCCTTCTTGGTTCATGTATACAATCACACCTTTGCCTTCTTTTTCTATGGTTTCCATGGCTGCGTCTAATTGCGGACCACAATCACATCTACAAGAACCAAAAATATCTCCTGTTACACAAGAAGAGTGAACACGTACTAAAATAGGTTCTTCTTTCTCCCAAGTTCCTTTTACAAGCGCCAAATGCTCTTCGCCAGTATTGTTGTTGGTGTAAGCGTATAACTGAAAATCTCCTTTTGGAGTTGGTAACTTCACATCTACTTGGCGTGTAACCAAGGTTTCTTTTTGAATTCTATATTTAATTAATTCTTCAATAGAAATAATCTTTAAGTCAAATTTCTTGGCAATTTCCATCAACTGCGGAAGTCTAGCCATTGTTCCATCTTCGTTTAAGATTTCTACAATTACACCAGCAGGTTCAAAGCCAGCAAGTCTAGCAATATCAACAGCTGCTTCTGTATGACCAGCTCTTCTTAATACACCACCTTTTTTGGCTCTCAGTGGAAAAATATGACCAGGTTTGCCTAATTCCTCAGGCTTAATGTTTGGATCTATTAAAGCTTGAACGGTTTTTGATCTATCGCTAGCAGAAATCCCTGTTGTACAACCGTAACCGTTTAAATCTACAGAAACGGTAAAAGGTGTTTCGTAAGCAGCGCTGTTAGAAGAAACCATAAGGTCTAAGCCAAGTTCATCGCACTTGTCTTCTAACAACGGAGCACAAATTAAACCTCTACCATGCGTAGCCATAAAGTTGATGATTTCTGGCGTTACGTTGCGTGCAGCCGTTAAAAAATCTCCCTCGTTCTCTCTGTCTTCGTCGTCAACAACAATTATAACTTTTCCTGCTTTAATATCCTCTAAAGCTTCTTCAATCGTATTTAATTTGTTTTCCATTACAATAAATCTTGTGCAAAGTTAATACTTTACTTCGTTTTACTTAACCTTCTATAAGGTCAATTAGTAGTTTGGTAGCAGATTGCCAGTTATAGTTTTCTAGAACAAAAGCTTTTCCATTTTGTGCTAACATTTCATAGCTCTTTTGGTCTTTCATTAGACGATTTGTAGCTTCTACAAACGCTTCTTTTGTATTGGCAATAAGTATACTTTCGTTGGGTATTGCATTGAGCGCATTGTTTGCTAATGTGGTAGTGATGCAAGGAATACCTAAAGCCATTGCTTCTAACAGTTTGTTTTGCAAACCAGTACCAATAAACATGGGAGCAACAAATATTTTACCGGCTAAATATACAGCCTTGATGTCTTCTACCCAACCTGTAACGGTTACGTTGCCAGAATGTAGCTTTTTAATTTCTTCTGCAGGATTTGCTCCGGCTAAAACCAAGTGCATACCTGGTAGTTTTGGTAGAATTTGAGAAACAATAAATTTTGAAGCCTCAATGTTTGGCGGATAATTCATGTTTCCAGTAAAAACGAGGTCAAACTGCTTGTTTTGTTTGTTTTGGTAAGAAAAAAATGATTGGTCTACACCGTTAGGGATTACTTTTATTTTGCTTCTTTCTTTATGGAAAATAACATTTTTATCTTGTTCAGATATAATGGTGTGCTGTTCAAAATAATCAAAAATTTTATGTTCGTATTGCCTTAAACGCTCAAATTCTGCTTTGAAAAAAGGCTTTTTGTACCATGGTGCCGTTTCAAATCTTCGTTCTATTCCTTTGCTTAAGGCGTCCATGTAGTCGATTGTCTTATCGCAGGCATGATAATCTTTCACATATTCGGCAGGTCTAATAAGTTGACAATAAATGTGATCTGGTTTAAGGCTTTCTAGTATACCTTTTACCTGCTTCTTTTTCTTATACGAAGTAAAGTAGCCTATTTGAAAAGGTTTATTTCCAAAAAATTGTAGAAAAGTAAAAAACCAACGTGCAGTAAAACTGATTTTTAATAAAGTAATACTTTTACAAAAAGGTGTAAGTTCATCTTGATCGGATGGAGCAATATCTTTTTCTGTCAAAGCAATTAAATGAACATCATAATAAATGGCCAGCTCTTTTATTTGATAATATGCCCTCAATTTATCCCCCTTTTCTAATGGGAAGGGAAACCGAGAGGTAATTACAACCAGCTTTTTTTTATTTTGAGATGAATTCAATTAATTTTTTCTGTTCTGATGCTGAGGCAAAATTATCAATAAGATACTGTTTTCCGCTATTTCCGTAGCTTTTTCTTTGTTCTTCGTTTTCTTGTAAAGTACACATGGCTGCGTAGAATTCTGCTGCATTTTTTGCAATGTAGAGGTCTTTTTCAGATGTGTTGGATAGTCCTCTAGCTCCTTCGGGTGTAGTAATTATCGGTTTGCCATGACTAAAACTTTCCAAGGCTTTCATTTTAATTCCTCCACCAGATTTTAATGGAATCACACAAATACCATGTTCTGCAATAAACGCACTTGCTTCTTCAACCTCTCCGTGGTTCTTTACAAAACTATACTCTGAATACTTATTTTTGGGTAAGTTTTTACCCGCAATATGTAAGGTAGATTTAAAGTTTTTTTGACTCAAAACTTTTTTTATTAGCCAGTCTAACCCTTCTTTATTCGGAGCCCAATCATAGGCGCCAAGAAAAAAGAAGTCGTTTAAACCATAATTCGTTATCGAAGGCTGAATTTCCACTGTTGTATTTAAAACTAGCGTGTTTTTCTGATTATTTTTGATGTAACGTGCATCTTCTTGGGTAATGGCTAAAACTCCGTTTGCCGTTTTCCAAGCATTAACTTCTGTGTTTTTTAAGTGTGAAGCAAGCCTTTTTAGTACCCATTTCTTGAAACCGAAATTTTGTACACGCGCTTTCTGACTCCAAATTTGATGTTCTACATTGTGTGTACGCAAAAAGATTTTCACATTTAAGGATCTAAATACATCAAAGTATAACGATAAATAAATACTTTCTACAAGTACTACTTCAATTTTATTTGTTTTAACGAATTGCTTTAGTTTTTCTGCAATATTCTCGGAATAAAATCGCGAAACATTATATGATTTTCTAGAGAAAAGGCTCCAAGCTAACGCCAAAGGATTTTTTTTGGTATTTATCCAAGCATGTTGTGTTTTTTTGTAGCCAGCTACTTTGTAGGCTTCAGAAAGAAAGGGATGTTTATGCGTAGCAAGTGTGAAATGATAGGCTTCTATTTCGGGTTCGCTTTCTAGTAGATTTGACAGACTCTTCATAGCCAAACATCCACCGTCAATTGTAGGATAGATGGGTTTGTTTGTGAAATGTAAAATCCTCATTTTTTCTTCTTGAATTTAGAGAAAAGTACTCCCAGCTTTAACACACTTCTGTCATTCGCAGCGCTATACATTAAGATAATAGCAAATGGAGCTAGTACAAATGAAGGTCCCCACATTCCTAAAAATGGAGTAAGTACACCACTTTTTACCATTCCGTCTCCCAAACTGATTAAGACAAAATAAACCATGAAAAGTAGTGCAGCAATTACCACAGGTGCTCCAAAGCCTCCTTTTTTTACAATTGCACCCAAAGGAGCTCCAATAAAGAACAAGATAATGATGGTGAAGGAAAGTGAGAATTTTCTATGAAACTCTGTCTGAAAACGGTAGAGGTTATTCATTCGAGCAGCTTCAAAATCTAACTGTCCGGTAAGCTGACGTTGTTTTTTTAAGAGTTTGTCATGCGCTTGGTTAAGTGCAATAATTAGTTGACTTTCAGAAATGGAGTCGAGATAAACCACCTCATTTTTTAAGGTGTCTATCAAGTCTTTATCGTCTTTAACAGACTTTGGTGGTTCAAAATTTACAGCCTGAAAATAGCCGTGATCATTTTTCACGGTGCGCAAAAAGTTTTCAGAAACACCTTTGTAATCTTGTTGTAAAGAATCAATTAAGGTGTTTATTTGAAAAACATTCAACATTTCATATTCATTTTTGAATAAATCATCTTCGGTTTTATTCATCTGAAAACCTTCTAAGCTCATCTTGTAAGCTGCAGATTGAAAAGTAGATTTTCTTGCAGGTCTATACGTATCGCTCTTTTTTACAGCTTTATTATTCGATCTAAAATGCGCTAACTCTTCAATTACTTCTCCATTTTCTAGTTTCAGGAAAAGGATATCACCTTCTTTAGATTTAAATAACTCTCCACTTTCTGCCGTAATTGTTTTCAACACCTTTTTATCCGTGTGATCGTGTATGGTAATTCCTTTAATCTTATTTTCGTCTCCGCTGTTAATTTTAATACTATATCCTTCAATTTCATTGATATAAGAACCTGGTTTTAAAAATGCAGTTAGTTTGGTTTGTTGGATGTCCCAAATGATAGAATGCCATTTTAAGTTGGCAACCGGAATCACGTAGTTACTAAAGTAGAAGGTTCCTATCGCAATTAATACTACTACGTAGGTAAGCGGACGAAGAATTCTGTATAAGGATAATCCGCTAGATTTGAGTGCGGTAAGCTCATTTTTTTCGCCTAAATTTCCAACAGTAATAATAGATGCCAGAAGTATGGCTAAAGGCAGTGCCAAGGGTAGAAGAGAAGCCGAAACGTAAAATAAAAGTTCTAAGACTATCCAAGTGTCTAGACCTTTACCCATTAAATCGTCAATGTATTTCCATAAAAACTGCATTACCAGCATAAACATGGAAATGAAAAAAGTTGCAACTAGCGGACCAGCAAACGATTTTATCGAGAAAATACTTAGTTTTTTCACACTCTAAACTTTCGACTGCGAAATTATACGTTTAATTCGAATAAATATTGTTTACGCGCCAAGAACTCTTTTTAATTCTCCTATAGTAGATTCCCAAAGGTCTTGCATTTCTTCTAATTCATCTTCTGTGGCAAAGGCTGTAAGCCATAGAACAACTGCTTTCGTCATCGGATCTACCTTAAATCTAATCTCTAAATAGGTGTTTAAACCTTCTTCTTCGTCTTCTAACCATCTAAATTTGATGAACTCATTGTTCTTTTTAGAAAGTAATCGAGCCTTTTCTTCACTACCATCCCAGATAAAAGTGTAGATATCTTCCTTAATATTTACATCGTCTGCGAACCACTCACTTAGTCCGCTAGGCGTCATTAACATTGAGTTTAAGGCTTTAGGTGATGTTCTCAATAAGTATTCTTGTTCGAATTTAATTTTATCCGACATAATTGGTTTCCTTTAAATGTTATAACTTCGCAGTTCGAAAATTATTCGATTTGAAATATACAAAAACTTTTAAATGGCATTAGTACACTCTTTAGAAAAATCAGGAAATTTTTTATTTAGATATAGAGGACAATTCCCTGTTGTATTGTTTTTACTGGCAATTCCGGTAGTTTACTTCACAAGTTATTCTCTCTTTGGGAAATACGAATGGTTGTACCCTGCATTATTAGTTTTTTCAATCTTATTGAGCTTTTTTGGTCAGTACATTAGAGCTGTAGCCATTGGTACCAGTAACAAACACACCTCTGGTAGAAACACAAAAGAGCAAGTTGCAGAAGCTTTAAACACAAAAGGAATTTATTCTACTATGCGTCACCCTCTATACGTAGGAAACTACTTTATGTGGATAGGAATTGTAGTTTATACCTTTAATATTTGGTTTGTACTAGTTGTTAGTTTAGCCTTTTGGTTGTATTACGAGCGTATTATGTTTGCCGAAGAACGCTTTTTAGAAAGAAAATTTGGAGAAGATTACGTAAAATGGTCGTTAAAAGTACCTGCATTTTGGCCAAGTTTTAAGAACTACGAGAAAAACGACATTAAATTCTCAATGAAAACCATTTTAAGAAGAGAATACAGCGGAGTAACCGCAACTATTTTAGGGTTTTTATTTGTAGATTTCTTTAGAGATTTATTCTTAACCGGAGAATTAACCTTTAGATGGTATTATATCTACGTATTGGTTGGAGCTTTATTAATTTCTTTAATTCTAAGAACTTTAAAGCACAATACAAGAATCTTACACGAGGATGATAGATCTTAAGATTCTTGTCTCTTTTCGTACTTCTTAAATAAACTCCTGCTAAGAGCGCAGACAGTTTCGTTTTTACCCTTATCTTTGCAGCATGAAAACGAAGACGCTCAAGAAAAACAAGGTTAACGTAGTTACTTTAGGTTGTTCAAAAAATATTTTTGACTCAGAAGTAATGATGGCTCAGTTAAAAGCCAATAAGTTTGACGTTGAACATGAAGCGAAGCAAGACGATTCTGAAATCGTTATCATAAATACCTGTGGTTTTATAGACAATGCAAAGCAAGAATCTATAGACACTATTCTACGTTATGCAGATGCTAAAAAAGAAGGTCAGGTAGATAAAGTATACGTTACAGGTTGTTTATCTCAACGTTATAAAGACGATTTAGAAACAGAAATACCAGAAGTAGATGCCTTTTTTGGTACAAGAGAATTACCGCGTTTACTCAAAACATTAAAAGCAGATTATAAGCACGAGTTGGTTGGAGAACGTTTATTAACTACTCCAAATCACTATTCATATTTCAAAATTGCGGAAGGGTGTGATAGACCTTGTTCTTTTTGTGCCATTCCATTAATGCGGGGAAAACACGTTTCTACACCAATGGATCAGTTGGTAAACAATGCAAAATCTTTAGCATCGCAAGGTGTGAAAGAGTTGATGATGATTGCCCAAGATTTAACTTATTACGGGTTAGATATTTACAAGAAAAGAAATCTTGCAGAATTAGTAGATAAGTTGGCAGACGTAAACGGAATTGATTGGATTCGTTTGCACTATGCGTATCCTTCTGGTTTCCCAATGGATGTTTTGGATGTAATGCGCGAGCGAGATAACGTGTGTAACTACCTAGATATGCCTTTGCAACACGGTTCTACCGATATGTTAAAAGCTATGCGTAGAGGAATTACGGCAGAAAAAACAGAAAAACTCGTTCAAGATATTAGAGCAAAAGTTCCGGGTATTGCTATGCGAACTACGTTAATTGCTGGTTATCCCGGCGAAACAGAGAAAGATTTCCAAGAAATGTATGATTTTGTAGAGCGTACACGTTTTGATAGATTAGGAATCTTTACTTACTCGCACGAAGAAAATACACACGCACATAACTTTGAAGATGATGTGCCCGAGCAGTTAAAAAGAGAAAGAGCAGACGCAATTATGGAATTGCAGAGTGGAATTTCTTTTGAGCTAAACCAAGAAAAAGTAGGCAAAGAGTTTAAAGTACTTTGGGACAGAGCAGAAGGTGATTACTTTATTGGAAGAACAGAGTTCGACTCGCCCGAAGTAGACAACGAAATTCTAGTTAAAAAAGCAGAAGGCTACGTAAGAATGGGAGATTTCTCTACCGTTAAAGTAACCAGCGCAGATCATTATGATTTGTATGGATCTTTGGTGGATTAGAGCGGTTGGTATTTAGTTAGTTGTAGGGTTTTGTTGCTTGTTCCATTATTGAACTTAGTAAATACATCACAGATAGAAATTCCGCTAGGACTTTCGTAAGTATACGACAACTAGTAACGAATTAAATACGGTTTTCTGCTTAGTGCTTTATCCTGAAATGTATTCCAATAATTTAGAATTGGCTACATTGATCATTACTCTTACTCTTACTCGAACTGGGCCTACTTGGAATATTTTTTCAATTAAATCTTTAGTCGCTCAAGAGATTAAAAGCCTTTACTTGTTATCTTAAGGTTAAAAAATATTTGCGAGCAAGTATTCTGCTTAATTTACAGTGTATTATGAAAATTGCCGGATTCTTAACATTAGTATTCTTTTCTCAGTTGGTATGCTCACAAGCAGATATTCCAGAAATACGTCAATACACCTACTTACCAGAGGTAGATGAGTATTACTTCTATCTTGAAAGTGAGTCTGAACAATCTATCAATTGGGGAGAAGTAAACGGCTATCACACCTGTTATGCACTTGTAATTAACAATACAGCAGATTCTGTTTTAATAACAAGAGTAGGCAGTAGAAATGATCCTTTGTATTGGTTTTTAGAGGGTACAAGTAGAAACGAATTAGTATTACCAAATGATACCATAAGAGTACGCACAAAATGGGCGAGAAGACATGGTCCGTTTAGCCGTCCGTTAACTATACAATACCGCAGTAGTTCTAATTTAAATACACAGTTTTTTTCAGTTCTAACCCGTGGTTTCTTTGTAGATTCTAATTTTATAAAGCGCAACCAAGAGAATATAAAGTCAGAACAAAAAAAGCAAAGCGAGAGAGCAAAGCAAAAACGCCAAGATTTTTTGAAAGATCATTTCGAGAACGGACAAGTAAAAGAAGTAATCAATAAGAATCCAGAACACGATTCTATACCAGTTATAACAACGTATTACGAGAATGGAAAGGTGCGATTAAAGGTGTATAAGCGAAAAGGCATTGTTAAAGAAGCGTATGATAGAAAGGGACATTTGAAAAATACGTGGGATGATAAAGGAATTCGCACAGAATACTATGCCAATGGAAATCGGAAGTTTAAATCTGGTTTAGACCGATATTCAGCAAAAGATCCTTATCTCACTTATTATTTCGAAAATGGTTGTCTTAAAAAAGAGGTTTTTCTCAATGAGTCGGTGATAAAAGAATACGATTCGCTCAATTGTAATCAGATGATAGCCAAAACGATAAAAGACAGTACAATTTACATTAATTCTGTAGCTTACTATGAAAATGGACAGATAGCGCGAATCAAATTTTATCGACACTTAGGATATTCTGAATACGTTGAACACGCAGGTACATTTGAAGGGTATAAACTTATTGATGGATATGTTCATTACTATTCTAGTCGACATAAGCTACTGTTTTCTAGTGAAATTATAAATGAAAAACGAAATAACATTCTCGAAAAAAATGAAAAACAGGGCAATCAAATAAACCTTTTTGATGAAGCAGGACGAAAAACAGGTTTATGGATTATGCAGAAGTCAAATGATACTGTTCCGAT
The DNA here is from genome assembly GCA_965656535.1 of Lishizhenia sp. GTDB lineage: Bacteria > Bacteroidota > Bacteroidia > Flavobacteriales_D > Crocinitomicaceae > Lishizhenia. The sequence goes on from CBFHKX010000002.1 coordinate 217,322, forward strand.
TCAAATTCCCTACAGCATTTACGAGCCTTTAAGCGATGCACGTAATTTTGCTTGGCGCAATTACAGCTATGACAAAGGAGATACGAGCGCTTTTGTTTATTTGCATGACTACGGAGGTATAGAAGCTTACAGTTATTTGAAAGACCGACAAACGCGCATAAAAAAAGGACTTGAGATTGGATTAAGCTATTATAAGAATGGACATTTAAAATCGAAAAACTATGTTTTGAAAAATGGTTTAAACGTTGTAGTTAATTATTCAGAAAAAAATCAAAATGAGATTACTGGAGGTAGAAAAGGTCACCGCAGTAAACTGATTTACAAGCAAGGTAAGCTTGTTGAGATTAGGAGCACGTATAGAGAGCCAGTACTTGACAATCATACATCTATAAAAAGTGAAAAGCCAACAATTTTACAAGACGGTACGTCTGTTGTAGAAAAAGGAGAATTCAAACATTTTGAGCTGCATAACGGCTTTATTTACTACTATAATGCAAATGAAAAATTAACCCTTATAGAAAAAGTAGTAAATGGTGTTATCCAATGGAATACACGTGTTTATCTTAAAGAAGAGCAATTGAGAGAAAAAGCGAAACAAAACGACTTAAACATGAATGGTTGGATAGAACAGCGCGAGCTGAATGGTTTGGTCTCTTTATCGATTAATATACAAGAAGGTAAGCTCGAAAATTTCAACTGGAATGAAATCGCTTATTTTAAAAACTTACGTGTTCTAAATTGTAATAATCTCAGCTATAAAATGGAAGATTACGCAAGCATTGGTGCACTTAAAACTGCTGTGATCAACAAATCAGGAACTAAGATAGTGCGCAGAAGACCTCGTAATTCGTGGGAACCGCCTTATCAACAAGACTTTGAGCTTGAATTGCCGATTGCTAAAGAGACTCCTAAATAAGCCTTTGTGCCTTTCCCAGATATTGAAGCAAAATTCCCTGATGGTCATGCAGCCATGGTTCAGTGGATAGAATTAAATAGAGTAGAACTAACATCTGATATAGATGGAAAGAACTATAAAGTTTACCTAGAATTTATGGTTCAAAAAGATGGCCGTATTTCAAATGTTCTATTTCTCATAGGTGCAGAACCGAAGTTGGATAAAGAAGCTATACGTTTAGTAAATGCCATGCCAAATTGGGAACCGGCTACTTTTAAAGGAGAAAGGTGTGTAAGTAAAGTTCAGATTCCTATTTTGTTTAAGAATTAGAATTAAGTGAAATCAGGTTTTCGTTGAAGCTAATAAACTTTTCTATTCTATTGAATGATCTTTTAAGTTGGGTGTAAATTGGCTAAAACGTTTATCGTGTGAAACTTACTCTAGAAAGGTACACTAAATTTTCAGATTATATCTTAGCCAAATCTGTGATTAGGCAATTACACTTTTTCCATTAGTACCGAATTATAGATCTGATTGTTTTTGTACGTAAACCCAAGCTTTCGGCTTAGCATAATTTAGCTATGTTTTTCATATATTTTTGGGCGTAGTACTTACATTTTAGCAATTATCATTTCGCTATTCTTTAAGTCACGAGTAGCTAGTATTGGTTTTATGTTGTTAATTATTTCATTTTTAAGAGATTCTATTAACCTTAATTTAGCATAAGGTCTGTGAAACACCAAGCTTATTTCTCGAACGGGAAAAGGCGAAACAAAATCTGTTACTAATTTCTTTTTATTATCGGATAAGTCTAGATAATATAATTCTGGTATTAATGTGATGCCGTTTAAGTTGTCTACCATATTTAAAAGGCTGTCAAATGAATTGGGTTGAAAGTTTAGATTAGAAATTAGAGGTTTACTTTTTAAACCACATACATTTATTACTTGATCTGTAATACAATTTCCCTCTTCCATTAACCATATTTTTTCAGAAGAAATGTCTTTAGTTTTTAAAAACTTAAACTTTTCTTGATTAAGTTTCCCATAAACCATAAGTTTTTCATAATATAAAATTTCTTCCTCCAGATCGTCTAATTTTAAAGGAGTAGACACAATACCTACATCTAACAAACCTGCCTTCAATTTTTCTACAATATTTTGGGTTGTTAATTCCTGAATAGAAATTTTTAGTTTTTGGTGCTTATCCAAATAGTTTGGAATAAAACGGTGAAGTAAATTACTAGCCACCGTAGGAATTACACCAATATGTAACTCTCCTTCAATTTTACCCTTCAATTCAGAAGGCATTTGCTTTAAGTTATTTATATGAAGTAATGCTTTTTTAGCTTCTTCGATAAGTTCTAAACCACATTCTGTAGTTACTATAGGGTTTGATTTTCTATCAAAAATAGTAATATCTAACTCTACTTCTAATCGTTTAATCATAGTGCTCAAAGTAGCTTGAGTAATAAAACAAGCCTCTGCTGCTTTACTAAAACTCTTTACTTTATCCAACGTCACAATGTACTCTAACTGTTGTATGTTCATTTCATCATTTAATATTGACAACATCTATATAATGTATAGATATTATTGTCTTGGTAAATATATGTAATAGTCTGATATTTGTAGTATAATTAATCAAAAAAATATATTTATTATGGAATTACAAGAACAGCAAGAAGCTATATTTATGCCAAGAATTGGAGATAATGCGCCTGAGTTTACGGCAAAAACAACACAAGGAGATATCAACTTTCCAAGTGATTATAAAGGACAATGGACTATTTTATTCAGTCATCCAGCCGATTTTACACCGGTATGTACTTCAGAGTTTATGACTTTTGCAGTTATGCACGAAGATTTTAAAAAAGCAAATTGCGAATTAATAGGACTTTCAATTGACGGTTTATACAGTCATATCGCTTGGTTAAGAACAATTAAAGAAAAAATTGAATATAAGGGAATGAAAGATGTAGAGGTAAACTTCCCTCTTATTGAAGATATTTCTATGAATGTTGCTAAAAAGTATGGAATGATTCAACCAGGAGAAAGTACCACACAAGCTGTTAGAGCCGTATTTTTTATAGACCCAAAAGGTGTTATTAGAACTATACTTTATTATCCATTAAGTACAGGAAGAAATTTTAAGGAAATCTACAGAACCTTAATTGCACTTCAAACATCTGACGAATTTAATGTAGCTACTCCAGCAGATTGGGAGCCAGGTGATGATGTAATCGTTTCACCAGCAGGGTCTTGTGGTGTAGCCGAAGAAAGAATGAATGACACAGAAGAATTAGATTGTAAAGATTGGTTTTTCTGTACTAAAAAATTAGATAAAGATTTGGTTTTAAATAAATTGATAAAAAAATAGCCGAAGTATAAAAATGATAAAACCGAATTCTAATTTTTGTTTAGGGTTCGGTTTTTTTTATTTCGCCCAACGTAACGTTTCGGATTTAGCGACTTTCTAAATATATCAAAACTTCGATTAAGCAACTGCCCAACTATGAGCTGTATCCGTTGTTAGCAGTGGTTTTTATTCCTGCTCTTTTTTATTTTCTTTCCGTTTTCTTTCTTCTTTTGCCTTTGCTCTTTCAATCATTTTATCATATTCTATAATTGGAATACCACTAACTAGCTGAAAATTTTATCAAATAATAGGTCAGTAATTGGTACCATATCGTCGCCAAATATCATTCTCATATAGATGGAAAGAACTATAAAGTTTACCTAGAATTTATGGTTCAAAAAGATGGCAGTATTTCAGATGTTCTACTTCTCAGAGGTGCAGAACCGAAGTTGGATAAAGAAGCTATACGTTTAGTAAATGCCATGCCAAATTGGCAACCGGCTATTTTTAAAGGAGAAAGGTGTGTAAGAAAAGTTCAGACTCCTATTTTGTTTAAGAATTAGAATTAAGTGAAATCAGGATTTCGTTGAAGCTAACTACATTTTTTATAATTTCACTTGTACTATTTCAATTTTCTTATTAATCAGTTTTTTGAACGCTTTACTATCTCACTGGTCGTGTATTATTTTTCATATAATGTTATGTATATTCACTCTTCTTTAAATAAAATGGGAAGTCCGTCCAATAGCGAGTAAAGAAACATTGCGTTGTGATCTTTCTCAAAAGTAGCTGTTGCAACCGAAAGGTTTGGATAGTCCAGTAAAAAATTTCCCAGCGAATCAATCATTGTCAGGTGGTGGTCTATAGTTTCTCTTTTACCATCAAATGCAACCCCTTTTGAAATAAAGGCCTTACATCTATAATTTATGTCGAGTTCTTTCTTTAAATGGTTTATGGCGTCGCCATCATTGTACCAAATACTGGGGTCATAAATTTGAATGTTCGAAAATAACTTTTGAAAAGGGAGTATGTAGGTGCAAAAATACCCTCCAATTGAGTGTCCTATCAAGGTGTTGTTTTCATTAGTACTATAGTTTTTGTTAATGTAAGTAATCACTTCATCTTCAAGGAACCTTAAAAATGATAGTCCGTTTCCTGTGAATGAGGAAGAAAAATACCCTATTGTATCTTTTTTACCCGATGCATTTACTTTCGAATCAGTGAAAGTTAAATCATATAATCTTTGCAGCTTGTCAACGTTAGGTATCCCAACCACTATCAATTCAGGAATGGTATTTTGGTTTTCGAAGAGCTCTTTTGTAATCGAGTAAGTTAAATCAAATCTGTCTTCTGCATCTAAAACATATATTACGGAATACGAACTATCCTTATCATAGCTTTCCGGAAGTCCAATCCAAATATTTCGTTTTTCGTTTAACACTTTAGATTTTATAACATGACTTTCAAAACAATTCTGGGTATTACCAAACTGTGTTAGAAGTATAATGAGAAGAAGAATGGGTAATTTCATTAGTCGATTTTTCAGTATTCACATCGGTCTACTGTATGATTTCATAGGGCGTTTCAGGAACCAAAATAGTGAAAAAAACTAGATAGAATATTTTTAAGTAGAGGATAACAAGCAATGACTTGTAGCCATTATTGTAGACAGAGACAGTTTTTATTTAACTTCCTTTTAATCTCTCGCCTTTAGCTGATAAATCAACGAGTTGATTAATTCTTTTTTGTCTCGTTTTTTCAGTCTTTGCTAGTTTAAGCCAACGTAGAACAAACCTTTTACTTGAATCATTAATTGAATTAAAAAAATCGAAAGCCTCGGTTTTCTGTAGCAGTGCTTTTTTAAAATCTTTTGGGACAATTAAATTATCAACGTCATCCATAAAATTCCACAAACCGCTTGACTTTGAATCTTCAATCGATTTTAATCCAGATTCGTGCATTTTCTCTTCATCAATAAGTTTTGACACTCTCTCTTTATAAGATTTTGACCAATGCTCTACTTTTCGTTTTGATATTAATTGCATTGTTCTTTTATCATCAAGTTTTCTTCGGATACCGTCTATCCATCCAAAGCAAAGCAATTCGTCTAAAACATCCCATCTTGATACATATTTAGTTGTTTCGCTCTTTTTATAAGTTACTAACCAAAAGCTATTCACGTTCAAATAATTCTTGGATAACCAATTTCTTAAATCCGCTGAAGATTCAATTTCAATTTTCTCGAATTTTTCAGTTTCTATCATTTCTCAAATTGCTTACAACCATTAATCTACAAACCTTTGTCACTCTTATTTAAAGTGCATGTTTTAATTTATTCTCTTTTTCTAAATAAAGCCTAGGTATATAGGTAACAACTAATTAATACCAAATGTTTGTACAGTCTGATTCATTGGATTTCTAACTATAAATATATGAATTATTAAAGGTTGTTGTGCTAATATCCTCAAAAACGTAATTTTCCGATAGTCTTACTAGTAAGCGTGTATCTACGTTAAAGGAGTTTTTCCTTTTTATCTAACCTTGCAAACACATAAAAACTCCAACCAATAAGTATAAGATTGGCAATGCCAAGAAAGCCGTTTTGATGGAAAAATGCAGCGAGTGATTTACCTAGAATATCGTTAGATTTTCCGCCATAAAGAACAAGTACAAGTATGAATGGAATAAAAAAGATGTAGCGTTTTTGGCTTAAAATAAACACGGTAATAAGTACGATTAACGGAATAGAAAACAAGAAATGCTCAACATCTGTAATAATCATGTTCGGGATTATTGCTAAATAAATTAAGGTGAAAAATACAAAGGAGTGCTTTTGGTTTTTCAACTTATTAAACCAAAAAATAAGAAATAGAACAATACCCAATGAGAAAAGATAAAGAGGTGAGTTAGCCAGTGGAATTTCTACTCCAAAATAATTTTCTAGTAACGAGAAAATAGTATGGTTACTCATTAAATAACTAGAATGGTCTAACATTGATTTTAACCAATCTACATGCAACTGAATGCTCTTGCCAAAGCCTGTAATTAAACTAAAAAGTAAAATTGCACTTAAGCCAAATATTGCCGAAACTAAGATGGGTTTTAACTTTTTAATCAGTAAAAATCCCAATAATAGAACAATGAAATAAGGTTTTGTAAAAATTACTATACTAATTAAAATTCCTGCTGTGATATATTTTTTTTGAATAGTTGCAAGTAGAGTAGCACTAATTAAGTAGACTAAAATTACATTTACGTTACCTAAATGAAATTCTCTTACTAAATGCACAATAGAGAACAAAAAAGCAGGCAAAAGAAGCAAGCTTGGGTATTTTAGACTCAATGTAGGAAAAAGATAAGCTCTGCACAACTTAGTAAGGTTGAGAAATAAGCCCACAGTGCAAACCAAAATAACGCAATAATGTAAAACGGCAGCAACTTCAAACTTAAATAAGAGATAAGGAATGAATAGAACCGTACTTTCTGGCGAATATTTGAAAAAACCTGTGCTTAATCCAAACGATTTGCCATACACTTGTTCTCCAGAGATAAAGGCTTCTGCAGCAGAGTACATTACTTTAAAATCATTTAACCAAAATCGTCCATTAATATTCTCTATCACCAACATTAAAGCGAAAACAATAAAAAGTAAAACCACCAAAATTTGAGGTTGGTCTTTCTCTTTGAAAAACGAGCGTATAGAATGTAGAATTTGCATAAGCGCTAAATTTACTTTTTTATCTACATTAAAATAGATAAGATTGTCTGCAAAATATTAAAAACTTACCTGTATTGTTGGCAATATAATGGCTGGAGATAGCTACAGAATTCGTATTTTTGCGTCACATTTATCGAAAATAAATATGGAACAAGTAGAAACATACAAACCAAAGAATAAAGTTAGAATAGTTACGGCTGCTGCCTTATTTGATGGTCACGACGCTGCGATTAATATCATGAGAAGAATTATACAAACTACAGGTGTAGAGGTAATTCACTTAGGACATGATAGAAGCGTAGACGAAGTTGTGAATTGTGCTATCCAAGAAGATGCTAATGCAATTGCAATTACTTCTTATCAAGGCGGACACAATGAGTACTTTAAGTACATGTATGATCTTTTACAAGAACGCGGTGCAGGTCACATCAAAATCTTCGGTGGAGGAGGTGGAGTTATTCTTCCTACAGAAATTAAAGAGTTGATGGATTACGGTATCACGCGTATCTATGCTCCGGATGATGGAAGAGAAATGGGATTACAAGGAATGATAAATGACCTTGTGATGCAAGCTGATTTTCCTATTGGAGATAAATTAAATGGTGAATTTAACCATTTGGCAGACAAACAAATTGGTTCTATTGCCCGTGTGATTTCTGCAGCAGAAAATTTCCCGGAAGTTGCAAAGGATACTTTAGATAAAATTCACGAAAAGAATAAAACTTCTAAAACTCCTGTGCTCGGAATTACAGGAACAGGTGGAGCGGGGAAGTCTTCTCTAGTAGATGAATTAGTAAGAAGATTTTTGATTGATTTTCCAGAGAAAACAATCGGACTAGTATCGGTTGATCCTTCAAAAAGAAAAACAGGCGGAGCACTTTTAGGAGATAGAATTAGAATGAATGCCATTAATAACAAGCGTGTGTACATGCGTTCGTTGGCTACGCGTCAGTCTAACCTAGCACTTTCTAAATATGTAAACGAAGCTGTTGAAGTATTAAAAGCAGCAGAATTTGATATTATTATTCTAGAAACTTCTGGTATTGGTCAGTCCGACACTGAAATTTTAGAGCACTCAGATACTTCTCTTTACGTAATGACGCCAGAGTTTGGTGCTGCTACGCAGTTAGAGAAAATCGACATGTTAGACTTCGCAGATTTAGTTGCGATTAACAAGTTTGATAAGCGTGGTTCTTTAGATGCGCTTAGAGATGTGAAGAAACAATACATGCGTAACCATAATTTATGGGACACGCACCAAGATGATTTACCAGTTTTTGGTACAATTGCTTCTCAATTCAATGATCCAGGAATGAATACGCTCTACAAAGCGATTATGGATAAGGTAGTTGAGAAAACGGGTGCTGACTTAAAATCTGATTTCCATATTTCGAAAGAAATGAGTGAGAAGATTTTTGTGATTCCACCGAACAGAACAAGATATTTATCAGAAATTTCTGAAACCAACAGAGCGTATGATGCAAAAGCAGATACACAACAAGATGTTGCTCAGAAATTATACGGAATCTTTAAAACAATTGAAACAATTGTTGGTCAAGAACCAACTTTGGATAAAGCGGGAATTGCTTCTGAATCTTTAGAAAATGTTAAAGATGAAGACAAAGACTTCTTAAAGTTATTAGTTGGTCAATTTGATAGAACCAAAATGGATTTAGATCCATACAACTGGGAAGTAATTACAGGTTGGGCAGAAAAAGTAAATAAATACAAGCAGCCAATCTATTCTTTCAAAGTAAGAGATAAAGTAATTGAGATTAAAACGCATGCAGAGTCGTTATCTCATACACAAATACCAAAAGTTTCTTTACCAAAGTATTCTGCTTGGGGAGATATTTTAGGATGGTGTTTACAAGAAAACGTACCGGGAGAATTTCCATATGCATCAGGATTATATCCTTTTAAAAGAACAGGAGAAGATCCATCAAGAATGTTTGCCGGAGAAGGCGGACCAGAGCGTACAAACAAGCGTTTCCATTACGTAAGTGCAGGAATGCCAGCAGCGCGTTTATCTACGGCATTTGATTCTGTTACTTTATATGGTAACGATCCAGATTTGCGTCCAGATATCTACGGTAAAATTGGTAACGCAGGAGTTTCTATCTGTTGTTTAGATGATGCTAAGAAATTATATTCTGGTTTTGATTTAGCAGATCCTAAGACTTCTGTTTCTATGACAATTAATGGTCCGGCACCCATGTTGTTAGGTTTCTTTATGAATGCTGCCATTGATCAGCAGTGTGAGAAATACATAAAGGCAAACGATTTAGAAGCTGAAGTAAATGCAAAAATTGAAAAGATTTATAAAGAGAAAGGTGTAGCAAGACCACAATACCAAGGAGATTTACCAGAAGGAAACAATGGTTTAGGACTTTTCTTATTGGGTGTTACCGGAGATCAAGTTTTACCGGCTGATGTTTATGCAGAAATAAAAAAGAATACACTTTCTCAAGTTAGAGGAACCGTTCAGGCAGATATCTTAAAAGAAGATCAAGCACAAAATACGTGTATTTTCTCTACAGAATTTGCCTTGCGTTTGATGGGAGATGTTCAAGAATACTTTATTGACAAAAACGTTAGAAATTTCTACTCTGTTTCTATCTCTGGTTACCACATCGCAGAAGCAGGAGCAAACCCTGTAACGCAGTTAGCCTTAACCTTAGCAAACGGATTTACTTATGTGGAGTACTACTTAAGTAGAGGAATGGACATCAACAAGTTTGGTCCTAACTTATCTTTCTTCTTCTCAAACGGAATCGATGCAGAATATGCAGTTATTGGTCGTGTAGCACGTAAGATTTGGGCAAAGGCCATGAAAGAAAAGTACGGAGCAAATTCTAGAGCTCAGATGTTGAAATATCACATTCAAACTTCTGGTCGTTCTTTACACGCACAAGAGATTGATTTCAACGATATTCGTACAACTTTACAAGCCTTATATGCCATTTACGATAACTGTAACTCATTGCATACAAACGCTTATGACGAAGCAATTACAACACCCACAGAAGCATCTGTGCGTAGAGCAATGGCAATTCAGTTAATCATAAACAAAGAGTTAGGATTAACAGCAAACGAAAACCCAATTCAAGGTTCTTTTATCATAGAAGAATTAACAGATTTAGTTGAAGAAGCTGTATTGTTAGAATTCGATAGAATTACGGAAAGAGGTGGAGTTCTGGGAGCGATGGAAACGATGTACCAACGTTCTAAAATTCAAGAAGAATCACTTTACTACGAAACATTAAAGCACAACGGAGATTTCCCAATTATTGGTGTGAATACTTTCTTGAGTAAAGACGGTTCTCCAACAGTTACTCCAGATGAGGTAATTAGAGCTACAGAAGAAGAGAAGCAATATCAAATAGATATGTTGGCAGAACTTCATAAAATGAACGACACAGCGCCAATGCTAAAAGACTTGCAAATGGCAGCAATCAATAACGAAAATATCTTCGAGAAATTGATGGAGGTTTGTAAAGTTTGTTCTTTAGGTCAAATTACAAGTAGTTTATTTGAAGTAGGCGGACAGTACAGAAGAAATATGTAAGCAGAGAACAAGTTCTCTGAAAGAGAAATTCGTGAATCGCTTACACTGCTTTGTGCTCAGCAATAGCCGAAATAAGTGCTATTCGAATCGTATTTCTTCGAAAGAAGAGAATCAATTCTCTGTATTGTGTGAATCGCTTACGCTGCTCTGTGCTAAGCTGAATAGAAGTGTTTTTCTTCAAAAGCAGAATAGAATGCTCCTAGTTCAAGAAGCGATTATTTAATTGATTTAAAAAGATAAATATTAGCATTTAAATACTATAATTTAAGGTACGCTTAAGAACTATTTTAAGATGAAAAAAGACATTAACCTTTCAATCCTTTTTATACTTATTTTCTGTTCTCTAAAAGCTTCTGGTCAAGAAAACTCTATAGTTACACCTCGTATTTATTTGGATTCGGCCATTTTAAGAAGCGATGTATCGCATAAACAACTTAATTTCATTGTAGATTTCGCGAACGATAGTCCACAGTTTTTTTCACATTATTTATGGGTTGCAACCTACTATGGATTAGAATCTCATAGTTTTAAAGCAAATTCTACATTTTATTTAGATACAATTTATGCAGAAAAAGTCAGATTGTTTTATTCTACAAATGCAGAAGAGCCAGAAGCTCGATTAAGTTCCTTAGCCTTGTATTCAGATTCAGTCTATTACTTCAGGTTGTACAAACAAACTAGAATTCATAAAGATTAGAAGCACGCAGTTTTAACTTTCTAGTTAAAGAGATAACTTAATTATTTCTTCTTTAAACAGAAGGTAAGTGTCATTTATTTTTTTGTTTGATTTTTTTTGAAACTGCGTTTAACTCGATAAAATTATTCAATACCTCTGCAATAGAAGCAAAAGTATTTTTTCTTACTTTAAATAAATTGTCTGCTTCAAACCACTTTACTTTAGTAATTCCTTCTTCCGTTTGTGCCGTTAATTTTTCTTTTCCAGCATATAAAAAAGCGAACCAATATGTTTTTTTTAGCACCATCTTACCTTTGTGTTCATAGGTGTGGTAGGTGCTACATATATTCTCACGAAATTTCAGCCCACTAATTCCGCATTCTTCCTCTATTTCTCTTTTGGCACCCGCTATACTATCTTCCTTTTTCTCTAGTTTTCCTTTTGGAATATCCCAAAAACCATTTCGTTTTATGAATAAAAGCATACCGTTTTTTTTCTTTTCTACTATACCGCCAGCAGCCTCAATATATTGGTAGTGCGAAAATGACTTAAGCATTGCTTTTAAGGTGTTCTTTGCTACTACGGCAAAAATCAGTGAGTTGTTTTTTTCTTTATACACTTTTGTGATAGATTCCACTTGATTTTTGTTTAGTCCACCAAATAGAAAGAAGGTATCTTTTGGTAAATCTTTTGTACTTTCTACGAAATATAAGGGCTTGTTTTCAATAAAAACTTTATACATTTGCAACCATGATTTTAAATAATGACCAAGGGTTAAAAGTAGCAGAATTTTTGTTGCAAATCAAGGCAATAAAGTTACAACCTAACGATCCATTCACTTGGGCGTCTGGCTGGAAGTCTCCTATTTATTGTGACAACAGAAAAACGCTTTCATACCCGAACGTAAGAACGTATATTAGACAAAGTTACTGCGAGGCAATTTTAGAGAAGTTTGGAAAGCCAGATCTCATTGCAGGTGTTGCTACTGGAGGAATTGCTCAAGGTGCGTTAGTTGCACAAGAGTTAGGTGTTCCATTTGTTTATGTTCGTTCTTCTGCTAAAGGTCATGGTTTAGGAAATCAAATAGAAGGCGATTATTCTTCTGGGCAAAATGTGGTTGTAATAGAAGACTTAATCTCTACAGGTGGTTCTTCACTTAAAGCCGTAGATGCGCTAAGAGAAGCTGGACTCACAGTGAAAGGTTTAGTTGCTATTTTTTCTTACGGTTTTAAAATCGCCGAAGAAAATTTTTCTAATGCAGAATGTGATTACGTAACATTAAGTAATTACGAAAGTTTGATGGAACAAGCATTAGAGCAAGGTTCTATATCGCAGAATGATGCTAACTCACTTAGAGAATGGAGAGAGAATCCATCGGAGTGGAAAAAATAGACCTATGAAAATTGATAGTGAAAAAGTACTGGTGAATGCAAACGCGGAAACTATTTTTGAATTTGTAAAAAATCCCAGAAATTTTGAAGAGTTATTGCCCAAAGACAATATAAAAGATTTTGAAGCAGATGACAAAAGCTGTTCTTTCAAAGTTCAAGGAGGAATTGTGATTACACTTGTACAAGATACTTTAGAGCCTTTTTCTAAAATTGTAATGAAATCAGGAGAGAAATCACCTTTTCCGTTTGACCTTAACATTAACATGAAAGCGCTAGAAAATCAAACAGAAGGTTTCATTCATTTTGATGGAAAAGTAAATCCATTCTTAAAAATGATGGTTCAAAAGCCTTTAACCAACTTATTTAATTACATGTCTACGCAATTAAAAGAAAAATACGATTAAACAGAAATGTTGTAACAGTTATCAAACTCACTTTTTAGTGAGTTTTTTTGTTTAAAAGAGATTTTTCAGAAGGGTTTTCAGTTTTTGAAACCTGTAAGCGATCAGCAAACTGCAGTTCGCCATTTGCAAAAGTGAGTGTTTCAGTAGAAGTAACAACAATTAAATCTCCCTGTGCGTTGGTACCTCGAATTTTTCCTGAAATCCGTTGCTTGTCATTTGTTATAAAATCCGACAGTTGATCTTTCAACCACAATTGCTCATCGTATCTTTTCTTTAGTATTGGAATTGTATTCGTGTTCAATTGCTTAAAATAATCTTCTAATTGTGCGCAAAATTCTAAGGCTAAAATTCTGGGTGTATAACGCTTATTTGATTCAAGATATAAGGATGTAGATTTTGCCTGTTCAAAACGATCTTGGTTCACGTTTAACCCAATACCAATTATACTATGTTTAAGTTGATTTCCTTGCCAACTGTTTTCAATCAGCACGCCTGCAATTTTCTTATTTTGTACTAAAATATCATTTGGCCATTTAATATTAACAAGCTTTAACTTTTCTTCTAGCCAGCCTTTAAGTGCAAGACTCACACAATGATTCAGTACCAAATGGTTAACCTGTGTCAGTTGTTTAGGAACCACATAAATGCTCATCGTTAGATTTGCAAAAGGGTCAGATTGCCATGCGTTTCCGCGCTGACCTCTGCCATTTGTCTGCATATCTGCCATTATTACCGTACCGTGCTCTAGAACATCGGTTTTTAACAACTTGGCAGTATAATTGTTCGTAGAGTCAACACGTTCAAGATGTATAATTTTATGTCCGATTTCTGTTTTAAACATTGTCTGTACTTAGACGTTAATTTCTTGAGCGTAAATTTAAAATTTAATTAGATTTGTAAGACACTCTAAATAGCGAATGCACAAAGTAATAGAAAAAATAGATTCCAAAATATTATGCGAGAGTATAGTTGAAGGAATGCAGGAATTAAAAGGAAAAGACATAACAATCTTAGACTTAAGAGAAATTGATAATGCGGTATCCGACTTTTTTGTCGTGTGTAATGGAGACTCCTCTACACAGATAGAAGGGATTGCAAATAATGTAGTAAAACACACGCGAAAAGAATTGAGAGAGAGACCTTGGCACCAAGAGGGTTCTGGTAATTCTGAATGGGTGTTGTTAGATTATGTAAACGTTGTAGCGCATATTTTTTACAAAGAAGCACGTTCTTTTTATGAAATTGAAGACTTATGGGCAGATGCAGTTAGAACAGATATTCCAAATTTAGATTAAACTATTTCATACTAAAATGGCAGATAATAAAAAGAACAAAAAGAAAAATCCGTATACAATTTACTGGATTTATGCAGGTATAGCACTTGCAATTATTGCAGTTCAACTCTTTATGAGTTCAGGAAAAACAAGTACCATCCAATCTATGGGAACTTTTTCAGAACTTATGGAAGAAGGATATGTAGAAAATGTTAAGCTAATCAGAAACGAAGGTCGTGTAGATTTTAAACTTACAGACGCTGGAGTTGAGGCAATTAAGGGTGACGGTTTACCCGCTGGAATCCAAAATGGAGACAAAACCAAATTGCGTAACGCGGTTCAAAACAGAGGGACAAGTTTTGGGAAAACGTCTAATCCTTCTTTTAGTTTTAAGATTGCAGATGCGAGTTCATTTAGAGAAGATTTTAACAGAATCAATCAAGAAAGAGCAGAGCAAGGCGAAAATAAAGTGCCGGATTATGCGGTAGAAGACGAAATTAACTACTTCAGTGGTATTATTTCATTCTTATTACCTATACTAATTATAGTAGTTATTTGGCTTTTCATTATGAGAAGAATGTCTGGCGGTGCTGGTGGTGGTCCGGGCGGACAAATATTTAACATCGGTAAATCAAAGGCTCAAGTATTTGATAAAGGAAAATCTACGAACGTATCGTTTAAAGATGTAGCCGGATTGGAAGGAGCTAAAGAAGAAGTAGAAGAGATTGTAGACTTTTTAAAGAGTCCTAAAAAATATACAGAACTCGGTGCTAAAATACCCAAAGGAGCTTTATTAGTTGGTCCTCCTGGAACGGGTAAAACATTGTTAGCAAAAGCTGTAGCGGGAGAAGCACAAGTACCTTTTTTCTCTTTATCTGGGTCAGATTTCGTAGAAATGTTTGTTGGAGTAGGAGCTTCTAGAGTAAGAGATCTCTTTAAACAAGCCAAAGAAAAGGCACCGGCAATTATTTTTATTGATGAGATAGATGCTATTGGTAGAGCAAGAGGTAAAAGTAACTCAATGGGTTCTAATGATGAGCGTGAGAACACACTGAACCAATTGCTTACAGAAATGGATGGTTTTGGAACTAACTCAGGCGTAATTATATTGGCTGCAACCAACCGCGCAGATGTTTTAGATAAAGCTTTGATGCGTGCAGGTCGTTTTGATAGACAGATTTACGTTGATATGCCGGACATTAACGAGCGTAAAGAAATTTTCCAGGTGCATTTAAAGCCTTTGAAGTTAGACAAGGAAATGGACGTAGATTTTTTATCTAAGCAAACACCAGGTTTCTCAGGTGCAGATATTGCCAACTTATGTAACGAAGCAGCATTAATTGCAGCGCGTAAGAAAAAGAAGTTTGTAGAGAAACAAGATTTCTTAGATGCTGTTGATAGAATTATCGGTGGTTTAGAAAAGAAAAATAAAATCATTACAAGCGAAGAGAAAAAATCGATTGCTTTCCACGAAGCTGGTCATGCTACAATTTCTTGGTTGTGCGAACATGCGCATCCATTGGTTAAAGTTACAATAGTGCCAAGAGGTCAATCTTTAGGAGCTGCTTGGTATTTGCCAGAAGAAAGAAGTATTACTACAACAGAGCAAATTTTAGATGATATGTGTTCTGCTCTTGGTGGTAGAGCTGCTGAAGAACTAATTTTTGGAAAGATTTCTACTGGTGCTTTATCCGATTTAGAAAAAGTTACCAAGCAAGCATATGCTATGGTTTCCATCTACGGTTTAAATGAGAAGATAGGAAATAGATCTTACTACGATTCTCAAGGTCAAAGTGCCTTCACAAAGCCTTATTCTGATGAAACAGCAAGGGTGATTGATGAAGAGGTGAGTAAAACAATTGAATCTCAATATCAAAGAGCACTAAAGTTACTTTCTGATAACAAAGATAAATTAACAGCTTTGGCAAATAAATTGTTAGAGAAAGAAGTGATTTTTAAAGAAGATTTAATTGAAATTTTCGGAGAAAGATTGTGGGATAAGAATAAAGTAGAAAATCCAATCGCAGAGACAAAAACTGAAAATCAAGTTGCAGAAGATGTAACTGCTAAAACAGATAGTTCAAATACAGATTCTAGTGCAGATTTAGAAAAAACTTCGGATACTGAGCTAGATACAAATACTGAAGAAAAAGACAAGTCAACAGAAGAGTAAAATACTTTTCTAAATATTATATATCCCATTCGTGCAATATCGGATGGGATTTTTTTTAATGCCTACTTTTAATACAATGTATGTCTGCGAAAAGCAGTATTATTGTATTCAATAGTTGAGAAGAGAAACAGCATGTTTAGAGCAATAAAAAAATGGTTAAATGCAAAGCTAGATTCAAAAACACCTTTTGATGACTTGCGTTTAGTTACTTCAACTACTGAAGAACATTTGGCCAGTATTTATAAGCTGAAGTTAGAAGAAGAAGGAATCCCCGTTTTTATAATTAACAAAAAAGATTCTTCTTACAATTCTTTTGGTGCAATTGAAATTTACGTTCACCATACTTTAGTTATACGCGCTAAACATATAATTGAAAAAGAGCATGAATGATATTTTAGTAAGAGCTGCAACCGGTTTTGTTTTTATTACTTTGGTAATCGGAGGAATAGTGTTTAGTGAGGTAACCAGCATTCTTGTTTTAGCCTTATTTACAGTTCTAGGATTGTTAGAGTATTATAGGCTGTTTGATTCTAAAACAATGGCAACACCTTCTAAAATGGTTGGTTTAGCAGGAGGGTTAAGTCTATTTTTAATTGCTATTCTAGTACGTTTAAACTACGTAAGCGAGAAGTTTTTAATTGTGGGTTTACCGTTGCTTTTCCTTTCTTTTTTACCCGAGTTATATACACGATCAAAAACACCTTTAGTAAATATTTCCATTACAATTTTTGGTTGGATTTACGTGATATTACCCATGTATTTGATTGTTAGTTTAAGAGTTGAAAATAGTTCTTTTTCTAGTTGGCTACTTCCTGTGGGGATGTTTTTAATGATATGGACAAATGACACTTTTGCCTATCTAACTGGCAGATTGTTAGGTAAAACAAAACTCTTTGAGCGCATATCTCCAAAGAAAACATGGGAAGGCACTATTGGCGGAATTGTATTTACGATTGCCGTTGGCTGTCTCTTGGCGTATGCTTCTGAGATGTCCTATCTTTTTTGGTGTTTAGCAGCTCCTTTAATTGCAGCTAGTGCAATTTATGGCGATTTGTTTGAATCGTTAATTAAGCGCAGTTTAAATATTAAAGATACAGGAACTATTTTACCCGGTCATGGAGGAATTTTAGATCGCTTTGATGCTTCTTTATTTGCAGCACCATTATTCTTTGCATGGTGTGTGCTTTGGGAAGTAATATAGTCTTTTACTTCGAGTAGTATGAACTAAGGTTAATGGTTTAGCTACATTCAACAGCTCTGTAGTATTTGAAAAGAAGAACAGGAGTTAAAGCGGTTCAGGCAGTTTCTTAATCTGTATTTTATTGTACATCTGTAGGGTTAAAAAAACATTTAACCTTTTGTCTTTGGCCTTTATTTCTAATACAGATAAAAAAAAGACCCACTAAAAAGCAGGTCTTTCATTATTATACCTTGCGGGTATTTAGTCTTTTATAAGCTCGTATCCTGGATATTGCGCCGGATTGTAAACAAACTTGCTGTCAGAAACACGTGCGTTTTTTGTAAACTTGTTAATCGTATACGTCATTTTCGTTCCATCTTTTGTCTTCATAATTGCTCGGTACAAACCATTATCAGAACTGTTTAAGTAAAGCGTAATAGTATGAAACTCTACTTCTCCTGGATTAGTAGGGAAGAGGTTGATCTGGTGTTTTCCGTCTTTTTCTCCAATATATTTACTTTTAAATCCATTTTCCCAGATTGTCATTAATTTCTTAGGATTAATACTCTCTTCATCGTCCTCGTCTGAGTCAGCTTCATACGTTACTTGGTCGTCATTGGAAATTGTCCAAATCTTCAAACCATTACTTAAGATGGTATTTGAACCCAATGTTGCAAAAAACTTATTTTCTTTAACAAATCCACTTCCTTTATCTGCGTCATTTTGACCTGTACTAGAATTTTTCGTTTTCATTTCAAATTCTACATAGAAAGAGTTTAATGCTTTCATTTCCTTACTCAGTTTGTCGAGCAGCTCATTGCTTTTATCCTGAGCAAAACTTAGGGTTGAAAGCATTAGTAAGCTTAATGTAAGTGTAATTATTTTCATATTGTTCTGTTATTTATTCTCGTTTCAACAATTTACAAAGGTTGTGCCAAGTTACGTCGATTTTAGATATTAAAACGGTCTTAACAAAAGTTTAACGATTTTCATACCTTATTTTTAGATTAGTACAATTTCTATTTCTTAAATTAGGGTTGGTTTATCAAAGTATTTTCTAAAATTATTTTTGCTTCAATAATATTCCATCCATTTCAATCTTCTCTAGTTTACCATCATAGGTAATGTTTATTGGCTCAGAGTTCAATGGCATATAAAACATTTTGAGTTTGATTGAAACTGTTTCAAAGCCATAATCCCAACTTGGTTCTTCACTAGCATCATTTTGTAAACAGATTTCATCTTTACAGGGTCTCTCATCTCTGCATGGAAGGATTTCTTTAAGTGATACTTGGTAAACATTAGGACTCATAGCGCTTCTGCAGTCTTCAGATAAAGTATCGTTCATGTTTTGATTTAATAGTATTCCTGCTTCCCCTAAAGTACCTAAATAGATTTTTTTATTTGCGCCCTTCAATCTATAGATAATTTTTCCTTCGATAAACTGCTTTGTTGAGTCATTCTTTATATTAAAAGCACCACAGCATTCGTTGTAAAAAAAAGTATATGAGTTTGACTCGGATATATTGCATATTATGGTGTCAAATTCGGTTCTTCTGTATCCTTTATATAAAATGGTGTCTAATTTAGCAGGATTAACTTTTATAGCAATTGGATTACATCCGTAAAACATTTTTTTGCCATTAAAATACCAAACCTGTTCAGTTATGTACTTGGGTAGTTCTGCAGAATCTCTACTATAATAATGTCTAAATCTCGTAGTGTCTGTTTTGAATACGGCAAACTCTTGCGCAGTTACGCAGGAGGCTAAAGACCAAGTCAACAGTAATGTTAGTGTATTTTTCAATACCGCAAGTTACTAAATTAACCCTTTAGAAGTTAAATATTCGTTCAAAGCAATTTCATCTGGTACTAAAACCTCTCTTGCTTTACTTCCTTTGAACGGACCAATTATGTTGTGAGCTTCTAGTTGATCTACAATTCTTCCTGCTCTGTTATAGCCTAGTTTTAATTTACGTTGCAGTAAACTTGCAGATCCTTGTTGATGAATTACAATAATTCGAGCAGCTTCTACAAAGTTACTATCTAAGTCATCCATGTCAACATCTCCACCTTGTTCCGCATTTTCATCTACATATTCAGGTAAAATTAACGCATCTGGATAAGCACGTTGATTCCCAATGAAGTTACAAATATCTTCTACTTCTGGTGTGTCCACAAATCCACACTGCAAACGTATAGTTTCTGATCCGGTTGACATTAACATATCTCCTCTACCAATTAATTGATTTGCTCCAGAGCCGTCTAAGATGGTTTTAGAATCTATAGAAGATTGAACTCTAAAGGCAATTCTTGCTGGGAAATTGGCTTTAATCATACCTGTAATTACATTTACAGATGGTCTTTGTGTT
Source organism: Lishizhenia sp. (assembly GCA_965656535.1). Classification (GTDB taxonomy): domain Bacteria; phylum Bacteroidota; class Bacteroidia; order Flavobacteriales_D; family Crocinitomicaceae; genus Lishizhenia. Next base: position 237,331 of record CBFHKX010000002.1, read on the forward strand.
GCTACGATTAAGTGAATTCCAATGGCACGAGCAAGTTGAGCTATTCTGGCAATAGGATGTTCAACTTCTTTACCGGCCGTCATAATTAAATCTGCAAACTCATCTATCAATACTACGATGTAGGGTAAGTAGCGGTGACCATTTTCTGGGTTTAATTTTCTTTTTATAAACTTGGCGTTATACTCTTTTATATTTCTTACTTGAGCATTTTTGAGTAATTCATAACGCGCGTCCATTTCAACACAAAGCGAGTTTAAAGTAGCTACAACTTTAGAAGTGTCGGTAATAATCGGTTCTTCTTCTCCTGGTAGTTTAGCTAAAAAGTGACGCTCAATTTTGTTGAATAAGGTTAATTCCACTTTCTTAGGATCAACCAATACAAATTTTACCTGCGCAGGGTGTTTTTTATAGAGTAAAGAAACTAGTATCGCATTTAATCCAACAGACTTACCTTGTCCGGTAGCACCAGCAACAAGTAAGTGAGGCATTTTAGCCAAATCAAAAGTAAAGGTTTCATTGGTAATTGTTTTTCCCATCACAATAGGAAGTTCGGCATCTGAATTCTGAAACTTTTCTGAGGCAATCAAAGAGCGCATGCTTACCATGTCAGGTTTAGAATTCGGAACCTCAATACCAATAGTTCCTTTTCCAGGTATAGGAGCAATTATACGTATTCCTAAAGCAGCTAAGCTCAAAGCAATGTCGTCTTCTAAGTTTTTAATCTTGGAAATTCTTACACCAGGTGCCGGTACAATTTCATATAAGGTTACAGTGGGACCAATAGTAGCTTTTATTTTAGAAATTTCGATTTTATAATGTGCTAAGGTTTCTACAATCTTGTTTTTGTTGCTTTCTAACTCAGCTTTATCTACCTCTATTTTACCAGAACCATACTTTTTCAATAAATCTATTCCAGGAAGCGTGTAGCTTGCTAAGTCGAGTTTAGGATCGTATTCTCCAAATTCCTCTGCTAAATCTCTTACTTCATTATCGGTAAGTTTATCTTCTTCTTTGGGTACTTCTACCTCAAATTCGTCTTCTTTCTCTGTAGTGTTTTCAACCTCAAAGTCGTCACTTTTATTTTCTTCTTCAGTAACTTCAATAATTAAGCTACTTTCCGCTTCCTTTTCAGTTTCTTCGATTATCAAATCTTGTTCTTTTTCTTCCTCGTCTTGTTCAGAAAAATTAATTTCGTTTACTTCGTCTTCAGGTTTTATTTCTTCGTCTTTAATCGTATTTACGATACGAATATCATTTACTGCCGAACTGTTTGTATTCTCATCGTCCTCTTCTTCAAGTGTTTCTTTTGTGAGGTTCAGTTTTTGGCGTAGTGCCTTGAAATCTGGATTAAATAACGCAACAATAGCAACAAAAAGAAGCACAAGAATAAACAAGAAAGTACCCACGGCACCTATACTTTGGTACAACCATTCGTTGGCGTAAAAACCAAATGCTCCTCCTAAGTAGTTTACTTGACTAGCAAAAAATCCAAAGAAAATAGAAACCCACACAATTGCAACAAAAGTGATTAGTGTACTTCTGCGAATAGATGCAATTTTGATGTTAAATAATAAGCGGAAACCGTAATTAAAAAGTAAAAAGCAAAATCCAAATGAGGCAATACCAAACCATTTGAAAACAACTAGGTGCGATATCCAAGCGCCAAATCTTCCTAAAATATTTGAAACTGGAGCAACCTCATCTTCAAAAAGAAACGTAAAGAGTCCTTTATTGAGTACTAAGTTTTGGTCTTCTTTCCAACTGAACAGGTAAGAAATACAAGCAAAAAGTAAAAAGAGAGAAAACAGTAAAAGGATAGATCCAGTAATGGTTTTCGTTTTTCTTTTATCTACATTTAACTTAAACCTGCTTAAAATACCCGCTTTATCTTTGGCCTTTTTATAAGAGGTAGATTTTTTATTTGAGGTTTTTTTACTCGTATTTTTTAACGTATTTCCTTTCGCCATTTTTCCTTTTGATATCTTACGAAGATAAGGTTAAACCAAGTATTTTAAAGCCAAAATTATTCAAAGCATTAACAGTAGTATGTTAATCTAATTTACTGTGGCTCTTCGACCTTGATTAACTCCATAAAATCGGTTACAGAAATTTTAGTGTAGTCAGAAGGAATACCGAAGGTGTCCAGAGGTATAGTCTTTTCCTCTATGGAGACAAGTTTATATTGTAATTTTTCGCCTTTCACAAAAATGGTGTATTCAACAGGTAAACCTTTTAGTCCAGGAATTGCAGAAGAATAATCGTGCGAAATATCCTTAAAATAATACATTTCTATTTCTTCTGGTTGATCTACTATTTTCACCAAAGCGCGGTTTGCTTTTTTGCCTGCAATCGTTTTCTTGCCGAGTTTGTAGTCAAAACTGTATTTTTCATTTAGCTTATCTAAACTATCAGGAACAGACTGGATGGCATATTTTTCTCCAAACATATCTACAAGTGTATACGCTTTGTTTTTAGGAATATGTTTAATAAAAACCTGCTTTCCGAGCGGTGTAAAGCTTTCAGCTCTCAATAAACTATCCTTGGCATATATAATTTGATATTTTGAACTATCAGCGGGTTGTTTGGCTTCTTTTCCTACAAAAATTTCATACACAAGTTTGCCTTCAAATCTTTTGGTTACGTGCTTGGGCGCAGAACAAGAAGTTTGGGTTGACGCGATAATAACTAGCGTTACGAATAAAAAAAGAATGGTTTTATGCATTGTTTTGTGGTGTTAAATATCATGTAAAGTTAAACGCTTATTTCAATTTTCAATAAGGTTTTTTAATTGTGTTTTGCCGTTGAATCATGTCATTTGAAAAAAACGGAAAAAGGTACTGTTGTTTATAAGTAAAAAATGGAATTCCGTAACAGATACTTGTCTCTTTATTTGCTTTAACACGTGCTAAAAATTACTTTTGACTCACAAATTCAATCGGTATGTCAAGAAAAATTTCCTTAATCATAAATGAGTCAGAAATTACAGCAGGTACAAGAGGTTCTTCTCTAGGTCCACAAGCCATGAAAGTAGCTGCAAGAAACAAAGGCAGCAAGCTATTTGGTAAGTATCCAACTAAAACAATAGAAACAGAAAACCATCTTTTAGATGATGATGTTAAATATCCGAAAGGAAAAAGAATTCACGGTTTAGTTAAGATTTATGAAAGAGTAGCAGAAGCTGTTTCTAATACTAGGCAAAAAGGTGATTTTACGCTTGTTTGTGCTGCAGATCATGGCTCTGCGGGTGGTACAATTGCAGGATTAAAAATGGCAAATCCAAGTAATAGAATTGGAGTACTCTGGATAGATGCGCATGGAGATTTACACACGCCGTACACAACACCTTCTGGTAATATGCACGGTATGCCTTTGTCTACAGCACTTGCCGAAAATAATTTAGAATCAAAAATAAATGACATTAATGTTGATACTGCAGAAATGTGGGACAAGCTTAAAAATATTGGTGGAATTGCTCCGAAAATTAAAGATACAGATCTTGCCTTTATAGGTGTGAGAGATGTAGAACAACCGGAGGTTGAACTAATGGCACGACGCAACATCAAGAACTTTATGGTTGCAGAGCTTAGAGAGAAATCTGTAAATACCGTAATCACTGAATTAGAAGAAAAATACAAGGACTGCGACGAAATTTATGTTTCTTTTGACGTAGACTCTATGGATCCAAAACATACTTCGCATGGCACAGGAACTCCAGTCGATAATGGCTTAACCCCAGATGAAGCTGAACAAATTTTATTACACTTTGCAAATCATAATAAGGTAAATTGTATTGAGTTTGTGGAGGTAAATCCATGTTTAGATGAGAAAACAAATAAAATGGCAGAAATTGCTTTTGATTTATTTGAAAAAGTTGCCAATACAGTAAATCCAGAAGGATAGAAAATGGAAAATCAGATTAAAAAAGCTCTTTTAGAAGGTGCTAACGATATATTTGGAATTGAGATTGACGAGAAATTAATTCAGTTTCAGAAAACAAGAAAAGATTTTGAAGGAGATATTACTCTGGTTACTTTTCCTTTTGTGAAAATCTTGAAAACGAGTCCAGAAGTTGCTGGAGAAAAAATAGGTGTTTTCCTAAAAGAAGAAATCGATTTTGTAGAAGGTTTTAACGTAGTTAAAGGATTCTTAAACTTAGTAATAAGCAACGATTACTGGCTTGAAGAGCTAGAAAAGTTGAACGTCGATGCTAATTTTGGTTATAAAAAACCAAATTCTGGCAATACGTATATGGTAGAATATTCTTCTCCAAATACCAATAAACCTTTACACTTAGGTCACCTAAGAAATAACTTTTTAGGTTATTCTGTAGCAGAGATTTTAAAGGCTAACGGACACAAAGTAGTAAAAACTCAAATTGTGAATGACAGAGGTATTCACATCTGTAAAAGTATGTTGGCTTGGAGTAAGTTTGCTCCAGAAGATGCAAAAGGACAAAAAGAAACTCCGCAAAATACAGGCGTTAAAGGAGATCATTTTGTAGGTAAGTATTACGTTGAGTTTGAAAACCAACTAATGAAAGAAGCCGTTGCTTTGGCGAAAGATAAATTAGCCGAAAACGCTTTTAATGAAGAAGATACAGGGAAATTAAATAAACTATTTGAGCTTTTTAACGCTACTTCTAGAGAAGAAGACAAGTCTAAATTTATGAAACTGCAAAGCAAAATTGCAGAATTTACAAAGGCCGACACAGATCTTTTGAGAGAAGCACAAGATATGCTTGTAAAATGGGAAGCAAAAGATCCACAGACCTATCTACTGTGGAGTACCATGAACGGTTGGGTATACGAAGGATTTGCTTCTACCTACTATAGAATGGGTGTTAATTTTGATAAAATGTATTATGAATCTGACACCTATATTATTGGTAAAGATTTGGTTTTAGAAGGATTAACAAAAGGTGTTTTTTATAAAAAAGAAGACGGTTCTGTTTGGATAGATTTAACAGATGAAGGTTTGGACGAGAAGTTATTGTTGCGTGGAGATGGTACGGCTGTTTACATGACACAAGATTTAGGAACAGCTTTCGATAGATTTAGAGATTATCCAGATTTAAACGGAATTGTTTACACCGTAGGTAACGAGCAAGATTACCATTTTAAAGTATTGTTTTTAGTACTTAAAAAATTAGGCTACAGCTGGGCAGAAAGTTGCTACCATTTGTCTTACGGAATGGTTGATTTACCAGAAGGTAAAATGAAATCTAGAGAAGGTAAAGTGGTAGACGCCGATGATTTAATGCAAGATGTAGTAAATGATGCATTAGAAAGTACCAAAGAACGTGGACATCTAGATGGCATGACCGACAAAGAAATTCTTGACCTTGCAGAAATAATAGGTATGGGAGGTTTAAAATATTTCTTGTTAAAAGTAGATCCGCAAAAAAGAATGAAGTTTGACCCAAAAGAGTCGGTAGATTTAAACGGGAATACAGCTCCATTTATACAATATGCACACGCAAGAATTCAATCTCTATTAGCTAAAATAAAAAATACAGGCAATTTTAACACTTCTGAATTTGACTCAAAAGCAAAAGAGTTAATTAAATTAATGACAGAGTATCCAGAAACAATTAGCGAAGCAGGAAAAAATCACTCACCAGCGTTAATTGCAAACTACACTTTTGAATTGGTTAAAACCTACAACAATTTTTATCAAAGCGTTTATATTTCGCAAGAAGAGAACGAAACCTTAAAGAATTTCTATCTTGTATTAAGTGAAAATGTTGCTAAAATAATTAAGTCGGCCATGATACTTTTAGGAGTTAATGTGCCAGATAAGATGTAACGGCACTTGTAATTACCGAGCTTATAAGAATAGTTTAAAATGGTTACTTTATTACAAGTAACCATTTCTATTTAGTGTAGTTTTTTCTTTAAATCAATTAAAAAATCTCACAAAGCTATTTTCCTTCTTCAATAACAAATTTCCAATCTCAAATTAATATCTTAGCAACATGAATATAGTTTTACACGATTTAAATAATCATCTCACCTTTGCTCCGCTGACTTTAACCAGACCAGTTGGAAATTTAAGAACAGGTATGTTCACAAATGATGAACGTTGTAAAATGTATTTTCCCGATGTTGAAGTTGGGTATGAAACACAAAACTATCTCGCAAGCAAATTTAAAAATGTTGCATATTCAACCAGTACTATTCATATAGATGCAACTGTAATTTTAACTCAAGATTTAGCCTTGCTTCTTGCAGATTTAAAAGAAGGAGAAGCAATTTCATATAATCATAAAGTTATTGCTGCAAAAAGTTCTGCTGATAGCTTAGGTAAGGAGAGTAAACAAGAGAATACACTAAATACAGTGTTGCAACTTAATTATCGGTGGGATATTTTTCAGAAAAATGCAGAAATTCTTAGATCAGATTTCCACTATTACACCCGTCACAAACAATCTTCTCCGCTTTCGCCAACCAATACAATTATCGGAGATCAAGCTCAAATTTTCTTAGAAAAAGGTGCAAAAGTAGAAGCCTGTATATTAAATACTACTGGCGGACCAATTTACCTTGATAAAGATGCAGAGATTATGGAAGGTTCCGTTGTAAGAGGTGGTTTAGCCATGGCAGAATCATCTGCCTTAAAATTGGCTACTAAAGTATATGGTGCAACCTCTCTTGGTCCGCATTGTAAAGTAGGCGGAGAGGTGAACAACGTAGTTTTTCAAGCGTATTCAAACAAAGGGCACGATGGTTTTTTAGGCAACTCGGTAATTGGAGAGTGGTGCAATTTAGGTGCAGATACAAATTGCTCTAACCTTAAAAATAACTACGGTTTAGTAAGTGCCTACAGTTATCTTTCTAAAGAAATAGAAAAAACAGAAGTACAATTTATGGGATTAGTAATGGGAGATCATTCTAAATCTGCAATTAATACAATGTTTAACACGGCGACGGTTACAGGCGTTTGTGCAAACATTTTTGGTAGTGGTTTTCCATCTAAATATGTTCCCTCCTTTACTTGGGGAGGTATAGAAAAATCAGTTCCCTTTAAATTAGAAAAAGCTTTTGAAGTTGCGCAAAACATGATGGGGAGAAGAAAAATAGAACTCACGCAGCTAGATAAAGACATTTTACAATTTATTGCTGACAATTACGGACTGAAATAAGACATAATTTCCGTTAATTTTCTTTGGCACATCTGTTGCCTACATACTGAACATATTAAGGAGAACTTCGTTTTTTCTAATACACGATTTCACATTTAAGTTAAACTGACAGATTGGCGCAAGCCTACAAGATATATTATGAGTAAAATTTTTGATGCTTTAAACGAATTTTCTGGTCCCATTGATGCAGATGCAGAATTTATACCTTTAATTACTCCAGAAGAAGAAGAAACAATGAACAATCAGGAGTTTGCTGATGAACTTCCAATTCTACCATTAAGAAATAACGTTTTATTTCCGGGTGTTGTAATTCCAATCACGGTAGGTAGAGATAAATCGATTAAATTAATACAGCATGCAAATGATTCAAATAAAATAATTGGTGTAGTATCTCAAAAAGATCAAATTGAGGAACGTCCAGAGTTTAAAGATTTGCATGAGATTGGTACAGTTGCACAAATTGTACGCATGCTTAAAATGCCAGATGGTTCTACAACCGTTATTATACAAGGTAAAAGAAGGTTTAAGTTAGAAACACCTGTGCAAACAGAGCCTTTTATGAGTGCCAAGGTTACTTATTTTAAAGAAACGAAAGCACCAGCAAAGGATAAAGAGTTTTTAGCAATTATTGATACCATGAAGGATTTATCACTTCAGATTATCAAAGATTCTCCTAATATTCCCTCAGAAGCACAATTTGCAATTAAGAATATAGAAAGTCCCACTTTCTTAATGAATTTCATTTCTTCAAACATGAATGCAGATGTTGCTCAAAAGCAACAAATGTTAGAAGAAAGAGATTTAACTTCAAGAGCTATGAAGGTGTTAGAGCACCTCACAAAAGAAAAGCAGCAGTTAGAAATGCGCAACGAAATCCAAACACGCGTAAAGCAAGATATGGATAAGCAACAGCGCGAATATTATTTGCACCAGCAAATGCGTACCATTCAAGATGAATTGGGTGGATCTCCTCAAGAGCTTGAGATAAAAAATATGCGCGAGCGTGCAGAAAAGAAAAAATGGAGCAAAAAAGTAGAGAAGATTTTTACGAAAGAAATTGAAAAACTACAACGCATGAATCCGCAAGCTGCAGAGTTTACGGTTCAGATGAATTATCTAGATCTTCTTTTAGAATTACCATGGAACGAGTATAGCAAAGATAATCTCAACTTAAAACACGCTAAAAAAGTGTTAGAAAGAGATCATTATGGCTTAGAGAAAGTAAAAGAGCGTATTTTAGAATATCTGGCAGTGCTTAAGCTTAAAAAAGATATGAAATCTCCAATTCTTTGTTTCTACGGACCTCCGGGAGTAGGTAAAACCTCTCTTGGTAAAAGTATTGCAGAAGCCTTAGGTAGAGAGTATGTAAGAATGTCGTTAGGTGGTGTGCACGACGAGAGTGAAATTCGTGGTCACCGGAAAACTTACATTGGTGCAATGCCAGGTAGAGTAATGCAAAATATTAAAAAGGCAAAATCTTCTAATCCTGTTTTTGTTTTAGACGAGATTGATAAGTTAGGAAGATCTAACCACGGCGATCCGTCTTCTGCCTTATTAGAGGTTTTAGATCCAGAACAAAACAGCGAGTTTTATGATAATTATGTAGAAACAGAATACGATTTATCCAATGTTTTATTCATAGCAACCGCAAATGATTTAAGTTCTATTCAAGGTCCGTTAAGAGATAGAATGGAGATTATAGAAGTTAACGGTTACACGGTAGAAGAAAAGATAGAAATCGCTAAAAAACACTTAATTCCAAAGCAATTAGAAGGTCACGGTGTTAAGAAAGATCAATTCTCTATTAACAAAGCTGCTTTAGAAAAAGTGGTAGAAGAGTATACCTCAGAATCTGGAGTACGTGGGTTAGATAAAAAAGTATCTAAATTAGTTAGAAATAGAGCACGTCAAATTGCAATGGACGAGAAGTTTGATATTAAGATTAGTACAAAAGAACTAAAAACAATTCTTGGTCCGGGCAGAGGAAAAACAAAATACAATAATAATGATACAGCTGGTGTGGTTACAGGCTTGGCTTGGACCTCAGTTGGTGGAACAATTCTGTTTATAGAATCACTCATCACACAAGGAAAAGGCAAGTTAACCCTTACCGGAAATTTGGGAGATGTAATGAAAGAATCTGCCGTAATTGCATTAGAGTATTTAAAGGCAAATGCAAACTGGTTCAATTTAGATCAAAGTGTTTTTGAGCGTTACAATGTACATGTGCACGTTCCAGAAGGCGCAACACCAAAAGATGGTCCATCTGCAGGTATTACCATGTTAACCTCTTTGGCGAGTTTGTTTACCCAAAGAAAAGTGAAGAAATATTTAGCCATGACAGGCGAAATTACACTTAGAGGAGATGTTTTACCCGTTGGTGGAATAAAAGAGAAAATTTTAGCAGCAAAACGCGCTAAGATTAAAGAAATTATTTTGTGCGATAAAAATAGACAAGACGTAGAAGAAATTAAAGAAGACTATTTAAAAGGACTAAAATTTCACTTTGTAAGCTCTATGAAAGAAGTGTTAGATATTGCACTTTTAGACGAAAAAGTAAAGAAACCAGTAAATGTGGTTTAAGGTTACTACCATTTGATAAAAGTTAAATTATTTTGTAACTTTCAGCTATGGCAGAAACAGATTTAAAGGCTCAAATAAGAAGTTTAATTGATGCGGTAGAAGACGATTCTGTCCTAGAAATAGTGAAACTTATTTTAGTCAACTCTTCTGAGAGTAAAGATTGGTGGAATAGTCTATCTGAATCTTCTAAAGAAAGAACATTGGAAAGCTTGGCAGAGTACAAGCGCGGAGAATATAAATCTCACGCTAATTTAATGCAAGAAATGGCCGAGAAATATCCACAGTTAAAATTTAAATGAATCTAATTTGGACAAATCTAGCTTTAGCGGATTATCAGAGAATAGTAGATTTTTTAATTGAAAACTGGCAAATAGAGGTTGCGCAAACATTCGTAAGTGAAACGAATGAACTTTTAGATGGAATCAAGGAAAATCCTTTCATGTTTAAAATTAGTAATACCAAGCCATATTTAAGAATAGCCAAAATAACTAAGCATAACGCTCTAATTTATCATATAGATGATACAGAGATTGTTATTATTCGGATTATAGACAATAGATCAAAACATTTATACTAGAAATAATTTTTTTATTAGATTTTTTGGAGCGCTACATCCAGCTTTCTGCTATAGTTTTAAAAGCAAACACCAACTTGCACTAAAAGGTATTTTGGGCTTCTACGGTCGCCCAAGTACCTTAAGTGCCGTAGTTGTTTTCTTTCAAAAGCTACGCTGCCAATCTGGGCGCTGGGTATTATCCATATTTTGTTAAGCCTGATTAAGATTTAAATCTTTTTACTTAGGTTAAAGAATTTTTAAGCTTGTTGCATTTTTTTGTAGATAGTTTTAAGAACCCAAAGTAGCTTTTTTTAGAACTGTGTTTTGAGATTTAAGTCGAAATTTCTTATTTTTAAACTTAATCAATCTACAAAAATGTTTCTTTATCATAGTTAGAACTAATTTCTAGTAAAAGTTTAGAAAACAGAATAAAGTTGTAAATTACCTAAACAATGAAATTATTATTTGCTTCAACATTACTTTTGCTGATTTCAGGCTGCGGAATGATAGAAATTAACGAAAGCGGATACCGTTCAATTTCTAGCTTAGAAAGCCATCACATAAAACCATTTGAAGCATCTAAAGAACCCAGCGATTGTAAAGAGTTAGATCGTTTTATGGTTTATGAAATAAATTCTAAGCAGATTTTAGATACAATTAAAAAGCAACCCTATACTTGGGTTCATATTTGGTTACCATATTGTCCAAACGAAAGCTGCACGAATATCAATCAGTATGAAAACCTTGAAAATAAATATAAAAATAAAGGTTTAAACTTGCTTTTTATCTCTAAATCTTATGACTTAAGCAGAATTATTTCTACAGCTAATCAATCAAATTTCTCAAAATCAATTTACGTATTAGACGGAGCTTATTTTGGTTATAAAAACAAAGAAATTTCAAAAAAGCTGTATCAAGATTTAAATACTAATGCCCAAGAAGACGATAACTATTTTTATACAGATTATCTATTTAAAGGAGATACTTTGGTGTATATGGGTTACGAAGTTAGTGATTCTATAATTCAATCAATTTTTTAAAACTCTACCCTTGAGGGGAGACAAAGAGCGGTGATAAACTGATTTTGAAAAAGTGTAGCATAATCAATTAAAACAATATGTAATTTAGAATTTTTTACAGTATTGCAAGCCATATATTGTAAAGACTAAAGAATCCTTTTTCTCTGACGAACAAATCTTTAGCCAATGTAAAGTGCTGTAGCGTATGTTGTTAAACTCTTAAATTTTTCTGAAATATATTTGCTTTTGTTTAAGTTTAAGTTTATAGACTGAAATCCAATTTATTATGAGAAAATTTTATTTATTTTGCATCTTGTGCGTTGTTTTTAGTCTACAATTTTGCTTAAGCCAAGAAACTAAATTAACCATTGCACCTGTTAATAGCCAACAAAGTGTAAATTCTTACCTGGTTAATGATTCTGGATCTATAAACATTGATTTGAATACGTTACCATCTGGGTTGTATCAAGTACTATTAATCACAAACGGTGTTGTTCAAGATGCTAAAACAATATATAAAAACTAATAACATGAAAAAATTAATAATTTTATTACTAATACTTTTCGGGTTTACCACTCTAAAATCTCAAGTGCCCATAGTTCAAGGCGAATCACTTATACTGAAAATAAGTAATTTAAGCTACGAATGGATAACTCCAGTTCCGCTAATAACTTGCGATTTGACATCTCAATGGCCTGCATACGAACCACACATTAGAAGTGAAATTGTTTTAAAAGGAAACGATTCAACTTTTCTAAATATTTATATAAAAGACTGTTATTACTTTGACTGGGAGTTTACCTACGCTTATCAAAAATATATTCCAACGTCATATCAGGTAGAAGGTCTAATAGTTGTGAAAACCTTTATAGACACCAACACGGTTGACACCCTAAATTGTCCATTCAAAGATTATTACACAGCTTTAGATAGTGATACTATAGAAATTAATCCACAGCAAGCCTCCTTAAAAGAGAATCAATTGCAAATATCAATTTACCCCAACCCTGCAACTTCACACCTAAACATTAAAGCTAACAACGCTGCATTTATTGAGTTTGTAGAGATTAAAGCTATGGACGGCACAACTATCTTAAAGCAAAAAGGAACAGAAAAAATTCCAATATCTCATTTAGCTGCAGGTGTTTATTTTATCCATGTGAGGTATAACAATACAACTATCACAAAGAAATTTGTTAAAGAGTAAAATGATTAATCTTAATTAATAATAGAGTATCAAGAAATTGGTGCTCTTTTTTTGTTTTAACAAATCTCTTTTTAATCTTTAAAAAAGATTGATAAGACTAACATTAATATATCCTAAACTGTTTTTGGTAAAAATATAATTGGTAAGTAGTATTTTAAATTTCTCCCCTCGAGGGGAAACCCGATACCTACCAGGCAAGAGGAGTGAAAATTAAGGTTGCTAATTTGAAGCACTTATTGTCACATCCCTCATCCGATAGCTATCGGATCCCTCCTCAAGGAGGGAGGAAAATGTAGGTTATTTCTTGAGTAAAATAGATGGTCTAAATAATACCAATTTAATCTCAAAATGAACCTTATAAATCGTTTGTTTTTCAACTACTATTCTTCATAAAATATTTCCGTAGCTTATGCTATGCAAAGATTTTATTCATTGATTAGCTAAAAAACAATTCAATTTAAATTAGGCTCATTTTAAAATCAAATTGGTATAAAATTCAAATCGCCCAGAAGTCTAATCGATTTTTGTTTTTATATCCTAACTTTACACCATGAAATTTCAAGACTACAATATCTCTTCAGATTTAAAGAAAAGAATTGAGGAAATGGGCTGGAAACGTCCAACCGACATTCAATTTAAAGCCATAAAACCAATATTGGCCGGAGAGGATGTCTTGGCAATTGCACAAACAGGAACAGGTAAAACAGCAAGTTTTGTTATTCCTACCCTTAACGCGGTTATTAGTAACAAGGGCAGAAGCAAATACAATAAATCATCTGTAGCTGTTCTTGTTATGGTGCCAACAAGAGAGCTTGCAAAGCAAATACAAGACGTGTACAACGATGTAGCCAAATATTTACGCGTAAAAATAGCTGGTATTTATGGCGGAGTAGAGCAAGATGAACAAATAAGGCAGCTGAATAATGGAGTAGATGTAGTAATTTCTACACCTGGAAGAATGTTCGATTTAATTTCTCAAGGTTATCTTAAACTAGAAAATCTTCAAACCCTTGTTTTAGACGAAGCCGATCACATGTTAGATCTTGGTTTTATTAAAGACATTAAAGATGTGATGCGTCACATTCCTAAAAAAAGACAAACCTTATTTTTCTCTGCAACCATAGATAAGAATATTAAAAAATTAGCTTACGATTTAGTTTCTGATGCGATTCGTATACAAATTTCTCCTAAAAATCCGGTAGCTAAAAACATAGAGCATGCCGTTACTTTTGTAGAGATGGACGATAAACGTTTCTTTCTAGAAAACTTAATCAAAGAAAACGAAGGAGAAAAACTAATTGTTTTTGTAAGAACAAAAGTAAGGGCAGATAGAGTTGTGAAGGCCTTAGAACGTGTTGCAATATCATCAGAAACCATTCATGGCGACGTAGAACAAAAAGACAGGTTTAAGATTTTAGCAAGGTTTAAATCTGGAGAGAATAATGTGCTTGTAACAACAGATGTTGCAGCCAGAGGAATTGATATTCCAGATATCGCATACGTAGTAAATTATGATTTGCCAGAAGAACCAGAAAACTACGTTCACCGGGTTGGAAGAACAGGTAGAGGTAAAAACAAAGGTTGGGCAATTTCTTTCTGTGCCGAGCAAGAAAAAGAACTTTTAACTGCCATAGAGGAGTATACAGGTAATCCGATTGATGTGTACGAATTATCAAAATTAGACTATCAATCTATTATAAAAGATTCGGAGAACGGTGATGATGACTGGCAAAGCTTACTCAAAGATGCAAACGAAGAGTTTGGAACAGATAATACCTGGTAAGATTAAAGCACAAATGTTAAAAAGATTATTGATTTGTATTAATAGTCTTTTTTTTGTTTTAATCACTTGTTTTTAAGTAGATTATTCAGTTTTTCAGATTTCCAAGTTTCGTCAAATGGCATTAAATTATAGATTTATGTCGTTTTTTAATCGATTAATTTAGTTAAATTTGTAGAGCAATACCTTTAGGTTGTTGTTCGCATATGGAAAAAAAAGATAAAATTATTAAATCGGCTATAGAGCTTTTTGGTGTCAATGGTTTTTTGGCAACGCCTACAAGTAAGGTTTCCAGAAATGCTGAGGTGTCTAACGGTACTTTGTTTCATTATTTTCCTTCTAAAGATGTTTTGATTGATGAATGTTACCAAAATTGTCAGCAAAACCTTCAGGCACATTTAAGTGAAATGCTCGATTTTAAAGAACCTCTCAAAGAAATTATAAGAGGTATGTGGTTTCACTCTATTATGTGGTCTTTAGAAAACTATCCAGACTTTTTGTACATGCAAAAATATAGACACTCTTTTTATTTCGATGATTTCTGTAAAAAGGAAGAGCACATAAATCTATTTTTAAAGGTTGCTGAAAAAGGAGTGAAAACAGGTCTTTTCAAAAAATTACCCTATTTTTTTCTGTATGATTTAGTGTCGGCACAAGCAACATCGTCTGTATATTATTTCAAGAAAAATCCAAAAGAAATATCCAACACTATTTTTCTAGACCTTCTTTTTTCTTCAGTTTGGGATGGATTAATAATTCATAAATAAAACCAAATTCTGTTTATCTTCGTTGCAGATGGTAAACAAAATAATGCATTTCGTAATCGTAACTGTGGTTGCACTGGTCTTGTTTTTTACATTACCTATTGGTTACTTTGATTACGAGCAGAGAGCAGCCTTATCCGTCACCTTTATTATGATTTATTTATGGATTACAGAAGCTATTCCTATTCCATTGACTTCTTTACTTCCTATATTTTTAGGACTTTCTTTAGGTTTAATAAGTGTTTCAGGTTTATTTTCGTCCTATTTTCACAACTTAATTTTCCTTTTCTTAGGTGGTTTTATTTTAGCAAAAGCACTTGAAAAACATGCATTGCACATTCAAATTAGCAGGAAAATTATAGCCTTGTTTGGCAGTAATGCCAAGCGTATTGTGCTTGGCTTTATGACTGCCACCGCATTTTTGAGCATGTGGATCTCAAATACAGCTACCGTTTTAATGGTTTTGCCCATGGCATTATCTGTATTGCAAGCATTACCTAAGTCGCAGCAGATTCAGAAGTATGGTATAGCCCTTTTACTATCAATAGCCTTTGCTGCCAATGTTGGCGGTACTGCAACAATTGTTGGTACTCCTCCAAATTCTTTGCTCATAGCTAACTTACAAACACTTTTTAATATTGATATTGGTTTTTTTGAATGGATGCTTGTGGGTGTTCCGTTTGCAGCAGTTATGCTTATTATTATATATGCCGTATTTTATGTATTATATCTAAAAAAACTCGATTTTGAAGTAGTTGTAGCCAAACCAGAGCCTTTAACGGCTAATCAAAAACGCGTTCTTGTAATTTTTGCCTTTGTAATTTTAGCTTGGATGAGCAGGCAATTGTTGGATAACGTTTTATCTTTCAAAATAAAAGATGCTTATATTGCTATTATAGGTGCGTTAATCCTTTATGTCATCCCTCAAAAAAATCACAAATTCAACATGATTTCTATGTTATGGATTGTTTTTTCATTGGTTGTGTTAGGTGTTTGTGCAACAACTAACTTGTCTTCTTTACTTTCTGAGTATTCAATTTCTGTCCTGTCCATTGCCACCGTTTTAAGTGCTATTCTTTTGCTTCTTCCTCAAGTGAAAGAGAAAGCCTTATTGCAAGCTAGAGATATAAAACATATATCTTGGGGAATACTACTTCTGTTTGGAGGAGGAATGGCATTGGCTTCTATTTTAGATGGAACTGGCTTGGTGAAAAAAGTGATTGATGAGGTTGATGCATTAGGAAATATAGAACTTACGACTGTTTTTATTCTCCTTACAGCATTTGCCTTATTTGCAACAGAGTTGATGAGTAACATGGCGTTAGTTACTGTTCTTATTCCTTTAGTTGGACAATTTGCGCTCCAAAACGATTTTCCTTTAGTTCAATTAACCGCAGCCGCAGCGTTAGCTGCAAGTTGCGCCTTTATGTTACCTATTGCTACTCCGCCAAATGCTATTGTATTTTCTTCTGGTAAGATTAAAATTACGGATATGATGCGTATTGGAGTAATCATTAATATAATTGCAATAGCTGTAATACTTGTTATGGTTCGACTCATACTCTAGGTAAACAAAAAAAAGGCCAACCTTAATGGTTAGCCTTTTACTTTGATGAATTGAATTAATCGTTTACTTATAATTCAAATACTTTATCGTCTACTTTTCCGTTTACGATAATTTCAATTACTTCTTGGTCAAAGCTTTGTCCGCCCATAACCTGTTTAATCGTATGTGGAAACATAAGTTTTCCTACCATTTTATAATCAGAAAACGTAGCAACTGTTTCAAAAGACTCTTCTTGTGTTTTGTTTAAGGTTACTGATTTTGTTTTCATAAAAGTTTCTGCATCATAGTAGCTTGTTGTCGGTCCGTCAGCTCCTTTATATTGAATAGCATAAACAACACGTCCTTCAAGTTCAAGCATACCAAGTAACTCATAGTTGATATCATTTTTCAGTATAGCGTATTCAGGTGCTATATGCATAAATTTTTGTGCGAGTGCAATTTCCTCTTCAGTCATAGCAGAAGTTTCAAATCCTCCCGTTTGTGCCATTTGTTTTGAACCACCTTTTTCGCCATCAAAAACAGACTTACTTAAGACCATTCCGCTAAACTCAGCTTTAGACATCGTTTTTCCTTCTTTGTAGATAGCCGTAAATTGAACTTCGATTGGAGCTTGCGCTGGTCTAGCAATAATACTCTGTTCAACTGACTTTATTTTTTTGAAAACTTTATTTGCTTTTTTCATGTTTTTCGCACCGGTAAGCGCTAAAATATGTCGCTCAAGAATAACATCTTTTGGAAAATCAGCTTCTTTGTATTCAACCTTCACAGCAGGATTTCCAAATGCATCTAACTTTTCAATTACACCGTCAGCATCAAACTGTTTTAGAGATTCAAGAACATCCGGACTTCCAACTACAATAATATTTAGTCCATTTGGATTAATGTGAGTTTTTGCAGCAGCAAGCACATCTTCTTTAGAAACGGCACTTAATTTCTTTAGATAGTTTTGGTAATAGTCACTATCCAATTTATTTCTGTAGGTATTTAAAGCAAAACGCGCAATGGTTTGCGGAGACTCTAGAGATCTAGCAAAACTTCCAGCCATAGCAGCTTTGTTTAATTCTAATTCTTCAGTAGTAACTTCTTCTTCGGTTATGCGATTAAATTCGTAAAGAAACTGAACAATAGCAGAGTCTGTTACTTCATTTCTAAAATTACCAGATGCAGATATATAGCTACCGTAGCGGTCAATATCTAAAGAAGTATATGCACCGTAGGTATAAGCTTTGTCTTCTCTTAAATTTTGCATTAAACGCGTACCAAAACCTCCACCACCGAGAATTTTATTCATCACGCTTAGTTTAATTTGGTCTTCTTCTCCAGGGTTCATTTTAATTGGCTGTGCTATTGTTATTACAGATTGCACTGCACCAGGTTTTTCAACAAAAATCACGCGGTTACCTGTGTTAAATTTACCTTTAGAAAAACTAGACTCAACTGCCGGACTACCTTCCCAATTTCCAAAATTTTTGTTTGCTAGTTCCTTTGCATTTTCAACTGAGATATCTCCAACTATAACCAAATAGGCTCCTGACGGTGTAAAACGTTCTTTGTAGTACGCAACTATATCTTCGCGCGTGATACTATTTAATGATTTTTCTGTCATTACCATAGAATATGGATGGCTAGGAAAAAGTGTTTTTACCTCTGCATTATTTGCCATACTTGAAGGGTCAGACTGGGCGGATAGTAAACCTGATTCAAATTGTTTTTTAATGCGATCAAACTCGCTTTCTGGAAAAGAAGCATTGTGTAAAATATCTGTCATTAACTCCATTCCTTTGTCTAAATGTTTAGTGAGACAAGACAGGTAAATGTTAGAACTACTTGCATTTAAAAAAGCACCAATAAAGTCTTTTTCATTATCTAACTGGTCTTTAGGTCTGTTTGTAGTTCCGGACATCATTAATTCAGAAACCATGTCTGTTAAACCCGCTTTAGAATCAGAATAGTAAGGGTCAGATCCCATTACTAAGTTCATAGATACTTTTGGTTGTTTATGGTTTTCTGAAACAATTACTTTAATTCCGTTATCTAGTTTAAATGTTGCAGGATTAGCAATATTTATTTGCGGAGCTTCTGCAGCTTTTGGTCGAACAGACCTATCAATTTGTGCGCTTGCTACTAAACAAGAAAGAGCTAAAACGCTTGTGATTATTTTTTTCATATTTTTTCGTTTTAGGTTATTGTTGTTTTGGTAAATAATGAAGAATTACGCGAGCATTTTTTGTGAAGTATTTCTTAGCAACTTCTCTTAAGTCTTCGCGAGTAATTTCATTGTAAACATCCAATTCGCTGTTAATCAAATCGGTATTTCCATAATACATATAATTGTTTGCTAAATTTTCTGCGATACCTGCAACAGAACCATTTGAAGAGTAGAATTGATTTTCATATTGATTTTTAATCTTCTGAAATTCCTCTTCGCTTACGAGTTCAGTTTGCGCTTTTTCAATTTCGGCATCTAAAGCACTTTGTAAATCAGCTAAATCTACATCTTTACTTGCAATACCAGCAGTTACAACCATTCCTGGATCTTCTAACGGGAAAGCAAAAGAAAATGCAGCAACCGCCAAAGCATCTTTCTCAACAATTTTTTTATTCATTCTAGAACTCGTTCCAGAAGAAAGTATATCGTTAATCATTTGTAATGCGTAACCATCTTTTGTGTTGTTTGCCGGACCACGATATGCCATGAATACAGCAGGCAGTTGAATGTTATCGTAAACGGTATCTACAGTTACGGTAGTCAACGGTTTCTCTTTTACAGAAGGTCGTGGAATTACCGTTTCCATATTTTCATACTTCTTAATTAATTTTCTTGCCGATGCAGAACTTTTAGAGAAGTCTACCATATCGAACTCCTTATTACTAATTCCGTATTTAGAAGTAAATGCCGTCTCTTCTAATTTTTCAACATCTCTAAGTAAATTAATTGCTTGACCTTTAGGAATAGAAGCAAAGTATTTGTCTACTAACGCCTTAGTTTCTTCAATGCTTATATCTCCAGCTATGGATAGAACGGCATTGGCAGGAACATAAAATGTTCTGTAAAAATCAATGTAGTCTTCTTCTTGCGCAGCGTCTAAATGTTCCATACTTCCAATTGGAATCCAAGAATATGGATGCTCATCAAAAACTTTATCAAAGGCTTCTCCCATAAAAGAAGCATAAGGTTGGTTGTCTATACGTTGTCTTTTTTCTTCTTTAACAACCTCGCGTTGCGTTTCAACTCCTTGTTGATCCACATTTGCATGGAAAAGTCGTTCAGATTCTAACCACATTCCAAGCTCTAATTGGTTAGAAGGTAATATTTCGTAGTAATACGTTCTATCTTGCGAAGTATTTGCGTTAAGCGTTCCTCCATTTTTTTCAACAAGTTCAGAATATTCTCCACGCTTTATATTTTCACTACCTTCAAATAAGAGGTGTTCAAAGAAATGTGCAAACCCCGTTCTTTCTGGGTTTTCATTTTTTGAACCTACGTGGTACATAATTGAAACGGCTACAATCGGAGTACTTTTATCTTCATGTAAAATAACATGCATGCCGTTATCTAAATCATACTCCACAAAATCAATTTTACGGTCTTGGGCAGTTACGCTTAAACCTGTAAAAGCGATAAGCGAAGTTGCTATTAACTTTTTCATCTTTTGGTTTTAATATTTAAGGTAAAGAAAGTAAAGATTTTCTAGAATTCCTTGTAATGTGGTGTTAAAGGTTGTGAAGCTGGATAAATAGTACTTTTGTAGGATAAATTAGTTTTTAAATTAAATGGTATGAGGTTTATTTTAGTTTTAATAATTGCATTGGTTTCTTTTGCTTTTCATAATGCTGATAGCAAGTTTACTGAGCAGAGTAATTTAATAAATCTATGGCACAATGCTGCTGCGTCTGCAAATTTTGATGCGTACTTTAATGCCGTTACAGACGACTTTGTTTTTTTAGGTACCGCACCAGGTGAACGCTGGAATAAAAAAGAATTTATGGCTTTTTCTAAACCTTATTTTGACAAAGGTAAAGCTTGGAACTTCACCTCTAGAAACAAAAAGTTTAAAGTATTAAAAAAGAATAAAATAGTTGCTTTTGATGAAGATTTAGATACCTGGATGGAAGGATGCAGAGGTTCTGGAGTACTTGTAAAAGAAAAAGGAAAATGGAAAATAAGCTATTACAACTTAACCGTTTTAATCGAAAATGAAAAAATGGATGATTTTATTCAACTGCGTAAAAATGAATAAACTAAAAAGGTATTCAGAAGTTTCGATTTACAGCTTAAACTAATTCTAAAAGGAATTCAGTAAGTGTTAACGTCTATGATAGGTCAATTAGTTATACGGATTAAATGAAAACTCAAAAAAAGTACTCTTTCCTAACTATTTAAAGTGTGTGTAAATGTATTTTACTGGTGTTAAATTGAGTTTTAAACCTTTTTTATCCTGTTTTAAAAGTTTTATAAGCCAGCGTTTATCCAATGTTTAGGATAGAAACATAAATAGAGCAAAAAAAGAATACGGTTTTATTCAACCCTTTTTACAATTAATACGTTTTCAGTCTTTTAAATTGTTGTTTGTACACTAGGATGAAAAAAACTAGCTTATTTTTCATGATTTACCTCTGCGCGATTCTATCTGCTCAACTAATGGCGCAAACAGAATCTATTTCTCGCAAATGGAATAATATCGTTCTAGAAGGTATTCGAAATGATTTTGCTCGTCCGACAATTCATGCCAGAAACCTGTATCACCATTCTGTAATTTGTTATGACGCTTGGGCAATTTTTAATCCCACTTCTCCAACCGTATTTTTAGGACAAACTTTTCATGGATACCCTGTTGCTTTCAACGGAATATCCTTGCCTCAAAATAAGGAGGAAGCAAGAGAAATAGCGATTTCTTACGCTTCTTACAGGTTTATTCAAAATAGATACTCAAACTCACCTGATTATCCACAAACCTTACTGCTGGCCAATAACTTAATGGCAGAATATGGGTTAGACCCGGCATATACCTCTACAGATTATGTAAATGACGGAGCTCCGGCATTAGGAAACTATTTGGCAGAGCAAATACAGCTTTACGGTTTAACAGACGGAGCGAATGAGCTGAATGATTATGATAATTTGTTTTACTCACAGATAAATCCGCCTTTGGATATGTCACAGCCTGGTAACGCTTCAATTCAAGATCCCAACCATTGGCAACCTCTATCCTTAGAAACGCTTATAGACCAGTCTGGAAATTTAATTACAACTACCCAGCCTCACTTATCTCCCGAATGGGGAGATGTAACTCCTTTTTCTTTGAAGCCTTCTATGGCTGCTCAATTGAGTAGAGATGGAATGAACTTTAATGTCTATTTTGATTCGTTAAAACCAGCTTATATTTTAGAAGGTGATACTGCTGATTGGGATTCTTTTTACAAATGGAATCATACCTTAGTAAGTGTATGGCAATCGCATTTAGATACCTCTGATGGAGTAGTTTGGGATATATCACCGGCTTCAATCGGAAATAACACATGGTATCCCCAAGATTCATCTGAATTTGCTGCTTTTTATGACTTAACAAATGGAGGAGATCCGAGTGCAGGACATGCAATAAATCCTGAAACAGGGTTACCTTACACTCCGCAATTGGTTAGAAGGTCCGATTATGCAAGAGTTTTGGCAGAGTTTTGGGCAGATGGAATTGATTCTGAAACACCGCCTGGACATTGGTTTGAAATTTACCACTACGTATCTGATCAACCTAGTTTTGAAAGGAGGTGGAAAGGCGTTGGTCAATTATTGGATACCTTAGAATACGATGTGAAGGCGCACCTAACCTTAGGAGGTACTATGCATGATGCAGCAATTGCAGCTTGGAGTTTAAAAGGTTATTACGATTACTTAAGACCTGTTTCTGCAATAAGATATATGGCGGATCAAGGGCAAAGTTCCGAACCTTTAGAACCAAATTTTCACCCTGATGGTATTCCATTACTTCCAGGATATGTTGAGTCTGTTCAAGTTGGAGATCCTCTGGCTGGTCAATGGAACGAAAATGTAGGCAAAATAAAACTGTTTACTTGGCGTGGACATGAATACATCAATAATCCATCTACTGATTTTGCTGGAGTTGGTTGGATTTTAGCTGAAAATTGGTGGCCATATCAAAGACCAACCTTCGTAACTCCGCCTTTTGCTGGTTTTGTTTCTGGTCACTCTACGTTTTCAAGAGCTGCTGCTCATACTTTAGAGTTTATTACTGGTTCTGCTTTTTTTCCTGGTGGTATGGGAGAGTTTGTTGCTCCAATGAATGAATTTTTACAATTTGAAGTTGGTCCAAGCGATACGATTCGTTTGCAGTGGGCTACTTATGTAGATGCTTCAGACCAGTGCAGCTTATCTAGGATTTGGGGAGGAATACATCCTCCAATTGATGATATACCAGGAAGAATGATTGGTGATGTTGTTGGTCCTATGGCTTCGCAGTACGCAGATTCAATTTTTTCACAATTTAGAGCCGGCATTATTGCTTCTAGCAGTTCTGATACGATTATTAATGTAGACGATATTGCAAATCAATTTGCTTTAGATTTTGAATTTAATTCGGCCATGGATACTGCTTTAGTTCCTACCTTTTCTTTTATAACCACTGGTTTAGATAATGCCATTGGTTTAAATGAAGTGATTTGGATAGATTCGTTTAACCTGCAGGTTTCATTAGTTGTTTTATCGAGTACCTCAAATTTTTTAGAAACGGAAGTTCAATTATCTAATATGATAACAGGTTTAGGGGGAAATTTAGAAAACTACACTTTTAAGAATTATTTTATCGTAGATACCAAAATACCAGAACTTGTAAGTGTTACACCTAATCCAACTTTAATTAATGATCAAAATTTGACGACGAATTTAGACTTAGTACTCGTTTTTGATGAGGTCTGCGATACTACTATTGCACCTTCAGTTAGTTTCCAAGCTACTAATTATGTAAATCCAACCTTAGTAACCAATACATCTAATTCATATTGGTTAAATGATTCAACTTATAACTTTAATTACGGTATATTAGATTATAATGAAACAATCAACAATATAAATGTTCTTGTTTCTGGAATTACCGATCTACACGAAAATCAGCTTCTAGTCAATCCAACAGGTGCTTTATTTGAAATAGATACAGAAAATCCAATTGTTTTATCAATGGTTTCTTCGGATACTTTAATTACACAAGAAAACTTATCTAGTCCGTTAGAAACGTTAACAATCAATTTTTCAGAGGATATGGATGTAAGTGTTATGCCAACTGTTACCTTTTTAAACCAAGGAAATCCATTTAACTTTATTGTACAAAATCCATCCCTTTCTAACTGGATAAATCCACAAACATTAGAGGTTACCTATGCAATATTAAATAGTACAAATAACCTTATAGCAATAGATGTATTGATAGAAAATGTACGCGATATTAGTTTGAATGATGCAATAGATACTTTACATTCAAATGTACTTTGGAGTGATATGAAGTCGCCAGAAATTATTAGTGCAATTCCCAATACAGCAATATTGAATGATGATTTAATTGGCGTATCAAATTACTACGTAGATATAGTGTTTGATGAACCAATGGATACTACAGTAATACCATCTGCACTTCATTTTGGAGCCTTGCCGGTTGGAGGATCAATCCAATACAACGTTCCAGAAAGTAAGTACCTAGATTTAGTAACCTTTAGAGCTCTTTTTCAAATAATAGATGAGAATATTGAAGTTGCACCAATAACTTTACAAGTGGGTTTTGCAGAAGATAAACATGGAAACATACTGCAGTTAACAGCTTTGAATAACTTTATTGAGTTAGATACTAAAAATCCACAAGTTACAGGGTGTTATGCAAACAATACAGTCTTAAATCAGTGGGAACAAGTATGTGAAATAATCATAGTATATGATGAACCTATGAATCAGACTCAATTTCCTGATGTACAATTCATAGGAACACCAATTAATTTCCCTATGGTTTCAGATACTTGGTTGAGTCCAACTAATTACGAGGTAAGTTATCAATTGTCAGAGATTCCTTCAGATACCTATTATTTAAATGCGGCAATACAAAGTGCTAAAGATATTGCAGGAAATAATCAGGTAGATTTTACAGCAACAGACTTTTTATTATTTGAGCCATTTGTAGGATTAGAAGATGTTGAGAATGAAAATATACGTTTCTTTCCAAATCCAATTAGTGCTAACGAGAAGCTTGTTTTTACCGGGTTGAATGCTGAAGGTAAAACTATTGAGGTAAGGTGCTTAAATGCCATTGGTCAAGAGCTAAAACCATTAACTCTTAGTAAAGTTGGAGATAAATATATTTCGAAAAAAATAGATTTAACCCCAGGATGGTATGTTTTAAGAGTGGGAGCTAAACAATTTAAAATGATTGTACGATGAAAAAGATTATTCTAATGTTTATATCGTTTATTTCAAGCTATTGCATTGGGCAAACCTTTAGTGATATATCTTCACAACTAGGTTTTACTTTTACACAAACTGCTGCACTAAACTTTGGAAATGGTATGAGCTTCTTCGATTTTAATGAGGATGGCTGGGATGATTTAACTTTTCCTACAGATGTTGATTCTATATTTATGTTTGAAAATGTAAATGGAATTTATGAGAAGGTTCAACCTTCATTATACGCGCCAGGAGAAGTTAGACAGATTAGCTGGGTGGATTACGACAACAATGGGTCATTAGATCTTTTTATTAGTTTTCATACAATAGGAATTAGACTTTTTGAAAATAATGGAAACTTTCAGTTCACTGATATTACCTCACTAGCAGGTTTAGATGTTTCTCAATTTGATGCTTATGGATTTTCATTTTCAGATCCTGATGCAGATGGAGATTTAGATGTTTACGTTTGTGTATATGAATCAGTAGGTTTCACCACGAATCCAACTCCCAATCGTTATTTTGAAAATCAAGGAAACGGTACTTTTATTGAAAATGCTGTTCTTTACGGCATAGACAATGGGTTAAAAACATCATTTATGCCAGCATGGTTTGATGTGAATAATGATGATTTACTAGACTTACATGTAATTAATGATAGACACCCTTTTGCAGATGAATTGTACATGAATCAAGGGAATAATATTTATCTCCCACAAGCAACAAATTACAGCATAGATAATGACGGCCATTTTCCAATGAGTTTATCTGTTGCAGATTTTGATAATGATGGCTATCAAGATATTTTTAAATCTGATGAAGCGGATGGTGTTTTCTGGAATGGTACACCTCTCAATTATAAATTGTACAAAAATAATTCTGGAACAGCTTTCTCTGAAGTTTCAATTCCAATGAATCTTACAACTCAATCTTTTGCTTGGGGAGGTTTATGGGTAGATTACAATAATGATAGTTATGAAGATTTGTATATAGCAACTGGGCATACTAGTTACACAATGAACCCTGTTACAAATTCAATTTTATATACTAACCAACAAGGTACGGGCTTTATTAATTCTACAAGTTCTATTTCAGGAAATATTAACAAAACTTCTTACTGTCCGGTAAAAGGAGACATCAATAATGATGGCTTTTATGATATTGCAGTTTTAAACCAAAATGATGAACCTAATGTTTTACTTAATGACGGTAATACCAATAACTATCTTAGAATATCACTTCAAGGCACCGTTAGTAATAGACTAGCAATTGGTTCCTTAATAAAAGTATATGCAAATAATACCTGTCAAACGCAAACCGTTTTTTGTGGTAGTGGGTTATGTGGTCAAAATTCTCAACATAAAATTTTTGGAGTTGGAGATGCATCAGTAGTTGATTCTGTTATTGTTACTTTCCCAAGCGGAATAAAAGTGAAAAAAGAAAATCTACCCATCAACCAGGATTATCTTATTTCAGAACAAACTATTATTCAATTAGATTTACAAACTAATCAAGGAACGAATGATTTTTGTACGGGAGATACTATTGATATCGGTATTCCGAACTTATATGAATATTCATGGAATACTGGAGATACAACCGATATAATTCCGGTGACCACAACAGGTAATTATTCATTTTCTGCAAAAAATATTACAGGAGATACTATTTATATATCAACAGATTTGTATTTAACTTTCCACGATGGTATTCCTCATCAAACAGTTGTAACTGATGTTGCATGCGGAGACATAATCTCTGGTGCAGCTCAGGTTATTCCTACTAATTCTAATGTGGTAGCTGGTATTAATTGGAGCAATGGAGGAACTGGTGATTTTCAAGATAATTTAACGCAAGGTGCTTATAATTATATACTAACTTCTATTCATGGGTGTCTAGACTCTGGAACCGTCCATGTAAATGAAAATCCAATGTTTACCACTCAATATTTTACAACTCCTACTACTGATTTAGATGGCGGAACCATTCAATTTTTCCATTGGGGTGGAACACCTCCTTTTCAATATTTATTAAATGGAAACTCAGTGGATAGCCTTATAAATAATTTAACGCCCGGGCTTTACGAGATCGAAATTATAGATGCTTTGGGTTGTTTGGATACGGTTCAATTTGAAATAACTGAAACCAACACTAACAGTTTACAGCTCACCCAAACCCAAACGTTGACAATTAAATATAAAAACAACTACATTGAGGTTTGCTCTGGTTTAAATGAACAAATAGATTTAGTGCAAGTGTCTAACGTAATGGGAAAAGTTCTAGCCAAATGGGATCAAAATTTAACTTCTTGCGAAAAGCTACCAATTCGTCTGCAGCCTGGATTTTATAATATCTTAGTACTCTACAATGGTCAAAAGCGCAGCTTAATGTTAGTTGTCAATCAATAGAATAAGCAAGAAAGACCTTGAAAGGTAATTTTTCCCTTTTATTACATAGCGTAAAAACTGTTTTGTGTAAAATAAAAACAACTATTCTTCTCAACTCAATTAAGAAATAATTATACTTGGAATCTAAATTACCAATATGAGCGATTTTAAATTAAAAGATGCATTAGAAGCAGTTGAAAAATTTCATGATAGTTTCGGGATTCCAAATAATTATGAACCTAAAGCAGATTTATCTGAAAATGACTATATGCTGCGTTATAATTTAATGAAAGAAGAAAACGAAGAGTATCTTGATGCTGTAAAAGAAAACGACATTGTTGAAATTGCTGATGCCTTGGGCGATCAACTATACATTCTTTGTGGTACAATTTTAAAACATGGTTTACAACACAAAATTGCAGAAGTTTTTGAAGAGATACAACGTTCAAATATGAGTAAGCTAGATGAAAATGGAAAACCAATTTATAGAGAAGACGGAAAAGTATTAAAAGGGAATTTATATTTTAGACCAGATATTAAATCCATTTTAGATAAATAATGTCGCGACCTTTTAACGTAAGAGTTTACGGAATTCTCATTAATCAGAATAATGAGGTGCTGTTATCTGATGAGAATAGGTTTGATAAACAATTTACTAAGTTTCCAGGTGGCGGTTTAGAGTTTGGAGAAGGCACAAAAGAATGCCTTAAAAGGGAATTTTTAGAAGAGTTAGGAATAGAGATAGAAGTAAAAGAATTATTCTATCTAACCGACTATTTTCAAGTTTCTGCTTTTGATGAAAACGAGCAATTAATTTCTATCTATTACCTCGTAAAGGCAGATAATTTAAAGAGCATTCAAACAAGTAGCAAATCATTCGATTTTACCGATGGAGCGCAAGAAGTGCACCGTTGGAAATCGATTGAAGCATTAACTCCCAAAGATTTAACTTTTCCGATAGATAAATTAGTTGCGGAAAAGCTAGCCTTAGCCTAATCTTTTTTGCACGTAACTTTCAATTTTTGTAAAAAACTGAGTAGGGTTGTGGGTTCTCCAAGACATATCTTCTAATTGTCCACCCATAACAAAGTATTGATCTAGATGAATTTCCTTAAACTCTCTCAACACATGTTCTTGAAAATTGACGAATGCAATCCAACCGTCTTCAATTTCGTCAAACCATTCCTCGTAGTAGCAATCATCTGAGTAATGAAAGTTCAAAACATTTTCGCCGATCAAAACAAATTTATCAATACCATAATCCATCAAAGGCTCAACAATATCTCGTTTTAGTAGCATAATATCATTGTTTATAACATCATTCCACTCGCCAATTAGTTCTATTATCGCATAACCTTCATCATAATCTGCATAGATTATTTTCAGAAAAAGTGTTTCTGAACCAAAACTATCCCACTGCGGATGCAACACGTAGTTGTAAAGGCGGTCTGTAAATTCAAACTCGGAATATTCCCTTTCAAAAAACGGAGAACGCTCATCTTCAGATGCTACGTAGAAATCTCTCCAATTATAATGCGGTTCAATGTGGTGCATATCCAAAATTAGTTAAAATAAAAAACCTTAATCTCTAAATATGGTGGCAAATTAGTAGAATAAACTAAATTTGTTAGAAAAAGAACAAACACGAAAACTAATGACAAAGATTAAAAATTTCTTATTTCTGATACTCGCTACTTTTATTGCTGCTTGTAGTGGAGATAAAGAAGGTGATAAAAGCATGAATGCTTATTTGGCTTCTTTCTTATCCGATGATAATACAGTGGTTGCTTATGGTTCATCAGATTTAAATGCTATAATTGGTAAGTCCGATATACAAAACATTCCAATGTTTGGAGATATGATTGGAGGAACAATAAAAGACGTAAATCAATTAATGGCTCCAAACTCCAAAGTTTACTACGCGCTAGAAGGCCCTTTTAACAGAGAAGGAATGCCTTTGCGTTCATATCTGTTTGTAGACGTTCGAAATGCAGATAGTTTACTCACAAGTTTTGAAGGAATGGGTTATTCTTTTGTGAAAAAAGATGGAATTCAAATTTCAGCACAAGACGATAGAGTAATCGGAATACAAAAAGATTTAGCCATAGGGATTTTATCTGACCAAAAATTAGAAAATGGAATAGAATTAATGGTTAGTGCTTTTAAGAAAGCAAAGTCAGGCAAGAAAAACAACAAAGCCCTTGAACTTTTAAACGATGATTCTGATATTATTATTGGTTCTAGTTTAAATGCACTTTACGAAACATCAAACACAGATTTGAATACCTTAAGTCAAGAACAACAAGATAAGATTAAAGCATATGTAAAAGATAGTCAGTACAAAACTGCAGTAAGGTTCGAAGATGGAGAAGCAATAATTACGGTAACTGCAATGGTAAACGATAAGTTAAAAGAAGCACTATTTTTAAAACCTACGGATAACTCAGATGTTTTGTCAAAACTGGGACCTGGAACTCCAAAAGCAGCTTTTGCAATTAATTTAGATTTGGAGAAAATGCAAGCACTCGCAGAGGATTTTTCTCCTGGAATCATGAATCAAATTTATGCACAGGCAGGAATTCCATCTCTCTTTATGGCTGGATTGGGTCCAAACGGATTGGTTTCAATTATAAACGGACAATTTGGGGTAGCGTTAACAGGAGTAAGTAATGATGGAGGGCAAATACCACAAATAAGTGCCTACGTAGGACTCGGTAAAGATGCTACACCGGTAACCGAAATGGGGAAAGGACTCTTAGAAATGAATGGAGCTCAAAATGTAAATGGTGTGTATACGTACGAGGGTTCTAAATTAAAATTAACAGAAGATTTTGTGTTATTAAATACAGCAGTTAATACCGTAGACGATAGTCAAATGGGATATACAGCAATTGCTTTACCTGATGGAGCTAAAAACTTTGGTAAAAAACCAGTAACTGGCTTTCTAGATGTGAAAGCCATGGCAGGAGACGCTAGTTTTATGATGGAAGCAGGAGACTTTAAAGAAGCTGTAAATATTATTGATTTCATTTACTTTGAAGCAGATAATTTAGAATCTAAACTTGTAATAAAAGCAAAAAAAGGAAACGAAAATATCCTAAAACAAGCTATTATGGCTTACATGGAAGATTTTACGGGAGGTTTTTAAGAGGATAACAATAACTAGAAAATTCAGTAAGTCGGCATTAAGGTGTCGACTTTTTTTTATGACTTATATTTCTTGCCCCAAAGTTGTTCTATGTAGTTAGCGATATCTTGTTCTCGTTTTGAGCTTCCGGCCTCAAAAAAACTTGTTCCTGAAATAGTCTCTGGTAAAAATTCTTGTTCTGCAAAATTACCTGGATACGCATGTGAATAGAGGTATTCCTTTCCATACCCTAA
Organism: Lishizhenia sp.; assembly: GCA_965656535.1. Classification (GTDB taxonomy): domain Bacteria; phylum Bacteroidota; class Bacteroidia; order Flavobacteriales_D; family Crocinitomicaceae; genus Lishizhenia. Next base: position 268,154 of record CBFHKX010000002.1, read on the forward strand.
ATCTTTCATTAATTTGGTTGGCGCGTTTCTCAGCGACAAAGGAACGGGTAAATTTCCGGTTTTTCTTACGAGCTCTTGTGCATCGTTAATTGCCATGTAAGATGCGTTTCCTTTTGGTGAAGTAGCTAAGTATACGACACATTGAGCTAAAACTAGTCGCGCTTCAGGAAAACCAACATGAGTTACTGCAGAAAAGGTATTATTGGCAATCACTAAAGCTGTTGGGTTTGCAACACCTATATCTTCTACTGCTGATATAATTAGTCTTCGAGCAATAAACTTTGCATCTTCTCCGCCTTCTATCATTCTAGCTAACCAGTATATAGCTGCGTTAGGATCTGAACCTCTTATTGATTTTATAAAAGCCGAAATTATATCGTAGTGCTGCTCACCGTCTTTATCGTATTGTGCAAGACTCTGTTGGGCTACAGACAAAACAAGCTCATCTGTTAATACAATTACATCTTCGTTTATTGCGCCTACTACAAGTTCAAAAACATTTAGTAGTTTTCTAGCATCACCACCAGATATTCTTAGAATAGCGTTTGTTTCTTTTAGTTCAATCTTTTTTTTCTGAAGCCATGTGTCTTTTTGCATGGCAGTGTTTAAAAGAGAGAGTAGTGCTTCTTTATCTAACGACTCTAAAACATAAACTTGGCAACGAGAAAGTAGCGCTGAAATTACTTCGAAAGAAGGATTTTCTGTAGTAGCTCCAATTAGTGTTACGGTTCCTTTTTCTACAGCGCCTAACAGAGAATCTTGCTGTGCCTTAGAGAATCGATGAATTTCATCAATAAATAAAATGGCTCCGTTTTGTTGAAACATTCCAGCATTCTCAACCTTCGAAATTACTTCTCTAACATCTTTTACGCCAGAAGAAATTGCAGAGAGTTGGTAAAATGGACGTTTTAATTGATTAGCAATTAAATGAGCAAGTGTTGTTTTACCTACGCCCGGTGGTCCCCATAAAATTAAAGAGGGCAAAATACCAGAATCTAAAGCTCTTCTCAAGCTTGCGTTTTGATCTATGATGTGATTTTGACCAATATAATCATCAAGAGATTTTGGTCGCATTCTTTCAGCTAATGGAGTAGTGGGTTGCATGCTAAAATGGTTTTTTGTGTTTCCATCTTCTATGACTCCACAACCAATATTGTGGGTTTTCTGCAATTACCATTTCTAGGTATTCAGCATGTTTATCTAGAACAAAACCTTCCGGTACTTCTTTCGGATTATCAGTAATCGGATAAAAGGTTACCTCGTAAAATCCACGTTTTTTCTTTCTAATACATCCGAATAGAACACTTTGGTCATACTTAGCAGCCAATTTTTCTGCTCCTTTCATCCAGCCCGTATCTTGGTTGAGAAAAGTATTCCAATGGGCTGTTCTTGGGTTTTGAGGAGACTGATCGTTAACCATAATTGTCATGGTGGTTTCATGACCATTTCCAGCAAAATAACGAGGTACATCTCGCATAGAAAGCATTTTAATACCAAAGCGCTCTCTACTTTTTAGTAAAACTTTATTAAAAAATTTATTCTTCAAAGGTTTGTAGGCAGCTTTTGTTTTCTGCTGCATTTGCTGAGCTAAACCCACTGCATAATATTCCCAATTATTGTAGTGCCCACACAAAACGATTAACGACTTTTTTTCTCTAAAATATTTATCGGGTACCTCTGGGTTTATGATAGCACAGCGCTCTCTTATGGCTTTATCAGAAATAGTTATGGATTTAATACTCTCCATCAAGAAGTCGGCAAAATGCTTGTAGAAACCAATTTCTATTTTTTTGAGTTCCTCTTGATTGAGTTCAGGAAATGAATTGCGCAAATTTTGACGAACAATAGTTTTACGGTATCCAACAATATTATAGGTAAGAAAAAAAATAATGTTACTCAAAAAGTAAAGCACAGAAAATGGAAGGTAAGATATTGGAATTACCACCAAATAATAGAGTACGGGACTAAAGAGTTTGGACATTAAATAAAAATTCCCCCAAAAATAGTCTTTTAAAACACATTTTTGTTGCGTAAAGTGTTTTTGTTTGGATATAAACGGTTACTTCAGTAATATATTATAACGTAAGTAGTGTAAAAAAGGTATGTGCTTAAATAATTTTAACATTGATTTGATTATCAATAATAACCGTATCTCCTTTAATTAATTTTGCACGTTTTCTTGTTTCCAATTCTCCGTTTCTTATAACAAGTTCATCCTCAACAATCATCTTGGCATGTCCACCAGTTTGAGCAATAGATAAGGTTTTTAATAATTTAATTAATTCTATGTATTCGCCTTCTAAGCTAAATTCAATTTCTTGCATTTATTTATTTTTGTATGATTCAAAAAGATCCTCAGCACTTTGAAAAGAAGATTTTTTTCCTTCCACAATTAGTTTTTCTTCTTTTTTAATTTGTTCTTTAATATTGGGTTGAGCGTAAAAATCATTCATAATTAGCTCTTTCAATGTTTCGTTCATCCAATATTTATCTTGAATATTTCTGTTTTTAGTAAACCAACCCTTTGTTTTTGTGTGATTTTCAAACGATTGTATGATCTCCCAAACCTTATCAATATTTGTATTCGTGTATGCACTACAAGTTGCCGTTTGCGGAATCCACTCATTTTTATTTGGCGGAAACAAGTGCAAAGCATTTTTATATTCTTGCCTTGCTCGGTTAGCATTTTTAACGTTATCACCATCTGCTTTGGTAATGATAAGCGCATCAGCCATTTCCATAATTCCGCGCTTTATTCCTTGCAATTCGTCTCCTGCGCCAGAAAGCATAAGTAGTAAAAAGAAATCTACCATAGAGTGTACAACCGTTTCAGACTGACCAACACCTACTGTTTCAATTAAAATAATATCAAAACCAGCAGCTTCGCAAAGAAAGATGGCTTCTCTAGTTTTTCTGGCAACACCACCAAGCGAATCTCCAGCTGCAGAAGGTCGTATAAAAACATTTTCATGCATAGATAATTTTTCCATACGTGTTTTATCTCCTAAAATGCTTCCACCACTTTTTTCAGAAGTTGGGTCAATAGCTAGCACAGCAATTTTTTTGCCTAGAGCAGCCAAGTGTAATCCAAAAGATTCTATAAAAGTACTTTTTCCAACACCGGGTACACCTGTAATTCCAACTCTAATAGCATTCCCTGTTTTGGGTAAAATAGCGTTAATTAAATCTTTGGCTGTTTGTTTATCCTCTTTTCTAGTACTCTCTAACAAGGTTATAGCAGAACTAAGAACAGCAATATCTCCTTCTAAAACACCTTTCTGAAGCGCTTGGAGATTAAGGCTATTTCTATGCGATTGTCGTTTCTTTAGCCAATTATTTAACTGTTCTTCGTTCATTTATTATTTGTTCAAAGTTCAAAATTAAGGATTCACTGTTGTATTCGTTTAGACAACAATTGTTTGGTTAAACCGCAACATTATGTTCTCTTAGCGCGTCGTTTAAAGATGTTTTTAAATCTGTACTGGCTTTTCTTTTTCCAATAATTAATGCACAAGGTACTTGGAAATCTCCCGCTGGAAATTTCTTGGTGTATGATCCTGGAATAACAACACTTCTTGCTGGAACAATACCTTTTGTTTCTACTGGTGTTTCTCCTGTAACATCAATAATCTTAGTAGATTTTGTAAGTACAACATTCGCTCCCAAAACGGCTTCTTTCTCTACTTTTACACCTTCTACAACTATACATCTAGAGCCAATAAAGGCATTATCCTCAATAATTACAGGTGCTGCTTGTAAAGGTTCTAAAACTCCTCCAATACCAACTCCTCCGGATAAGTGAACGTTTTTTCCAATTTGCGCACAAGAACCAACCGTAGCCCAAGTATCAACCATTGTACCTTCGCCTACATAAGCTCCAATGTTTACATAAGAGGGCATCATAATTACACCTTTAGAAATATAGGCTCCGTATCTTGCAACTGCATGTGGTACAACTCTAACGCCTAATTCTTTGTAGTTTGTTTTTAAAGCCATTTTATCATGAAACTCAAACGGACCAACCTCTATCGTTTCCATTTGACGGATTGGGAAATACATTACTACGGCTTTTTTTACCCATTCATTAACTTTCCAATTTCCGTCTTGAGTAGGTTCGGCAACGCGTAATCTTCCCTTATCTATTTCTTCAATAACTTGATTTATTGTAGAAATAGTTTCTGCGTTATTTAGTAAGGTTCTATCTTCCCAGGCTTTTTCTATGATTGTTTGCATGTGTAATCTTGTTTGTTTAAAAATGTAAAAATAAGGAAATGCAAAGGATGTTATTGTCTAACTTCAAATTAATCTGTGTTTACAGTCTCACGTGTAAAATTTTAGAAGAAAAAGAGTGTTTTTTACGTTGCTAGTCTTTAATTGCATCTATCTTTACTTTATGAGTAGAATTTTGGCCTTGGATTTTGGTTTAAAAAGAACAGGAATTGCAATTACGGATGAGTTAAACATTATAGCAACAGGATTAACAACAGTTGATTCTAGGGACTTGATGGCATTTTTGATACAAACAGTAGAGCAGAAAGACGTACAAACTATCGTTTTAGGCGAACCTAAACGTTTGAACACAGAAGATACGCATATTTCAGAAAATGTAAGAATGCTCAAAAAAGCCCTAGAAGAACAATTTTCCGCATTAAAGATTCATATGGTAGACGAAAGGTTTACCTCTAAAATGGCTGCTCAGAGTTTAATTGATGGAGGTGTTTCTAAGAAAAAAAGAAAAGAAAAAGGATTGGTAGATGAAGTGAGTGCAACATTGATTTTACAGTCGTATATGTCACAATTAAGCCGATAATTAAGCAAGAAATAGTTAAAAAGGTATAAACTAAACCTTAGTTTATTAATTTTGTAAGAAATACAGTGAAAATGATACTACCAGTTGTTGCTTACGGCGATCCAGTGCTTAAGAAAGAAGCAGAAGAAATTGATAAAGATTATGAGGGTTTAGCTACCCTTTTAGACGATATGTGGGAAACGATGTATAACGCACACGGAGTTGGGTTGGCAGCGCCTCAAATTGGAAAATCTATACGGTTATTTGTTATTGATGCTTCTCCTTTTGCTGAGGATGAAAATGGAGAACCAGATCAAGACCCTAAGGCGAAAGGTTTGGCTGGTTTTAAAAAGGTTTTCATTAATCCTATAATTGAAGAAGAAACTGGAGAAGAGTGGGCGTTTGCAGAAGGTTGCTTGTCTATTCCTAAGATTCGAGAAGATGTATATAGAAAAGAGAAGATTCTGATCACTTATTTTGACGAAAATTGGACGTTTCATGAAGAGGAATACGAAGGATATGCTGCTCGGATTATTCAGCACGAGTATGATCACATAGAGGGTGTTTTGTTTACGGATTATCTCGCACCTTTAAAAAAGCGTATGATCACAAAAAAGCTTACCAACATATCAAAAGGAGATGTTGAGGTAGATTACCGCATGAAATTTCCTTTGAAAAAGAAAATTAGATAATAAATAATAGAATAGTTATGAAAAACACAGGAATCATTCTTCTTTTGTTCTTAACCTTAATTGCGTGTAAAGAACAAGAAAATGTAGAAACAGTTGAAACAGAAAATACGGAAGTAAAGTCTGAAGAAGCATTTATTGCTCATTTAGCTGCACTAGACGATTCTCTGAGTCAGGTCATTTCTACTGCATTTCAACAACAAGACAAATTCCCAGTTGGTGCCTATCAAAAAGCAATTGAGCAGCATTTAGCGTTTTATACAGCGTACCCCAAAAATGAAGCTGTAGCTGAGTCATTGGATAAAGCCCAAAGTTTCTACACTCAACTTAGAGCAGAAGATAAGGCTGTAAAATGGAGAGATACGATTATCTTTAATTTCAAAAACTATAAAAATAGAGCACGTGTTTTAGAATCACAAGGTGTATACTTTGATGCGGATAAGTACAACCCGGAAAAAATTAAATTATATTATTCTATGCTTTTAGAGGATTATCCTGAATTAGATTCAATGAAGAGAGCAGACATTCAGTATAGACTAGACAATGTAAACTTAACTTTTGAAGAACTTATCCAATTAAACAATAAGTAAACTAAAAAGATAGTCTGTTAACGTATTGTTAAAAACAGCAACGCTTGTTTATTCTGCACGTATATTTACCAGTATAAAGAAACATTTAAAAATTTAAAGATGAAAAAAGTATTATTTACATTAACTGTTTTGTTTTCTGCATTGTTTGCAATTAATGCTCAGGAAGTACAAACAGAGTCAGGAGCTCAAATTGTTTTTGAAAAAGAAGTTCACGATTACGGAACAATTGAACAGAATGCAAACGGAGCATGTGAGTTTGTTTTTACAAACACGGGTAATGAACCTTTAATGATATCTAATGCAAAAGGATCTTGTGGTTGTACGGTTCCAGAATGGCCTAAAACACCAATTGCTCCAGGAGAAACAGGAGTAATTAAAGTAAAGTATGATACAAAAAGAGTTGGTCCTTTTGGTAAGTCTGTAACATTAACATCTAATGCTACAAACACTCCAACAAAAGTAATTCGTATTAAAGGAACGGTTAAAGCTGCTCCTAAGGCAGGTTCTCCAGTAAACACTACTGGTGCTCCAGCAAACTAAAGTATAAATGAGGCTATATTTCGCGATCATATTTATAGCTTTGAACTCCGCCTTTGGCTTCTGTCAGAGTGCGGAGTTTCATTTTTTGGATAAAACCACCGTTAAGCTCGGGGATTTTAAAGAAGGAGAGAAAGTAAGTCATACCTTTACTTTTACAAATTCTGGAGATATTCCTTTAGTAATTTCTACAACTAAAGTTTCATGTACCTGCACTACAATAGATTTTAGTAAACAACCTATTTTACCTAGAGATACTTCAGCCATTACTATACACTTTGATACAAAGGAAAAATACTATTGGCAAGATAGAGCAGTGCACATCGAATCTAATGCGAAGAAAGATGAAAAACTAAGGTTTAAGTTATACGTAGAACCGAAATAAAGCTAAAACGTTTTAAGTACGTCCCAAACGGTTTCTACAGGTAATCCTACTACATTGTAATAAGAGCCTTCTATTTTTTCAACACCTACTTGTCCAATCCATTCTTGAATACCATATGCACCTGCTTTATCTAGCGGTTTATATTTTTCCACATAGTATTCAATTTCAGCATCAGTTATGTTCTTAAAGTGTACTTTGGTTGTAACTGAGAAAGATGTTGATTTCTCCAAACTTTGCAAGCATACACCGGTAACAACTTCGTGTACTTTACCCGATAAGGCGTGTAGCATTTCTTTGGCTTCGTTTAAAGTGCGTGGTTTTCCTAAAACAGTATTATTTAGAACCACAGTAGTGTCTGAGGTAAGCAATATTTCTTTAGGTTGAAGAGAATCGCGCAAAGGCGCTGCTTTTAATTTGCTTAAGTATTCTGCAACTTTTTTAGCGGGTAAGTTTTGGTCGTAGTTTTCTGCTACCTCTTTTGTTCGAATTTCATATGCTAAACCCAATTCGGCTATAAGGGATTGACGCCTTGGAGATTTGGATCCTAAGATAATTTTAAAATCAATCATTTTACAAGATTATAAGCCAGTATACAGGAAGAAATAAACCAAAAACCATGGCTAGTTTTATACTCAAATGAGCCCTTTTAATTGTTTTCTTTTCTTTGGAAGTCCACATTAATATCAACGCTGCAATCACAAAAAAAGCACATCCTAGAATAGGGTAAAATGCACTTATTTCTAAGTTAGATAAAGCATATAAAGGATAGAGTGAAAAGGTTGTAAAAACGGGAACAAGAATTACTGCGGTTGCAATCCATTTTGTTTTTTTAACACCCAAGAATATAGGTAGTGTTTTGGCTTTAATTTCTTTGTCGCCTTCTACATCTTCTATGTCTTTTATAATTTCTCTGCTCCAGTTTAAGAAAAAGGCAAATAGCCCTAAAGAGATACTAAAGTAAAGTATCCAGTTAGTTGTATTTTGCACGGCTTCAAATGGAAAAAGGGCAGAAGCGTTGTTTACTAAAAACGGGTTATAGAAAATCCCAACAAGCAAAGGTACAAGTGCAGTGAGCAATGCAATTATTACATTACCAATTATGGCGGTTCTTTTTAGGTAGCTAGAATAATACCATAATAAATTGATAGACAATAAATGAATAAAGACGTACCAAAATGTTTTGAAAGTATAGCTTAGGTAGATAGCTATAGCAAAAGCAATGAAATTAATTCCCCAATGCCAAACAATAGCCCACCGTTTTTTAATGTGTTTTCCAATTATTTGTTTGGTTGGACGATTAATTCTGTCTGCTCGAATATCGAAGTAGTCGTTTATAATATTACCAGCAGCTGCAATTAAAATGGTAGAAATAACCAAAAGAACGAAAGGCAAACTAAAGAGTACAGAAGCCTGTCCATTTTTGACACAATAGGCGTCAAAATAACTACCTAAACCAAACATGGTTAAGGCAATAATAAATAAATTAAAGGGTCGAACAAGTTTAAAAAAATGGATCATTATTTAATTATTTTGTACTCTGTTCTTCTATTTGATTGATGTGCTTTTTCTTTTTCCTCAGAACTGCTTATTAAATCAATTTCGTCATCACTTATTTTAGGTTGCGTTTCTCCATAACCTTTGAAAGTTAACCTTTCTTTAGAAATTCCTTTTTCTATTAAATAGCGATAGACTGAGCTTGCTCTACCTTCTGATAACTCTTGATTGTCTTTAGCATCTCCGCGTGTATCTGTGTGTCCGCCAATTTCTATTTTTACTTCCTTATTTTTATTTAAAAAGTCTACCAACTTGTTGAGTTCAACAAATGATTCTGCTCTAAGACTCGTTTTATTTAAATCAAAAAATACATTTTCTAATTCAATTTTAGTATCCGTATTTTCTAGCGGATAAAGAGGTACATCCATTCGAAAAGCTTCTTGATTTTCAGCTAACTTCATATCGAAATTCTTACTGTAGAAAGCATAATTTGGATACGTAACGTTTAGGGCGTATTTACGATTTGTGGGCAGTGCTACCATAAATGCTCCAGATAATTTATCTGCGGTAGCTTCAATTACTTGCTCGCCAGTTTCGAGATCAATTAATTCAAAATTTCCAGCAAGAGGAAGTTTAGATGTACTGTTCGCATCGTATACAAAGCCTTCAAAGTAGGTTGTTTTGGTTGCGCGTAATTTTTCGGGTAAAACAAAATAATAAATATCTAAACCTCCGTAACCACCTGGTCTGTCAGAAGCAAAAAAAGCAACTTCTCCGTCAGGTCCTACAAGTAGAGAGTTTTCATCTCCCTTAGTATTAATTGGATAACCCAAGTTAATTGGGTTTCCCCAAGTTCCATCGGTTTGTTTTCTACTCATGAATAAATCTGTTCCTCCAAGACCAATATGTCCGTTTGAGGCAAAATATAAGGTTTGACCGTCTGGATGTATCATCACAGACTCTTCTTTATAAGGAGTATTGATATTCATTCCTAATCGTTCTGGCTTACTCCAATAGCCATTATCACTTTTTTGGGTTACAAAAATATCTGAGTTCTGTTCAGCTGCTCGACCTATTCGTTTTACGAAATACATGGTTTTTCCATCCGAAGAAAGTGAAGGCTGAGACTCCCAGCTTGAACTGTTCACATAGCCAGGTAGATTGATTGGATTTAACCATTTATCGCCTATTTTTTTTGTGTAAAATAAGTCGCAACTCCCATATCCTTGTTTAGTAGGTCCGTAATTTGTATTGTCTCCATTTCCTGCGCAGGCAACAAATACAAGAGATCTTCCGTCGGGAGCAAGTGTAGGAGCGCCCTCGTTTAGAGGAGTATTGATGTTAGACGGCATAGGCACTGCTTTCATCCAAACATTAATATCACTTAATTCTGAAGTGTAAAAATCCTCTTGCCCTCTTGGTCCGCCAGAATTATTAGGAACTTCTCGTGTGAAAAGTAGTGTTTTGCCATCCACTGTTATTGTGGGGAAATATTCATTGTGCTCTGTATTTATTCCTTTCCCTACGTTTATTGGAGTGATTGATGAAGGATTGTTAATCGCATCTTGAGCAAACATTGCTTTGTTTTTTAATACGCTTGCGTTTACTTGTAATTCTTGAGAAATGGTTGGTCTTGGATAATTAATTACACGATCTGTATACAAAATAGCATCTGCGTAGTTACCAATAGCAAATTGCATTTCTGCTATTGAATAAAATAAGCTTCCGTTAAAATCTTGATTGGGCTGTATTCTAAGAAGTTCTTTTTGATGAAATACTGATTTTTCGATGTTGTTTTCGTAAAAATAATACTGACTAATTAAGTCATGTGCTTCAAGAAAATTAGGGTCTTTTTCTAAAGCTTGATTTAAAAAATCAATACCTGATTTGTAGTCTGGTCTTTTCCCTGTTTTATCTAAGCTATTTGGAGAAACGCGAGCTTTTTCGAACAATTTTATTGCTTTATTGCTTGAGGTTGTATAACCGGGTTGAGCCGTGACACAGCTTGTTATGGAAAGCAGTAGTAGAAAATATAGAAAGTGTTTTATCATCTTTATGGAATATTCATGTATTTATGGGTCTGTAAAGAGATTCTCCACTTTGGATTCTTTTTTACATATTCAATAATCAAGGGCAATAATTGTTCCTCTTTACTCCATTCTGGTTGCAAATAGAGCTTACAAGTATCATTTATTTTAGATGCATGCTCCTCAGCCCACAGAAAATCTGACTTGTGAAAGATAACAACTTTTAATTCATCGGCTTTTTCATATGCTTCTTCTACTGGAGCTTTGAATTTTTTAGGAGAGAAGCAATACCAATCTACTTTTCCTTTTAAGGTGTAGCAGCCAGAGGTTTCAATGGCAACTTCAATTTCTAAATCATGCAAAGATTTTATTAAAGGAGTTAAGTCATACATAGCCGGTTCTCCTCCTGTAATAACTACAAAGTTGGTTTGTGCTTTCTTTACGCTTTCAATAATGGCACTAATTTCTGTATTTGGATGATTTCCAGCCTCCCAACTTTCTTTTACATCACACCAAACACAGCCCACATCACAACCACCCAATCGAATGAAGTAAGCAGCTTTTCCGCTGTAACTGCCTTCACCTTGTATGGTGTAAAACTGTTCCATTAAAGGATATGATGTTGTTGTTTCTTGCATTTCTAAAATATTAGCTCAAAAATAGGAATTCCAATACACTTATTGATTCGAAAATGTATTAATTAGGCAAAGTGTCAAAATCATTTAATTGATCTACATAAAGCTCAACAACGCCCTTATCATTAACCTTGAAATTGCGTTTAAATTTTACATTTTGTTTCCACTGGTGATGTGCATATGAATGCTTTTCGAAAATTTCTTGGCTAAATGTTTCGTCAAACGCTTTCACAAGTACAATTACTTCTACGTTTCTTTTTTCTAGTGCACTAAAACTTAAGTTATAAAGTGGAGAATCTTCATCAACTTTATGCACAACAGTCCATGTAAGCGGAAAAAAATTAATATCGCTTATCTCTAGTTTTAGCTTAAAATACTCTTTTTCAAAAGGCGTAGCCGGATTCTGCTTGTCACATATTAAAATAACGTCTGCATGCGCTTTAAGTAAAACGTTTTTTCTTGCATTTACCATTTTAAACATGACGGCTTTTCCATCGTTATAATTTGTAAGAATAATGTTGTTTGAAAAGTTTATTTTGGAATTGGGTTTTGAAAACCTACCATATAAAATACCAGTTGCTAAACTAAAACTTAGAAAGCCAATAAATGCCTCAGTTATAGCTAAGATATTTGCCGTGTTTCCCTTAGGTAAAAGACTTCCATACCCTACGGTTGTGAATGTTTGGGCAGAGAAATAGAAGCTTTGTAGAAATAGATTCTGACCTGGCTCTAACCCAGAAATGGTGTTTTCTCCTAGAAAATAATAAGCAGTTGCAAAAAGTAAATTTATTCCGAGATAGGCAATAAAAGCAAGCAACAGAAAGTAAACACCCGAAATATCAATTAAAAATTTATATGTGTCTTTATACCAAGATGCTCCGCCTTTTCTCTTTATGTTAAACGAACCGTCTTGGTTTAAAAGTCGACGAACGTTCTTTTCATAAGCAATTCCTAGTCCTGGATCATTATTTTTTCGCATGATAAGCGAAGTTACTATAAAATCAATTTAAAGTCACTGTTTTCCAGTTTTCAGATAGTCGTTCATATTCTTTTTGAAACCTTCCTAAGTAATAGTTTACCGTTAAATCGTTTTTAGTTTTTTGGCTGTTGATAGCTTTATAGGTGCTTTTAATTATTCCAATAATATCTGAATGCATGATGAGTAGTGCTTCTTTTTCATCTAGCATACAATCTTTAAATACGGTATGAATTCTATTTAAGTCCTTTTTTTCTGATGCAGAAAGATGGCTCTTTTCTTTTAAGGTTTTAAAATAGGGAAGTAGTTGGGCACTCAAGGAAACAAAATTTTGCATTGTGTCTATTGACGTATTGATTTTTTTTATTGTTTCTGTTGTCATTTGTACTTCGCTTAATGAATACAGTAGTAAAACGAAAGGCGAAAATAAAGGGTTGTCTGTATGTTAACTTTCAATTTCTTGTTTGATAAATGTCAATGGTTAGTATTTTGTTATCCGTTAAATTTGAAATAAAAACAGTATGAAAGTAGCTCGAGATTTAATGACAACAACGGTTTGTAAACTGAATAAAACTGAAACAGCAGAGAAGGCATTTTTGTTGCTAAAAGAACATAATTTTCATCATTTAGTTGTGGTAAATAATAAAAAAGTGGTGGGTATGGTTTCTACGTTTGATTTATTAGATGTGGAAAAAACGCAAAAAGTTGAAGCGTTTATGCATAAAGGTATATTAGTAGCTGTGGCTAATGAACCGGTAGACCGTTTAGTGGAAACAATGATAAAGAAAAAAATTAGTGCTTTACCTGTTGTTAATTTAGATAGAGAGCTGGAAGGAATTATAACTCAGACGGATATTTTGAAGTATGTGAGCGGAATTTTAAAGGCCATTTAACTTGTTCTTTTTAGGAAACTAAAAAGGAAAATTATCCGTTTAAAAAAATCGAAATACAAGGTTACAGTAAGCAGTAGAATCATTCCCCAGATAATTAAAAGGTTGGCGGTAAAGGTATCTATCATGCGATTTCCAATTTTCTTGTTGGGAGCATAGAAATGTGCATTAAACAGATGCTTTTGTGTGGGTGATAAATAAATTGGATCGTCTTTTTGAATCAGTTGACCGTCTTTTTCTACAATTTTATTTATGTTGTTTCTATTTGTAACAATGTCGGAGAGTGATTTATTAGAGTAATTCTGTTTTTTTAGAAGGTGTAACGACTTCCCATTTGTGTCTATAATTTCCTCTAGTTTTTTCATTCCACTATTGGCATCGGCATTATATTGTTTTCTTAGTATCTCTAGAAATCTGAATATATTTTTAGTTGTTTTTTTAGTGGTGTGCTTCTTCTTTAAATCAACTACACAGTCTTTACAGTTGAAATTTTCTGGGTTGTATAAGCGCTCTTCTTTTTCTATTTCATTTTTTAGAACTAGAATAGCACGATCAACTTTTGTTTGGTCGTATTTATCAGCATACTTTAGGATATCTAACCGATTTTTTAACTCAGGTATCCAATAATCTCTTTTCCATGATGCTGTACTAACCTGACTGTTTAATGTGAAAAATTCAGATTCAAAGCTATTGTGTTTAAATTGGGTTACCGCCAATGCTTCATAAGCCCAGCGAGAAGCCATTATATTACCAATCCAAGGAACGCTATTCTCTTTGGCGAAGATTGGATGTAGTTTATCAAATTTTACAATTACACCACTAAAAAGTAATTGCGGAATAATCATTATAGGAATGATAATATAAATAACCTTTGGAGAATTGAATGATGCGGAGATATTTAGGCCTAATAAGTTTGCGAAACAAGCGGTAGAGAATAAGATCATCCAGTATTCAAACCACAAGCCCTTAATTTCTAAAATGTAATTTCCGATAAGTACAAAGAATCCCATTTGAAGTGCAGAGAGAATGAACATTATAAAAATCTTTGAAAACAGGTAACTGCCCTTTGATAAGTTGAGAAAAGATTCTCTTTTGAGTATTTTTTTGTCTTTAATAATTTCTTCTGCTGCTACGGTAAGCCCAATAAACAAGGCAACCACAACAGCTATAAATAAATACTGAGGTAAGTTTTGATTTCCTTCAAATGTAAATCCCTTTTCTTGGTTTTCTGAATAGTTAAAGAATTTGATAAAGAATGCAAGAACTAATGCTAAAATTGGAGCTTCTAATGCGTTTATAATTATGTATTGTTTATTGGCAACTTTAGCAAGTATATCTCTATAGAAATAGACAATGAATTGATTTATTTTAGAAGGTACTTTAAATGATATTTTCGGTTTTTCAGTATGGTCTTCAGTTGTTTCTTGCTTTTTTGAGCTCAAGTATTTTTGGTGCCATTCTTCTGGAGAGGTTTTTCTGTTATTGGTCAAATTACCATATTCATCTACTACTTTTGCTTCTACAATATTAAAGAGTTGTTCTGGATTGACATTTCCGCAGGTTTCGCACTCGCGTTCTTCGCAATTGACATGGTTTATAATTGTTTTAAAATGAACAACACCTTCAACCGGGTTTCCGTAATAGATTGGATATCCTCCTACATCAAGAACCAGTAGTTTATCAAACATCTTAAAAATGTCTGAAGAAGGTTGGTGAATTACTGCAAAGACGAGCTTTCCTTTTAAAACAAGTTCTTTCAGCAAGTCCATAATATTTTCGGAATCCCTAGACGAAAGACCGGATGTTGGTTCATCAACAAATAATACTGCGGGTTCTCTAATGAGCTCTAGTGCAATATTGAGTCGTTTCCTTTGACCTCCAGAAATTGTTTTCTCCAAAACAGTACCTACTTTTAGGTCCCTACTATCATATAGGCCTATCGATTTTAAAATATGTAGAACCTTTTTTCCTATTTGTATAGCATTTAGTTCTTTAAAGCACAGTTTAGCACTAAAATATAAATTTTGAAATACGGTAAGTTCTTCAATTAATAAATCGTCTTGGGCGACAAATCCAATTACGCCTTCAATTTTTTCTTTTTCTTTATGAATGTCTATACCATTAATAACAACCCTACCGTTACTAGGAGTAAAGTTTCCGTTTAATACATTGAGAAGGGTAGATTTTCCTGTTCCAGAACCTCCCATTATTCCAATTAATTTCCCTTGGTTTTCTTTGAAACTAATCTTGTGCAAGCCTTGCTTTCCGTTTCTAAACGAGTAACTTACATTATCGCAATGAAAAGTTAGTTTTTCCCTGCCTTCATCCGATAAGAAGCGCGTGATAATATCGCTGTAGTAAACGGTTTGAATTTTAGGTGTTTTAAGGCTAGAACCTTGTGTAAAAATATGTTGTCTATTATTTGGAACAACTTGTCCGTTAAGCGTAAGTACTTCTTTACCTGAGTATTGCAAGAAAAACATGTTTACACTTTCCACATGTAAAATTCCAATACTATTGTCTAGACCATCCAGGTGGATATGTTTGGCGTTGGTGAAATGATTGTTTTTATTATTACTGAGGTATAATGTTAACTTACTATCTATCGGATTAGCAGCTTCAACAAAAGATTTAATTGTTTGATATTCTGATGTTTCTATATTAAACGATTCCGCAACCGTAGTAACAAACTCAAGTTCTTGTTCTGTTACCTGATTGTTCGCATTAATGAATTCTAAAAGTCGAACCAGCACAATGGTCTTTTGCCGTTGCGTTAATTCTTCATTTATTTCTGAACAGATTCGTAAAATTTTAACTGAGTTTACTGCGGTTCGCTTTCGTTTTCCGTCTTTTTTCTTAGTACTTGCGTGGTGTGTTTTTAGAAAAGTATCAAATTGAAGAAGATACTCATCAACCAAGGCTGCATTCAACTCTTGCTTTAAGAAAAGCGCAACAATTAATCTTCCGTTAGAACTTTGTATTTCTTCAGAAGTTTCGTCGTTATCAAATTCATCTACTTTCGCAATAATTGCAAAGAGTTGAATAAGTGCTTTGAGTATCTTTGCACTCATTATTTACTTTTGAAAACCGATTAGCATAACAGCACAACCCGATACTTTCTTGTCTGGGTCAAGTTCAGTTTCAATTCTTACGGGAAGCGTATTTTTTACTTTAAAATCCCAAAAAGGTGCATTTTTTTCTGTTCTGTTGGTAAAAAGCATGTTTTCTTCGCTATCATAAATAGAGAAGATAACATAATCATCTTTGGTTCCGGCAGAAGCAGCTATTCTGTACAAAGAATTGCCGTAAAGTGTTGTTTTAAACTCGGCTTTTTCGCGGTCAAGAAAAGCTGCGTAGGTTTGTCCATCCGAAACGAACAATCTACCCTCCTTATCATTGGTTAGGTAGCTTTGAACTACTGCATAGATAGAATCGCAATTTTGAGCATTAGAGTTAGATGCCAGTGTTACAAAGAGCGATAATAAAGCAAGTGTATAATATTTTACCATTTTATTTTTAGAATTACTGGGCAACTTCATTTCTTAAGTCTTTTGTTTTTTGGATAATTTCTGCAAGTACCTCGTCAGACATCATTACAATAGTTTCGTTATTAAAAACAGTTACCTTTTGATCTGAGTATGTAGTAGGTGCTACATAAGTATAAGCAATAGTAACCTTCTCAAAACTCGTTTGTAAATTTTTTAGTTGTTTAATGAGTACTTCGTTTGCATTTTCATCATTGTACTTTTCGAGAATTTCAATTAACGTTTGTAGAGATTGTTTTTGTTCTCCTATGCGCTCAAGTAAGGTTTGGTTTTTACTTGATTCATAAAGGTTTGTTGCAAAGTGCATAGACTCTATCCAACCTCCTGCCAAGATTAGAGCGCTTACATTTTTTCGTTTATTTTGCTTTAAAAAACTATCTCCTTTTCTGAATGCATCGCTTAGAATTACGAGCATACTATCTTGGTTATTTAAATTATTTTCAAAACGATCTAAGAAGTCTTTGTCAAAGGCACCAGCAATTCCTAAATCATTAGAAAGAAGCTCAACAGCATTTAAATACTTCAGTGCAGAGCTATTTTTATCGTAGAGCGTTGTATAGCCTAAATCTGCTCCAAAAATACCTAAATTCAAGGCCTTTTTTACTTCTGCATTATATGTGGCTAAATTATCTGTTGGATTTAACAGCTCTTCATTAAAATTAAATTGCGCATTTTTTATTAAAAGCGCAGTCTGTATTGGAGAAGGAATAGAAAAAAGTTTTCCATCAAAGGTGGTGTTAAAAGAACGGTTGGGATCGTTGAATTCTTTGTTTATTGTCTTTTTACCGGTTTTCACTGTAGGAGTTGAATTGTCTTCACAACTTATGAGTCCTGCCAAGAACATAAGGCCTACAGAAAGTGTGAGTTTCATGTTTGTAACCATCGTAGTATTTTTTTTATAACCACGATAAAAATAAGAAAATTTAAAGTGTTAGAACTCTTAATGAATATTTTGCAGTTAAAGGTTGTTTAAAAGCATGCTTTGAACTCATATTTGATTCTAAATTCTTTTCTTTGTTAAAAATATCGCATATGAATATTCGACCAAGAAGAAACAGAAAGTCTGCTGCAATAAGAAAAATGGTAGAGGAAACTAAATTAGGCACAGAACACTTAATTTACCCGTTATTTTTGGTAGACGGTTCTAACATAAAGGATGAAATTAAATCATTACCCAACAACTTTCGATGGAGTTTAGATTTGCTCTTAAAAGAGATAGAATCTTGTGTTAATTTGGGAATTATGACCTATGTTTTGTTCCCGGCAATACCAGAGAAAGACAAAGATAAAACGGCTACATACAGCTATGCTGAGGATAATTTTTACCTGCATGCAATTCAAAAGATTAAGGCAACTTTTCCGCACATCGTTTTAATGAGTGATGTTGCAATGGATCCGTATTCTTCTGATGGTCATGATGGTTTGGTAGAAAATGGTAAGATTTTAAACGACCCAACGCTTCCAATTTTGTCTAAAATGGCAGTAGCTCAGGCGCAAGCCGGAATTGATATTGTTGGTCCGTCTGACATGATGGATGGTAGAGTTGGACACATTAGAGAAAGTTTAGACATAAATGGTTTTACAGATGTTTCAATCATGTCTTACAGCGCAAAATATGCGAGTGCTTTTTATGGTCCGTTTAGAGATGCGTTAGATTCTGCACCAAAGGCAGGAGATAAGAAAACATACCAAATGAACCCAGCAAACAAAAGAGAAGCTTTAATTGAAGGTGAGTTAGACGTTTTAGAAGGCGCAGATATGTTAATGGTAAAACCCGCACTTTGCTATTTAGATGTGATACACTTAATGAAAGAAAATTTTGAAGTTCCGATAACGGCTTACAATGTTTCTGGAGAATGTGCAATGCTTTATGCTGCAGCTCAAAATGGTTGGTTAGATTATAATACAGCTATGCCAGAAATGCTTTTGAGTTTTAGAAGAGCAGGTGCAGATGCAATTTTGACTTATTTCGCTAAGGATTTTGCTAAGTTAAATCGTTAGAAGAAGAAACGCTTTATTCGGTCTGTTTGTGTCCTCCTTTCTCAAAGGAGGTGGTTTTTATGAGGGTTTACCCGATTAAAAAGCGGAGGATTGTATACGGAGGGAAATAATTAATATTAGAATAAGTCGCATTTGAAAATTAACAATTCTTCAATTAAAAAAATCTCAGTCGTTACTTATATTTTTTTCGCCTTCTAAATCTTCATTGCAAAGAAGAACGAAAATGTTATTAATATAATCTAGAAATACTCGTAAAAAGATTCGACCAAGCACTGTTTTTACCGTAGTCTTTTCCTAAACGCACAATTATTAATTCTTTTTCTGGGTGTATATAAATGTACTGACCTAAAATTCCTTGAGCCATATACGCTTTTGCGAATTTTATTTGAGTTGTTTCTCCATTTTTGTCAGTATAAGGAACAGTTTCTTGTAGAGAATCATTCTTTGTGGGTTTTACATTTACAAACCACCATTGATTTTGGTAGTATACGTTTTGACGCTTAGTAGAATAGCTCGTAGAAGCCTGTACCCAACTTTCTGGAACAACTTGTTCTCCATTCCAATTTCCGTTATTCAGGTAAAGTCTGCCAAACTTAGCGTAATCAATGGCTCTAGCGTTGAGAGAAGAAAAGCCTTTGGCTGTTTTATGCTTCTTACTGTCTAAACTCCAAGAAGCATCAAATTCTGTCCCGATTTTTCTCCAGATTTTTTCTTCTAAATTTTTAGCGAGCGTTTTGTTTGTGACTTTTTCTACCAATAAACCAAGTATTTGAGTGTCTACACTTCTATAATCAAACCTACCAGGAGCTTCTGCTATTTTAAGTTTACTCACATACTTCTTTAAATTGGTTCCGTAGTAGAATTTCGCTACGTGTCCGAAAGGATTGATGTAACTCTCATTGAACTCAATGCCAGATTGCATACCTAGCAAATGTTGAATCGTAATATTTTCAAATCCAGGATTTTTAAATAGATTTAAATAATCTGTAATTGGATCTTGAAGTGATTTAATTTTACCTTCTTCTAAACAGATTCCAACCAAAGCAGAAACGTAAGATTTAGCCATGGAGAAAGAAGTTTCTATGGATGCTCTATCGTATCCGTTCAAGTATCTTTCGTATAAGATAGAATCTTGCTTTATAATTATAAAAGCAGTTGTTTTTTTATCGGCTAAATATTGCTCAAACGGAATTTTTTCTGATTGTATATTAATGAATTTTGGCACTCTACCTTCTAATGTTGAAGTATCTGCTGTGTGAAAATGAAAGGTTTGGTCTGCCTTTTTAATTTCTTCATTTTCAAAGAATTTATAGTCTGTAATGTTGGCAAAGTTACGAGTGACAAAACGACCAACATGACAAGAAGAGAGAACAAAAACTAAGGTGAATAAGAGAAATCTATTTTTCATAAATGAAAGATATGGAATAATTCAAGAAAAATAAAAATCACGTTCAATAATTAGAAGTAGTCACCGTAATTACGCTAAGCGACTTTTCTAAAGTCCAACCAATTTTGAATCTTCTAAAGGTTCAAAACTTACTTCGTTTTCTTCTAAGAAATGAAGATTGGTTAAGTTAGCATATCCTAAAGTGTCGGTTAAACCCTCTGTTTCTGTCCACCCAAAAAAGTCCCAACGGTGTGCAATAGAAATATCATCTAACTTTTGGTATTTGCTGTAAACAATAGCATGCGGATCTTTTTCACCTTCTTCAACACTTTGATTTAACGTTACAATGTAAGATGCAGCGTGTAATAAGTTAGTCTCTTTGTTTTGGTAAAGCACGTACCAGTCATCCGGACTATCACCAACGTTTTCTCCAAACGTAAGTTTTTCTACATTAAATGCTTTTCCATTCAAATCCTTGTTTTCAAAATCTGATAAAGTTGTTCCATTATCATCAATTTTATATGGGAGTGCAAAAAAGTAGCTCCACGTAAAAATGTCAAATCTTGCACTAGGCTTTTCTACTGAAGCAGGCGAGAGGTAAACGTTTTTTCCGTTATAGGTAAGTTCGCTACTATCATTGTAAACTAGTTTTGTTTTTCCAGTACGTGTATGATAAAGTAGCTTTGCATTTAACCTTTGTTTTTCGCCAAAAACAAGTTCAATATCTGCACTAAACACATCTTTATTTAAAAAGACTTCTTTATTATGTGCTTCGTTGTTTCTTGAAGTAAACGAAGATTCTATTTCTTTAAGGTTAGAGGTTTGTTTTGAACTATTTTCTTGTGTTGAATTATTAACGCAAGAAAATAAGCTAGTTATTGTTATTAATACTGCAATGGAAATTGTTTTCATAAAGTATGATTTTGAACATAGACGTTAAAGCTACCATAATCTTACTACACAAGTTGATTTTTTTTAGTGTAGACTTAACACTAAATTTTTAAAGCTACGCATCAAAAATATAGGTTCATTTTTTAATTGCTATTTAATTAATTATATTGTCTTATTAAGTAATAAAATATGAAATCTAATCTGCTTATTCTATTTTGTTTGTGCGTTTTCATTCTCTCTGGGTGTAGAGTGTTTTCTCCTAAGGTTTATTCTCCTAAAAAGATTGAAAAACCGGTAAAGCGTTTAGATTTGAGTAGGCAAGGTTTACGCGAAATTCCTGCTTCGGTTTTTAAAAATAAAGCTTTAGAAGTTTTATGGCTATACAAAAACGAACTCACTGAAATTCCAAAAGAAATAAAAGAACTAACCAACCTTAAAAAGCTGTACATAGGCAATAACAGGCTTACTTGCATACCAAAAGAGATAGGTGATTTAAAAAAATTAGAAATATTGTCACTTCAATACAATGAGATAGATAGTATTTCTCCAACAATTTATAGAGCAAATAAGTTAGAGCAATTACTTTTAAATCACAACAAACTTAAAGAGTTACCTAAAGAGCTTGGACGTTTAGAAAATTTAAAAAATTTAAGTTTAACTTTTAATTATATCACGCGTTTACCGCCAGAACTTTTTAATTCTGGAAGTTTAGAGTTTCTCTATCTAACAAGAAACTTTATTGATTCTATACCTAAAAGCATTAAAAATAGTTCAAGAATAGCAGAGATGCATTTGGATAATGCAGGTGTATTTTTAGATCTGCCAGAGGAATTGTGTGATTTGAGAAGAATGGATTTATTGGTCATTGATCGGCAAGTTCTTGTTCCACCCTGTTTACTCACTCGTCAAACAACCCAATTGCGAATACAAGTTAAATAATTGATTTTTCCACGGCATAAACTCTTAGTAATAGTAAATCGAAACTAAAATGAGCTGCTATGCAAAACCATAATCCAAAGTAATCATAGGCAAAAGCTAACCCTAGAATAAACGGAATTATAAACAATCCATATAAAAAGGTTTTGGGCTTAAATGGGTTTAGATAACCGTGAATAGCAATAAAAATAATAGAAGTAATCCATGGGCCAAGCCAATGTTGTATACCTGCTCTGAATAGTAATTCTTCTCCAAAACCAGCACAGAAAGACATAAATAGAATATCGCCCCAGTTTAATTTTAAAGATTGAATAAATCGGGTTTGTGATAAATCTTCTTCTGCCATTAAACCAGACTCAGCGAAAGCGAGAACTAAAATACCATAGTAAAAACCAAATTGGAGTCCGAGTAGCCAATAATTCTCTGCTAATTCATGTAAGCTTAAAACACTGTAGAAATCAATATCTTCGAAATACCAAAGTGCCCAAAAAGCAGGTATTGGAAAGATAAGTAACGTTATCCAGCCCAATAGATGAAACAATGTTTTTCTAGCCATTAAAGATTACTATTTTTGCTAAAAATACATTTAGTATGCGAGAGTTAATATTTGATTGGATAGAAAGTTGGTATTTGTTTAACGAAAAGTCTGGAATGAAAGCTCTTTTGAAGAACGAAACTTTTCAAGATCATCAACTTTTTTGGGCCTTAGGTTTGTTTACAGCGATGTTAATTATTTCATCTGTTATCTGGTGGGTTTCTAGAACGGTAATGGTTAATGTTGTTCATTATTTAGCCGGTAAATCAAGAACGCCTTGGGATGATTTTTTAGTGAGCAATAAATTCTTTAAAGCTTTAGCTCATTTAATTCCCTTGCTTTTTATGGATTACTTTCTATCCATTGTATTATTTGCATATCCCAAAGCGCAAGCATTTGGTTTAAGGTTAGTTGATTTTCTAATTGTATTTTCTGTATTAATTTCTGTTTTACGTCTTCTAAACTCTATAAGAGATGTACTGAAGACAAAAGAGTCGTTAAAAGATAAACCTATTCAAAGTTATATTCAAGTAAGTAAAATTATACTTTCTATTTTCTTTGTAATTGTAATGTTATCAGTGTTATTTAATAAAACACCTGCTTTCTTCTTAACCTCTTTAGGTGCTATGACGGCGATTATTATACTTGTGTTTAAAGATACAATTTTAGGTTTTGTAGGCTCGATTCAGCTTGCAACAAATGATATGGTGAGGATAGGTGACTGGGTAACAATGGAGAAGTTTGGTGCCGATGGAGATGTGATTGAAATAAACCTGGCAACCGTTAAGGTTCAAAATTTTGACAAAACCATTACAACTATACCTACTTATTCATTTATTTCTGATTCATTCAAAAATTGGAGAGGTATGGAAGAGAGTCCGGGTAGAAGAATAAAGCGCTCTATTCTTATACAAATTGACTCTGTTAAGTTTGCATCTCCCGAAATGTTAGAACACTTAAAACAAGCACAAATAATGCGCAGTTTTATAGAAGAAAGACAAACAGAAATTAAGCTGTATAACGAACAAAATGGTATCGATCCAAAGTCTATACAAGCCAGAAAACAAACGAACATAGGATTATTTAGAGCCTACTTGGTATATTATTTGAAAAATAATCCGAATGTAAATCCTGAAATGTCTTTAATGGTTAGGCAGCTAGAGCCCAAAGAGTACGGTGTTCCTATTGAAATTTATTGCTTTTCTAAAGTGAAAGAGTGGGAGCAATACGAGATGATTGTAGCTGATATTTTTGATCACGTATTCGCATCGATACATCAATTTGAATTAGCTATTTATGAACGTCCGAGCGGACATGATTTTAGAAAAACACTTAAAAGCGAGTCAAACGGTTTATAATTTTCTCGTGCTCAGGAAAGGCTTCTAAGAGTTCTTCTCTGGTGTGCAAATAAAAATCGTTGAAATCAAACCCTGGTGCAACAGCACAGCTCACGAAAGAATAACTATTTGATTCATCTACAGTAGATCCAAAAATAGTTCCTTTGGGCACAAGAACTTGAGGTTGTTCGCCATTTTCAAGGTTTAAACCAACCTTCAGTACTTTGTACTCTCCATCTGGAGAAATAGTGTGTACGCTTAGCGGACTCCCTTCGTGATAGAACCAGATTTCGTCGCTTTCTATTTTGTGAAAATGACTTTGATTCGCCGAAGAAAGTAAAAAATATATAGAGGTCAATAAAGATCTTTCACCGTTTTTGGTATTCGTATTTGCTGAACTTCGGTAGGTTTCTTTATACCAACCTCCTTCTGGGTGCTCTGTTAAGTTAAACGTATTTACTAACCTGTTGATTTTTAATTTAGTATCCATTTTAATCTATTTCGTCTATGAATTTTATATGTTAAGCTAAATACTTGTCAGTTCTTTAATATAAGAGAAACTATAAATAAGATATATACTTAACTTTATAAAAGAATATTACCCTATTCGCTAATCAAAATTAAGGACTGTCGGTTGCTAGGCAGTCTTTTTTTATTGTTCTATTGGTCCACCTTTAAACTGCGTTCCTTTATTTTTTGTATTATGGAAGAAATACCTTAAATCTATTGCAAAAGTAGCACCAGAAAGCTCCGCACCATTAAATATTAAGTAATCGTCGTTTTCGTAAATACTAACCACATTTAGCAAAGGTTCAAAAGGAATTTTTCCAGAAACACCTAAGTAGAAAAATCCATCTTTTTCGGTTCTGTACTCAAATCCAACGTTGGCGTTTAATTCGCCAGAGAAAAAACCGCGCCTGCTTGCTTGTATTTTAAATAAATGTGCACCTTCTGGATTGGTTTGTGTTCTGATATTTGAAGGATTGTATGTGAGTGAAACGCCCAGAGCAGTATTTACATATAACTTCTCTCCTAATTGAATGTAAACGAGCATGTTAATTGGAATGTCAAAATTTATAATACCAAAATCATTTTCGTCTGTTAACGAAGAGTCTACTAAGTTGAACGAAGTAAGGTAATTTTTGCGTGTATACAACAACCCTGTTTCTATAGCCAATAGTTTTGTTATTCCTGTTCTAATATTGGCACCGAACGTGTATCCAAAAGTGGGTTTAACGTTGGTTCTAAAACTCTCAATTTGAATATCTACTGGTTTGTCTCCAACTAATCCAAAAGGGATTAAAGGTTTGTATGTTAATCCGAAAAAATGTTCGGCAGACGATTTCTTTCTCTTACCTTGAGAAAAGCTACAAAAACTAACCAATAAAATCAGAATTAAAATACTTTTCATACAATTAAATTACTCGAAATTTGGGTTGGTTTACAGTTAATATGCGCTAAAGGTAAACATCTTTTATTTAGAGGTACAAATCGACTCCTATTCAGAATAAACTTGTTCAACATCTCTTGTCTTCGCGTCTAAAATACTTTGTTTTTTACAATAACCAAATAATGCTAAGCTCACAACAAGCAACATAAAGAGTAACACGAAATAACGAAAAAAATTGTTTTTGATTAAAAAATTTCGGTGTGCAGCTTCTGTATTAAAGTTAATTTGCTGCACTTTTTTATAGTCTCTTTTATAAATACCATACAGATAGAATGTGCGTGTCCTTGGTTTCTCTTCGCCTTTTTCAAACCAGATATTTTGCGCCATTAATTCGCGCTCAAATGTTTCTGCTCTTGTTATGTCTGCAAATCGAAAAACTATATAGTCTGGGTTTGTAGGGTGTTGCACATAATTAACCAGTCCTAAATCCGTTAAATGTTCTACTCCTGAATCCATTCTGTTACGTATTCTATAGGTTTGCGTTGTCCTTTAGGCCAGTCGGTTGATGGATAACCGATGTAGAAAAAACCAAGGCACTTGTCTTTTTCTCCTAATCCTAAAAACTCGTTGGTATCGGTTAAACTCATAAATTTGGGTGTAGACCAGAAACCACCTAATCCGTATGCTGTACAAGTCAAATACATGTTTTGTACAGCACAAGCAACGGCCATTACTTCTTCAATTTCAGGAATTTTTTCAGAGGCTTGTCTTTCCATACATACTGCAATTATCGCAGATGCTGCTGCAGGCCTATTTTGCATGCGAGCACGTTTTATATCTGTTTGTCTTTCTTTTGGAATGTGCGTTACGTACATTTCCTCTAAGAAGTTGGCAAGTTTTTGTTTGCCTTCGTCCATGAAAACTTTGAAACGCCAAGGTTGGGTCATACCGTGGTTCGGAGCCCAAATAGCACTGTTTAAAATGGTGTCTATTTGCTCTTTATGTACTTTTCTATCGCTATAAAATTCTGGATAGATTGTTCTTCTATCTTTAATGAGGGCCGTAATCTCGCTTAAATTGTATTTCATATCACTCCGTTTGTTGGCGAAGTTAATTAGAATTTGATGATAATTTTATCTACTAGCGTATAAATTAATAGAGTTGTCAACTGAAAATAATAAAAAAGTCGGACCAAATAAATGATCCGACTTTAACAAGTATAAATTTAACAATGAACTAATTCATTATCCTTTTGTATCCACTTCAACAGCAGCTAATTCTTCGGCTTTATAATCACCATTGTCTAGCTTTGCTTTAACCTTTATAAAGGTTTCGATTGTGTAGTGTACATCTTCTAATGTATGTACAGCAGTTGGAATCAAACGTAGCATAATTACGTCTTTAGGTACAACTGGATAGATTACAATAGAACAGAAAATATTGTAGTTTTCTCTTAAATCGAAGGTCATGTTAGTCGCTTCTGCGAGATTTCCTTGTAAAAATACCGGAGTAACACAAGAATTAGTAACACCTATATTAAAACCAGCTTCTACTAAACCTTTCTGAAGTGTAGAAGCAACTTTCCATAAATTTTCTTTGTGTTCTGGTTGCGTTCTTAGTAATTCTAATCTTTTTCTAGCTCCAACAACTAAAGGCATTGGTAAAGATTTAGCAAACATTTGAGAACGCATATTGTAGCGCATGTACTCAATGATGTGTTCTTTAGCACAAATAAAAGCACCAATAGATGCCATTGATTTAGCAAAAGTTCCAAAAAGAACATCTATTTCGTCATGCACGCCTTGCTCTTCTCCAGCTCCTTTTCCTGTAGCTCCAACGGTTCCAAATCCATGGGCGTCGTCTACGAAAAGTCTAAAGTCATATTTACCAGATTTTCTAAACTCAACAATTTCTTTGAGCTTACCTTGATCTCCAGCCATACCGAAAACACCTTCGGTAATTACTAGGATTCCACCTCCAGATTGGTCAGCTAGTTTAGTAGCTCTTTCCATCTGCTTGTCAAAACTCGCCATGTCATTGTGTTGAAATACTAAACGTTTTCCAACATGCAAACGCATACCGTCTAAAATACAAGCATGAGATTCACTGTCATAAACAATGATATCGTTTCTATCTACTAAACAGTCAATAGAAGAAACCATTCCTTGATAACCAAAGTTAAGTAATATCGTATCTTCAGCACCCATAAATTCTGACAATTCAGCTTCGAGCGCTTCGTGCTCTGAAGTTTGACCTGTCATCATTCTAGATCCCATAGGATAAGCCATTCCCCAATCTGCAGCAGCCTCAGCATCAGCCTTACGTACTTCAGGGTGGTTCGCTAAACCTAAATAATTGTTCACTGACCAAACTAAACACTCCTTTCCTCTAAAGATCATCTTATTACCGATTTCTCCTTCTAGTTTTGGGAATGTAAAGTATCCGTGAACACCTTTTGCGAATTGACCGATTGGTCCTCTATTCTTTTTTATTTTGTCAAATATGTCTTGAGCCATAAATGTTTATTTTCTCTATGTGTTTTGTACACTGAGGGTTTCGGTTACAAAGATAATCTAAAAAATTAGTCCCTAAAGAAAACCACGGCTTTTATTTAACCGTGAAATGTTAAGAAACTAGATTAAATAGTGCACTCTAGCGTAAAATAAAGGACTTTTACATTACAAGAAGAAACGATGATTTGTCGTTCAAATACCGTTTAAATAATATTTACTTCTCGCTCCAATTGAACATTGAACTTCTCCCAGACATCCTTTAAAATGGCTGTACTCAGAGCGTAAATTTCTTTTCCTGTAGCTCCACCATAATTGACTAATACAAGTGCTTGTTTTGCATGCACACCGTAATTGTCTAGTCTTTTTCCTTTCCATCCTGCTTTTTCTATAAGCCAACCTGCTGCTAATTTTACTTGGTTGTTTGGTGCAGGGTAATTCGGAGCATCTGGATAGGCTTGTAATATCGTTGCAGCTACTTCTTGTTTTACTACAGGGTTTTTAAAAAAGCTTCCTGCATTACCTATTTCTTTTGGATTAGGAAGTTTACTTTCCCGAATGGCAATAACAGCATCGCTTACATCTTTGATTGTCGGATTTACAATTCTCTTTGCCTGTAACTCCGATTCAATTGCGCCATAATGTGTTTTTAGTGTATGCTTTTCTTTAGTTAAAGTATACGTAACTGAAGTAATAATTGCCTTGTTTTTTAATTCATGCTTAAAAATACTTTCTCTGTACCCAAAATTACATTCTTCTTTATTGAAACGTTGAAGTTTATTCTTTTCGATTAAAAAAGCATCTAACGAAACAAAAATATCTTTAATTTCTACTCCGTAAGCACCGATGTTTTGCATAGGAGAAGCTCCAACACTGCCAGGTATAAGTGATAGGTTTTCTACACCTCCGTAGCCATTTTCAATGCAAAACATTACAAATTGA
This sequence comes from Lishizhenia sp., assembly GCA_965656535.1. Classification (GTDB taxonomy): domain Bacteria; phylum Bacteroidota; class Bacteroidia; order Flavobacteriales_D; family Crocinitomicaceae; genus Lishizhenia. Next base: position 296,640 of record CBFHKX010000002.1, read on the forward strand.
TGCCAGTTGGTTCCAGCTCCAACTTTAAGATGAATGCTTTCTTCGTTTTCAAAAATAGGAGTTATACCTTGAATTGAATTTTTTAAAACGGTTCCTTTAAAATTGCGCGTAAGCAATATGTTACTGCCACCGCCTAAAACAAGGAAATTGCCTTTAAAGACATTAGAAAGTGATCCCAGTTCCTTCGCGTTTTCAAATACGATTAACTCGTCTGCTAAGCTGTCTATTGCAAAAGTAGTGTGCTCTTTTAAATTTATGTTTTTGAATCTCTTCATTTCAATTACAAAACTAAGCAATACTAATTTTCATGCTACTCCTAAATTGCTTGTTTATTAAAATAAAAATGTTCGTAGCATACATTAAGCAATTCTTTTGACGTTAATTGGTTTGCTTTAATTTTCAAAAAACTAACTTTGTGTATGCTTAAAAAAGTGGAATTAGAGAAGGTAAATGCACTCAGTAGAAATACGCTGATGGAACAGCTTGGAATTGAATGTGTAGAGATTGGTGAAGATTACGTAGTAAGTACAATGCCAGTTGACCACAGGACGCATCAACCTATGGGGTTACTGCATGGTGGTGCCAGCGCTGCATTAATAGAGTCTATCGGTTCTATGGGAAGCGTTCTTCTTATTGATCCAGAAAAAGAAGTTCCTGTTGGTTTAGAGATAAACGCTAATCATGTTGGAGGAGTAAAATCAGGTAAAGTAAAAGCAATTGGTAAGGTAGTGCATGCAGGAAAAAAAACACATGTTTGGCAAGTTGATATTTTTGAAATGTCCACCAACAAATTGATCTGTACAGGTCGTTTAACCGTTATGATAATACCCAGAAAAGCGTAATGGAGACCGTTCTTTTTAGATTGCCCGGAACAGCTGTTCAAAAATTAGAAGGGACATGGGAAATAACAACATTTTCTAAGATAAAAGAAGACAGATTTTTTGTGACCAGTTTTTCGAAAGACAAGTGTTTTCAGTTTCAAGCTGAAAAAGTTACAGAACATATTACCGTTTCGAATTTTGCAGACTCAAATATTTACGCAGAAAGCAAAGAAGAGTATGTCAAACGACTTGTAAATTTTCGAGATAAGTTTAAGGAGAAAGGAATTAAAAAAGCCATTTACTCGCGCGTAATTCAAACGCCATTTGATAAAAAAGCAGAAGATTTATTTGATGAACTTTGTACAGCCTATCCCACAGCTTTCGTTTACTTGATTTCTTCAAAGTTTTTCGGTACTTGGGTAGGAGCAACGCCAGAAACACTGCTTTCTTATAAAAACGGAGCTTTCTCAACGATGTCTTTGGCAGGAACAAAGAAAGAAGTTAGTACAGAGTGGACCAATAAAGAAATCGAAGAGCAAGAATTTGTTACCGAGTTTATTAAAGCAGAGTTGAAAAAAATGGAGGTAACTAATTTAGTTATTTCTCCAACACATACAACGTATACTGGATCTGTCTATCACCTAAAAACAGACCTTTCTTTTCAAACAGGAATAGAAAGGTGGAACAATGTAGCTAATGCTCTGCATCCAACACCTGCAGTATGCGGAATTCCGAGAGACAAAGCCTACAATCATATTTTAGAATCAGAAAAGCACAACAGAGAATTTTATGCAGGTATAATTGGTTTTCAAAAAGAAAATGAACTTCAAGCCTTTGTAAATTTAAGGTGCTTACAAGTGCACGAAAATGTAGTTTCACTTTACGTAGGAGGAGGAATTACAGCCCAGTCTAAACCAGAAGCAGAGTTTCTAGAAACTACAAATAAGGCCCAAACTTTATTAAAGGTGATTAACCAGTTAAATCAATTTTAATAGCTTAACTTTTGGTTCGCTTTTGCATAGGCAAACAATTGATATTTGTCATCTTTTAGAAATAAGAAAAAACTATCTTTGCACTTTTAGAAACACTTAAAATATACATAGCATGCAACTGTGGAATAAATTGAGCAAAGAAGAATTAGTTCAAAAACTAAACGAAAGCGGACATGAGTTCGTTACTATTTCGTTTTATAAGTATCATCAAATAGAAAACCCTCAATTGTTTAGAGACCATCTTTTTCAAATGTGGTCAGCAATTGATGTAGTAGGTAGAATTTATGTAGCCCATGAGGGAATTAATGCACAAATGTCTGTTCCAATTGTCAATTTCGAGCGCTTCAGAAATGAATTGTTTGAAGTATCTTTTTTAAACAATGTGAGGTTAAATATTGCAGTTGAAGATGCAGATGTTGACCATCCTTTTTTGAAATTAAAAGTAAAGGTTAGAGAGAAAATTTTGGCAGATGGTTTGGACGATTCTAGTTTTAATCCTTCTAATACAGGAAAACACTTAACAGTAGAAGAGTTTAATGCACTTACCGATCAAGATGATACTATTTTAATTGATATGCGTAACCACTACGAAACAGAAGTAGGTCATTTCGAAGGTGCGATAACACCAGATGTCGATACGTTTAGAGAATCTTTACCAATTATAGAAGACGAAATTCTAAAGGGCAACGAAGATAAGAATATTGTAATGTACTGCACAGGAGGTATACGTTGTGAAAAAGCTTCTGCTTGGTTTAAACACAGAGGATTTGAAAATGTACATCAATTAGAAGGTGGAATTATAAAATACGCAAATGACGCCAAAGATAAAGGTGAAAAAAATAAATTTATAGGAAAGAATTTTGTGTTTGATGAGCGCAGAGGTGAGCGCATTTCAGAAGATGTAATTGCGCAATGTCATCAATGCGGAGAACCAGCAGACGTGCATACCAATTGTGTAAATGATGCGTGTCATTTGCTCTTTATTCAATGTGCATCTTGTCAAGAAAAATACGAAAACTGTTGCTCTCTAGAATGTCAAGAAATTACACATTTACCAGAGGAAGAGCAGAAAGAATTAAGAAAGGGACTAGAAAATTCAAACAAGATTTTTAAAAAAGGACGATCCGAAAAGCTAAAATTCAAAAAGAACAACGAAAAACCATTATCTTTCCAAAAAGAAAATGTTTAAACTGAAAAGAGAGTGAATTTAGCAATTAATTGGACCGTTGACGCACAGCTTATTGACGGATGGAGCACACCTAACTTGTACGGATTACTTTTTGTTACAGGATTAGCCTTAGGTTTTGTTGTGGTAAAAAGAATGTTTAAGGCAGAGAATATTTCTGAAGCTTGGCTGGATAAGCTCTTAATGTACATGGTGCTTTCAACTATTATTGGTGCCCGACTTGGACATTGCTTGTTCTATGATCCAGCATATTATTTAAGTAATCCTTTAGAAATCTTAAAAGTTTGGGAAGGAGGACTCGCTAGCCATGGTGGTGCAATTGCCATTATCATAGCCTTATACATCTATTCTAAAAAAGTGTCAAAAAAACACGTGTTTTGGATTTTAGATAAAGTGGTAGCTCCGGTTGCAGTAGCAGGAATATTTATACGACTAGGTAACTTAGTTAACCACGAAATTGTAGGTGTTCCTTCTGACGTTTCTTGGGCTTTTATTTTTAATAATGAAAGTAGAGATCTAATGATAGATGGGAAACATGTTCCACGACATCCAGCACAATTATATGAGGCCATTGCCTATTTTTTTATTGCTATTTTCTTACTTTATGTGTACTGGAAAACTACAGCCAAAGAGAAGCTTGGAATGATGTTTTCACTTTTTTTAATAACCATTTTCACAGCCCGATTTTTGATCGAATTTGTCAAAGTTGGTCAGGCAGAAAGAGATGCTGGACTCATTTTAAATACAGGTCAATGGTTAAGTATTCCTTTTGTTTTGGTGGGTATAATTGTGTTGATTTGGACGCTAAAAAAGTCTAAAAACATGAAACCAACCGATTAACACTAATATCCGAACTCAAGTGCCATACGTTTAAGTTAATTTTTGTTTACTTTATTGCTTTGTTTACAAAGAGAACCGCATTTAATCTATAACTTTGTTTAGAGTATCTAGTAAAGTAGATATGCGAATAAAATACAAAAGTGAATAAGAAATGAACAAGATTACACAGCTATTTGGCATAGAGTATCCATTAATCCAAGCCGGAATGATTTGGTGTTCAGGTTGGGAGCTTGCTTCAGCCGTTTCGAATGCAGGAGGTTTAGGGATTATTGGTTCTGGGAGTATGTATCCGGAAATTTTAGAAGAACACGTAATAAAGTGCAAAGAAGCTTCAAATAAGCCGTTTGCCGTTAATTTACCTATGCTTTATCCAGATATTGATAAGCACATTGCAACCATTATCAAGCACAAAGTTCCCATTGTATTTACTTCTGCTGGAAACCCCAAAACTTGGACAAAGCACTTGAAAGAGCATGGAATTAAAGTGGTCCATGTAGTTTCTAGCGTAAAATTTGCCTTAAAAGCAGAGCAAGCTGGTGTAGATGCCATTGTAGCCGAAGGGTTTGAGGCTGGTGGTCATAATGGAAAAGACGAAACAACTACCTTTTGTTTAATTCCTATGGTAAAAGAAGCGATAACTATTCCTTTAATTGCTGCTGGAGGTATTGGCACTGGGAAAGGAATGTTAGCAGCGATGAATTTAGGAGCGGATGCCGTTCAAATTGGATCTAGGTTTGTTGCAACTCCTGAGAGTTCAGCACATCAAAATTTTAAAAATACAGTAGTTGAAGCAAAAGAAGGAGATACGATGCTTACGTTGAAAGAACTTACTCCAGTGCGCTTGCTTAAAAACGCTTTTTTTAATCAAGTTGCCGATGCATATGCCAATAAAAAAACAGTTGAAGATTTAAAAAAACTATTAGGTAGAGGAAGAGCCAAAAAAGGAATGTTTGAAGGTGATTTAACCGAAGGCGAACTAGAGATTGGTCAAATTGCTGGTCTAATCCACGAAGTAAAACCCGCGCAAGAAGTTGTTGCCGAAATCATATCAGAATATAAAACTGCTCGAACAGCACAAAACGAAGAAAAATTTACATTTTAAATGATAGAGTTCAAAAAGTTTACCCTTGATAATAACTTAAAGGTCATTTTTCATCATGACCCTTCTACTCCTATGGCTGTAGTGAACACATTATTTGATGTAGGCGCAAGGGATGAAGATGAAAATAAAACAGGATTTGCTCATTTATTCGAGCATTTGATGTTTGGAGGTTCAGCAAATATTCCTGATTTCGATGGACCCTTACAACAAGCTGGAGGAGAAAGTAATGCTTTCACGAGCAACGATATCACAAATTACTATGATACTTTACCGGCCCATAACTTAGAAACCGCATTGTGGTTAGAAAGTGATAGAATGCTCAACTTAGCATTTACGCCTAAAAGTTTAGAAGTACAAAGACAAGTGGTAATCGAAGAGTTTAAGCAACGTTATCTAAATCAACCCTATGGAGATGCATGGTTAGAGTTTAGACCTTTAGCGTATAAAAAGCATTCTTATAAATGGGCAACTATAGGCAAAGAAGTTGCGCATATTGAAGATGCAACAATGCAAGATGTTAAAGAATTTTTCTCGAAATATTACAATCCATCCAATGCTATTTTATGCGTTGCTGGAAATTTTGAAGAAGCCTTTGTACAAGATATGGTGAACAAATGGTATAGAGATATCCCGGCGGGAATTAAGGTGCCAAGAAATATACCACAAGAACCTTCACAAAAAGAGTTTAGAGAAAAAACGATAGAAAGAAATGTACCTGCAGATGCATTCTATTATGGATTTAAAATGCCTGGTAAAACAGACGAATTATATTATACTGCAGATTTATTATCAGACGTTTTAGGAAGAGGTAAATCCTCTCGTTTACATACTAAAATTTATAAAGAACTCAACTTAGCTTCAGAAATAGCAGCTTATGTTTTAGGAGCTCATGATGAAGGACTATTAATGATATCCGGTAAGCTAAATAATGGCGTTAGTTTTGATCAGTTAGATGATGCTTTATGGGAAGTTTTAGAAACCGTTAAAGCGAGTCCGATAGATTTAACAGAACTCACAAAAATTAAAAATAAGGTAGAAACAACCGCTGTTTTCTCAGATCAAGGCATTTTAAATAAAGCAATGTCGCTCTCTGCCCACGAATTATTAGGGGATGCAAACCATATTAATGTAGAGCAGCAGATTTATGACAATGTAACTGCTGAAATGATTCATACCTATGCACAACATAAATTGGTAAAAACAAATTGTTCTGTTTTAAAAATTAAAGCATCTATAAAATGATAGATAGAAAAAAGCAACCTTCCATTTCAAAAATTGATAAAATAGATTTCTTAGAACCTAAGCACTTTACAATTAAAGATGAGGTGAAGCTACACTTGATTGATGCGGTAGACGATGAATCTGTTAAAATAGATTTCATTTTTAATGCCGGAACTAAAAATGATGAAGTACATATAGCCAGCTTTGTAAGTGCAATGTTGCTTTCAGGTACTCACGAAAAAACAACTTCTGATATTAACGAACAAATAGATGGTTTAGGCGGATTTTTTCAAGCAGAAGCAAGCAGAGAAAATGCATATGTAGCGGTTTATGGACTAAAGAAAAACATACATGCAATTCTAGATATAGTAATTGATGCCATTACGAATGTTTCTTTTCCGGAAGAAGAAATAGATCAATTGATAGCAAAAAATCAACAAAACTTTAAAGTTTCGTCAGAGAAAGTGAGTTTTTTAGCAAGACGCGCATTTGGTAAGTCGCTATTTGAAGGAACACAATACGAAACGCACGCAGAGTATGAAGATTTTGAAACGGTAACTCGTGATCAGCTGGTTACTTTTCATGATAAATTTTACTTGAATGGTTTGGAAAAAGTATGCGTTACAGCTAACCTAGCCGAAGAAGATGTGAAGAACATTATAGATAAAGTAAGTGATTGGTCTAATAAACATCCGCGAGAATATGTCGAATTATTAACGAATACACCAAAAACAGTTCATATTGAAAAGGAAGGTGCAATTCAAACCGCAATTCGAATTGGACGTATTCTCTTTACACGAAAAAAAGAAGATTTCTTAGTCTTTTCTGTACTTAACTTAGTACTCGGTGGTTATTTTGGCTCGCGCTTAATGTCTAACATCAGAGAAGATAAAGGGTATACTTATGGCATTGGATCTGGTGTGATGGAAATGCAATCTACAGGTTATTTCTTTATTTCTACGGAGGTTGGTAAAGCCGTTGCTGATGATGCAATTATAGAAATTAAGAAAGAAATTGAAACATTGCAAAATGTATTAATTTCTGAAGAGGAGTTAACATTGGTGAAAAACTATGCTATCGGTCAGTTATTGCAATCCTCTGATGGTCCGAATGCAATGATGGATAGATTTTTATCTATAGACAAGTACGGTTTGGGTTACGATTATTACGATAGGATAATGCAAACGTTTAATGAAACTACACCTGAAAAAATTAGAGAAATGGCAAAAAAGTACTTAAGCTGGAATGATTTTCTCATAATCACAGCGGGATAGCAACTTATTGCTGGTTTTAGCGTTAAATAATAAGAAACTAACAAATTTAGCGTTACACGTTTATGCTCAGAAAGTATTTACACATATTATCTCTTATCAGCGTGCTTGTTCTTGGCTCTTTTCAAACAAGGGCTTCGCATGTTTTGGGTGGAGAAATTACGTGGACGTGTAACGGCTCAGGTTTGTATGTTTTTGAGCTTACTTTTTTTAGAGATTGCAATGGTTTTGATGTAAACACAGGTACAGAATCCATTTTGGTTTGGAACCATCCGACGGTAGATTTTATTGATGTTGACTTTGTTTCTAGGATTGATATTTCCCCTACTTGTTCTGTAGTTCCTAATGGTCCGGCACAACTCGATTGCGGAAACGGAACATCTGGTGGAAACGGAATAGGTGCAATTGAAAAAGTATTATACAGGAGTAATCCAATAGATTTAGGAATAATTCCAACAGCTGGAATAACTTTTACTTTTGATAGCTTTTCACGCAGTGGTTTAATTACGAATATTCAAAATACAACTTCAATAGGAATTACCTTAACGGCAGAAATGTATGGTTTTCCGGGGCAGGCTAGTGGACAATGCGTAGACAATTCTCCTCAGTTTTTACAAGATCCGTACATGGTTAGTTGCGTGGGCGAAGCGTATTCTTTTAATCAACATGCAGCTGACTTAGATAATGATAGTCTGGTTTTTAGTTGGGATATTCCTTTAGATGATTTTACCGGACCTTACAACCCTCCTTTAACTCCTTCCAACGTAATGTTTGAATTGGGGTTTTCGGCAACTAATCCAACTCCTGATGCAAATTTTAACATAAATAATGTTCCTGCAAATTTAGATACAGAATCTGGCGAAATTACATTCACTTCATTTAACATAGGTGGTTATAATTTAAAAGTAAGAACGGATAGTTATAGAGATGGTATAAAAATAGCTTCGGTGGTTAGAGAAATGCCTGTTTTTGTGAAAGCGTGTGATGCTGCTAATACTGCACCAACGTTAAATGCTCCTTTCAATACAAATTCTACTTTCGAAATAGATGTAATTGCCGGAAATCCGGTTAACTTTAATCTAACATCCGTAGACATAGAAAATTTACAAGATGGTTCTCCTCAACAGAATATTATTACCGCAACGGGTACAATGTTTGGAGATAATTTTATAAATCCCGCTGTAGGTTGCGCTGTTGCTCCATGCGCTACATTAGATGCAACTCCTTTGATTACAGGGATTAATGGAGCTTCTACAGACTTTAACTGGCAAACAGATTGTGCACACCTTTTAAACGCAGATGGCGATGTTTTATCTGAAGTTCCTTATTTATTTGTTTTTAGAATTCAAGATGATTATTGTGATGTACCAAAAGTAAAGTACGCCACGGTAAAAGTAAATGTTCAAAATTCAGATGTAATTGGTCCAACTTCAATATCTTGTATTCAAACAGATGCAGCAGACAATATCACTGTAAATTGGGAGTCTGTTACGAATATAAACGGAGCTTTTTCTGGTTATGAAGTACACAGTGTTCAAAATGGCTTACTGGCTACAATTGTGGATATAAATACCACTAGTTTTACTTTGCCAGCTGGTGGAAGTTTGGTAGATGACTTCTATATTTCTGTCCTGTCAGGCTGCGGTGGTCAAACCGCTTTAACTAGTGATACGCTTCAAGACATTTTCTTAAACTTAAACAATCCAAGTAACGGAGAAGCAGTTTTACAATGGAATAATCCTAGTTTTAATCAAGCAAATGAATGGAATAATTATTACCATATTTACAGAGAGTTTCCTGTGGGTACTTGGACACTATACGACTCAGTACCTTTTGGAACAACTTTCTACAAAGATACAATCGATATTTGCGACCCTATATTGAGCTACCAAATTGTTCTTCCTACTCAGAGCTGCGCATTTACCAGCAACATAGAAACAGATCAATTTGAAGACCTAATTGTACCAGATATTCCTCAAATCACTTCAATTTCTATGGATACACTAACGGGTAATGTGGTTATTGAGTGGAAAGAAAATGAACAAGATGATACATTTGGATATGTAATTTATGGTGAAGATGCAACTGGTAATTTTATAGAGATAGATACTGTTTTTGGTATTTCTAATACACAATACATAACAAATCCGCCAGGAGATGGTCCGTTTACTTATACAGTAGCTGCATTTGACTCTTGCTTTACCAACGCTTCACCGCCAACGTATCAGACAAGTGCTAAAGCAGAACCGCACATTACCATGCTTTTAGCGAGTAGTTTAAATCCATGTTCTCAGCAAATTACATTGAGTTGGAGTGATTACGTAGGTTTTGGGCAAACCGAATATCAAATTTTAGGAAGAGTAGGAGCTCAATCTTGGGAGTTTATCGGACAAACAACTGCTACAAGTTTCCAGCTTCCAAGTCAAATCGGTGCTTCTTACATTTTTGTTATACAGGCAGTAGATGCTAATGGTTTTACTTCTTTTTCTAATCGAATAGTGCTTACTGCAGATGAACAAACGAGTCCAACAGAAAGCTATTTAAGCACTGCTACTGTAGATGGAGATAAAGTAATTGTTAAACATGCTATTTCTTTGGATGCAGGAACGCAAGCGGTAATTTTGCAGCGTTTTGAACCAATAAATCAAGAGTTTATTACTCTGGAGCAAAAGCCAACGAATACAAATATCATAGACTTTGAAGATTTAGCTGTTGAGGTAGAAAGAAAAAGCTATACGTATAGAACCATTTTGGTAGACAGCTGTGGTAAAGTTAGTGATACTTCGAACATTGGAAAAACCATACTTTTAAGACTAGTAACTGAAGATACAGAGATGAAGCACTATTTACAATGGAATGCCTACGAAGATTTTCTGGGTGGTGTATTAGAATATAGAGTTTACAGAGGTTATGATGGTGTTTTTGATCCAAATCCAATTGCTGTAACTACACCAGATGTTCGCTACTTAGAAGACGATGTTTCTGCAACGATAGATTATTCTGGAAAAGTATGTTACTATGTTGAAGCGTTAGAGAACATTAATCAGTTTGGTGTTGCTGAAATAAGCAAAAGTAACATTGCTTGCCCAATTTTAGAGCCTTTAATTTATATACCAAACGCATTCTCTGTTAATGGAGCCAACCCTATTTTTAAGCCAGTTAGTAGCTTGCGACAAGTACAGAATTATAATTTTACTATCTATAATCGTTATGGTCAAGAAATATTTACTACAAATAACCCTGATGAAGGTTGGAACGGTATTCTACCTAACGGAGAGATAGCGCAAGAAGGGGTGTATATTTATCGTTTGTCAGTAAGAGACGGGAATGGTATAGAAGTATTAAAGCATGGTCATGTTTCACTATTAAATTACAGTGGGGTTAATTAAAGGCAAGTCACTTTTAAAGCGTTCAATAGCTGTACTTATTGTTTTTACATTAGGCTGGATTATTCTATCTCCTTATCAAAAAGTGAAAAATAAGAATCAAATTACTGCTACAATACATATAAAAAAACCGATAGCAGCTGTATTCACTTATTTGGGTAACTCTACCAATGCTAAGGATTGGAGTATTTATGTTGAAGAAATCGTTCCGTTGAATGATTCTGTAGTAAAGGATGGGAAATTAAAATCTACCAGAAGATGTTATAAAGCTGGAGAAAATCGCACTGTTTTTTGGGATGAAGAGATATTGTTCTATCAAAAAAATAAAAGTCGTCTACTCAGTATTTACAATATAACGGGTTTTGAAATAGGCATAGATAACTTAAGAACTGAGCAATTATATGATTCTCTATCCGCGAATGAGACACAACTAACGTTTACGTTATATCCTGAAAACGAGAGTTGGAGTGATTATTTAAAAATGATAATTGCAGGATATAGAGTACAAGCAATATTTGAAAAAAATCTGGCAAACATTAAAAATTCGCTAGAAAAAACTTAGTTATCCTGCGGATTAACAGGGAAGGTTGTCATTAATTTATACTTAGCACCTTGTCTTTCCATATATTTTTCCCAAATATTATCCAAATCTGTATTCATTACATCTTTTGCTTCTACATCTACAACCATCCAATTGTTTGCATCTACCTCTTCTTTCAATTGCGATATAGACCAGCCTGAGTATCCCAAGAAAAAACGAACTTCTGATAGGTTCATTTTACCTGTTTCTATTAAATGGATCAACTCTGCATAATCTCCGCCAATATGCAAACCGTCATCAATTAACGTGCTGTCTTTGAGTAAATCTGGTCGGGTATGTATAAAGTAAATGTTTTGAGTAGCAACTGGTCCGCCCATTGATACCTTGGCCTTTTCAATAGGAAAGTTTTTTGCAATATCTGTTAAGTTAATTTCAATGTAATTATTTAAAACAAATCCAAAGCTTCCTTCGTGGTTATGTTCACAGAGATAAACGGCAGACCTACCAAAATAGTCATCGTCTAAAAAAGGCTCAGAGAGCAGAAGCTTACCTTTTCGCGGTATTTTAGTATTTTCAAAACGTATATCTAATTCCATATCAACACTAAATATAAATAAAAAATTAAATTGAGTTCTAAAGAAATTCGGGTGGTTTTCTTAATTCTAACTTAGCATCTTTGAAAAGGGCAGAAGTAGCGTTTAATCGCAACATAAAGCTCTGGTTAATTCCTGCCGGAATCCAGCTAAAACCTAGTTGCCAACAATGCATATTCCTGTCTAGTGTAACACGTGTTTGAACAAGTTTTTGGTTTACGATATCGTAATTTGTGTTAATTCCTACTTTCCATCTTTTGGTGAAATTAGCATCTGCATTTACCGCAATCGTTTGAGTATGATTTCGTTTTCTTGCTACAAATTGTGTAGAATCTGAATTAATTCTAGTAAACCAACTGTGAGTTAGGCTTACTTTCCAAGGTATTTGAAAATCTAGAATTTCATGTGGATTTAAGCGATAATAGTTGTAATCTGCTTCCCAATTCGGATCAAGATTATCTGCATTTTCTGCAATTTTTTGTTTGCTTTTTTTAGAAGCAATAATATAGGTGGTAGTAACTTGTGTATTAATAAAACGACCAAGTTGACCATTTTCTTGCAACGCAAAATTATTTGAACCCTCACCATTTGATTCATCCCAACCATATAAGTTAAAGCTTCCACTTGCAACAAAATTTAAACTGGGAAAAGGAGAGCTTCTAAGCGCCGTATTTAAGTTTGAGAATTGTAATGAGTCTTTCAAAAAGTTATAATCACCTCTTACACTTAAGGCATCAATAATTCTGGTTTTTGTAAATTCTTCAGTGGTATCTCTTCCATTTTCCCGTTTAATTTCAAAGGTATTATTCACATTAAAACTTAGCAGTAAGCTTTCGCCGTCTCTTGTATCTCTATATAAACTATTTGCATAAGGCTGGTAGTTTAACAGGCTGTCTATATTGTTTATTGATAAAACCTGCGTATCAAAAACATCTAGGTTGGGAGAATAATTAAAACCAATGTTTGGAGTAATTACATGGCGCATCTTAGTTCTATTTTTCCCAACAAATTGATAATAAGCATATACCTGCGAAGTGAAGTCGATACGCGCACTAGCATTGTGCACTAATCCGAATTGGTTGTTAACTAACGAGTCTCTTATTTCTCCTGTAGTTTCGTTATAAAATTTTCTTGTGGCTTGAAAGTTTCCGTTGGTGGAATACCTAAAAGAAGGTGTAATGGTAGCACGGTTATCGAAAATAGGTATAGCTGTATTTACGTTTAGGCTTTGCTGAAATCCATTTTTAAACTGATTTTGTATAGATGAAAAGTTTCTATCTCTCAGTAATGTATCTGCAAAATTAACATTGTTTTGACTTTCTAAATTGTAAACAAATCCAATTTTCTCGTAAAACCTAGCTGGTCCAATAGGGTTGATTCGTAAAACTCTAAAAGGGAAAAAACGTTGCACATCAAAGGTGAAAGTAGGTAGCTCTAAATCAATATTATTGGAAGTAGAATTTTGCTTTAAACTGGCTTTTAACCCCATGGTTATAGGTAAGTTTGGAAAAGTTCTTCTCAAGTTTATGTCAGAGTTAAACGCATTATTAAGCAAGGTTTCGTTTTCTCCTTCAAAGGTAGTTGTTTGATTGTTATCAGACAGGAAGTTAACCGAACTCTGAAAATTCCAATATGGATTCGCTCTTGCTTCTTGGCGGTGGTTCCATTGTACCACTATTTTTTCTAAAATATTTTCTGAAGGAAAGGGGTTTTTGAAACGATTAAATGCAACATTGAGTTGTCCGGTATATTTGTATTTTTTCTTGTATTCTGTGAGACTTCGAATACCAAATGTACCTCTACTGTATAATGAACCATACAACGTTGTTTGTATATTGTCTGATTTTTTTAGGGGAAAATAGTAACCTAAGTCTTGTAACCCAAATCCCCAATTAGAAAAAGGTACAATTTGTGGAAAAAGTATGCCTGTTTTTTTTTGATCTGTAGAAGTTGGAATAAAACTAAAAGGCAAACCTAATGGTGTAGGAACTCCTCTAATCCAAAGATTAACAGGTCCTGTTACAATTCTTTTTTCGGGTACAAGTACTGCTTTTGATAATTGAAAATGGAAGTGAGGATCCTCTAGGTCGCACGTAGTAAATCTACCTTGTAAGAAATGGATTTCGTCATTGGCTTGTTTTTTAGCTACCGTCATGTGCAAATAATTCTCTTCTTGCTTGGTGTCTAATTCTTGAATGTACGCTTTTTCTGTTTCGAAATTATATTTTAGACTTGCTGCTGTAAGTTCTTCGGAGCCTTCTGTAAATTTAGGTATTCCAATTCGCTCTCCTTCTTCGTTAGTAGTGTATGTAGCAGTTACGGTTTTTTTCTCAAGATCCATTTCTATGTAATCTGCTGTAAGTTCTATCCCTTCATATTGTACGATTGCTTCGCCGTATAGGAAAACAATCTTAGTTTGTAGATTAGCGTAAATACTATCGGCACAAGAATAGGTTACTGGAGATTCTAACGAGTTGTCTACTCGTACAATACGTTCTTGACTGTACCCAAGTAAAGTACTACTCAAAAAAGCAACGATTATTAACAATCGAATGACTATAATTCTGTTATTGGAACGCTTTTTGGTCAAGCCTTTCTTTATAAATTTGTATTACACGTGTTTAACGGTTGCAAATCTAAAAAATTACCGTGTGTGATGTTAAAAAAAACAAAGACAATGCGCTTATTTATCTTTTTTTTATTGAGTTCGTATACGCTCTTAGGTCAAGCCACAGATATAATTGCACCTGGAATTAAGAAAATTGTAATTGATCCTGGACACGGAGGCCATGATCCTGGCTGTCATGGAGCACATTCTCAAGAAAAGCATGTAGCGTTGGCCGTAGGATTAAAATTAGGAGAATATATACAGCAAAAATATCCAGAAATTGAAGTTATTTATACACGCGATAAAGATGTTTTTGTAACGTTGGATGAGCGCGCGAAAATTGCCAATCGAAATAATGCTGATCTTTTTATTTGTATACACGCAAATGCAGCAGGTGCCAAAGCACATGGCGCAGAAACCTATGTTTTAGGTTTACACAGAACAGAATCCCAACAAAAAATTGCTGAAAGAGAAAATAGCGCGATTTTATTAGAAGAAAATAGCGAAGAGAAATATAAAGATTTTGATATGTCGCCAGACGCCATAATTGCCAGACAATTGCAGTTGAGTTTTTATCTTGATCAATCTATCAATTTTGCATCTAAAATTCAACATCATTTTAAACGATTGGGTAGAGTGGATAGGGGAGTTAGACAAGCAGGATTTCTGGTGCTTTATAAAACTACTATGCCCAGTGTTTTAATTGAAACAGGATTTTTAACCAATCGTGAAGAAGAAAACTTTTTAAGTAAACCTGCCAACCAACAATTAATGGCAAATTGCATTTTCAAAGCTTTTCAAGAATATAAGGCAGAGATTGAAGGGGTTAATGTTCTAATTACAGATGCGAAAGAAGTTGAAAACATTAAGATAGACACAACTTTTATAGAAACCAGAGAAGTGAAAGATAAAGTTCAGTCAAATCCTAACAAAGAGCTAAAAGAGCGGACCCTAAAAATAGAAGAAACAGACATTTACTTTAAAGTACAAATAGAAACCTCAAACGATAGGGTTTCATTGTCTGACTCTAGATTTTCCGGTTTAAAAGTTGAAGAGTATAAACAAGATGGTTTGTACAAATATACCGTAGGGTCCTTTAAAAATGATGTTGCAAGCGCAAGTAACTTAAGAAAAGAGCTAAGTACAAAAGGATATAAATCTGCTTTTGTAGTTGCTTTTAAAAACGGTGAACGAATTAAAATTACCACCGCGCTTGAAGAAGTTCGAGGCAATCGCTAATATGTAATATTAAAAACAGAAGTTTGGAAGGGTAATGTGTAAACACTGTCATAAAATGCTTCCTGACCACCAGGTAACCAATAGATAAACCTATAGTTGGTATATGCATCCGTTGCGCACGTAAAGGATTCATCTACATCACCGTTGAAATATTCAATTCCTATTGGGCAACATTCTTCGCATCCTTGCTTTCCGTTTAATTTTTGAATTTTAAGAACATCCTGCGGATCAACTGTTCCGTTGTTTAGTAAATTAAAAGTAACATAACTTTTAGCGGTTGTAGCGTAGTTGTAAACATTATCATCACTTGCAGAAAGATCACTAAAAAGGATGGTTTCGTTTAACGTAAAATATCCATCTTTTTCAATTATCAAATCAAATTGTTCATCTTTATCGCGCGGAATGGTAAAAGAGTAGCTACCATTTTCTTCTAATGTTGCACTTTCTAAAAACGCTTGGTTACCTCCAGCTTTAGTTACGTAAAGGTCTATTCTAGCGCCTCCTAAACCACCTCCTAAACTGTTGTCAGATATCGTACCTTTTATTACAAAATCTAATCCTTCTTTATTACAAGAAATTAAGCCAATAAGTAACGTGAGAATAAGTAGTGTATTTTTCATTTTAAGTATTTTTTAGAAAAGCGAGCGCTTCAGTTATTTCTATTAACGTTGGATAGTGGTTAATTGTTGCTTCACCAATACCTGTAAGTAGTGTAAAGTTAATTCTTTCACCTTTATTTTTTTTGTCATTTTTCATTAAATCAACAATTTCTTTAATCATATCATCTTCCATCTTTAACTCTGGATAGTGTTCGGTAAGAATAAAGTGAATTTCAGAAAAAGCTTCATCGCTTAGGAGTTTTAGGTTATTCGAAAGTTTTGCTTCTACTATCATACCTTGAGCAACCGCCAAACCGTGAGGAATTTTTCCTTCATTTAGATAGTACCCTTCAATTGCATGACCTACGGTGTGTCCGAAGTTTAATTTTTTTCTTTCATCATTTTCATTCGGATCACTTAGAACTATATTGTTCTTTATAGTTATGCTAGCTGCTATATCGTGTGTATCTATTTCCTTTACAGCTTTGTTCTTAATTGAATCCCAATGTACTTTACTGTTAATTAACCCATGTTTGAGCATTTCAGCTTTTCCCCAAAGTAATTCTTCTTCGTTTAAAGTAGAGAGAAATAGCGGATCGATAACCACTAGTTTAGGAAAAGAAAAAACACCCAATTGGTTTTTAAACGGACCCAAGTCTATACCTGTTTTACCACCAACTGAAGCATCTACCATAGCAAGAAGAGTAGTTGGGAAATTAATAAAAGAAACACCTCTTTTGTAGATAGACGCAATAAATCCGCCCATATCTGTAATTACACCACCGCCTAGGTTGATGATTAAATCGTTTCTACCTATTCCATATTCGGTTAGTGCTTCCCAAACTTGAAAGCAAACTTCCATTACCTTGTTCTCTTCTCCGCAAGGCAAGAGCATAACTTCGGTATCTTTTAGTTCTTCGTAGTGTGTGAGCAAAGCCGGTAAACATTCGTCATTTGTATTTTCGTCTACAATGATTACTTTTTTACTTTCAGAAAACTCTTCACGCAATAATGTGAGAAAGCTACTTTCTGTATGGTTTCCGAGTTCAATTAGGTGCTTTTTGGCGTCTATTTTATTTATCATGTTGCAGAAAATTCATGGAAAATTAGAAAAAATAACTGGTGTCAGCTAAAAATCGTTTGACTTTCGTAAAAGCAGATTAAATTTGTGCGTATGATATCATTCGAAAATACAGAAGTAGCGTTTGCTAGTAAGTCTGATAAAGACTTAAATAGAGCGTACAGACTTTTTAAGTTAGTAGGAAATCCTACACTTGTACGATTCGGAAATTGGGCAACAGATTTAGCTCTAAAACTTCGGTTGCCGATTAAGGGAATTGTTAAGAAAACTATATTCAAACAATTCTGCGGCGGTGAAACGATAGAAGAATGTAATTATACAATTAAACAACTATACGATTTCGGTGTAGGTACAATTTTAGATTATTCTGTAGAAGGGAATTTAGAAAAAGACGACTTTACGGATACGGTAGATGAATTGATTTCAACTATAGAAAAGGCAAAGAATGAGGAAGCGATTCCTTTTGCCGTTTTTAAAGTAACTGGAATAGCTAATTTTAATTTATTAAAGCGTGTAAATTACAGTAATGCAGCTATATCTGAAGCAGATCGGTTGATGCTAGATGCAGTAGAAAGTAGAGTAGACCAGATTTGTAGTAAAGCACACGAATGTAAGGTGCCCATTTTTATAGATGCAGAAGAAAGCTGGATTCAAGATGTTATTGATCGTATTTGCACGACAATGATGCAACGTTACAATACAGAAAAAGCAATTGTTTTTAACACGCTTCAGATGTATAGGCACGATCGTCTGGCGTATTTAAAAGAGCAGGTAGAATATGCAAAGGCAAATGGTTTTAAATACGGTGTTAAGTTAGTTCGCGGTGCTTACATGGAAAAAGAAAGAGCACGAGCTAAAGAAAAAGGATATCCATCTCCTATTCAACCAGATAAAAAAGCGTCAGACAAAGATTATGATTTAGCAATTCGGTTTGTTTTAGATAACATTGAAACGGTTTCTTTTTGTGCCGGAACGCACAACGAAAATAGTTCTAAGTTGTTAGCAGAATTAATCAAAGAAAAAGGAATTAACGAAAAAGATGAGCGCATTTACTTTGCTCAGCTATTGGGTATGTCAGACCATATTTCTTATAACCTTTCAAACGCAGGATATAATGTTGCCAAGTATGTACCTTACGGTCCTGTAAAAGAAGTTTTACCTTATTTGATTAGAAGAGCGAACGAAAATACTTCTGTAGCCGGACAAACAAGTAGGGAGTTGGGATTAATTATGAAAGAAAGAAAAAGAAGGAAAGGATAGTATACCGATTTATATTGTTTAATAGACGTTGTTTTTTTGATAAAACAAGCTTTAATTAGTTTTTGATAATTAATTTAAGCGTTCTATATTCCTTTTTGTTGTTTTACTTTTAGTGTTACAGCTTTTTTGTAAAATGAAATCCTGTAATGTCGTAACCGTCATTCATATAAAACTTATGAGCGCGTTTGTTATCTGTATAAGCGTCTAGCGCCATTAGTTTACACCCAATTTCTTTTGCTTTTTTGTTCAGGTAACCTGTTACTAATTTACCAATGCCTGCGGATCTATAATCGGGTTGTACAATTACATTATCTAGTTCCATATACTTCCCACACCATAGTTTTGTATTTATCCAAATACCACAAACAGCAACCATTTTGCTGTTTTTATAGACAGCGAGTTGACTGTAGTTGTTAGGCATCATTTCTAAAATCATTTCTCTATAGTCTGTTTTAGAAAGCGAAGGATACATTTCTAAAATACAGGTGTAAGAAGAAAGTAATTCATCTAAACTTTCTAACTCTTTAAAAACAAATTCTGTACTCATTCTACTTCAATAAAGTTCTGTTAAACAATTTTAAAATTCGGCTGTATTCATCAATCCAAGATGAAGTTTGCTTAAAACCATGAGGTTCTACTGGATAAACTGCTAATTCCCAATTTTGTTTTCCTAGTTCAATAAACCGTTGACTCAAGCGCGTGATATCCATAAATTGAACGTTATCATCTACCATTCCGTGAAGCATTAAAAGATGGTCTTCTAATTGTTCTGCAAAATATATGGGTGAACTTCGTTTAAAAGCTAACGGATCTTTTTCTGGTGTATTAAGTATGTTTGAGGTATATGCATGATTGTAATGTGCCCAATCTGTAACCGACCTTATCGCAGCGCCAGCTTTAAATTCTCCTGGAGTTGTAAGTAAAGCCATAAGTGTTATAAAACCACCATAAGAACCACCATATATTCCTACACGATTAGGGTCTAAACCTAAGCTGTCTACTAAATATTTTTTACCGTCAATTTGATCGCTTAAATCTTTTCCGCCCATGTGTCTGTATATTGCTGTTCTAAAGTCTCTTCCATATCCTTTACTTGCTCGATAATCTATATCTAAAACTGTGTATCCTTTTTCTACCAATAGATTATGAAACATATACTCTCGGTAGTAACCACTCCACCAATTATGGGCATTTTGAAGGTAACCTGCACCATGAACAAACAGTATAGAAGCACCATTCCTATTTGCTTTTAAAGGTGCGTAAAGGCGCGCATAGATTTTTTCATTATCGTTGGCTGTGAAGCTTACTATTTTTGGATTTATCCAATCATATTTGTTAAAGGCTTCACTGGTTGAAGAGGTAATTTGCGATAATTTAGTATTTTCTTCAATCGCTGCTGTGTAAAGTTCCCATGGCTTAGTTTTACTGCTAAATCTAATAATGGCTTTCTTTTCAGTTGGATGAAGAATTACGTTGTGGTTTCCTTCTTGTGCAAATATAGGCGTAAACTTACCTTCAAAGTTTAATTTGTAATACTCTCTATTACCTGGGTGTAATTTGTTGGCAGAAACGTAAAATTTATCTTTGTTTTTAGATAAAATTACATCGTGTATTTCAAAATTTCCATTCGTTAACTGGGTAGTCTTTTTGGTGGAAATATTGTAGAGGTAAAGGTGACTAAAGCCTGATTTTTCAGATTGATAGTAGACAGTTCTTCCATTGTTTATAAATCCTATGTTTCCAGGAACCATATTCCAACTGCTTATTCCTGGTCCGCCTATCCAAGCATCGTCGTGCTGATGGTCAATTTCAATAATGGAATCATTTGCATCTAGAATACAAATCCACCTATCTTTATTGTCATAGCTTTTTACTTCAAATACAGTTTTTTCTCCAAAATACGGACCGTGAATTATACTATTTTTAGCTCGCTCTAATTCTGTAGCATTTGCATTGTATTCTAATTCAAATTCTGGTCTTTTTGTACTTCCGCTCAAATGGTTAAAATCTAGATAGACAGTAGTATCTTTAATTAGGTCAATATATCCCATTTTATGCGTGGGATCTTTGGATCCTACTTTTGGTCGCGCTTCCTTTATTTCAGCATATCCATTTTCAGTAATGTGATACTCTGTTTGTGTTTTTATATTTTTCGGATAAGTATTTAGTCGAAAGAAAACTTTTGAACCAGAAGGGTGAAGTGCAAGGTTAGAAACGGAGTTGTCGCTTATATAAGTTGCTGATAATTCATTTTTTTTCGCTTTACTTTGCGCCTTTTTATGTTCCTGCTGCTCTTTGTTTGTACGTATATATTGGAATAAATCTATTTGTTGTTGCTCTAGAAACTTATGCTCTTCTGAAGCAGCCGTAGGTTTTTTTCCTTTTTTAAAGTTCGTAAGTTGTTTGATACCTTTGGTAGTGTGGTTGTAAATGTAAAGATTAGCGTTTTGCACAAAACTGAGCGCATTTAATTCTGGATGACTAACGGCATCGTAAATAAAATCTTCCGTTTCAAGAATGGGAGTTACCGCGTTTGTTTTCTTGTTGTAACTAAATAAATTTCCGTCTTTAAGTAAAAAAGATGAGTTATTCAAAACAAGTACGTCTTGTGCGTAAAAAACAGCAGACAGCTCTTCCTTTTTAACTTTAGTTATTTTTTCCGTTTTTGTATTGAACTGGTAGGTAGACATTCCTGCTTCATTCTCAGGGTTCCAGTCAAAATAAATACTCTGTCCGTTAGCACTCCATTGAGGATTTTCAGGTTGGAAACCAATAAATTCGTTTCCTTTCATTATTTCTTTTAACTCTAGTTGCGCCAAAGAAATAAAGCTAGAAGCGATGCCTAACAATAACAGTAAAATTTTCATGCTCGAATATTTGTAAATGGCTAAAATAGTGAGAAGAGCCGATTTAAATAGAATTGAACCCAAAACTTATTTAAATGGAAAACAATGCATGCAGAACTTAGCTTTATTTTATATTTGAGATTTTGATGAAAGAATCTTCAAATACTTTTTTATTTTTCGTTTTATCTGTTTTAAATAACCTCAATTTAAAAGGTTTAAGGCGGTTCAGTATCTTTTTGTCAAAAAAGTTTATCCAAGCTCCAACAGAAACCTATATATTAAAGCTTCTACATGGCTTTAAGTTGCAGATATCTCCGCATAAAGATAATGGGATCGATCGCGCTTTGCACTTTTTCGGCACCTACGAACGCGGAACCTTACACTTCCTGAAAAAGTATTTAAAGGAGAACCAAACCTTTGTTGATCTTGGTGCAAATATTGGAGTACACGCAATGTTTGCTTCAAAATTGGTAGGACAAGAGGGTAGAGTTATTGCATTTGAACCGAGCGCAAATACAAGAAAGATTTTATTAGAAAATGTACAACTTAACCATTGTGTAAACATAGAAGTGTTAAGCTATGCAATAGGCAATTCAGAAGAATATGTTACGCTTTATAAAGCAGCAAATGAAACTAAAGGAGAAGTGAGTTTATTAGAGCCGGTTAATTTTAATACGCACACTGCGCAAACAGAAATTGTTAGTTTATCTAAATTAGATACAGTTCTGCATAACGAGCGTGTGGACATGCTTAAAATTGACATAGAAGGTTTCGAGTTGGAAGCGCTGAAAGGAGCTCATCACCTAATCAAACAAAAGCCAATTCTTATAATTGAATGCACTTCTGCAACAGAAAACGACTTTTACAGCAGAGTTGATTTGTATAATTACCTTTTGTCCTTAAACTATACTGTTTTTAAGTTAAAAGGAGGGAAATCTAGAAAAGGAAAATTAATTCGCGTTACAGATGTTGAAGATTTACCCGATCAAGATAATTTGTTTTGTTTTAGTTATTCCTAATAACACCAAGTAAATAACACTGCTCCTCCAATATATGCGAATGCTTCTATCAATGCAGCTCCAACATTGGGCTTTTCTTGATTTACAATTTCGTCTACCAATTTTCTTTTAGGAAGTAAAATTTTATCCGTAATTAAACGTAGAATAGGTAATAAAAGAATTCCTGCAATGATATTTATGCCCATAAACTTTAAGCCGTCTAACCATGTGCTGTGTTCTATTGCAATTCCGTGCTCAATTAATATACCTAAAGCAACAATCATTCCTCCAAAAGAAACACCAACAGCTACGTTGTCTTTCTCAATTTCGTTGTGTACGTTGAATGGTACCATCCAAGTGTAAAAATGCGCTGTAAGTAACAAACATATTTCTGCAATAACCCAATAACCTAAAGCAGCTAAAGGATAGTTAGCTTCTAGTTGTAAACAACCATATAAAATAAGACCCGTTGCAATGTAACTACCGGCTTCAATTGCTCCTGTACCTGCATTTTGATCTTCTATAAGTTCTTTCTTAATTTTGAAATTATAGAGCAAAAATTTATCGTTTAAGAAACTGCTTAAATTCATTAAAATAATCGCTATACCACCATAAGCACCTGTAAATAAAAGATCGGTTAACAAGTTTCCACTAGAATCTGAGGTCATAATTCCGCCCATTGCTATAACTACACCAGAGTAATAGCCTACTTGCGCTAGAGAGAAAGCAAAGTTATCTTTTTCTACTAGTTCATGATCGAGAGAAATACTAGGATGTAAAAGTGCGAAGATAACTCTTGCTACTATTAAGAGGAGAATACACACACCAAGATATATTAAAGGGTAATAAGTGTATTGTTCGTAACTAATCTGCATGATATTCATAGGTTCATATTATTTTCCCCATCCACCGCCACCGCGATAATTAGAAGAGTTTGAGTAATTTCTTTTCCAGCTATTTGCTCTTTGTCTAGCACGTGTATAGTAACCTTTGTGCGTTCTTTTACTTTCTGCTGAGTTTGTGCCCCAAGCATTAGTTGGTCCATAAAAATGTCTATTATTTCTATAGCCTGTTCTATACATGTTGTAATATTGACGATGTATTTGTCTATTTCCCCAATAGAATAGAAGAGGATAATGTGAATATCGTGGATAAAAAACCCAGTTTCCTGTGTTATCTGTACCTGAGAATTCTCCATATTTTGGATTTCCAATAACCATTTCAAACCCGGCAGGAGCAACCATAGTACTTTTAATGCCTTCTTTGGTTATTCTGCCAATGCTCATACCAAGATTGTCGCTATTGAGCGCAAAAAAACCTTCGGTTACATTTGGATCTTCTACGGTTTTGATTTTTTGGTAATTCCCCTCTTGGTCTGGAGCAAAAACTTCATATTTGTGATAAAAAGAGTTTTCATTTCTACCTACGCGCATATCGCTAAGTACTACCTCAGTTCCATTCTGTGTTTGATATGTTTTTAATAGTTGGTCTACTTTATTTTCTGTCCACTTTTCTCCATAACAAGAAAAAAGCAAGAACATTAAAGCAAATAAGTAAAGGAGTTTAATCATGGTTTGTTATTTTCTGGAAGGTAAAATATTAGATACTTCAAATTCTTGTATGTGTTTACCCTTATATCCTTCAATTTTTTTCGCTCCAAATTGGCTAAAAGAGATAAATTCTTTTTCTTCTGGTTCTGTAAATATCCAGACAACCATTTCGGTCTGACCTTCTTTTCCTGTTTCACTGTAAAGACAAGGATTTTCATCAGACAGCAACCATGTTTTTCCATCAAAGTTGATGCGTTTGTCTGGAACTCCATCCGCAATTATTTGCTCGCGCACATGGTTTAACTCTTGTAAAATATTTATTTTTTTAGATACTGAAATTTCTAATCCTTCAGAATCGTCATAAAACAAGAGTGCGTTTTCTTTTCCATTTGAAATGAGCCATTCTTTTGAAAAGTAGCCATCTCCCCAGTCATATTTGTATTCGTTTTGCACTACCCAAGTATGTAGGTTGTACTCTAAGATGTAGCCTAGACCTAAATCTTTTACCTCAAAGTCTATCTTCGGACTTGATTTTTCTCCTTTAAAAAAGTTGATGATTTTATCAAACATAACTGTTAGTTTACGTAATACGTATTTGTTTCTTTCAAATTATTATATGGTGCATGCATATCATTTTCGTATCCTGCATGACCGTAATTAGAGGAACTTAAAAAAAGTCCCCAACTAAAAATAAATAGACCAATACCAAGTACTAGGGTAAATTCTTTGGTTTTTACAACCATTTCTTTTCTTTCCCAGATAGTAAAGTAATTCGCAATTTTTCCAAAATAGTCGCTCAACAATAAAAAGCCAATAAGAGCAAGTAAAAACACCCACTTTCCTAGTGTTATAAAACTAGTGTTGCCAGGAGTTTCAAACCCAGTAAGTACGCCTGTTAAAGGAATGTTTTCGGCATCTTTTGTAGAGATTCGTTTTTTTATTTTGTAGGTTCCTGGAGTGCGAAAGTGGTAAGTAAAACTAGTTGAGATTAACCGCGATTTTTCATGTTTGTCGCAATAAAAGTGATAAAGGCGTTTATCGTTTTTGTAAACAAAATATTCGATATGATTATAACGCATCTCTTTCTTTCCTGTGAGTACTTCTACAAAACGAATGGGTCCTGCTTGCGCTACTTCAATTTCTACTAAATTATCTACAAAAGTTGTTTTAAAGAGCTGGCTGCTTTTAGAATTCCAGAAGGAAACCGACCAAAATAAAACGGTAAACAGTGCACACAACATTAAAATCGGTAAGATTTTTCTTTGTTTTTGGTACATTGCAGCTTCTTGCTTCAATAACCGTTTACGGTAGTTTAATATTCTAAACCGTTGTTGCTTGTTCATTCTATCTTGTTTAGGCGTTTTTCTTACCTAAAAAATAACCAAAAATAAAACCTCCAATTCCTGTTCCTACCAATCCCCAACGTTTCATAAACCAGGAAATTAAGATTAGTGCGAGAAAGATTACGAAGACAATTAAAATAACTTTTTGATTTCTTGACATTTGCTTGTGTTTTACGCCATGAAAGTAAGCAATTTAAGGACTTCAAAAAAAATAATTTAAAAAAAATATACTTTTTTAAATCGGTAGAAATTTATCGCTTACATTCGCACCAAATTATTTTTAATATGAGTGCTTTAGGAAATCACATATTAGTAGAGTTTATGGGGTGTGATCCAAACATCATGAATGATGTTTCTACTATTGAAAGAGATATGGTTGGTGCTGCTCAAAAAGCAGGTGCAACGGTAATCAACTCTACGTTTCACCATTTTAATCCTTTCGGAGTTAGTGGTGTGGTTGTTATACAGGAAAGTCATTTAGCCATACACACTTGGCCAGAATATGGTTATGCTGCAGTAGATTTATTTACATGTGGTGAGATGGACGCTTGGATTTCTTTTGACTTTTTGAAAGAGTGCTTCAAAGCGAAACAATACTCGGCAATTGAAATGAAGAGAGGTTCTTTGAACCTTTTAACCAGAAATGATTTCGATATGTCTACCATGCGCCAAAAGGCAGATGAATGGAAGAACCCGGATATGTATACTAGAAACGTATGGTTTACGGATAAAGATGAAAATCAGGCATTATCACTAAAATATACAGGAGAAGTTTTTCACGATGTACAATCTCCTTATCAACGCGTAAGAATTCTAGAATCTCCAAAATACGGTAAGTTATTGACATTAGATGACATGTTTATGACTACTGAGAATGACGAGTTTCACTATCATGAAATGATTTCGCATCCGGCTTTGTTTGCGCACGGTAATATAAAGAATGTACTCGTAATTGGAGGAGGTGACGGAGGTACAATTCGAGAGATTTTAAAGCATGAAGGCGTTGAAAAAGTGACAATGGTAGAAATCGACGGCGAAGTAATTGAAGCGTGTAAAAAACATTTACCTTCTATTGCATCAGAGTTCGGTAATCCAAAACTAGAGTTAATTGTTGGTGATGGTATTGAGTTTGCTAAGAAAGCGCAAGCTGGTACTTACGATTTAGTTGTAGTGGACGGAAGTGACCCTGTTGGCCCGGCAGAAGGTTTGTTTTCGGTTTCATTTTATGAAAACTGTTATAAAGCTTTAAATCAGGACGGAATTTTAATAGCACAAGGCGAGTCGCCAAAGTTTAACGAAAATGCGTTCTCTGAATTAAATCAAACACTTAGAACTATTTTTGGCGAAGATAAGGCTCCAGTTTCTTTGTTCTATGTTCCTACTTATCCTACAGGTATGTGGTCTTTCCAATATGGTGTAAAAGGAGATACTAATATGAAAGTGGTAAAGAATCAAAATGAAGCAGATGCTTTTGTAAACGATAAAAAATTGAAATATTATAATACAGAATTGCACACGGCTTCATTTGCATTACCAAATTTTGTAAAAACTTTATTGAAATAAATGACAACGTTTGATCCAAATGGAGTAGGTATTTCTAATGGAAATATGTTTGGTTTCCCTGTAAATAAAGAAGAAGCATCTATTGTTTTATTCGGAATTCCTTGGGATGTAACGGCAAGTTATGGAAAAGGCACAGCAAATGCGCCAGATGCCATTTTAGAAGCTTCAACGCAGCTTGATTTTTATCATCCAAAACTCGAGAATGCCTTTGAAACAAAAGTGTACCTCGAGTCCATAGACAAAGTTTGGAAAAAACGCAATATAGAATTGTTGCCCAAGGCAATTGAGTACATAGATTTTATAGAAAAAGGAGGGAAAGTAGAAGACTCTTTTACCTTCTCTTCTTTTTTAGATCTTGTTAACAGAACCCAATTAGAATTAAAACAAGAGTACAAGACAAAAGTACTTGAGCAAATTGAAAAAGGAAAACTTGTTGGCATTATCGGAGGAGAACACTCTACACCACTAGGTGCAATAGAAGCCTTTGCTGAAAAGAACTCGTTTGGTATTTTGCAAATTGATGCACATGCAGATTTACGAAAGGCCTACGAAGGTTTTCATCAGTCGCACGCATCTATAATGTACAATGCAATACAGTTAGAAAATGTAACGAAATTGGTGCAGGTCGGAATCAGAGATATTGCTCAAGTAGAAATTGACCTGATAGAAAAAAACGAAAAAATTCATACGTTTTTTGACTGGGACATCAAAGAAAAAAGTTTTATTGGACAAACTTGGCAAAAGCAAGTCAACCAAATTATTGCTACGCTTCCGCAAAAGGTGTACATATCTTTTGATGCAGATGGACTCCGCCCAGAGCTATGTCCGAATACAGGAACACCAGTGCCAGGCGGTTTTAGTTTAGAAGAAGTAAATTACTTAATTTTTGAAGTTGTCCACTCAGGAAGAGAAATAATTGGTTTTGATTTAAATGAAGTTGGAGTAAGCGAAGAAACCGATTGGGATGCTAATGTTGGTGCCAGAGCTCTTTGGAATTTAGTTTGTGCAGCCGAATTATCGCGAAGAAATAAAAATGGTCTTGTTTAAAGAGTAGGTCTACTTTATTTGTTTAACTTCGCTTAAGTACTACACCAAATAGGTTGAGAATACCAAAATGAAATTAGTAAATAGACTTGTAACTTCACTACTATTAATTAGTCTGGCCATTTGCGTAGCGCTTTTTGGTTTAGCTGTACTTAGGGCAAACTCTTTGTTACTCACTTTTCCTTACTTAACATTTAGTTGTACGCTTGTACTGTCTCTTTTTGTTTTGTCGATATTGCTTAAATCCATAAAGGAATTTTTATTCAGAACCGTTATTTTGGGTTTAATTGCAGTTTTACCAGTCGTTTTACACACATTCTATTTTTTGAACAACTCTTTTTTAGAAGTTTATGGATCGTTTTATCTCGCTTCTTTGTGCGTAACAATATCCATTGGTTTAGCAGCTAATCTAGACTTATTTTACGTTGAAAAAAGATTTTTTTTAATAGGTTTATTATTGCTTACTGCTGCTCTTCTTTTACTCGTTTTACTTCCTTATAATCCACCTATTTTATTTACGATTTACTTCTGTATTCTTGCTCTTTTTTCTGTGGTTGCGATTGTTTTTTCTTTCTATAAAAAGGGGACCTCGAAGTCTTAGAAGAAAGTACCAAAAGAATCTATACGTTGACTCCAGTAATTTGATGCGTAAATATCTACAATAGAAATACCTTTACTTGAGCTTGCGTGTATCATTTGTATAGAATTGTTTTGTAAAGAGAATACAATACCCACGTGTGAAATTCCACTACCGCTATCAAAAAAGACTAAATCTCCAGGTTGCACATCTTTTCTTTTCACTTTCTTAGCTGCAGACTTTTGATCTGTCGCCCTTCTTGGTGGAGTTATATTTTGACTCTCTAGCACATAAGACGTAAAACCACTACAATCAAATCCATCCGACGATTTTCCTGCCCAGACATAAGGAACACCAAGTTGTTTTTCCGCAAGTTCTAGCGCTTTTTCTCTGTTCTTGCTTAAGTTTAATTTTGTTGCTGTAATTTCTTTTGAAGGGGTTTTATCGAACGTATTTTCATAGAAATTTTTTGTTTTATCAAAGTAGGTTTCAAGAATAGCATTTACTTGGTTAAACAGTTCTATTTCTTCTTGAATTTTAAGGTCTTCTGCCCAAGAAATGAGATCTTTTTTTAAGGTGCTCATTTCAAAACTATGAATGTCTATTAAATTTTGACCATTCGGTGATTTTAGTATATCTGCCATTAAACCACTGGCTATGCTTAGACAATCAGGGTGTCTATTCCTCCATCTATTATTTCTAGCTAGTTGAAAACTTGATATTGCTTTGTAAAAAGCGGGTGTTTTAGAGTAGTCATATTCAGGGTTGTCTAGCAACCTTTTAGATTTTCTGTAAACACTTTTAAAATGTCCTTGATCGTAATACATCTCCAATTGATCAAATTTTAATACCTGACCAAAAGTTGCAATACTAGAGATAAAAAAAATAGAAAAAATAACAGTCTTCATGAACTCTTTTTACAAAAGAACTAAATAAGTGCTTATGATTTTCGAGAAGACCTAAATATCACTAACACATGTCTGTTTAAATCCGTTTGTGTAAAAAAAAGAGAAAACATAAATCAAAAACTCCTAGGGTTTAAGAAGTATTTGTACTTTTAGGTTTGAAGGCATTGTATGTTTTCAAGACAATCTAAAAAATAAGAATGATAGTAAAAAAAATAGCACTAGGAGCTTTATTAAGTTTGGCATTAGGTACATCTGCGCAAGTAAATCATGCTCAAAAATTAACAGAGGTTTCCACGTATATTGATCGTTTATATGTTGATGAGGTAAATAATGATGAGGTTACAGATGCAGCAATTGTTGCAATGCTCGAAAAGTTAGATCCACATTCTACATATATTCCTAAAGAAGAGGTTGAAGGTGCAAACGAAAGGATTAATGGAAGTTTTGTAGGTATTGGAATTCGTTTTCAAATCTTAAAAGATACCTTATTGGTGGTTAATCCTATTCCGGGCGGGCCATCAGAAAAATTAGGGATAAGAGCAGGAGATAAAATTATAAAGATAGAAGATGAGTTAATAGCGGGCACCGGTTTAAAAAATAGTGGTGTTCGCACTAGATTGTTAGGAGATTTAGGGTCGAAGGTAAATGTTTCGATTAAAAGAAAGGGTTCAGATAAGCTACTTGACTTCACAATAACGCGCGATAAAATTCCCGTAAATTCTGTAGTAAGTACCTATATGATGGACGAGGAAATTGGTTACATTAAGCTGACTAGTTTTAGTAGAACATCCGAACAAGAAATTAAAGATGCTTTAAAAGAGTTAAAGAAAAAGGGAATGAAAGACCTTATCTTAGATTTAGAAGGCAATGGTGGTGGATTACTTTATGCTGCAAAAGCTATCTCTGACGAGTTTCTTTCTGGCGACAAATTGTTAGTTTACTCAGAAGGAAAAGCACAACCAAGAAGAGATTTGGTTGCGGATACTAAAGGGAATTTTGAGAAAGGGCGACTCGTAATTTTAATAAACGAAGGTACAGCTTCTGCTTCTGAAATTGTTAGCGGAGCAGTGCAAGACTGGGATAGAGGATTGATTGTGGGAAGAAGAACCTTTGGAAAAGGCTTGGTACAGCGTCCGATAGAACTTTCTGATGGTTCTCAAATTCGTTTAACGATTGCACGCTATTTTACACCAAGTGGACGATTTATTCAAAAGCCATATGACGATTTAGAAGCATACAAAAATGATTATTTAGACAGGTATCTAAGTGGACAAATGACGAGTGAAGACAGTGTAATTGTGAACGACTCCCTTACGTTTAAAACGCTCAAGAAGAAAAGAACTGTTTACGGTGGAGGAGGAATTATGCCAGATGTATTTGTTCCTTTAGATACAACTGAAATATCTGATTATTATAGAAAACTGAGTAGATCTGGACTAATTAATCAGTTCGCAATTGATTATGTGAACAATAATAGACCTCAATTTAAAACTAAGTTTCCGGAGTTTAGTGATTTTAAAACTACTTTTATGGTAGATAAAGCATTAATGGATCAGTTCTTAGGATATGTGGTAACAGAAAATCCAGATTTAACTTTTGATGAAGACGGGTTTAAGGAGTGTGAGGATTTATTGAAAGTTAGACTTAAAGCAACCATCGCGCAAAATTATTGGGATTACAGTTCTTTTTACGAAATTTATAACGTCAAAAATGAGATTGTAATGGAAGCCTTTGATATTTTGAAAGAGAATTGTTACGAGAAAATGAATTTAGCCAAATAATTAAAATATGAAAAAAGTAATTTTAAGCGTAGCTGTATTTGCGACTATGTTGAGTTGTGGAGAGCAAACAGCCATTGATACAACTTTAAATGCTACAGAAGGAGAAGTTGTTTCTAAACTTGCAGCACAAGAAATGTCTGATGAAGAATTGAAAGCTCAAGCACTCGAAATACAACGAATTAAAGAAGAGAGAGCACGTATTGAAAAAGAAACGCAAACAACAATTGCATTTAATAAGGAGATTCATGACTTTGGTAAAGTATTACCAGAGACCGAAATTTCTTATACGTTTACGGTTAAAAACACAGGAGATAAGCCGTTATTAATTGAGGATGCTAAAGCTTCTTGTGGGTGCACTGTACCAAAGAAGCCTGAAGCTCCAATAGCACCTGGAGAAGAAGGAGAATTAGAAGTAACGTTTAAGTCTAAACCAGGTCAAACCGGTTTAATATCTAAAACTGTAACGGTTACAGCAAATATTCCGAATAAAACAACAACACTTCAAATAAAGGCAACTGTAGAAGGGTAAATTAGTTTAATACAAATAAAAAAAGTCTCGAAAAATCGAGACTTTTTTATGCCTTATTCAGACAATGTTTCTTTGTATAATCATTTCGATGAAACAAAAATCAAAACGAAAATAATGTTGTTGCTATTACTCACAAAGATAAGATAATTATTGTAGGTCAACAGAATTATTTCTAGGTTAAGATGGTACTAATAAAAAAAGAGCTCGTAATAAACGAGCTCTTTTCTGTTGAAATTAAATTCTGATTATCAGTTAAATATCGATGTTTGCATATTTTGCATGCTTTTCAATGAATTCTCTTCTTGGTGGTACTTCATCACCCATTAGCATAGAAAATATTTGATCACACTCTGCAGCGTTTTCAATTGTAACTTGTCTTAATGTTCTAAACTCTGGGTTCATTGTTGTATCCCATAATTGTTCAGCATTCATCTCTCCAAGACCTTTGTAACGTTGTACACCAACAGAGCTAACCGGTCCAGATCCTTTCATTTCTTGAATCAATCGGTCGCGTTGGTCGTTATTCCAAGCATACTGAGATTTTGCACCTTTTTTCACTTGATATAATGGTGGAGTTGCGATGTAGATATATCCTTTTTCGATTAATTCTTTCATATATCTAAAGAAAAATGTAAGAATTAATGTTTCGATATGCGATCCATCTACATCGGCATCACACATAATAATTATCTTGTGGTATCTTAGTTTTTCTGTGTTTAATGCTTTCGCATCATCTTCAGTTCCAACTCTTACACCTAATGCAGTATATATATTTTTTATCTCTTCATTTTCGAAGATTTTATGTTGCATTGCTTTTTCAACGTTCAAAATTTTACCTCTTAAGGGCATAATTGCTTGAAACATTCTATCTCTACCTTGTTTTGCAGTTCCACCCGCAGAGTCTCCCTCTACTAAGTATACCTCACATTCTGCAGGATCTTTTGAAGAACAGTCTGCTAGTTTTCCAGGTAATCCAGAACCGGTAAGAACGTTTTTACGTTGCACCATTTCTCTTGCCTTTCTTGCAGCATTTCTTGCTCTTGCAGCCAAAATTACTTTTTCTACAATTCTCTTCGCATCTGCAGGATGTTCTTCTAGATAATCTTTTAACATTTCAGAAACTGCTTGTGATACTGGAGCAGTTACTTCTCTGTTACCTAGTTTTGTTTTTGTCTGTCCTTCAAATTGAGGTTCTTGAACTTTAACAGAAACAACGGCTGTGAGACCTTCTCTAAAATCATCACCAGCAATTTCTATCTTTTCTTTGGTAAGCATCCCACTATCGTCGGCATACTTTTTAAGCGTATTTGTTAAACCTCTTCTAAAACCAGAAAGGTGCGTACCACCTTCATGGGTATTAATATTGTTAACGTAAGCCTGTATATTCTCCGTATAAGAAGTGTTATAGGTTAAAGCAACTTCAACCGGAATACCGTCTTTCTCACCGTCAATATAAATTACGTCTGTAATAAGCTGTTCTCTATTTCTATCAAGATATTGAGCAAATTCTTTTAAACCACCCTCAGAATGAAATTTCTCAAAAGGAGCATTTCCGTCCTCGTCTTGATTTTCAATCCTGTCGTCTGTAAGCGTAATTGTAATTCCTTTATTCAAGAAAGCAAGTTCACGCATTCTAGCAGCCAATGTTTCATAATTAAACACGGTATGTTCAAAAATGCTATCATCCGGAACGAAAGTTACATCGGTACCAGATTTATCCGTTTCACCAACAACTTTTACTTCGTATTGGGGTACACCTATTTTATACTCTTGTTGCCAAATTTTACCATCTCTGTAAACTGTAGCTTTTAAATCTTTAGAAAGTGCATTCACACAAGAAACACCAACACCGTGCAAACCACCAGATACCTTGTAAGTGTCTTTATCAAACTTACCACCGGCGTGTAAAACAGTCATAACTACTTCAAGAGCAGATTTTTTTTCTTTGGTATGCATTGCAGTAGGAATACCTCGACCGTTATCTGTAACAGTAATTGAATTTCCTTCATTAATAATTACGCCAATGGTATCGCAATGACCAGCTAAAGCTTCATCAATAGAGTTATCTACCACCTCGTAAACACAGTGGTGCAAACCTTTAACGCCTACGTCACCAATATACATGGCAGGACGTTTACGAACGGCTTCTAATCCTTCTAATACCTGAATATTATCCGCAGAATAATCTGCTCTACTTTTTTCTTCGCTCATCTATATATAACTTAAATCAAACGGATGTACTGGGTTAAAAAAGCACATCTTAAACAAAAATAACGATCTAAAGGCGGAATAGCTACTAATTAAAGTAAGAAATAGATTGACTTATTAACATGTAATGAACATCAATAAATACAAGGTATTGAATACATTTAGAAGATCGAATGTTAAGCTAAATTTATTTTTTATTATCAAAATGTTACTTCAATGTTACTAAATTGTTAATTTAATTCGTATATTTACATCAAATTAGAAATTATCACTATGAAATATATTTTACACATCGCATTCTTTTTTCTTTTGACAGGGTTTTTTACTTCTTGTTCAAAAAAAGTTAAACCTAATTTCTTAGAAGGTAAATGGAAGGTTGTTTCATTAGTCGATGAGGATAACCCAGAAAATAATAGATCAGAAGCGTTCTTTAAAGAAGAGCCTATGACATATGAATTCTTGACTGAGGAAAATAAATACGGACAAAAAGAGTTATTTGTATATAAAAATGGCGAAATGGTATTGTGTTATTATGAAATCCTTAATAATACTGCACTTGATGTATCGGATGACGAAACAGGAAGAGAATCTAGAGCTATGTTGATTAACCGTTTAGACAGCAAGTCTTTTGAGTTAAGGAAAGCAGAAAATAGTCAAACACTAAAAATTGTAAGACAGTAGAGAGAGTTGTGTATTTCACTCTGCTATTTGAACAGAGTCGGACCTTCTAAGGTTCGACTTTTTTTATTGCCTAAAATATTGAATTAGGGTGTGTGAAGGCCTTTATTTCTATTGGATTATTACTTGGATCTAAAAAGAACATGGTATGTTGCTCTGCTGCTTCATTCTTATATCTTATTTGGGCAGGAAGCAAAAAGTGTATGTCATGTTCTACAAGGTGAAGGTTGAGCTCTTTAAACTGTGCTAAGGATATAATACATCCAAAATGAGGTATAGGAACAGAAACCTCATCTACTAATCCGCAATAATCGAGATCTGGCAAAGTAGAGGAGAGGTGAGCCGAAAGTTGGTGACCAAAAAACTCAAAGTCTATCCAGTTTTCTGTAGACCTACCTTCTTTACAACCCATAATATTTACGTAAAAACGTCTTGTTTCTTCAATACTTTTAACTTTAAATGCGTAGTGGAAAAGATTCATTTTTTTGATTTAAAGTTAAATAAAAAACTCTCTTCAAACTAATGAAGAGAGTTTCTAAACTCTTTAAGGTTATTTTATCCTCCGAAGTCATCAAAGGCAACGTTTTCTGGTGGTACTCCCCAGTCGTCACACATTTTAACAACCGCCTGATTCATCAATGGTGGTCCACAGAAATAAAATTCTATATCTTCTGGAGCTTCATGGTGTGTTAAATAGTTATCAATCACGGCTTGGTGAACAAACCCTACAAAACCATCTCCTTCGTCTTCCATTTTCTTCTTTTCTGCCCAGTTATCTTCTGGCAAAGGCTCAGAAAGTACTAGATGGAATTTAAAATTAGGGAAATCTCTTTCTAACGCTCTAAAGTGCTCTAAGTAAAATAGCTCTCTTCTTGAACGTCCTCCGTACCAATAAGATACTTTTCTATCCGTTTTTAACGTTCTAAATAAGTGGTAAAGGTGTGAACGCATTGGAGCCATACCAGCTCCACCTCCAATGTATAACATTTCTGCGTCTGTTTCTTCTTTAATAAAGAATTCTCCGTAAGGTCCAGAAATCATACACTTATCACCTTCTTTTAAATTAAAGATGAATGATGATGCTACACCAGGATTTACTTTCATCCAAGCATTTGCTTTTCTATCCCATGGTGGAGTAGCAATACGAACGTTTAACATAATTCTTCTTCCTTCCGCAGGATAAGAAGCCATAGAGTAGGCGCGAACAACATCTTCGTTGTTTGTCATGGTTAAATCCCATAGACCAAATTTATCCCACTCCATTTTAAACTTATCTGGTTCACCCGGATGATCTTCTGGGTGAGCCGTAATGTCCATATCTTTATAATTGATTACACAGTTTGGAATACGAATTTGGATGTATCCACCCGCCTTGTAATCCATATCTTCTGGAATTTCAACAATAAATTCTTTGATAAAAGAAGCAACGTTATAATTAGAAACAACTGTAGCTTCCCATTCTTTAATTCCCAATATTTCATCGTGAATGTGGATATCCATGTCCTCTTTCACTTTAACTTGGCAACCTAATCTGTAGTTGTCTGCAATTTCTTTTCTAGAGAAATGTGGCTCTTCTGTTGGAAGAATATTTCCACCACCAGAATTTACTTGACAAATACACTGAACGCAGGTACCACCACCACCACATGCTGATGGCAAGAAAATTCCTTCGTTTCCAAGTGTAGATAGAAGTGAACCACCTCCATCTACTTCTAATTCTCTGTCTCCGTTTATGGTGATTTTAATTTTACCAGAAGGAGATAGCTTTGCTTTTGCAAATAATAGCATCGACGTTAAAAGCAGTGTTACTGCTAAAAATACGATAACTGTTATAATAATTCCTGTAGTCATGCTTTTTACTTTTCTAAATTAATTACTTGACTCGTTGGTGTTGAAGAATTTTGGGCTGTATCAGCCTTTTTTTCTTTCTCACCATTACCATACTCAATACCTGAGAAGCTCATAAATGCAACTCCCATTAACCCGGTGATGATAAATGTAATTCCTAAACCTCTTAGAGGTGCGGGTACGTTTGAATATCTAATTTTTTCTCTAATAGCTGCAATTGCAACAATAGCAATGAACCATCCGATACCAGAACCTATACCAAAAGCAGTAGCATCTCCAATTGTAGAGTACTGTCTATCCGCCATGAATAATGCTCCTCCTAAAATTGAACAGTTTACAGCAATTAAAGGCAAGAAAATACCTAATGCTCCGTACAACGCAGGAGCGAATTTCTCAACCAACATTTCTACTAACTGCACAATAGAAGCAATTACAGCAATGAACATGATAAAAGATAAGAAGCTTAGATCAATTGGCGAAGCTCCATCTGTTGCATAAGCAGGGTTTAACCATTCTAATGCACCAGCTTTTAAAACAAAATTCTGTAATAAATAGTTAATCGGAATAGTGATGGCAAGTACGAATATAACTGCTGCACCTAAACCTACCGCTGTTTTAACTGTTTTTGAAACGGCTAGATAAGAACACATCCCCAAAAAATATGCGAAAATCATATTTTCAGAAAAGATGGCTTTTACAAATATGTCTAATGTAGTATCCATAATAATTTTTTAATTCAATTAATAACTTTTCTAGTGACTTTCAATTAAGGCTGTATTCTTAGAACGTTGTACCCAGATAATAATACCAACAACTATTAAAGCCATTGGAGGTAAGATCATCATGTTATTGTTAACGTATCCCATAGCATAAATTCCTGATTCACTACCTGGAAGGTTTGATCCAAATATTTCAACTCCCCAAATTTTACCAGAACCAAATACTTCTCTCACTAATGCGACAAGGATTAAAATCCATGCATACCCGATAGAGTTACCAAGAGCATCCATAATTGATGGACCTACTTTATTACCCATAGCAAAAGCTTCAAAACGTCCCATTATTATACAGTTAGTAATAATTAAACCAACGAAAACAGAGAGTTTTTCAGATATCTCGGGTAAAAAGGCTTGGAGTAATTCATCAACAATAATAACTAACGATGCAACAACTACTAATTGAACAATAATTCTAATTCTAGATGGAATTAAATTACGTAATAAAGAAACTACAATATTTCCCATTACCAGTACAAATAATACTGAGATTGACATCCAAAATGCTTGTTCTACTTGAACTGTAATTGCAAGTGCGGAACATATACCTAATACCTGAATAGTAATTGGATTATTATCAGATAACGGATCTGTGATCAGTTTTTTACTCTTTTTTGAGAATAATGGCTCCTTAGGAGCTTTTGTTTTTTCAACAGCTTCACTCATTTCTCTTAAGATTTAGTTTGATTAAAATATTTTGAATAAACAGCCATTGTTCTGTTCATCATCTCTTCAACACCTTTAGAAGTTATAGTTCCTCCAGTTATTCCATCCACTTTCTGTTCAGAAGCTCCAGAACCATCTTTCATTACTTTAATTTCAGTAGAAATCTTTTCTCCTACCCATCTTACTTCAAAAAAGTCTTGCTTTATTTCAGCTCCTAATCCAGGTGTTTCTGTCTTGTGATCAAAAGAAACTCCAGAAATTGTTTCGTTATCTTCACCAATTGCAACATATCCCCAAACAGGCCCCCATAATCCGGCGCCAACAACAGGACAAATGGTCACTGATTTACCTTCTTTGTTGGTAGCTTGGAAAACAGGATAAAGTCGATCTGCTTTCTTGATTTTCTTGTCTCTATATTGTTTTTTGATGTCGATATTAAATGCATCTTCACCTTCTACAACTTCTCCATTGCTATTAATAACAAAGCTTTTTTCAGATGGAATATATTGTTCGAATAAGTCCGTAGCTTCAGCACGTGAGGCTTGAATGCCAATTGCACTAAGCAAATCCATCTGTTTTTTCTTCGCTGCATTTTTATCTTTAATTGGACCTAGTCCTAAAGAAAGACTTGCTAGAATTGTTCCTACAACTACAACTAGTGCAATTGCAAAAACAAAAGTATATCCGTTACTATCTCTGTTTACAGCCATGATTATGCAGTTTTAAGTCTTTTAAGACGACGTTTAACATTTGCTTGAATTACGTAGTGGTCAATAATTGGTGCCATCACGTTCATAAAAAGAATGGATAACATAACTCCTTCAGGGTATGCTGGGTTAAGTGTTCTAATTAAGATCGCAATACCTCCACCAAGGAAACCATACCAATATTTACCTACACTCGTTTGAGATGCAGTTACAGGGTCTGTAGCCATGAAGACAGCTCCAAAGGCAAAACCACCGATAATTAAATGATAGTAAGCAGGCATATCAAAATATGCATTACCTCCAATTGCATTCATTAATAATCCAAAGATCAATCCTCCTGCAAAGAACGAAGTTATTATTCTCCAAGAAGCAACTCCAGTAAACAATAAGATTGCTCCTCCTAATAATGCAGCAAATGTTGATGTTTCACCTACAGATCCAGGAATCATACCAAAAAAGGCTTCCATTGGGTCATATACAGTATTAAATTTAGCTAATAAGGCTTCACTTGATGATCCCGCAGGCATGGCTTCACCTGCAATGGTTATAGCTTCGTTGCCGGCTGTTTTCATGGATTGTAAGTCTCCTAGAGCTGTTGCTCCTGAGGCTCCATCAGGAAGTGTACCTAGTTTGTTCACAACATCTTGTGTTCCAGATTTCCATACTTTGTCACCAGACATTGCAGTAGGGTAGGCAAAGAATAAAAATGCTCTAGCAGTTAGGGCAACGTTAACAATGTTCATACCTGTTCCGCCAAATACTTCTTTACCGATAACAACAGCGAAGATTGTAGCTACAGCTACCATCCAAAGGGGAACGTCTGCTGGCATAGTAAGCGGAATTAACATTCCTGAAACCAGATATCCTTCGTGTAATGAGTGACCTTTAATGTAACCGAAGACAAATTCTACAGCTAAACCTACTGCGTATGAAACAATAACTAAAGGAAGTACTTGCGCTAGGCCGTACATTACTTTTTCACCAAAATGCGCTCCATACCCTATGTAAGAGTCACTTATTAGTCCTGCTGAAGCTTGTACTTCGTAATGCCAGTGACCAGTGTTATAAATACCAAACAATAAACATGGGATTAATGCAAGAACTACCATAAACATGGTTCTTTTTAAATCAACTCCATCTCTAATGTGAGCACCTTTTTTTGTTACGTGCTTTGGTGTAAATGCAAATGTTGTAAGTGTTTCGTAAAACGGGTGGAATTTCTCCCACTTGGCACCCTTCTCAAACTTTGGGTCCCACTTGTGTACTAATTTTTCTAATGCTTTCATTTATATCTTCTTAAGAAATCTATAATTACATACATTCTTCTTGAATCAAGTCGAGTCCTCTGCGGATTTCTTCTTGAATTTCAACTTTTGATGTACAAACATATTCGCATAAAGCGAAATCTTCTGGTGCTACTTCGTAAATACCTAGGTTTTCCATACCATCGATATCATTTGCCATACTTGCTTTGATAAGCTGCATAGGGAATATATCGAAAGGGAAAACTTTTTCAAGTTCTCCAGTTACAACAAAACCTCGTTCTTCTCCGTTAAGGTTAGTATCCAACTTGAATTTCTTTTTATTTGAAATCCATGTAGGAAATAAACGAGACGATGAGAATTTGTCAAAACCTGGACCTAACCATCCTTTAGTTAAAAAGAATTTGTAGTGGTCTCCTTCAGGC
The DNA here is from genome assembly GCA_965656535.1 of Lishizhenia sp. Classification (GTDB taxonomy): domain Bacteria; phylum Bacteroidota; class Bacteroidia; order Flavobacteriales_D; family Crocinitomicaceae; genus Lishizhenia. Next base: position 337,089 of record CBFHKX010000002.1, read on the forward strand.
AATAGTGTTATTTGATTATCGTAATAACCTAAATATCCTTTTTCTTCAACTTTTGTTCCCGTAAGCGCATTTCCGCTAATGAAACGAACATTGTCAGATTCAACATTCCCTTTTGTTAAAGAAGAAATGCTAGCTCCAATTACTGTTCTGAAATATTTTCTATTACTCGCTTCAGATCCTGTTAAAGCTACAAATTTTGTCGCATCAAACTTACCCGTTAATAGTGTTTTACCAATTGTAACAACGTCTTGTGGGTTTACTGTGAATACGAACTCACCTTTATTTATAGGTTGTGTGTGGTGTATTTGAGTTCCAACATTTCCTACAGGGTGTTTACCTTCAAATCTGGTAATGGTTGCACCTTGTACTTTCTCAAACGCTTCGTCCGCTTTTACTTTACCGTTTAATCCTAAGAAAACTTTTCCGTCTGCCAATTTACCAAGCGCATGGATTCCAGCTTGAAATTCTTCAGATTGACCATGAAGAATAAAATCATAATCTGGTGCAAGCGGAGCGCTATCAAAACCAGAAATGAAAATTGCCTTAGGCGTTTCGTTCGGATTAGCAACTACATCTAAAGGTCTTTGCTTTAAAAAAGGCCACAAACCAGTGTTGAGTAAAGTTGCTTTTATCTCCTCTTTAGAAGAGTTAACGACATCAGTAGGTGTATTCGTAACGTAATCGATTGTGGAGTCACAACTAATTCTTACCTCAAGAATTCTTCGTTTTTCTCCACGTACAATATCAGTAACCTCTCCACTAACTGGAGATACATATTTTACTGAATCATTGTATTTATCGTAAAAAATTACAGAACCAGCCTGTACTTTGTCGCCGGACTTAACCACCATTTTAGGTGTTAATCCGTGAAAATCTGCGGGTTTTAAAGATATAGACGAAGGCAGCTTTAAATCTGCTTTCACTTTATCGGCTTCACCAAGAAGCCTAATATCTAATCCCTTTCGTAGCTTAACTGTCTTTGACATGCTTTATAGAGCTTTATATAAGTTTCGCAAAAATATAAAATAGTTCGGTTTAGAGAAAGTCACTTTGTAACTACATGCGGTTGTTTGTTAATTTAGAAAGATTCTAAATAAGGTGAACTTTTGAAATCTTCAATCCAAACTCCCAATTGTTTGGTATATTTATGTGACATATGAATTCTATACCAAAAATAACAGAGGGAGTGCGGATTAGCGTAACAACTGAATTTAGGAGTGATTTATCTCGTATTCATCAGTCAATCTTCTTCTTTAATTATACGGTAGAGATAGAGAACCGTAATAACTTTGCAATACAACTTTTACAACGTCATTGGTATATCTTTGATTCTTTAAATGAATTGCGAACTGTAAGAGGGGATGGAGTTATAGGTGAGCAACCAACCTTGCAACCTGGAGAGATTTATCGATACACGAGTGGGTGCGATTTAACCTCTGAGATAGGAAACATGCATGGTTATTACTTATTTCGAAGAGAGATAGACAATGGCACCTTTCATGCTACTGTTCCAAAGTTTGATTTGATTTACTCCGGCAGGTTAAATTAGCATGTTCTTTTCTTGTGTAACTTCATTCCTTTGAAATCCATTTTGCATTCGTTATTTTTGGAGAAAAATATTTTAGACCATGTCAAATGCACATTTTAAAGTTCCAGAGATTATAAATGAACCTGTAAATTCATATGCTCCAGGAACACCTCAAAGAGAAAGTTTACTCAATAAATACAATGAGATGTATAACCAAGATCCAATTGATGTACCGATGTACATTGGAGGGAAAGAGGTTAGAACTGAAAACAAGATTAAAATGAGTCCGCCTCATGATCACCAAAAAGTACTTGGTCATTTCAACTATGGTACAAAAGAACATGTATCACAAGCAATTGACGCAGCTCTTGCAGCTAAAGAAAACTGGTCAAACTTAGCATGGGAGCATAGAGCTTCTATTTTCTTGAAGGCAGCAGACTTGTTGGCTGGACCATTTAGAGATAAAATGAATGCTGCAACTATGTTAGCGCAGTCAAAAAACGTTTTTCAAGCAGAAATTGATGCAGCTTGTGAAATGGTAGATTTCTTTAGATTTAATGTTAAGTATATGTCTGAAATCTACGCTGAGCAACCAGAATCTCAACCTGGAATGTGGAATAGATTACAGTATAGACCTCTAGAAGGATTTGTTTTTGCGATTACTCCATTCAACTTTACAGCAATTGCAGCTAACTTATGCGCAGCTCCAGCAATGCTCGGAAACGTTGTGGTTTGGAAGCCAGCAGAAAGTCAGGTTTATTCTGCTCAAGTTATCATGGAATTATTTAAGGCTGCAGGTTTACCTGATGGTGTTATTAATATGGTTACTGTTGACGGACCGGACGCAGGAGATGTGGTATTTAAACATAGAGACCTAGCAGGTTTACATTTCACTGGTTCTACTGGCGTTTTCCGTCACCTATGGAAAGAAATTGGTGCAAACATTGATAAATATAGAACCTACCCAAGAATTGTTGGAGAAACTGGAGGTAAAGATTTTATTGTTGCTCATAAAACAGCAGTGCCAAAAGAGGTAGCAACAGCAATTGCACGCGGTGCTTTCGAATTCCAAGGTCAAAAATGTTCTGCAGCATCAAGAGCGTATGTTCCCAATAATATCTGGGCCGATGTTAAAGAAAGTGTCTTAGAGCAGGTTAATTCATTTAAAATAGGTGGAACTGAAGATCCATCAAATTTTGTAAACGCCGTTATCGATGAGAGAGCATTTGATAAAATTGCCGGATATATCGATTACATTAAAGAGCAAGGTGATGCGGAGATTATTGCAGGAGGAACTTATGATAAATCAAAAGGATATTTTATCAATCCCACAGTTGTAGTTACAACAAATCCAAACTTCAGAACGATGGAAGAAGAAATCTTTGGACCAGTTATTACTATTTATGTTTACAATGCAGATGAATTTGAACAAACGCTAGAATTAGTTGATGGAACATCTGATTATGCATTAACAGGTTCAATTATATCAGGCGACAGATATGCGATTGACTTTGCGATGAAAAAGTTAGAAAATGCAGCCGGAAACTTCTATATCAATGACAAGCCAACTGGAGCAGTAGTTGGTCAGCAACCTTTCGGAGGAGCAAGAGGGTCAGGTACTAATGATAAAGCTGGAGCTGCAATGAATTTATTGCGTTGGGTTTCTGCACGTACGATTAAAGAAACATTTGTAACACCTACAGATTATAGATATCCATTCTTAGGTTAAGACAATATAAATTTGTTAAGAGAGGGATGACTTATTTGTTATTCCTTTTTTTTTTTTTATACTAACATTTCATATTTAGCAACTTTATAAAAGACATAAAAGTAAAATCAAATTAATACGCAACTTTGTAGTATGTTGAAGTATTTAAAATATTTGAGAAACAAGTATACGCTAACACTGTTTTGTTTTGCCGTATATATTCTATTTTTAGATGATGTTGACATATTTAAAATCTTCCAACAGAAAAGGAAGCACAAAGCGCTAGTAGAAGAAAGAATGGAGGTTGAAGAAAAACTGAAAGAAACTAAATCTACGTTAGAAAAACTAAGTAATCCGAAAGAACTAGAGCGGTTTGCCCGAGAAAAAAAGATGTTTAAAAAGGACGATGAAGATATTTTTGTAATAACACAAGATTAAATCATTTTAAGAATCCTTCAACTAATCTGAAATCCTTTCATATACTAAATTTGAAATCTGTATTTTTGCAGAAATTTTCGAACAAATATGCTTACAGTAAATAATTTAACACTTCAATTTGGTAAACGCGTTTTATTTGACGAGGTTAACCTTAAGTTTTTAAATGGAAACTGCTACGGAGTTATCGGTGCAAATGGTGCTGGTAAATCTACTTTCCTTAAAATTCTTACGGGAGATCAAGATGCAAATAAAGGCACGATATCTTTAGAACCAGGCAAACGTATGGCCGTTTTAAAGCAAGACCACTTTGAGTTTGATGAATTTGAGGTATTGCAGACTGTAATTAAAGGGCATAAACGCTTGTTTGAAATTATGGTAGAAAAAGATGCTTTATATGCAAAGCCAGATTTCTCTGATGCAGATGGAATGCGTGCATCTGAATTAGAAGGAGAATTTGCAGATATGGAAGGCTGGAATGCAGAAACCGATGCAGCTACTTTACTATCAAATTTAGGTATAGGAGAAGATAAGCACTACGTAAAGATGGCAGATTTGCCTAACGATCAAAAAGTACGTGTTTTGCTAGCTCAAGCCCTTTTTGGTAATCCTGATGTACTTATTCTAGATGAACCTACCAATGATTTGGACTTAAAAACAATTTCTTGGTTAGAGGATTTTTTACTAGATTTTAAAAATTGTGTGATTGTTGTTTCTCACGATAGACACTTTTTAGATACCGTTTGTACACATATTTGTGATATTGATTACAGTAAAATTAATTTTTATACAGGTAATTATACCTTTTGGTACCAATCTTCTCAACTAGCTGCAAGACAAAGAGCGGATAAAAACAAAAAAGCAGAAGATAAAAAGAAAGAGCTCCAAGAGTTTATTTCTCGATTTTCTGCCAATGCTTCAAAAAGTAAGCAGGCAACAAGTCGAAGAAAGTTAATTGATAAATTAGATTTAGACGAGATTAAGCCGTCGTCTAGAAGGTACCCGGCCATAATATTTGAAAGAGAAAGAGAAGAAGGAGACCAGATTTTACACGTTGAAAATTTATCTAAGTCGTTAGACGGAGAAGTACTTTTCTCTAATCTGAATATCAATGTTCAAAAAGGAGATAAAATTGCTTTTATTTCTAGAAACTCTCAAGCCATTACTACATTGTTTGAAGTTTTAAACGATAAAATGAAGGCAGATTCAGGTACAATTAACTTTGGAACAACAATTACAACCTCTTATTTGCCGAACGAGAATCACTCTTTTTTCGATACAAAAGAAAACTTGGTAGATTGGTTAAGGAAATATGCAATGACCGATGAGGAAAAAGATGAAGTGTATGTTAGAAGTTTCCTTGGTAAAATGTTATTCTCTGGAGAGGAAGCAATGAAAAGTGCTTCTGTATTATCTGGAGGTGAGAAAGTACGTTGTATGATGTCGCGTATGATGTTTGCTAAGGCAAATTTAATTATGATGGACGAACCTACAAATCACTTAGACTTAGAATCGATTACCGCATTGAACAATGGGTTGAGCGATTTCCCAGGGACCTTATTGTTTACTTCTCATGACCAAGAGTTAGTAAATACGGTAGCAACTCGTATTATTGAAATTACACCAAACGGCTACATTGATAAAATGATGCCGTACGAAGATTATTTAAAAGACGAAAAAATAGCAATACTGCAAGAAGAACTATATAATTAGTTTATTTTTGTAGAATAAAAAAGACATGTTTAAAATAACCACCCTTGTTTGTGCGACAGTAGTTGCGACGAACGTCCTATGTCAAATTCCCGCTGGATATTACAATTCTGCAGAAGGACAAACAGGATCAGAATTAAAAAATGCCCTTCATTTAATTATAGACGACCATACAGAGTTTAGCTACACAAGCTCGTCTACAGATGTTTGGGATATGTTAAAAGAAACGGATAAAGATCCGAATAACCCGAATAATGTTATTTTACTCTATTCTGGTGTTTCCGTTAATGCTGCACAAGAGTATGCAGGTGGTAACGGTTGGAATAGAGAGCATGTTTGGGCAAAGTCAAGAGGAGATTTTGGCAATAGTATTGGGCCTGGAACAGACGCACATCATTTAAGACCTTGTGATGTTTCGAGTAATTCTTCGCGTAGTAATCGAGCATTTGATAATTGTATGAGTTGTTCTCCAGTTTCAGATACTTGGGGAAATAATACTGGGTCCTTTATAAATAATAGTCAATATACCTTTGAACCAAGAGACGAAGTAAAGGGTGACGTAGCAAGGATGTTATTTTATATGGCTGTTCGCTACGAAGGTACAAATGGAGAACCTGATTTAGAGCTAACAGAACAAATTCTAGCTTCAAATGATCAGCAACCTTTACACGGTGTTTTGTCTACTCTGTTGGAATGGAATGAAATTGATCCTGTAGATGATTTTGAGCGCAATAGGAATAATGTTATTTATGCTGATTTTCAAGGAAACAGAAATCCATTTATTGATCATATGGAGTTAGCTAACTTTGTTTTTGGTGCAGATACAACATCTGCCTGGTATACAAATTTATCAGTAGAGGAAAGCTGGAAAAATAAGATAAGTGTTTATCCTAATCCATCGTACGGTGAGGTAAATATTTCAGGTTTGTCTGCAGACGATACTGTAGAGGTGATTGACTTAAATGGAAACATACGTTATCAGACCATAGTTAACCAATCTAATATTGTTTTAAAAAATACTGCTTTTGATGGTTTTTTAATTTTGAGAATCAAACATCAAAATTCAGTGCTGGTTCGTAAATTAGTTGCTTTCCAAAAATAGATACTACAAGAAACAGAAAAGGGTCTACTCAACCAAGTTAGACCCTTTTTTTATTTACTTCTCTTTTTATTACTTTACTTGATTAACGTGTACATCCATCTGAGGGTATGGAATACTTAGTCCTTCGGTAGCTTCAAATGCTTCGTAAACTTTTTCGTTCGTATCAAAATGAACATCCCAATAATGCTCTGTTTTACACCACACTCTTACGGTCATGTTTACAGATGAGTCGCCCATAGAGCCGAGTCCAAAAAATGGTGCGGGATCAGCTAGAATACGTTCATCTTTAAGTACTACATCTAAAACTGTTTTCTTAGCCAATTGAAAATCTTCTCCGTAGCCAAAGCCAAACGAAAAATCTACTCTTCTCGTGTCTAAAGATGTAAAGTTGGTAATGTTTCCGTTAGCCACAGGTCCGTTTGGTAGAATCATAATTTTGTTTCCTAATGTTTGTAGCACGGTGTTAAAAATTTGAATTTCTTTAACAACACCTTCTTCTCCTTGGATTTGTACGTAATCTCCTACTTTGTAGTGTTTAAAAACAAGTAGCATAACACCACCCGCAAAATTACTAAGTGTACCACTAAAAGCCATTCCAATTGCTAAACCAGCAGCTGCTAATATCGCTACAAAAGATGTCATTTCTATGCCTAATTGTCCGATTGCCGTAATAACAATAAGCGCTTTTAAACCAATACTTGTTAAACTACATAAAAAGGTTTTTAAACCTTGATCCATGTCGCTTTTCGATAGTATTTTGTTAATTCTTTTAACCAGTCTTTTTGTAATCCAAAGTCCAACTATTAAAATTACAGCTGCTATTGCGATTTTAGTTCCTGTACTTACTACTACATCCATAATTTCTTTGGTAGAGTATCCAAAGATTTGAGCTGTTTGATTTGTGAGTTTGTCTTTCATATTTTGTGTTTTATCGTACAAAGAAAGTAAAACCTTTTTTTCTAGCTAAAAAAAATGCAACAAGATTTTAAACATCAAATGTTAGTGCGTTTATTTTATTAATATTGAAGATATGTTCTTCGTATTATCTAAAGTTGTCTATTTTTTTCTGCAACCCTTCGTATGGTTAATCGTTGCATTGGTTTGGTTTTTAATTGTTAAGAATAAAGTTAGAAAGAAACGTCTAAAATTTACGGTACTTTTTATTCTTTTCTTTTTTAGTAACACAGCTATTTTAAAAACGGCATTACATTTATGGGAAGTACCTTCAAAAAAAATATCGCAGATAAAAGAACATGATTTAGCCGTGGTATTAGGTGGGATGTTTGAATGGGATAATGATGTACAACGTCTTAGTGCTAGAAGAGGATCTGATAGAATATGGCAAGCAATACAATTGTATAAGGCTAAAAAGGTAGATGAAATTTTGATTGCAGGAGCGTCTGGGTATGTTTTCGATAGAGGGTTAGACGAAGCACAACAATTAAAAAGTGATTTAATGAAAATGGGTATTCCGGAAAAAGACCTTCTGATAGAAACCCATTCTAGAAATACACATGAGAATGCTCAATATGTTGAAGCGTTAATTCGTCAATCCTATCCACACATTGAAAAGGTACTTTTAGTTACTTCTGCGCGACATATGAGGAGAGCGCAAGCCTGTTTTCAGGAAGAAGGACTAATTTGTACTACTTTTAGTACCGATCAGTATACAGGAAGCGAACTCTCTTTTAATTGGGATGAATTTATTTTTCCGAATGCTGATACAATGAGTGAATGGACAGAGTTAATTAAAGAAGTTGTTGGATACATAGTGTATGATGTTACTGGATTTATTTGAAATAGGAAAGCAGGAGGTAGAAAATGGGTGGTTTATTTTTGAACCGAACTTTTTATCAGAAGTAAGAAAAAATCAATTGTTTAAAGAGCTTCACGAGAATTTAGCTTGGAAAGGTGGTGAAATTAAGTTATTTGGTAAACAGCACGCTATTCCTAGAAAGGAGGTATACTTTTCCGACAATCAAAAAGAATATGCTTATGCTGGTAAGAAAATGAAGATATCAGAATGGAACTCTTCTGTAAACATATTAAAAACAGAGCTAAATAAACGTTTTAATCAAGATTTTAATGCATGTTTGTGCAACCTGTATAAAGATGGAAAAGACTCAAATGGTTGGCATGCAGACAATGAAAAAGAATTAGGTTTAAATCCGGTTATTGCATCAGTAAGCCTAGGAGCTACACGAAAATTTAGTGTCAAACACAACCAAACCAAGCAGAAATTTGATTTTCAACTCAACTCTGGCAGTCTATTAATTATGGGAGGTGAAATGCAACATTTCTATAAACACACAGTTCCAAAGCAGTTAAAAGTTAATGCTCCTCGAATTAATTTAACTTTTCGCAGAATTATATAGTATATTCACTTAAAAGTAGGTTTGGATAATTTAATCGGATAAAAATTAGTTTTAATCTAACTTTTTTAAATATTCGTCGTTAAACAAGTTGTGTTTATATAATCAAAAACTGTTTAACAATGAAAAACAAATTTAAATTAGGCGCTTTGGTATTGTTTAGCGCATTCTTGGTTGCTAGTTGCGATAAAGATGAAGAAACAAGTTCACCAGCTCCGGAAGGTATGGCAACTTACAAAGGAAAAATGTTTGTAAATTCTAATACTCCAAACGACACAACTGCATCAGGAGCTCCTCAGCTACAATGGGAAACGGTTCCAACAGGAACGAAAATTACGCTGTCTATTGATGCAATTGATTTAGTGGATAACCCAGACTTTAGTTATGATTATGGAATCAGAACGTTTAGCGCATTAACAGACGCTAATGGAGATTTTACGATTTCTGTACCTGCTAAAAATGCTACAACCTATGATGTTGTTTTAGACGATTTTAAGATAGATGTCTTAACCGGTTATCAAAATAACCAACCTGTTTTTAACGAAGAACAATTGTTTTCTTTCGGATCAACTAGTGTTACCTTAACGGTTGGTCAAACCAAAATTCAGGATTTTTATTACTAATAACAGAAACAAATTACGATGAAAAAATTAACATTATTTGCTAGTGTTATATTCTTGGGTTCTTCTGTTTTTGGTCAGTTACAAAATAAAAACGGAGTGAATATCTTACCTGAAAAGGGAGAGTATGCACTAGGTATAAATGCCGTACCTATATTAAATTATATAGGGAATATCTTTAATGGAAACACGAATAACCAGTTTGCTGGGCAATCTAAATTTGTAAACTTTTTTAGTGGACAATCCATTTATGGGAAATATTTCTTGGCAGACAATAAGGCTATAAGAGCAAACTTTAGAGTAGCTTCTAGCGACTTTAACAACTCAAACCTTGTGTTTGACGTAAATGGAAGCTTGCCTTCTGATAAAGTGGAAGATAAATTTTCTAGATCACAAACAACAATTCAGTTGGGCGGTGGATTAGAGTTTAGAAGAGGTTCTTCACGTTTACAAGGCTACTATGGAGCAGAAGCAATGCTTGGTTTTTCTAGTGGTGTTAAGACAACTTACGAATATGGAAACGAATTTACAGCTTTAACGCCATCTGCTGAGTCTACGGATTGGAGTACTGCTGGTGGTATTTTTGGTTCTTCACCATCTGCGGATAGAATAGTGGAAGCAAATGGGAGTAACACATTCATGGCCGGTTTACGACCGTTTGTGGGTGTTGAATATTTCTTTGCTACTAAAATGTCTATCGGTATGGAGTTTGGTTGGGGATTAATGTACTCAACTTCAAACGAAGTGCTTACAACTAGAGAATCTTTCAGCTTAGCAAAAGGTGAAATCGTTTTAGACGAAGAAAAAACATCTAACGGAAGCAGTAGCTTCAATTTAGATACAGATAATTTTAATGGATCAATTAACCTAATGTTCCATTTTTAAACACATTACTTACTACTACATAAAAAAGTCGCATTCATTGAGTGCGACTTTTTTTATCTAAACATTATTTATTAATGTTTGCTTTCACAATTGGTATCAAAGATGGGTGTAAGGCTATAATTTTTATTCTTCTGTCTTTTTCAGATTTTTCTTCTTTAATGGTTTTCTCTAGTGCGAGTCCGTTTAATAATGCCAACTTTTCTTTGAGTTTTTTCATAAAAGTTTCTCTGCGCTTTTTTAATGTTGTGTAGGATATATTTTCTTCATCAAAGTAATTGTTGAGGTCTGAAATAAGTATGCCATCTTTCGTTTGGAGTAAAAGTTGAAGTATGGATTTTTCTAAAGCAGTAAAATAATCTTTACTTAACGATTCAGTTTGGGATGGAGCGTTTTTTACTGCTTTCTTTTTAATACGAGCTTCCCAAAGAAGAAAGAAGAAACCAATAATGCAAAGAGTAATTAAGAAAGTATAAAATACATAGTGGTTGGAGGTCTCTTCTTCTAATGCATACCAACCCTTTACAACTTTTGGTTCGCCCTTTAGAAAGTCTGCTTCTTTTTCTACAGTGCAAATATGTAAGTTGGCATTTTGCGTAAAACGTGCAATTAAGAATGACCTACTTTCTCGGTTGTATATTATTCTCTTGACAGTTCCATATGATTCGTTATGATAAAGTTTATAAGAATTGTTTTTAATGTCAAATATAAAAAAGTTGGCATTAGAAGCAACAATTTGACCTGAAGGGTAGGGCACTGTTGCAGAAGTCGGATTGAGCATAGCCTTTACTACTTCGTCAATTATAACACCTAATTTTATCCACTTTTTGGTTTTTAGGTTTAACTTCCAAACGTCATAGAAAATATTACGACTCTCTATGGTTTCATTTTCTGCTGATAAATCACTTTGTCCGCCAAAAATGTAAAAGTTGTTATCTTGGAAATGAGTTAAAGGTGCTATACGCTGATGGGGTATAGAGTCGCTCCTTACAATCAATTTAAACCACTCTTTCCTTTGATTGTCGTAATAGACGGTGTAATTTTTATTTGTAAATAAGCCATAACCGCCAAAGCAGTGTATCTTATTGTTGTATGCAAAAATTCCAAATCCGTACTGACTCCTATGTTCAAATGAGTTGTCTATGCGTTGCAGCGTATCATTTTTTAGTTGGTACACAACACCTCCACCGTAATGAACAAAAAAAGTTCCTTTATTTTTTATAGATATAGGTACGAATATCTCTTTAAAACGATCAAAGGTGTACGTATCACTCAAAAACAAATAGGGCTTTTTGTTCCATTGTCCTTTATAATAAATAAAGCGCGCGTTACTATCGTCAATAATTACAAATTTGTTTGCGGTTTTATCCAGGTATTGCAAACAACGTTTATTTACTGTGATTTCTGTTTGAGTAAATGAGAATTGAGCACTAAGCAAAAAAAGTAAGGTTAAAAACGGCTTCATTGTAATCTTAAATTGAAAAATAATTTAGTAAGGTAAAACTATCACTTTAATTAACGGATATTTACTGGTAGACTAAGATAAATAATTTCTATTGAATGTAATTATTTGGGATTTATATAATTTTTATATGACTGAAGTGTTGACGTTGTTTATACATTTGGTTTTAAGGCTATTAAAATAGAATAATCTTATATTCTATGGAGTTTTAAAAATAGGCGAAACTATATTTTCGCCTATTTTTTATTACGTGTTACATTATACTCTTCACTCTATTTAATTTTTAAGTTTGGTTTCCCAAAAAAATTATTCTCAACTTCTTAATTAAAATAAAATATTGAGTCAAAATATTTTAATCAGATTACAAATAATGGTTTGTTATACAAAGAGTTACTCTTTTATTTTAACAAATTAAATAAGGTTAAGGTTTCGTTTGTAATGCGTTTACTTTTTCTATTTCAAGTCAGGTATAAATCTAAAGCATACTGATAATAATAGGATAAAATAGGGTTTCGCTTTTTATTTCATTTTTTTTAGTAAAAAATCAGTCACTTTGCTCTAAACAAATTTTATGAATAAAGTTGTGCTTTTTATGATATAGAATAAAAAAGGAGTGAGACAGTAACATTAGTAATATGTAGTATATGAAAATAAATCATGCAGCAATAGAAGATAAATGGTTAAATGATAAAGTGATGAATTTACTTTATAATTCTAACAAGATTGTATTGGGTTCATTTAATACTCATAACCCAAAAAACAATACTGATTTTTATTATGGCAGGTGCTCGAATTTTTTTTGGAAAGTAATTGCCCAGATTGAAGGTAAAAATGATCAATATTATTTCAATAATATTCAATTAAAGATTGGAGTCATGGAAAAATACTCTTTTTGCTGCTTAGATTTAATTGATTCCATTGAAATATCTTCAACTAATGGCGGAACAGAAATTATATCGGATTTCGTAAAAAATAAAATTTATACTGGATACTCTGATTCCGTTCTTTTTAGTTCAAATACAAGTTATAAAAATAAAGCCATACGGGTAGATAGAACGTATAACAAATTGGTTCTTGATGTCCTCGATAAAGGAAAAATAACTAAGGTTATCCATACACTTGGTAACGCAAGAATAAGTGAACAGTTTGTAACAAAGCCTATTGAGAAATCTCTACAAGTTGAGGGTTTTCAAGGCTATTGGCTTTCAATTGTTAATAGAAAAAAAGATATTGAAATAGTAAGAAACTCCTACAGTCCTAGTGCATATGCTGTTAGAAGATTAGGAGAGCAAAATTACGAAAGTATAAAATCGTGGTTTGAAACCAATCTAATTCAGAAATAATAAAAATCATGAAAAATATACTAGTAATTATAGTAATAACAGCAACATTAGCAGCATCCGCTCAAGTTCCTAATTACGTTCCCACAAATGGTTTAGTAGGCTGGTGGGGATTTAACGGAAATGCAAATGATGAGAGTGGGAATGGGAATAATGGTACTGTCATTGGTACGGCATTGACAGCGGACCGTTTTGGAAATCCAAATAGTGCATATGATTTTGATGGAGTGGATGATTTAATTACATCAAGTATAATGAGTACTATACAAGGCCAAAACCAAATGACATGGTCTTGTTGGTTTGTTTGTAGATCAAATCCTGTCGACGGACAACCAAATCGGATAATATCAAAAGATAACTTACCTGGTGTAAATGAAAATAGAATGGCACTAATCATTAATAATTATGCGGCTGCTAATAATACTCTTCATTTTGTATTTCACGATGCAATCAATACAAGTAATGTTCATACAAATTATCCGATTGTATATGATTCTTTATATCATGCTGTTCTCGTTGTTAACACAACTGAACTCTCTGATTCGAATAAATTAAAATTATTCGTTAATGGGATATTGACAGATTATACGGTAAATGGCACAGTTCTTCCTCTAACACCAAGTAACCAATACAACATGCGGTTTGGAGGTTCTCTATCTACAAATAATTATTGGGATGGCACTGTAGACGACATCGGAATTTGGAATAGAGCTTTGACGCAATGTGAAATACAAGATCTTTACAATGCACAACTGAATTCAGTAGATGTTTCTGCAGGCAATGATTTAACGGTTTGCGAAGGTGATGAAATTGTACTTTCAGGTTCAGGAGCAGATAGTTATTCTTGGAATAATGGCGTTTTAGATAGTATTCCATTTGTAGCAACAAATACTTCAGAATATGTAGTAGTCGGTACAGATACTTTGTGTTGCTTAGGTACAGATACAATGCAAGTCAATGTTTTGTCAACGTCTTCGTCTTCACAAAATGAGACAAGCCTAGATAGTTACGTTTGGTCTGTAAATGGTCAAACATATACACAGAGCGGAACTTATACCGATACTTTATTGAATGTTTTAGGTTGCGATAGTATTGTTACACTCAATTTAGATTTAAATTTCACGGGTATAGAAAGCGAGAATAATAATGAATTTAATGTCTTTCCTAACCCAGTAAATGAACTACTTACCATTGTCAACTCAAGTAATGCGTCTAAAAAGATAACGCTTATTGATAAGCAAGGAAGGCTTGTTCTAGAGAGTATAATTTCAAAAGAAACAAACACTATAAATTTAGCCCATTTAGAATCTGGAAATTATCTACTCTTCATAGAAGGTAATGATTATCCAATTCAAATAATTAAGAAGTAGTATTAAACTATTTTCAAAGTTGTTTGGTACAAAAAAGACAATGATTAACGGCATTTTTTTGAAACTACTGAGGATATAACTAACCACAACTCAAAGATAGTTATTCTATCGGCTGTCTAATATAAAAACTAATAGAAGTGACCTACCACCTAAATCAAAAGTCGCATTCATTGAGTGCGACTTTTCTATTTACCTTTTGCTTTTAACACAATCATTACCGTGTAAAGCATAATCTTAAAATCTAGGGCTAAAGACATATTTTTGAGGTAAAGCAAATCAAATTTCATGCGCTGTATCATTTCAGAAACGTTTTCGGCATAGCCGTATTTTACTTGTCCCCACGAGGTAATTCCTGGTTTTACTTTGTTGAGCTGTAAAAATTGAGGTTCTTTCTCTACAATTTGATCTATGAAAAACTGTCTTTCTGGTCGTGGACCAACCAAACTCATATCACCAATTAAAACGTTCCAAAATTGCGGAAATTCATCTAGTCTGCTTTTTCGCATAAATTTTCCTACAGAAGTAATTCTTGGGTCATGACTAGAAGAAAGCTGTGGACCGGCTTTTTCAGCGTCTACGTACATCGTTCTAAACTTAATAATTTGAAAAGGTTTACCATTTTTCCCAATGCGTTCTTGTTTAAAAAATACCGGACCTTTAGATGATGTTTTGACCAAAATAGCGAGTGTAATATAAACAGGTGTAAGAACAATCAAACTAATCGCACTTGCCGAAATATCAATTAGTCGTTTTAGAATTCTCTGCCAAACAGGTAGAATTTCGCTGTTTATTTCTATCAGTAGGGCACCAAAAATATTATTCATTTTAACCGAACCAGATAGAATATCGTACATATCAGGAATTAGCTTAATTTTTATGTCTCTTCCTTGGACTTGGGCTATAATATGTCTGATTTTTTCATGCTCTGTTGAGTCTAGTGCAATAATTATTTCTTCAATGTGGTTGTTGGTAAGAATTTGATCTAAATCATTTGCATGACCAAGATAGGGTAGTGCATTCGTCAATAATTTATCAATTCCATTTAGATTTACAAAACCAATAAAGTCATTACCAGAATTTTTGGGTAATGCTTTAATCTCGGTATAGATATCAACTGCTTTTTGACTCCCTCCAATAAGTAGCGTTTTAAATCCAATTTTTCCAGAATGTACTTGTTTAACTAGGTAGCTAACTATAATAAATCTGAAGAGTAGGTTTAAAGTGAACTGTAAAATAAAAATAGCGAAAAATGAAGTGTAATACATTTGATAATCTGTAACACTATCGTCTAATAAAAAGAAAAAGAAAACTACAACAGAGCCAATTATCGTACTTACAAAAGTGAGGTTGAAAATTTTCATTCTGTGTAAGCGCAAAGTAGAAAAATAACTTCCTATTAAGAGGTGTAGTATAATCCAACATAGGGGAATAATAAATATTCCTAGGTAAAAATCTTCGTTAATTGAAAACGCTGTATTTTCTAAATAAATTTTCCTAAAGGCATAAAAAGAGCCCCAAGCAATTGAAGTACTTAGAAAGTCGAAAACAATGAGAATAAACGTAAAGAAGCGTTGGGACATTCTAGTAATGAATCACTTTAATATTGTCGATATATATATCTTTTTCCGTACCTAATTCATTCAGAATAGCAGTAAATCCTACTTGGTATACATCCGCATTTTGAAATGAAACAATTTCTTTTAGGTCGATATATATCTTTTTCCAAACCGGATTTTCTTGAGCGTTCAGCTGTATGTGTGGTTCTTCATCAATTCCGTTTGAACTAATGCCTAAAACTGTTGTAAGTAAAGTATTTGTATTATAATAGTCCATTTCTAGAAATACATCTGCACCAATTGGTAGGTCCAGTCCGCCATTTTCATTTGTATAACCAGAAAACAGGGAGTCAGAATCGTTCAAAGGTATGTGTCCACAGTAGTTTCCATATGCAACAATTGACGGATCATTTGTAGTAACTAGGCTAGTGTTGGAGATTGGGTCCGTTTCCATTTTAATATTTAACGGATCTTCAAAATCCTCTACAAAGAAGTTTAGGTCTTCATAATACATTGTGGTTGGATTCAGGTATGCGGTGTCAGACTGAGAGAGTGAAATCGTTTGCCTATATTGTTCCATAAAAGGATAACGAATTTTCGTAGCATTAATTCCGTTACTTCTAACTCCTGGAATTAAAATAAACTCATAGTCGCCAGGTTCTCCAATAATGGGTATTTTAATGGGTAGTTCAAATACTCCAATTACTTTGTTGTTAACGTTTACCCATGCATCTGTAATGTTGGCAGTCATTTCTCCTTGTCCGCTAGCAAAAGGATTATCAAGTAAATCCCATTTATCAATTGTAATCCAGAGCGGAGTATCTACTTTTTTAGCACATTGGTTAAAGAGTAGCAATACAAATACAGCGTAAAAAAGGATTTTCATTTTTCTTTAATTTGAACTATTGAACGTAAAAATATCCAATTTATTTTTGGGTAGATAAGTTTCCAGTAATTTTCAGTTTTTCTAAAATTTGATGCGCAACAACCAGCGCATTGTAGCCATCTTCAATACTTACTTTTGGAGTTGTTTTATTCACAATACTTTCTCCAAATGTACGCAGTTCTTCTTTAATGGCATTTACTTCTCCAACAGTTGGTTTATCAAACATGATTTTTTTGGAGCCCTTTCCTTCACCAAGGTCTAAAACCATATCAAAAGGTCCTGCTTCTCCTTGTACATCTTCCATTTTAACAACCTCTACTTCTTTGTCTAAAAAGTCTACGCTGATGTATGCATCTCTTTGGAAAAAGCGAGATTTTCGCATATTTTTCATTGAAATTCTTGAGGATGTAAGGTTGGCAACGCATCCATTTTCAAACTCTATACGTGCGTTTGCAATATCGGGAGTGTCAGATACAACTGCAACTCCAGATGCTGAAATTCTTTTCACTGGAGATTGAACAACACTTAGAATAATATCTAAATCATGAATCATTAAATCTAGAACAACAGGAACATCCGTACCTCTTGGATTAAATTGAGCTAGACGGTGTGTTTCAATAAACATGGGTTTATTGAAATGCGGAAGTGCTTCTTGAAATGCAGGATTGAAGCGTTCAACATGTCCAACCTGAACGTTTACTTCGGCCTCATGTGCTAGATTAATAAGCGATTTTGCTTCTTCAACTGTTTCAGTTATTGGTTTTTCTATAAAAATGTGTTTAGAATTACGCAGTGCAAGTGCAGCACATTCGTAGTGGTTTACTGTAGGTGTAACAATATCTAAACAGTCAACCTCTTCAATCAATGCTTCAATAGAAGAGAAGCGTTTAATACCAAATTCTTCTGAAGCTTTCAGCGCGTTTGCGTCATAAGGGTCATAAAAACCAACAAACTCAAATTGATCATTTAACTCAAGTAATAATCGAATATGAATTCGTCCTAAATGTCCTGCTCCTAAAACCCCTATCTTCAGCATAATTTTAATTTTTCTCAAAATTAAACGAATCGAGTATTTTTTGTATCACAAAGCCTATTACTTATTAACACAATTGGTGTTAGTTTTACTCAAGACTTTGTATTTAGATCCAAGTTTTTATAGTATCCAAGATCTTTATCAGTTAAAATTTTAGTTAAAGTGCTAATTTGACCTGTGTGATAAGAAGAGTGTTCAATTACGTGTATAAGAACGGAATAGGTTGTTTCGTTAAAGCCTTGTATTCTTACTGTTTCTGATAGTTTTTGGTCATTTAAAGCATTTAGTTCTGTTAAAATATTCACTTTGAGATTTTCAAGTATGAAAATTAAGTCAGCTTTTTTGATGTTTGCATGTTTTAAAAATTCATTGTCTCTTTCTCTATTGTCCTTTTTACTCCCTAGTCCACTCAGTATCCATTGTCTGCCATTTCCGCAAACATGTAAAATGAGGGAACCAATACTAGGTGTGTTTGTATTGGGAGTGAGCCATAAATCTTTTTCTTCAATAAGCGATAAACATTTATAAATTCGAGTGTAAGATTCGTCAAAAACTCTTCTTTTGAATTCATTTACAATTAGTTCGGTATGAAGCATCATTTTTGCGTTTAAACGAATCAAACTTAAGAATAAAAAAAATACATAAAATAAACTTTTGTAATTAAGATTTTCATATATTTGCACCCGCGAAAGCGATAAACGGTAGGTGTAGCTCAGTTGGTTAGAGCATCGGTTTGTGGTGCCGAGGGTCGTGGGTTCGAATCCCATCATTTACCCAGAATTAAAGGTCTTGAATTTTCAAGGCCTTTTTTTGTGTTTCAGCTTTTTTAGATGAGTTAGTTGTATAGAGTTTTTGTTTGTATTGCCGAGTGTCATGTGGTTCCCTGTCTGCCGACTAGGCAGGGAAGTAGCTGGATTAACTCAAAAGCGTTGTTTGGGTGGTGCGTATTCTGTAAATATTATAAAATGAGTATTGGTTGGTGTTTTAACGAGGATCTGAAAACCTACTAGCTCATTTTCTTTTTATAGTAAGAAATACGATGTTTGAAGAATAATTCAAAAAAAAACAATCATCACAACAAATCTGACACGAAGTTTCTTAGCTTTGGAACTTAACAGAAACTAATGAAGATTACAAAATAGCACTATAATTAAGGTTTATTTTGTTGTTTACAATTATTTAGATGGAGCAAAAAATTACCACGACAGATCAAAAAAGAATTTTTCATTTTTCTGATGTTTCGGCAGCTTTTCTTGTTTTTTTATTAGCATTACCATTGAGTTTGGGAATTGCGAAGGCAAGTGGTTTTCCTGCTTCTATGGGAGTTTTAACAGCTATAGTAGGAGGTGTTTTTACGCTTTTTTTTAAGGTCTCAGAATTATCTATTAAAGGTCCGGCAGCCGGTTTAATAACAATTTGTGCAGCTGCCGTAGCAGAATTTGGTGGAGGAGTAGTAGGTTGGCAAATGGTGTGTGCCGTTATTGTTGTAATGGCTGTTTTACAAATGTGTTTAGGTCTTTTTAAGCTAGGTGGATTAAGCGATTTTTTCCCACATTCAGCGGTTCACGGTATGTTAGCAGCGATAGGAATTATTATAATTGCTAAACAAATTCCTGTACTACTCGGAGTTTCTCCAGAAATATATGCAGAAAAAAGTGTAGCTAAGTTGCTTATAAATATCCCAAGTTTTATAACCCTATCTAACTTAAAAGTTGCTTTAATCGGGGTTTCTGGATTGATTCTGTTATTTATAGTTCCTAAATTACGTCTTCCTTTTGTGCATAAGATTCCGACTCCTTTATTGGTCTTACTACTTGCTATTCCACTTGCTATTTTATGGGATTTTAAAACAGAGCAACCGGCGCATATTTTGGTTGTTATAGGTGATTTCTGGGGTAGTTTGGCTATCAATGCAGATTTCTCTTCTATTGCTACTTTTCCTTTTTGGAAATATGTAATTATGTTTTTGTTTGTAAGTTCATTAGAATCTATTCTAACCGTAAAGGCAGTTGATTCTATTGATCCAGATAAAAAAGAATCAAATTACAATGGCGATTTGATAGGACAAGGAGCTGGAAACATAGTTTCGGGAATGTTAGGTGGATTGCCTATGATTTCTGAGGTGGTGCGCAGTTCTGCAAACATAAGTTATGGAGCTAGAAGTAAATGGTCTAATTTTTTTCATGGTATTTTTCTTTTGCTTGCTATGCTTTTTATCATTCCGATAATAGAGCTTATTCCAAACGCAGCTTTAGCTGCCATGCTTATACATGCCGGATACAAGCTAACGGCTCCGAAAGAATTTATACATATAAAAAGGGTAGGAACAGAACAGCTTTTGATTTTTATAGTTACAATTTTAGTTACGCTTTTGGAGGATTTACTTTTGGGTATTTTTTCTGGAATCGCAGTTAAATTTCTAATTCATTTGTATCATGGAGTTCAATTAAAGAACTTTTTCGAAGTGCGGTTAATCTTGAAAGAAAACAATAAGCAAACAATACTTAAGGTAAGTGATGCTGCTGTTTTCTCTAATATTATTTCGTTTAGGAAAAAAATAGCGAAACTTTCTTTAGCTGATTCGCTTATAATCGACCTTAGTTCAGCAAGTTTTCTGGATCATTCTTTCATGAGCTTTTTAAGTCGTCTTCAAAAATCAAAGAAGGAAAAAGGTTGTTCTATTGAAATTATAGGCTTAGATAAGCACAAGTCATTTTCAGACCATCCTTTGGCAACGCGTAAACTTACAACTTAGCGATATGTATGAGAATTGATTGTTTAGTATTTCCACTTATTTGCTAAAGCAACTAAAGATAACATTACCGGAACTTCAATTAATACTCCCACAACGGTAGCTAAAGATGCTCCAGAATTTAAACCAAAAAGAGAAATGGCTACGGCTACGGCTAACTCAAAAAAGTTACTAGCACCTATCATAGCCGAAGGAGCGCAAATTGAATGTTTTAGTTTAAAATACTTCCCAGCAAACCAACTGATAAAAAAGATAAAATAGGTTTGAAGCGTAAGTGGAACTGCAATTAGTAAAATTGCCAAAGGATTACTAATGATTGTTTTACCTTGGAATGCAAAAATTAAAACAAGCGTAAGCAATAAGGCAAAAATAGAAATTGGCTTGAGTCGTTTTAGAAAAACGCTTTCAAACCACTCTTTCCCTTTACTACGAATCAAAACTTTGTTTGTTGCATAACCAGCAATTAGAGGAATTAAAACAAAAACAACAACAGAAGTGATTAAAGTGCCAAAAGGAATACCAATGATTTCTCCATTTCCATTTAAAAATTGAATATCGAACCAAGAGAAGAGTAGTCCTACTATAGGAACGAAAGCAACAAGTAAAATCAGGTCGTTTACCGACACTTGAACAAGGGTATAATTTGCGTCGCCTTTAGTGAGGTAGGACCAAACAAAAACCATAGCCGTGCAAGGAGCTGCGCCTAGAAGTATAGCACCTGCCAAGTACTGCTCTGCTTCTTCGGGCGACATCCAGGCTTGGTAGACTTTGTGAAAAAATAAATAGGCGAAAATTGCCATGGTAAAAGGTTTGATTAGCCAATTTACTACAACTGTCAATCCAAGTCCTTTCCAGTTTCTTGAAACATATTTGAGAGAAGAAAAATCTATTTGAACCATCATGGGATAAATCATAAGCCAAACTAAAATAGAAACAGGAACGTTGACGGTAAAAATGTTCCAATCACTTAAAACGTGTATACTGTCTCCTGATAAAAAACCTACTGTAATGCCTAAAGCAATGCACAGTAATACCCAAAGTGTGAGGTATTTTTCGAAAAAACCTATTTTTAATTCTTCATTCATAGATTGTTAATTTTAGAAAATACGTAAAACATTTCTGTTGCAATTTCAAAAGAACGATAATCATAAAAACTACTTTCTAAAGGTGTGTTATCGTACTTTTTTGGATCTTCATAGCGAATCGGTATGCGCGCATCACAGCCTAATACGAAAGGACAGTTTTCATCAGCATGAGAACAAGTCATAATTGCAGCAAAATTGTCGGATGGATTGCTTTTATTGTCATAGATCTTAGAGAACATATCTAATCCGTTTGACTGTTTATCCCAATTAATGGAATAAATTGGGTTATTAGATTCGTTTTTCGAGATTTTAAATCCAAATCGGTTTAAGGAGGATATGGCACGTTTATTAAAAGCAGTTTCTTCAGTCCCTCCGCTGTAACACGTTGCTTTAACGTCGTAATAAACAGCTGCTACGTTAGCCCAAAGTTGTGATAACTGGCTCCTTCTAGAGTTGTGTGTACATATAAAGTTTAACTGAACTGGAGCGCCAATCTTTCTTTTATTCACTATATAGTGCGTTAACACTTCTAACTCTAACTTACGTTTTGTAGAAATTGTATCAAAATCTATCTTATCAATTACCTGTGCAATCTTAGGAAACATCTTATTATTTTTAGCAACACCCAGAACCTGGTGTACAATTGTTTGCTTCTTTATCTTTTTGAGATAATGAGGATAGAGATACTTTGAGTTTTTCTTCTGGGATTCCACATTTATCTTTTGCCAAACAGTCTGTAGTTCTTGGAATTAGTTCGAAATATGTACCATTAAATTCTAATCCGTATTTACCAATAGTGTCACCTTGATACTCAACTTCTATTTCTTCGTTTGAGATACCTAACTTTTCTTCAGATAATGAGATGATGTTCAGAAGTTTCTCAGGGTGTAATCTATGGTCATAATCATTTGCTTCCCAAAGTTGAAAATTTACAACCTTTTCATTTCGTATTGTTCCTCCACAATCGATAAATTTTTTAGCAATTTCTCCTATTTCTGTAATATGAAAATGAGCAGGAACAAGCTTTCCGTTCGGTAGCTCAAACCCAATTGAAGCGCTTTCTTTTAAAATGGATTTAAATGTGTTTAATTTCATCTTTTTTTAATTTAATATCGCGATATAACGATGTACTTTAGTAAATTTTTTTAACTACAAGTTTTTTCAGAACATAAAGTATGTTGCTTAAAAAAATCTTCAAAAACTGTTTTTATTTCTAACCACTTGTTGGTATTGATACAATAATTCATTGCATTTCCTTCTATTGTACCTTGAATAATTCCTATATTTTTTAATTCTTTGAGGTGTTGACTAATTGTAGCTTGTGCTAGGCCTAATTCTTCAACTAGGTTTGAATTTATGCAAGATTTAGATTTTAATAAATACTCTAGAATTGCTATTCTAGCAGGATGCGCAAATACTTTTCCAAGTTGTGAAAAGTTATTTTGCTCTTCTGTAAATAGATTTGTTTTTGTTAATCCCATAACTACATTGCAATGTTACGATATAATTTTTAATTGACGAGTAAATATGTTTATTTCTTTAAACTTTATTTAGTTTAACTCCAAAACGATAAGAGTAAGAAAGGCGTTTTAAGGATAAAAAAAGATTTATTCAAAGTAGTAAGCACGGCTAAATTCCTATTTTTAAAGAATGAGTAGGTGAATTTAATAGAGGTGTTACGGCTTGCGCTATTATTGCTTGAAGTTTTTTTAAGACAATTTTTTTCACGAAGTCGGTATGTGTAATTAAGCCAACTTGTCTACTTGGAACAGGTTCTGTAAAAGATATAATTTTAGATTTCATTTGTTCGTCTAGATTATTGGCGTAAAGTTGAGGAATGAGTGTAAGCGTTTCTTCAGCGTTTGTCATTTTAACCAAGCTATCTAAACTTCCTGATTTGAATTCATACGTACGTTTTTCTTTTGCTTTTTGATTTGATAGTTCGCATATTTTTAATACTTGAGAGCGTAAACAGTGTCCTTCATTAAGCAAGGATAGGTTTTCATAATCTAGTTCGCTTACATCAATATTTCGGGTGTATTTATGCTGCCTACTATCATAAATCAGAAAAGGTTCAGTGTAAATTTCAGTTTCAACAAGTAGAGGATTTTCTAATGGGAGAGCTGCTATTCCAATATCTATACTTTTAGATAACAGTGCTTTTTCTATCTGTGCAGTTGTCATTTCTTCTATAGTAATATTCATTTTATCAAAAGAAGAAACAAAGGTTCTAAAGAATAATGGCATTAAATCAGGTGCTATTGTAGGAATAATACCAATACTTAAGCTACCTACCATTTCTCCTTTTAATTCTTGAACTAGGTAGTTTAACTGGTTAATTTCATTGTTTATAATTACTAGTCTATCTATAATTTGGGTTCCTTCTTTAGTAATTGAAACTGGTTTTGTTTTTCGGTTAAAAAGCTTAATGCCAATCTCTTGTTCTAATTTACCTATCATGGTACTTAAGGTAGATTGCGTTACAAAACATTTTTCAGCAGCAGCTTCAAAGTTCTCAGACTCTACCACTGCAAGTACGTATTTAAATTGTTGGATATTCACAGGGTTAATTTTTTAACATTGATGTTGTCAATAAAGATATAGAAAATATCGTTTTTATAGGTGTTATTTTTAGCTTTAATTTGTAAAAAAAAGATATTATGTATAAAACACTAATCGTATTTGCAACACTCGGATTTCTGAGTTTTGCTTGTACAGAAAAAGAAGAGGTTATAGCAAACAATGAAAAGATGACAGACGAAGGAGGTTGTCCTTTGGGCTTTGATAAGATGCGTTCATCTGGCGAGGTAATTAAAAATGAAGGAAATACCAATAAAGACTGGTGGCCTAATAATTTAGATTTAAGTGTGCTAAGGCAGCATGCAGCACACGCTAATCCTATGGGAGAATCGTTTGACTATGAAAAAGCATTTAAAGAATTAGATTATTTTGCCTTAAAAAAAGATCTTGAAGCGTTAATGACAGACTCGCAAGACTGGTGGCCAGCAGATTTTGGACATTATGGCGGATTATTTATCCGTATGGCTTGGCACAGTGCAGGAACATACAGAACCGGAGACGGTAGAGGAGGTTCTAGAGCGGGTCAACAGCGATTTGCTCCTTTAAACAGTTGGCCAGATAATGCTAACCTAGATAAAGCTAGAAGATTACTTTGGCCAATAAAGCAAAAATATGGTAAAAACATTTCTTGGGCTGATTTAATGATTTTAGCAGGTAACGTAGCGTTTGAATCAATGGGATTTGAAACAATTGGATTTGCTGGAGGTAGAACAGATGTTTGGGAAGCTGAGTCGAACGTTTATTGGGGAGCTGAAGAAAAATGGCTAGACGATAACATGCGTTATGGAAAAGATAGAGAACTGGAAAAGCCTTTAGCAGCAGTTCAGATGGGATTAATATATGTTAATCCAGAAGGTCCTGGAGGAAATCCGGATCCAAAATTAGCTGCTATAGATATTAGAGAAACCTTTGGAAGGATGGGAATGAATGACGAAGAAACCGTAGCTTTAATAGCGGGTGGACATACGTTAGGAAAAACTCATGGTGCTGCAAGTGGAGAAAATTTAGGAGCTAGTCCAGAAGGTGCAAGTATTGAAGAACAAGGTTTCGGGTGGAAAAATTCTTATGGAACTGGAAAAGGAAAAGATCAAATTACATCTGGTTTAGAGGTGATCTGGACAGAAACGCCAACAGAATGGAGCCAAGGTTATTTTAAAAGTCTATTTGAAAATGAGTGGGAACTAACTAAAAGTCCGGGTGGAGCGCATCAGTTTGTCGCTGTAAATCCTAAGAAAATGTATCCTGATGCGTTTGATAAAAATAAAACGCATAAGCCAACAATGTTGGTAACAGACATCTCATTAAGAGAAGATCCTATATATGAGAAAATTTCTAGAAAATTTTACGAGAATCCTGAAGAATTTAACGCTGCTTTTGCTAAAGCTTGGTTTAAGTTAACGCATAGAGATATGGGACCAAAAGCGAGTTATATCGGACCAGAAATTCCAAAAGAAGAGTTTTTATGGCAAGATCCAGTAAACAACAATTTGAAATCGAATATCACCGATAAAGATGTAGAGGTTTTAAAGAAAAAAATAGCAGCAACTAACCTAACAACGTCAGAGTTAGTAAGCACTGCCTGGGCATCGGCATCTACTTACAGAGAGTCGGATAGAAGAGGAGGAGCGAATGGAGCACGTATACGATTAGAGCCTCAGGTTAGCTGGAAAGCAAATCAACCAGAAAATTTGAAAAAGGTATTGGCAGTTTACACTGGAATTCAGCAAGAATTTAATTCTTCTTCTAAACATGTTTCTATGGCAGATTTGATTGTTTTAGGTGGAGCTGTTGGAGTTGAAAGTGGTGTAAAAAAAGCTGGATACTCTTTTAAAGTACCCTTTAATCAAGGTAGGGCAGATGCTACACAAGAGCAAACAGATGTAGAAGGTATGGCTGTTTTAGAGCCAATAGCAGATGGCTTTAGAAACTATAGTGATAAGGAATATACTTTAACTGCCGAGCAATTATTAATTGATAAAGCGCAGTTACTTACGTTGACCGTGCCAGAGTTAACTGTTTTGGTTGGTGGTTTGCGCGCGTTAGAAGCAAATTATTCAAATTCTAAGCTGGGTATATTAACTGAAACACCAGGAGCCTTGAACAATGCATTTTACAAAAATTTGTTAGACATGCGTTATGAGTGGAAATCTGAAGATGGAAAAAGCTTTACAGGTTATGAAAGAAACACAGATAAGAAGGTTTGGGAAGCATCTCGTGTAGACTTAATATTTGGATCGCATTCAGAACTTAGAGCTATTGCAGAAGTATATGCAAGTAAAGACGCTGAAGAAAAGTTTGTTAAAGACTTTATTAAAGCATGGAGTAAAGTAATGGAGTTAGGAAGGTTCTAATTCAAAACAGATAGATAAAAAAAGAGCTAATCGAATTGATTAGCTCTTTTTATTTTTTAGGCACAATTTGAACAAACGCCATTTACCACACCATAAAAATCATGAATAATGTATCCTTTTAGTGCTGGCATTTTGACTTTTTCATCTAAACATTCCACTTTTTCGCATTTTTCACATTTAAAATGAAAATGATTGTGGGCATGTTCTTCGTGCGAACATTTTTTACACGCTGCGTAGAATAATTTCCCAGATGGATCCACAACTTTGTGAATGAGTCCATCTTCTTCAAATGCTTGAAGTGTTCTATAGACGGTAGACCTATCTGCTGTTCCGCTTAAAGATTCTTCAATCATAGCAGACGAAATAGCTTCTGTTGAAGTCTTAAACATCTCTAGAATTTTTTTTCGAGTGGGAGTGTTTCTTCTTTTCACAGTGCGAAAATTATAGATTTTTTTAGAATTTATTAAATCTTTTCAACTTTTATTTTTACTCGAGAACCAGAGTATCCGACAGTTGAACTAGAGGTAAATTCCATTACTTTCTTTTCCCTTTTCTCTACCTCGTACACACCGCTAAAGTTGGCAGCCTGTTCCGCAGCTTCTTCCGCTGCATGGTCGTGCTCATGCTCTCCTTCTTCCTCGTGATCATGTTCTTCGGCTTGGTAGGATAATTCGAAAACCTCTCCTTTTTCTCTGAATTGCCAAATAAATTCGGCATGACCACCTTCATCATTTTTCCATTCTCCATAACAAGACTCATCGTAAATATCACAATCGTCAATCTCCCATTTCGGAAGCTCTTCTTCGTTTACTCCATTTACAGAAAGTTCAGTTACTTTCCAATCTCCTGTTTTCATTAATCTTTTTGATGCAGATTTAACTTTATTACAGCTGTTTAATCCTGTTAAAAAAAGCATTCCTACGGCAACTACTAATATTCTTTTCATCTTATTATTGAATTATCGTTACAAAATTTAATTCTATATCTGTTTCTCCTGGTGCGCAAGAACCATCTTTAATTCCTGGTTGGTGTTTTAAAGAAATTTCTGTTGTACCTTGACTTGCAGCACCTGTTACCCATTGCGATTGTAAACCAACTTCAAAGGTTCCGTCTGTGTCTGTTCTAGTAATCATCACATTTGCACCTGTTGGAGTAAAACAAAATAAATGTTCGTCATCTTCTTCTAACACTTCATTTGAAATTGTGTCGGCTGGACTTTCAGATTCATTTAACAAAATAATTTCCGCGTTGTAGGTCGTATTTTCTGCTAAAACAATGTCGTCAAACTGAGAAGGAGCATTACCACCATCTCCATCTTGGTCTCTAAAAATAGCTTCTACCGTTGGCGCAACGTTTGCAGGATCAGTAAAGATTATTTTAAAGGTTGTAATTAGTTCTACTTCGTTCTGGTCTGGAGCAGGAACATCTACTAAGTCATCGTCTTTTTTACAAGAAACAAGAACCGTTGCAATTAGTCCTGTAAACAAGAAATACTGAACTGTTTTTTTCATCTTCTTCATTTTATTTGTTATTTATTGATTAATGGGGATTTTAATTCGTACTGAAATATTTCTGCCTAATTCATCGGCATAATATCTAAAGCGGTTGAGATAATCTCGATAACGCGTGTTAAATAAGTTGTGTACACCAATAGAAACGTTAACTAAACTATATGGAGTTGTTATTTCTGAACTCAATGTGAGGTCAAACAAATTGTACGCATTTGGCGGAGCAATAAAATCGCTATTCTCTGGAACGCGAGATTGTTCTGCTACGAAAGAGTGTTGAATAGAAAACTCATTTTGCGTTAAACCTTTAAACTGAGGTAAGCTTATGTTTAGTCCGTTCTTGAGGTTGTCTGCAGGCATTTGTATTAAATGATCATTTAAAGAAATATTGTAACCACGCAGCAGAGAAACATTTATGACGTATGAGAAAACCTTATTTATTTGTGCTTCGGCAAAAAAATCAACACCATAAATTCTAGCTTCTGTTTCTTTAAAAATAAAGGTTGGAAAAGCACCCTTTATGGTTAGCGTAGGAGGGAGCTGTGGTTCTAAGAAGATATGATTTCTGAAATAATTAAAATAAGGCTGTACATTAACACGTAGCCATTTATAGTTTAAATCGTATTCAATACTTGTATTTAAGGCGTCTTCTTGGTTTAAGTTGGCATCTCCAATTTCTACTGCTGCAGCTCCATGGTGTAATCCGTCACTGTAAAGCTCATTTATACTCGGTGGTCTCCAAGTTTTAGCTATGTTAAAGCGAATAGAACTAAATTTATTTATTGAGTATCTACCTCCTATATTAAATGCCCAATCTAAGTATTCATTGGTGGGAGATTGAATCTCATCGTTTTCCCAGAAAAAACTTTGGAGTCTTCTATAATCTACTCTTAAACCACCTTCCAATAACAATTTTTTAATTGTTTTTCTTTCAATCCAAAATAAGCCAGCACCTTGGTTTTCAAAGTTAGGTACAAACATTCTGCCCGTGTATGTGTTTTTTTGATAAATAGAATTTAGGCCAATTTCACCGCTAAATCCTTTTTTTGCAAAATGTTTCCAGTTTATATCAACCGTATGAGTGGTAAGTTCTAGTTGTAAATCGGGTCTATTTAAATTAGCTATTGAGTCATTTAATGATTGGTCTTTGTCGTACTCATATCTCAGGTTGTACTGCCTGCCATATACCAAGTTCAGTTTGCCTATATCACCCGTTTTGAAATAAATTGAAACTTTAGATAATTCGTGCTCTATACGTTGTCTAGGTCTGTCAATTTCATAAGAAAATTTGTCTTCTCCTAAGGGTTTTTCAAGGTTAAAAGTATTTTGTAAATCGGTAAGGTTTCCGATATGACTTCCAGAAAATATGCCTAAATCGGTGTTGAATTGACTGTAAAATAGCTCAACTCCGTAGTTTTCTTTCTCCCAGTTTACGAGCGTTGAAAAGTTAGTTTCTTTTATCCCAGAGTTATTAAGATAATAGCTAGGTGTATGTTGATTTCCTCCTCGTTTAAGAGAGCCTTGCAGTGATAGAGACAATGCGGGCAGCTTTTTTAATCGTGTATGAATACTACCCGATACAGCACCTTGTCTGCCGTTTGAGAGTCCAACTAAATTTACTTCACCATAAGTTCCTGCTGTTTTCGCAACGCGTGTGGGCTCTACTAAAATTACACCTCCAATTGCATCAAAGCCGTATTTAATGGAATTGGCTCCTTTAATTACCGAAATAGAGTTAGATACAAATGGGTCAATCTCTGGTGCGTGCTCAGCTCCCCACTGTTGACCTTCTTGTCTAATACTGTTATTTAAAATTAAAACACGATTACTGTGCAAACCATGAATAATAGGTTTGGCAATGGAGTTTCCTGTTTTTAAGGTACGGACACCGTTAATTTCTTCAAGCATACCACCTAACGAGAGTCCTCTAGTTTGATTGAGTTGTTTAGGAGTTAAACCATTTTTAATAAATGTATTTTGCTCGTTTTCGTCAATTATTACTTCAAATTCTTTCAGGTTGTGTATGTGATAATCTAACAAAAGTGAAAGAGATGTATCTGCTTGTATAGTTATTTCATTCTCTTGTACAGTTTCTCCAAAACACCTTATTTGTAGTGTGTAGTTTCCTTTGCAAATATCATTGATTAAGAAAGATCCATCTTCTGCTATCCTAGCTCCTTTTTGTGCGTTAAGTAGTACAATTTGTAATGAATTGGTGGGTTCTTCAATATCTGTATGTATGGTGCCATCGAGTATAAAAGTGCAACTGTCTGTCTGACTAAAACCAAATAGGTTTGATAAAACTAAAATTATAGTATAAAATCTTTTCACAATTTATTAGCTTAATGCAACAGTGATGCAAATCTAAATCAATTTTATTTAAATGCAACACCGTTGCGTTAAAACTTTCTGTTTTATTTTAAATATATCCAAGATCATCAATGTGTTGTTGGCGTGACTAAAGCTTAAAAAGTAGTATCAATTATAAAATCAATCTACGCCTTTTCCTCCTAAGCCATATATTCTGTCTTTCTTTGCATCTCTTTTAATAACAAGGCGAATCGTAAGGGGAAATGGCTAGAAAAAAAACATCTGAAGTAGAGTTTATAGCTTTAATGGCATTCTTAATGGCAAATGTTGCAATAGCAATTGATGCTGTTCTTCCTGCGCTTTTTAAAGTAGGTGAAAGTCTTAATAATGCCAACAGTACAGACCTTCAATTAATAATAACCATGATATTTCTTGGTTTAGGATTTGGTCAGCTCATTTTTGGTACCTTGTCTGATAGCTTAGGAAGAAAACCTGTAGTTTATCTGGGCGTAGCAACGTTTATGTTGGCTAGTTTCATATGTATTTATGCTCAATCCTTAGAAATAATGTTGCTAGGAAGGTTGTTACAAGGTGTTGGATTATCTGCACCCAGAACAATTAGTATAGCAATTATTAGAGACAGTTACAGTGGAGATTATATGGCCAGAATAATGTCTTTTGTTACCGTGATATTCATTTTGGTGCCAATGGTAGCACCTTTACTTGGGCAGCTAGTCATTTTATATTACGATTGGCAAATGATTTTTTACTTCCATTTAATGTTTAGTGCATTAATTTTAATTTGGTTTATTCTTAGGCAGCCAGAAACACTTAAGTTAGAAAATAAAACGGTTATAACAAGAAGACTATTTATAAACGGAGTTACCGAATTTTTTAAATACAAGCAAAGTGTTGTTTATACAATTATTTCGGGTTTAATAACTGGTTCATTTATGGTTTATCTAAGCGCTTCTAAGCAAATTTTTCAAGAGCAGTTTCAGGTAACAGACAATTTTGTTTACATTTTTGCTGGTTTAGCTCTACTCATAGGTATTGCAACTTTCTTAAACGGCTCATTGGTTGTTCGTTTAGGAATGAAACGTTTGTCAACCATCTCACTTTACATATTCGCGGGTATTGCTGTAGTTTATTCAGTCGTCTTTTTTACGACAGAGAATCCTTCTTTACCTGTTTTGCTCATATTTATGAGCTTACAATTTGCCTGCTTAGGTTTTATTTTCGGAAACGTACGTTCTTTAGCTATGCAGCCGGTTGGACATATAGCTGGCGTGGGCAGCGCAATTAATGGATTTGTTTCCACTATTATGGCTGTTCCTATTGCAATTTTTATAGGTTCCTTTATAGATAAAACTGTTTTACCAATGTTTATTGGATTTGCCTGCAGTGGATTACTTACTTTTCTACTTTTAGTTTATCTTAGCAAAAAAAATAGTCTGGAAGGAGAATAAATAAATACAGTAATCATAAGTAAAGCTTATGCTTTGTATTTAAAATATAAATAAAAATTATCAATTCTTTTTTTCCAGATTTGTACTTCAAATTAAAGACATGAAAAAAACAGTAACAATTGCAAAAGGAGACGGAATCGGTCCTGAAATTATGGATGCAACTTTGAAGATTTTAAAGGCTGCAGAAGTTAATTTAGAGTTTGAAGAGATTAAAATAGGAGAGAAGGTTTACCTTTCAGGAAATACTTCTGGTATATCTCCTGATGCTTGGGATTCTTTAAGAAAAAACAAAGTATTTTTAAAAGCGCCTATTACAACTCCTCAAGGTGGTGGTTACAAAAGTTTAAATGTTACAATGCGTAAAACATTAGGTTTGTATGCTAATGTTCGTCCATGTGTTAGTTTTCATCCTTTTGTAGATACAAAACATCCAAAAATGGATTTGGTTATTGTTAGAGAAAACGAAGAGGATTTATATGCAGGAATTGAGCATCAACAAACAGACGAGGTTGTTCAATGCTTAAAATTAATAAGTAGACCTGGTTGTGAAAAAATAATTCGTTATGCATTTGAGTTTACAAAGCATGCCGGAAGAAAAAAGATCACATGTATGTCTAAAGACAACATTATGAAGCAAACAGATGGTTTATTCCATGAAGTGTTTGATGAGGTTGCAAAAGAATATCCAGAAATTGAAACAGAACACTGGATAGTAGATATAGGTGCTGCACGTGTTGCAGATACACCAGAAGCGTTTGATGTTGTTGTAATGCAAAACTTATATGGAGATATTATTTCTGATATTGCTGCTCAAATTACAGGATCAGTTGGCTTAGCAGGTTCTTCTAACATTGGAAATTCTTGTGCAATGTTTGAGGCGATTCATGGTTCTGCTCCTATGATTGCTGGTCAAAACATAGCAAACCCTACAGGATTATTGCAAGGTGCAGTTTTAATGTTAAAGCATGTTGGAGAAAACGTTGCAGCAGTAAAAGTGCAAAATGCGTTGCTTAGAACAATAGAAGAAGGAATACATACACCCGATATCTATAAAGAAGGAGTAAGTAAAAGAAAAGTTTCTACTACTGAATTTACAGATGCTGTAATTGCGAACTTGGGCAAAGAGCCAGAAACTTTAGCAAAAGCAATTAACACAAACAGTAAGCCATTGGTTTTACCAGAATTGAAGCCAAGAACGCCGAAAGTAAAGAAGTTAATTGGTGTTGATTTATTTGTAGATTGTAGAAATATCAAACCAGATGATTTAGCGGATAGACTGCATAAAATAACTTCAAAAGGAATTGAGTTAGACATGATTACCAACAGAGGTGTAAAAGTTTGGCCAAACGGTTTTGAAGAAACATTTTGTACAGATCACTGGAGATGTAGATTCTACAATGTTGAGAAAAATGAAATGACGAAAGAAGAAATTGTTGGATTACTCTCGAATGGTATAGCATCTAACATTGACGTAATTAAAACAGAAAACTTATACGAGTTTGACGGTAAAAAAGGATACTCTTTAGGTCAAGGTCAATAAAAAATAAAAACGAATTTGCGTTCGTTCAAAAAAACAACAACTGTAATGGTTGATGTGTGTGAAAAGTAAGGGAGATGATTTATTTCATCTCCCTTTTTTTATCAACCTTATTGATTCTATTGAGCGTGTAAAACTTTAAAACAAAAAAAGAGAGTCGATTCGACTCTCTCCGTCTTTTTATTTATGTTTTCTTATTTCGTAGTTGCTGCTAATGAATCTGCAACACTAGTAGAAATTGCCGACTTCTCAACTCTTAATTTTGCACCATCGCAAGATAAAAGAACGTTTGTGTCGTTCACTTCTAAAACTTTACCATGGATTCCTCCAATCGTTAATACTTTATCTCCTACGCTTAAGTTTTCTCTAAACTTCTTAGCTTCTTTTTGTTTTTTCATCTGCGGACGAATCATAAAGAAATAGAAAACCACTAAAATAAGTAGTAACATTACTAAATTCATTCCACTACCTCCGGCTTGTAATAATACATTCATAATTTTGTGCACTTTGTGCGTTTTTAATTGATAATATTTGCTTTAATTGTTACTCTAGATACAGAAGGTTCTGTATTGGCAGTTATACTTACTGTTTTTGAAATTGCTCCAGCAACAAAGTTTTCGGTGTCAATTAAAGACTTAATTACACCTGTTTCTCCTGGTGCAATTGGTTCAGAAGGTTTATCGGTTACAGTACAAGAACATTGTCCGGTAACATTTGCTATAATTAACGGATAATCTCCTGTGTTTTTTACCTTGATTTCTGTTTTAATTTTCTCTCCTTTTGCAACGTTACCTACCTTATACTCGTTTTTTAGTTCCATAGTAGTTTTCTGACCTACTACAGATCCTCCTTTTTCTTGGCAAGAAAAAAGTGTTAAAAGTGATATCGCTGCTATTAATACCTGTTTCATCTTCTTTATTTTATGAGACCTCTTCCAATTTTATTGATTTTACCCTCTTTTTCTAATCTGGCAATTGCTTTATCTAACACACCGTTTATAAAAGTATTACTTTTTGGCGTACTATAGAACTTAGAGATTTCAATATATTCATTTAGTGTTACTTTCACCGGAATACTTTTAAACTCTTGGAGTTCTGTAATAGCCATTTCCATTAGTAAAACATCCATTCTGGCAATACGGTCTAACTCCCAGTTCTTAGTAAGTTCATCAATTAAAGCTAAGTTATCTGATTCTCTTTTAACGGTTTGCTTTAAAAGTGTACGTACAAACTCTTTTTCATCGTCTGCATCTTTATAAAGCGGTAGAATATCATTTGCACCTTCTGGTTCAAAGGCTTTAATGGTTTTTATAACCATAGATGCAGCTAAATCAATGTCGTCCATCCACTGTATACTTTTCTCTTCAAAAAAGTTAAACAGATGATCAAAGTTGGCAATTTCGTTTTTGAATAACGCAATCATAAAAGATTTATCGTCTTCAAAAGTTTGTGTACCGTTGTTCATGTATTCGAAGAAGGTTTCAGACTCTCTAATGTGTAAAAACATTTTTCTAAAAATCTCTTGATTTTCGTCTCCTATCCAGTTCACTAACCTTTCTTCAGATGCTTGTCTTATTCCGTAATGGTTGTCTAACAACTCAATAACTTTATTTTCAACAAACTTTAGATTTGGGTTTTTATCCTCCTCAGTTGGTAATATTTTCTTTTTATTTTCTTCAATTCTATGTTCAGCAATGTGCTTCAGCTCTCCGAAGGAAAGTAAAAAGTAGAGGTATAGATCATAGATACGATCAATTGCCTCCATCATTTCTTTTTCTGCTCTTATTATACTTTCTTTATCAGATTGATAGTAAGCATAAAGGGCTTGAAGTACTTTAATTCTTAAATGTCTTCTATTCAGCATATCTTTTTTTACATCGGAAGTTTAACTTTCCCTATTGCGTCTATTCGTTCTTCAGCCATTTTGTTGGCAATGGCATATGCCGGTGTGTTTTCTAATTTGGCTCTTTTAACAATGTCTCCAATTGTACCGTAAATCTCAGTTGCTTTGTCCATAGCCCATTCAGCTGTAAAACCTTTAACTTCAGAGTAACAATTGATAACTCCACCTGCATTTAATGCATAATCTGGGGCATAAATAATCCCTTTTTGTCTTACTGCTTCTCCATGTAATTGCTCGTTAGCCAATTGGTTATTCGCAGCACCGGCAATAATAGAACATTTTAGTCTATTTAAAGTATCGTCGTTTACGGTTGCTCCTAGAGCACACGGTGCGTAAATGTCCATATCAACATCGTATATTTCATCCAATCCAACTACAGTAGCACCGTATGTTTTAGAAACGTGTTTTAATGCGTCTTGGTTGATGTCTGTGATGGTTACATCCGCGTTTTCTTCTGCAAGGTATTTTACCAAATATTCACCTACGTGTCCAACCCCTTGTACCGCAACTTTTTTGCCTGCTAAACTATCCGAACCAAACTGTTCTTTTGCGCAAGCTTTCATTCCCATATAAACACCATAAGCTGTAACAGGAGAAGGATCTCCAGATTTCCCTGGTAAACCAACTACATGATCTGTTTCATTTTTAACCCAAACCATATCCGAAGTCGAGATACCTACATCTTCAGCAGTAATATACTTTCCAGCTAAACTGTTTACAAATTTTCCAAATCTTCTGAAAAGCGCTTCAGATTTCATCGTTTTAGAATCTCCAATTATTACGGCTTTTCCACCTCCTAGGTTTAGTCCTGATATTGAGTTTTTGTAAGTCATACCTCGAGATAAGCGTAAAACATCATTCAATGCTTCCATCTCGTTGTTATACATCCACATTCTCGTACCTCCAAGGGCAGGACCTAAAACGGTGTTGTGAACAGCTATTATTGCTTTTAATCCTGTTGCATTATCATTACAAAACAACAGTTGCTCGTGGTCGTATTTCGACATTTGCGCGATAACGGGATTGTCCGCTAAATTTGTCGCACTCATTTCCTTTACCTCAATCATTTCAATTCAGTATTAAATAGAATCTATTATTCAAATTCTTTGTATAATTTTGTCTTCCGCTGAAGTACAAAACGGTCTGCAAAAATAGAAAATTAAAACATGAAGTCTCTAAGCTATTTAAACAAATATTTTATCAAGTATAAATGGAGACTTTTACTGGGCGTTTTGTTTATTATAGTACAGAATTTTTTGTTTGTTGAAATGCCTAGCGTAGTAAAAAACGCAGTAAACGATTTTCAAGCCTTAATTACTTCTGGCGAAGTACTAGAGAATGCAGGTTGGTTGGCGTTGAGCGTTGCTTTACTTTATCTCGGTCTCTCTGTTGGAAAGGCTGTTCTGCTTTTCTTTACCCGTCAAACTATCATAAAAGTATCTCGGTTTATTGAGTATGATTTAAAAAATGAAATTTACGAGCAATATCAGAAGTTAAGTTTCACCTTCTACAAAAAGAACAAAACAGGAGATTTAATTAATAGAATATCTGAAGATGTTTCTAAAGTAAGAATGTACTTAGGTCCAGCGGTTATGTACACAGTTAATCTAGTAGTGTTGTTCACCTTGTGTTTAGTAAAGATGATTTCGATTAACGCAGAACTTACAATGTGGGTGCTCATTCCCTTGCCTATAATGTCTGTTTTGGTCTACAAGGTTTCTAGCACAATGAACAGACAAAGCGAACGCGTGCAGCACGAGCAATCTAACTTAAGTTCAACCGTACAAGAGTCTTTTTCTGGTATTCGTGTTTTAAAAGCATATGGCGCAGAAGGCGCATTTAAACAAAAGTTCAATTCTTCTACAGATAATTATCTAAAGAGAAATATGGATCTGGTGGTAACCAATTCTCTCTTTATGCCAACGATCATTTTATTAATCGGTTTAAGTACTGTTTTGGTTGTTTATATTGGAGGTCTAATGGCAATGGATCCTAAACAAGGTATAGACGTTGGTGAGATTGTTCAATTTATTATGTATGTGAACATGCTAACTTGGCCTTTTGCATCTGTTGGCTGGGTAACTTCATTGGTGCAGCGTGCAGCAGCAAGTCAGGAAAGAATAAACGAGTTCTTAAATGAGAAACCAGATATTGTAAATCCTTCATCAGAAAAAAACGATTTAAAAGGAGAGGTTAAGTTTGAAAATGTGACGTATACCTATCCAAATTCAGGTATTCAAGCAATAAAAGACTTAAGTTTTAAAATAGATGCAGGAAAAACACTTGCTATTTTAGGAAGAACGGGTTCTGGAAAATCATCTATAATTAATCTTGTAATGCGCCAATTTGATCCAGATAGCGGAGCAGTATTCATAGATGGTGTAAATTTGAAAGAATTGAATTTAGACCAATACAGAAAGTCTACTGGTGTAGTTCCGCAAGAGGTTTTTCTGTTTTCTGATACCATTGCAAACAATATTAAATTTGGATTAAACGATACAAACGAAACTAGTTTGGATGAAATAGAAGCTGTAGCAAAAAGAGCACATGTTCACCATAATATTATTGATTTTAAAGAAGGATACGAAACTTTGCTTGGCGAGAGAGGTGTAAATTTAAGCGGAGGTCAAAAACAGCGAATCAGTATTGCACGAGCATTGATTAGAAATCCAAAATTTTTGATTCTAGACGACTGTTTATCTGCCGTTGATACAGAAACCGAAGAAATAATTTTAGATAATTTACAAGCACAATTGAATCAAAGCACTACGTTAATTGTGAGTCATAGGGTATCAAGTATACGCAACGCAGATAAAATTATTGTTTTAGACGATGGTACTAAAATAGAAGAAGGTTCGCATGAGGAATTACTGCACTTGAATGGTGTGTACGCAGAAATGTACCAGAAACAACTATTGGAAGAGACAGAAGGAGAGTAGTTTATAGTTCGGAGTTGAACGTTGAAAAGTCAAAACCAAGGGGTAATTGATAGTAAAGCGTATCGAAGTCAAACTGAGGTAGATTAAAACAGTAAGCAAAATGAAAGAAGAATACATACATATCAAAGGTGCGAGAATGCATAATCTCAAAAATATTGAGGTTAAGATTCCACATGGAGAATTAACTGTAATTACTGGTTTGTCTGGTTCTGGAAAATCTTCATTAGCTTTTGATACTTTGTATGCAGAAGGGCAGAGGAGATACATTGAGAGTTTATCTTCTTATGCACGACAATTCTTAGGACGTTTAGATAAACCAGAGGTAGATTATATCAAAGGAATCTCTCCTGCCGTTGCTATAGAGCAAAAAGTGACGTCTACAAATCCACGTTCTACTGTAGGCACAACCACAGAGATTTACGATTACCTTAAAATTCTTTTTGCTCGTGTAGGAAAAACAATTTCGCCCATTTCTGGTAAAGAAGTTAAAAAGCATACCGTAACAGATGTTGTAGATTTTATAAATAAGCAAGAAATAGGAGCGCGTGCGATGCTTTTAGCTCCAATACATACTTTTGAAAAATACGGAATCGAAAGGCAGATTACCCTTTTAAGAGATCAGGGATATGTCCGCATAATTATAGATAATAAACTAGAAAATGTAGCGGACTTACTAGAAAATTTGCCGAAAAAAGTCAAATCTGCTCAGCTAGTAATTGATAGAATAAAGGTAGACCCGCAAAGTGAGGAAAATCAATCTCGAATAGCAGATTCTGTTCAATTGGCTTTTGCAGAAGGAGAAGGAGAGTGTATTGTTTCTTTACCAGATAGTAAACAAGAGCATTCGTTTTCTAATCGTTTTGAGCTAGACGGAATGGAATTCACAGAACCATCAGAACATTTTTTTACTTTTAACAATCCATTTGGAGCGTGTAAAACGTGCGAAGGCTTTGGTTCCGTTATAGGAATAGATGAAAATTTAGTACTACCAGATCAATCGTTAAGTGTCTACGAAGGTGCAATTCAGCCTTGGAATACAGAGAGTATGCAACACTTTTTGAATGATTTGGTAATGAATAGTCCGAAGTTTGATTTTCCTATTCATACACCAGTAGAAGATTTAACAGAAGAGCAATATGATTTACTTTGGGAGGGAAATCAATATTTTGAAGGAATCCATGCATTTTTCAAATACATAGAAAGTAAAAGCTATAAGATACAATTTAGAGTGCTACTTTCTAGATATAGAGGTAAAACTAAATGTAATGATTGCAAAGGTACGCGTCTTAGAAAAGATGCAAGTTATGTAAAAATTGGTGCAACTAGTTTACAAGAAATTGTACTGAAATCTGTAGAAGACAACATTAAATTTTTCAAAAGTTTAGATCGTACTGGTTTTGATGAGCAAGTTGTAAAACGCATTTTCCCAGAAATAGAAAATAGATTGCGTTTATTGGATGAGGTAGGTTTGTCTTACTTAACATTAAATAGAACGGCAAATACCCTTTCGGGTGGAGAATCTCAGCGTATCAATTTAGCTACTTCTTTGGGCAGTAGTTTAGTTGGTTCTATGTATATTTTAGATGAGCCAAGTATTGGTTTACATCCCAGAGATACAGAAAAACTAATTGGTGTACTTAAAAACCTGCGCGATATTGGTAATACGGTTATTGTAGTAGAACACGAAGAAGCCATGATGAGAGAAGCAGACGGCATCCTAGATATTGGTCCGAAAGCTGGTGTTTACGGTGGTGAAGTAGTTTTTCATGGAAAGCACAAAGATTTGGTAAACCAGAAAGAGAGTTTAACTGCACAATATTTAACAAAAGAGCGCGTAATTCCTATTCCAGAAAGAAGAAGAGTAAGCAAAGATAAAATCACGGTAAAAGGTGTAAAAGAAAATAACTTAAAGGGTTTTGATGTAGATTTTCCGCTGCACGCACTTACGGTTGTAACGGGAGTAAGTGGTTCAGGTAAATCTACCTTGGTTAGAGATATATTATATCCGGCAGTAAGAAAATCTTTAAATATTTATGGCGATAAAGTTGGGAATTATAAAGGGTTAGAAGGTGATTTACGCAGAATTAAAGCTGTAGATTTTATAGATCAAAATCCCATTGGTAAATCATCTCGTAGTAATCCTGTTACTTACGTAAAAGCGTTTGACGATATTAGAGATCTCTTTTCTAAACAGCAAGTTTCTAAAATAAGAGGATACAAGCCAGGCTGGTTCTCTTTTAATGTAGACGGCGGTAGGTGTGAAATGTGCGAGGGTGAAGGAGCAATTACCGTTTCTATGCAATTTATGGCAGATGTACATTTAAAGTGCGAAGCGTGTCAAGGTTCTAGATACAAGCAAGAAACTCTTGAAGTAGAATATAAAGGCAATTCAGTAGCAGACATCCTAGCGATGGATATAGATACCGCCTTAGAATTGTTTAAACAAGGTACTACCCGAACAGAAGAAAAAATAGTAGAGAAAATTCAACCTTTGCAAGATGTTGGTTTAGGTTACTTAAGTTTGGGGCAGCCTTCATCTACACTTTCTGGTGGAGAAGCGCAGCGTGTTAAATTGGCTTCTTTTTTAATTAAAACAAAAAATCCACAGCCAACACTTTTTATTTTCGACGAGCCAACTACTGGTCTACATTTTTATGATATCGAAAAACTATTAATTGCGTTTAATGCGTTAATTAATATCGGACACACCGTAATTGTAATAGAACATGATTTAGATGTAGTAAAATGTGCAGATTATTTGGTGGATTTGGGTCCAGAAGGCGGAGATAAAGGTGGTAATTTAGTATTCACGGGTACACCAGAAGAAATTTTAGCGTGTGAATCTTCTTACACAGGTCAGTTCTTGAAGCAAAAGCTTTCATAAAACAGCTTTAAATTCTTTACTCTTAAAGGTTTAATTTTCGCTCGAAAATAGTACTGTTTTTTGAGTTAACAATTTATTTTTGATATATTTAGCTACAAACTGAGCGTTATGAAATATCAAAATATTCTATTTGTTGTTTTCCTATCTTTATTTAGTGTTGGCTGCACCTTAAAAAACAATCGGTTCGAAAACGGGGTAAACGCAATTTTAGGAGATGAGAGTTACACTCAAAGTTTTGGTTGCGAACCAACTTCGCGAACAAATGAAACTGTAAGAATTCAAACACATTTGAAGTTTGTTGAAGAAATGTTAAGAAATAGACCTGTTGTTTCTTTAACAGAAGATCAAATAGAAAAAAGAATGCATGCCTTAGATCTATTAAATGAGTATTGGACTTCTGCAGTTTTCCCTAAAAATTACGACTATCCTGAACAACGAATTCCTTGCTTTATTGACAAGAATGGAAATATCTGTGCTGTTGGATATCTTATCGAAAAAACAACAGATAGACAAGTTGCAGAAAATATTAATTCCAAATACAAGTATGATTATTTAATGGATATTGATGATGCAACTATAAACAGTTGGATAGAAACGAATGGATTAACCAAAGAAGAATGTGCGATGATACAACCTGCATATTTCCCTCAAGAACAAGAGAATACGATTTCTAAAAATTATGCGATTTCGTCGGCGGTAGTTGGTGGTTTGAATCTTTCTTTTAGTGCTATTAATTCAATTCAGCTTGCTCAACGTCAAAATAATAATCTAGTTGCACCAATAGCTGGGTTAGTTTCTGGAGCCAGTCAACTATTTATTGGCGCATTTAATTACCCAGAAGAACAAATGATTTGGGGACAAACGTATATAAACACAGCAGAAAGAAATGTATCTCTTTTGAATATAGGTTTAGGGACAACTACTATGTTATTAAGTGGTTGGAATTTGTTGAGAGATAGAAAGCCGAAAACAAAGCGTTTGGCGTGGAATGTATATAGTTTTCCTACTCAAGAAAGTCAGGTTGGTCTTGGATTTAGTCTTACCAAGAAGCTTTAATCCCTTTTTGTAAAATTCAGATTTACTGTAACCTAAGCTAAATGCATTACAAACAAACGAAATTGTGTTGTTTAGTTTAATTATTATTTAGTTTTAAATCAGGCAGTAAAAAGACTTAATTTTGTGTTAAGCAAATATGCTCTATTTAAAGGATTAGGTTTATTTAAACAAACTAAGTAATAAACACGGTGCAATTATCTCAACAGAATTCACTAATCATTCTGGTTTAGAATTATCTCTTTTCGTTAGCTTATAAATTAAATATCCTATTCCTATCAAAAAGTGTAGCACCACTATAGCAATGATAATATAAACGGTAGAATTTGAACTTCCCATGCGGTAAAAATAGGAAGTATAACACTTAAACTGCGTAACAAAAACTACCGTTGTGCTTGATATTTCTCAATAATTTAAAGTTAAATCTTACAAGTTTTTCATCAATGCCTTGTATAATTCTACCATGTACATGATATCGTATTTAGCTACTTTTTCGTTGGGCGAGTGCACATTATCTTCTGGTGCACCAATAAAACACCAATCAAACGGTAAGTCTGTTTTTTGCAGCATTGTTCCGTCAGAACCGCCAGCAGATTCAACTTCTAACTGATATTTAATGTTAGATGACTTTGCAATATCAATAATTTTGTTGAGGTAAGATCTTCTTGGAATTCCAGAATCGCGCATAGAGATTGCAACACCTCCTCCGTGAGTTACGCCGTCTGTAACCCAAGTAATATCAGAAATTAAGGCTTGATGTATACCGTAGGTATCGTATAAAAATCTACCAATAAAACCAACAGATCCACCGCCATGTTCTTCATAAGTGGAAAATACAATAGCTCCATTTTCGAGCGTTTCTGCAACCTTTAGAGCGTTCCAAACACCCAAACGGTTA
Source organism: Lishizhenia sp. (assembly GCA_965656535.1). GTDB lineage: Bacteria > Bacteroidota > Bacteroidia > Flavobacteriales_D > Crocinitomicaceae > Lishizhenia. The sequence goes on from CBFHKX010000002.1 coordinate 380,361, forward strand.
TCCATATAAGGAGACTCTATAAATTCATCCGTTTCTATAAAATTAGGTTTAAACGTAAGGTTGGTTCCTCTATCTATATCTCTATCAAAAACATATTGCAGTTCATCTCTTCCATTTTCATTCTCAATAATCAACAATTCGGTTTCAATCTCTCCTTTACTATCACTACCAACCAATTGCATACCGTCAATTGCTCTTGGTCCGCCAATCTTAATTAAATTTTTACCGTAGCCGGTTGTAAAACCAATGGTGTCTGTATGAGCAAAAATTGCCGTGGTCGGTTCTCCAAAAACAAGTACGAGCGCATCTTGAAATCCTTTTCCGTGGTGAATGGTAGGAACTGTATTCCAATTGGTCATGTTTTTTCGTACATAATCCAAGAGAAACTCTTTAATCGCACCTTCGTCTCCAGATGCACCTCTTATTTCTACTAATTGCTTTAATAATTCCATATCAATAAATTCCTAAATCTGTTATTTCTGTTGTGTCAAATGCATCTAGGTCAGCAAAAATCTTACTCTGACTACTTAAATCAACACCTAAAACCAATGTGCAAGAAAGCTCAAAAAGCTGTTCTTCAATAGTTAAATTTTCGTCTTTAACTAATTTCATAATGGAGGGCATATCTGCATATTCAAAATCTACCTTTAGCCAATTGTGAACTGTACACGTAATAATTTTTCCATTTTCGATAGCTTCTTTTGCTCCTGTTCTGTATGCGTTAATTAATCCGCCAACACCTAATTTTGTTCCACCGTAATAGCGTACAACACAAATCAGCACATTCGTAAGGTCATAGGATTGAATTTGACCTAGAATTGGAGCTCCAGCACTGTTGTTGGGTTCTCCATCGTCATTTGCACGATACTGTTCTTTATGCAAGCCAAACCGATAAGCATAACAAAAATGACGAGCTTGATGGTGTTCTTTTTTCCACCGGATGAGGTGTTCTTTGGCATCTTCTTCGTTAAAGCATTGTATTGCTATTCCGATAAACTTAGAGCCTTTTTCTTTGTATTGTCCGGTGCTTTCTTTTTTAAGGGTTCTATATGTTTTAACTATGTCCAGAGCTATGATTTTAGCACAAAAGTAATTAACTTGCACAACTATGGCAGTTCGTGTGTATAAACTTGTTAACGCGTTGACATTTGTTTTTCTATTTTCTCTCGTAATTGGGTGTAAAAAAGAAGATAAGGTTGACACCTGTACGGATGGTTTTTTAACACCCGGCGAAACTCAAATTGATTGTGGTGGTCCCTGCCAACCCTGTCAAGAGCAAATTTTTTCTTCTTCGCGGGCTGTTTTCGAAAACGAATTTATCACTTTTCCCAATTTTGCAATTGATGCCATTGGGAACTATGTTTTTACAACATCTAACGACTCACTAAGTTTGCAACTTAATTTTGGTAATGGAGATACCTTAGGAGGTAGGCCCATTACACCAGGAACATATTCAAATGCAAGTTTAAACGGTCTTTCATATCCGACCTTAACCGAAGGAACAGTTGTGATAACGGAATTAAATTTAGAAGATAGTTTAATGTCTGGCTACTATCAAGCCAAGTTATTTAGAGCTGTATTTGATACGCTTATTTTTACAGGTGGAGAGTTCTCAAACATTCCGTTTTAAGATGACAGAAATAGAAAAGAAATTTTTGGTAGATAAAACAAGTTGGAACACTTACAAGTTAGAAGCACAACTCACGTACACAGAAATCAAACAAGGATATCTGTTCAATGACCATAAAATTACTGGTAGAGTGCGTGCTAAGAAAGATGTGTCATCTGGTACTCAAGTTGGATTTTTAACTTTAAAAGGTCCAACTAAAGGCATTTCAAGAGCAGAATTTGAATACGAGATACCGATGGAAGAAGTGAACGAACTCTTGACTACATTTTGTACTGCTTACATTTATAAAAAACGCTATACGTTCCAATTTAAAGATAAAGTTTGGGAAGTTGATGAATTTATTTCGCCCAATCCAAACCTTATATTAGCGGAAATTGAACTAGAAACAGAAGTTGAGCAGTTTGATGTGCCCAACTTTATTAGAGAAGATGTTTCAGAAGATGCGCAGTATTACAATGTGAATATGCTCCAGAAGAACAGTGGAATTAAAAACTAAGTTGGTTTTAATACTTCTTGCGTGAAGGTTTTGTTTTGTTCTATTCCAATAAACTTTCGATTTCCTTTGTTTACTGAAGTTTAATTAAATGTTCTTTGATAAACAGCTTTTTTTATCAAAATAAATACAGTGTTCTTATCAGAAAAAAACTTATCGCTCAGAGAGGTTGAAAACAAGTTGTACGGAGTGCATTCTAATATAGTCAACCGTAGGATCTATACTTAAACTTTTAAAACCAAAGGAATACCGTATTTCTGGAGAAAAATTAACGTGTTTAAGCGAATTTCTTAATCCTACACCTAAATCTAAGGTTAAATCATTAATGGCTGGCCACAAAGTAGGGGTGTTGGTTGTATTAATTGCAAATCTAAAATTTGGCCCGCCAAATATATAAGGAGAAGTTCCACTTGGATTTCTAAAGAAGGTAAAGTAGGTTTTAAACTCTAAGCTTTGCGGTCTAATTCGCTGTTGGTAGTAGACAAAATTATTAGCCAGTTGATATTCCGCATTATTCAAATGTAGCTCTGCTCTCGGGCTAATGTAGAATCGTTTTTTAAGTTGTATGTCTGATAGTATTCCAAGGTTAAAGCCAACTCTATCCGTAGTAGTTAAGAAAGAACTTTGAGTTTGGTTGGATTGTCCTACCATAAAAGAACGATTTACTCCAGCATTGATTCCAAAAGTGACGCGTTTATTGGTTACTTCTTGACCAATAATCGGTAATGAAAATAAAACGAAAACGACGAAATTATAAACAACATTTTTCATATCTCTTTTTATTAAAAAAGCAGTTCAGTGCAACTGCTGTTATGTTAGAGACAGAAAACGTGTTTTTGTTGTGTTTAGTATATTTTACTCAAAATCGCAGTTGATTTTAGTCATTTCTCCAGCAGCATTTTCAAGTGAAGTAAAGTTGATTTTGGTTTTAAACCAGATTGCTTTACCCGTAAATTCTTCTTTGTTTTTGTTGAAGAAAGACAGTTGTTGTTCAGCTTTATTTGCCATCAAATTACTTGATTCGAAGTAAATTTGACCATTCTCTATTAGCGCGTTTAGTACCTTGCTATGTAATTTTTTTTGAGAAGTTCCTAAGTCGCAATTTACCAGATCAGCCTCAAAGAAAACTAAACTTTCTTCTAACGGAAAATGTATTAGTTCGCCTTTCCCCAAGTAATTTGTTTTTCTTTCGGCTTTTTTATTGTCCTCTAAATATTCGGCAACAGTTATAAAGGCATCGTTGTAAATAGAAAACTGTCCACGAATCAATTTTCCATCTATTTCTTTTTGTAGTACATATACTTTAGGAAAAACCTCGGCATCTTTTAAACTTTCGTCGAACATGATTTCTCCATCGTCTAATAAAGTAAGGAAAGTAGAATCTGAAACACCAATTTTTTCTAGCTCTTGCGCTTCGTTTTCCGGTAAAGCAATTACTTTACCCAAAAGTGTATTTTTCACTCTATTTTCGGGTAACCAGCTACAACCTCGATTTTGGAAAAAGAAAAAGACAAATATGAGTCCAAGTAAAAAACCAATTCCGTAATATTTTAAACGATTAATCAACTTTGTCATGCCTTTTTATTTTATTGCAAAGGTAAGATTATTTGGTTTGAACAAAGAATAGAATTGCATTCAATTATTGAATGTAAATCGTTTTCTTATTGGTAAATGTGCGTAATCCGTCACCGGCTAATTCTCTTCCGTATCCACTCGCTTTAATTCCTCCAAAAGGCAAGTAAGGGTGTGAGGCGGTTAGCGTATTTACAAAACTATTGCCTGCTTTTAGTTGCAGCGCAATTCGTTCTCCACGTGCTATATCACTAGTAAATACACCAGAACCTAAACCAAATTTAGATTGATTTGCTAGGTCAATAGCTTCTTTTTCATTTTTGGCTTTAATAATACTAGCTACCGGACCAAAAAGTTCTTCTTCAAAAGCAAGTATACCCGGTTTTACATCAATGAGAATAGTAGGAGGGTAGAAGGCACCATTTTTTTTAGGAATTTCTCCACCTAAAATAAGTTGAGCACCTTGCTTTATACTTTCTTGTACCTGCTGGTGCAAATCGTTTCTTAAATCGATACGCGCTAATGGACCCAATTCAGTTTCCAAATTTAACGGGTTTCCCATTTTTATCTGTTTCATTTTAGCAGAAAAGGCAGATATAAATTGATTATAAATGGTTTCAACAACTATAAATCTTTTAGCAGCAATACACGTTTGTCCGTTATTCTGGATTCTGCCTGTTACGCATTTTTCAATAGTTAAATCAAAATCACAATCTTCTAAAATTATATACGCGTCATTTCCGCCTAACTCAAGTACAGAAGGTTTAATGTTTTTTCCTGCAAGCGCACCAACAGCGCGACCAGCATTTTCAGAACCGGTTAAGGTAACCCCAGTGATTTTTTCATTTTCTATAAGCTGCTCAACCTGTTCTGAGTCGATATTTAAATTTTGAAAACATCCCTTGTTAAAACCGACTTTGATAAATGCTTTTTCTAATGCTTGAGCACAGAGTTGTACGTTTGAAGCATGTTTCAATAGAGCAGTATTTCCAGCCATTAAGGTGGGTACTAAAAAACGAATTACTTGATAAAATGGAAAATTCCAAGGCATAATTGCTAAAATTGTTCCCAAAGGTTGGTAGGTAACATAACTTTTATGCGCTTCTGTTTGTATTATCTCATCGACTAAAAATTGTGAAGCATTTTCTGCATAAAACCTACAAACCCAAGCACATTTTTCAATTTCTGCAATCGCTTGTTTAATTACTTTACCCATCTCTAAGCTTGCAATTTTAGCGAACCGTTCTTTATTGTCTTCCAGTTCCTTAGCTAATTTAAGGAATAAATGAGCGCGTTCATTAAGTGAAGTGTTCGACCAAATTTCTGAGAAATGATATGCGTTATTTACTTTTTCTAAAGAATCAACAGAATTAATGCGTTGGTGTGTTTCAAGAACTTCTAAGGTGAAAGGATTGATACTTTTATTTGTTTCCATCGTTTAATACTTTAAATGTATGTAATTGATTTATGGGATTAAAAATACAAACCGTAGAGTTTTGTTCCTCTTTCAGAAAAGCCTATTGTAGGCAATGGAATTTTAAGCGTATTTACTTGTTTGAAAAAAGCAATTAGCCACGGTTTTTTTACTTTTAATTTTTCTAAATCAATATCCAAGCTTAGGAGATACTTGCGGTAAGGTCTCCATGGAATATCAATTAAATACGTTTCTTCTATATTGCCGTAAAGTAGTTCTTCTACGCTGTATCCAAAGCTCAAGTTGATCCATTCTGGAAAATTGGTGTTTAAATTAAAAAGGGAGACAGGAGAAAAGCTTATCCAATAGGTTTGTCCGTTATAGTCTTTAAGTACTCGCTCTGCAACAGTTTGGCCAAGAACATTTGGTCTGTATTTTGCGTAATCTGTAAGGTGAGCACTAAATTTTAGTTTTACTTTTTGTTCGTCCCACAGTAAATCTTGAGCAACGTAATTGGCGGTTCCAAGTGCATTTGCTCCAGCATCGCTCCAAGAGAATCCGTAATTCGGAGAAAATCCGTCTAGTAATTCAAATGAAGTTTGAAAGCCCAAGCCAAAAATGCTACCAAAAAGTAAACTTTTGTGCTTGGAAACACCCGCCCACTTAAACAGTTCAGCACCGCGCTGAGTAAGCTGTGAAGCTGCATAAAAATGGCCTACTTTATCCATTTGCATCCAATTGTTTGCATCGTTAAAGAAGGTGAATTTATCTTTTGGTGCTGTATACCAAACGGAAGATAAGGTTACAATAGTTCCTGTCCAACCTGTAGCAAGAACAACAGTAGAAACAAGCGCCCTTTTTGAATTATATTCTTTCGCGTTTACCAGCCAAGATTGAGCAGTGCATTGAAATACGATACTAAATGATAGAATAAAAATGACCAGCAGTTTTTGCACAGCCTAAAGATACTATTTTTCAAACTGAACTTCGAAATCTACATCTACAACATTTCCTATGCTTTCATCTGGTGTCATTCCAAATTCGGTTCTATCAAGAGAAGCGCTTCCTTTGATAATCATAATTTCGGTATTTTCTTTTTTTGCAGTACCCAATACTTTAAAAGTAAGGCTTATCTCTTTTTCTACACCCATCATCGTAAAAGTACCAGGAGCTTCATATTCATCTCCTTTTTCTGTTACATTTTCAGATTCAAATTTGATTGTAGCAAATTTTTCAGCATCAAAGTAATCTTCCTCTAACAAGTGTTTGTCTCTAATATCCATAAAGGTGGTAAGCGCTTTAACCGGAATTTTTACGTAAAATGCAGTGCGTTCAATTGCTGTTGGAACGTTAATATATCCAGAGAATGCAGTAAATTGTCCTTGTGTGCGTGAAGTTTTAGGTCCAAGTTCAAACTTTAAAGTTGATTTTTCTGGATTTATTTCCCACTTGCCTTTTACTGTTTCTAGTGATTCCCCAGGTTGTTCTTCTAAAGCAACATTCGGATCTTTTTGTATAAACGAGGTGTCGGACTTTGATTCAATTACAATAGGAATAAAGCGCGGAGCTAAGCTTAACCCAATTCCAATTACCAATAAATGTACAGGTAGTGATATACGATTGCTGTATAATCCAAAAATAGTATTTAAAAGTGCTAGTCCAGCGATAAGACCAGTTAGTGATAAAATTCCGCCTAAATTTTCTTTCACAGTAAACATAAATAGGATGAGAACAGACACGAGTACAGGAACAATAATATTTTTCACCAAGAATAGTATTCTCCACTTACCTGTAGATTTTGCCTCAAACGCTGTGAAAAGTCTATGTAAGCTAAGTATAAAGCCAGCTAAAAACATTCCTTCTAATACCTCACCTCTTAGTAAATTTAAAGTTTCAAACTTACCTAAATAGACGAAGTAGAACAAAAAGTTAATTAAAATTAAAGTACCGGCAGCAGCAAAAGAAATTAAACTGTTTAACCCAAGTTTATTTCTTGATATTATTACGGTTGAGGTATAAAAAACGGTAGTTGTCAATAAGCCAATAGCGCCTAAAAATAAATTCGAAAGCAAAGAAACACCGGCAATAAAAGCAAATGCTACAGAAGCTTCTAAATGGTTTTCCTGCTCTTCTTTCCATTCAACATTACCAAATCTAAGCACTAAGTTACCAATACCTAATTTAGCTAAGTGAATTAAAATAGGTGTGATTGATCCGAGTAATGCAAACACAAAAAGGTAATGCGTATTGTTATAATCTACAGTTTGAAAAGTAAGTAATGCTGGTAAAGGAAGAAATAAAAATAAAGATGAAAGCAGCGCAGGTATTAAAGCAAAAAGCATGTTCGTGCGTTGTTTGGTTAGCTCTGCAAGAATAAAACTTATCCCAATTGTACCTGTTGTGATGAAGAGTAATGTGTGTTGGTTATCTCCATTTAAGTGTTCATTAGAGATTAAAATTAAGCCAAAGGCAAAAAGAGAATAAAACAAACCTTTTGCATTACTCAATTTGTTTTCGGCTTGCAGGTAGTAGCTAAATAATGCTCCTATTAAAAACAATACACTTAAAATATTTACCATGGTAATTAATTTTTTTACAAATATAGGTTATTTAAAACAATCAAGAATTTATTTTTCAAAAAAAAAGGATTGTCAAGCTGACAATCCTCTAAGTATGTTTAACGTTATGTTAGTTTCTGTATAAAGTAGCTTTCACAGCTTTAATAATTCTATCCACATTTGGCAATGCTTCGTCTATCAAAGTTGGTGAAAAAGCAAAAGGAGTATCTGTTTGGGTAACGCGCATAACTGGCGCATCTAGATAATCAAAAGCATAACGTTGTAAATGGTAAGCAATCTCTGAAGAGATAGAAGCCAATGGCCATGATTCTTCTACCACCACACAACGATTAGTTTTCTTAACAGACTCTACTACTGCTGGATAGTCGATTGGACGAACAGTTCTTAAATCAATAATTTCACATTCAATTCCTTCCTTCGCTAATTCATCTGCTGCTGCGTAGGCAACTTTGATGATTTTTCCAAAAGATACGATAGTAACATCGCTTCCTTTTCTTTTAGTGTCTGCAACACCTATTGGAATCATGTATTCTCCTTCTGGAATTTCTCCTTTATCACCATACATTTTTTCAGATTCCAAGAAAACAACTGGGTCATTATCACGTATTGCTGATTTTAATAAACCTTTAGCATCTGCCGGGTTTGAAGGTGTGATAACTTTTAAACCTGGTACGTGTGAGTAAAAAGCTTCAAAACTTTGAGAGTGTGTAGCACCAAGCTGACCTGCTGTTCCGTTTCCTCCTCTAAATACGATAGGGCAGTGGTATTGTCCACCAGACATTTGCAACATTTTAGCAGCTGAATTAATAATTTGATCTGCAGCTAATATGGCAAAATTCCATGTCATAAATTCAACAATAGGTCTTAAACCATTCATAGAAGCTCCAACTCCTATACCGGCAAAACCAAGTTCTGCAATTGGCGTATCAATAACTCTTTTTGCACCAAACTCGTCTAACATTCCTTGTGAAACTTTGTAAGCACCATTGTACTCTGCAACTTCTTCACCCATTAGAAATACATTCTCATCTCTGCGCATTTCTTCAGACATTGCTTCTCTTAATGCTTCTCTAAACTGTACCGTTTTCATAAAAACTTGTGTTACAAATGATATAAACGAATTGCTAAAATTCGAGCGTCAAAGCTACAAAAAAAAAGAATTTATAAACAAGGATAATTGACCGAAATTGACATTTATGCAAATTGTCCTCATCTAACTGTGCACGCATACCATAAAAATGAATAAATTCTATAATCTTTTCTTATTTTTGCAACTCAAGAAATAAAATCAGATTCATGAAGATACTTGTATGTCTAAGTAAGTCTCCAGACACAACATCGAAAATTGCCTTTACAGAAGGGAATACAAAGTTTGATGAAAATGGAGTGCAATATATTGTTAACCCTTATGATGAGTGGTATGCTTTAGTAAGAGCGTTAGAATTAAAAGAAGCAAATGGCGGAACAGTAACTACAATCACTGTAGGTACGGCTGCGGACGATGCAACCATTAGAAAAGGGTTGGCAATTGGAGCTGATAACGCGGTTCGTATAGATAATGAAGCGAAGGATGCGTATCAAGTTGCTTCTCAAATAGCAGCTTATGCGAAAGAACAAGCTTTTGATTTAATATTAACAGGTAAGGAAACTATTAATTACAACGGTTCTCAGGTTGCTGGTATGTTAGCAGAGGAATTAGATCTTCCGTTTATCTCCTTGGCTACATCTTTAGATGTTAATGGTTCTACTGCAACATTATCTAAAGAAATTGTTGGAGGGTTAGAGGTAGTGGAAGCTCCTTTGCCATTAGTTGTTTCGGCAGCGAAAGGAATGGCTGAGCAAAGAATACCAAACATGAGAGGTATTATGGCAGCACGTTCAAAGCCCTTGGAAGTAATTGCTCCGAGTAGTTCGGATGAATTAACAACGTTTGTTTCTTATTCAACTCCGGAAGAGAAGTCAGCTGTTAAAATGATAGATCCAAGTAATATGGATGAGTTAGTAGAGTTATTGCATAACGAAGCAAAAGTAATCTAACCTTAAACAAGAAATTATGTCAGTATTAGTATACGTAAATAGTGAAAACGGCAAATTGGCGAAAAATGCCCTTGAAACCGTAACATATGGAAGTAAAATAGGAGAGGTAACTGTTGTAACCAACGGAGATGCAGACGAAGCAGTCCTTTCTTCTTTAGGGAAATATGGTGCTTCTAAAGTGTGGGTAGATAAATCCTTTTCTGGAAACGATGCGCAACAATTAACTAGAATGATAGTAACTGCAGCTGATAAGGTAAGTGCAGATACTATCATTTTTTCTAATGATATAAATGGAAAGGCAGTTGCACCGCGTGTTTCTGTTAAATTAAAAGCAGGTTTGGTATCCGGCGCAACGGAAATACCAAGTGCTGATGGAACAATTAAAGTAAACGTTTTTTCTGGTAAAGCATTTGGTCATGTTAAAGTGAATTCTGCTAAAAAAGTAATTGCCGTATTACCAAATTCAATACAACCTGAAGAAACAGGGTCTGAAGCTGCAGTAGAATCTTTTGATGGAAACGCAGGGACTTCAGTTGTTGCCATTAAGGAAGTTAAAAAACCGGAAGGAAACATTCCCTTACCAGAAGCAGAATTGGTGGTTTCAGCCGGTAGAGGTTTAAAAGGTCCTGAAAATTGGGGGATTGTAGAAGATCTAGCAAATGCGCTTGGAGCAGCTACAGCTTGTTCCAGACCAGTTTCAGACATTGGTTGGAGACCTCACCATGAACACGTAGGACAAACAGGTGTTGCAATTCGTCCAAATTTATACATCGCTGCTGGAATTTCTGGAGCAATTCAACATCTAGCAGGTGTAAACGGTTCTAAGGTAATTGTAGTTATAAATACAGATCCAGAAGCACCATTTTTTAAGGCTGCTGACTATGGAATTGTTGGAGATGCTTTTGAAGTATTACCCAAATTAACTGAAGCAGTACAAAAATTTAAGGCTAACTAGCCTTATCTTTCACAGATAAATATTATTTTTACATCAAATTATTAGGGAGGCGCAGGCTTCCCTAATTTTTTATAATTAGTAGGATATTAGGAATTCGGAGTAGCTGGATACATGGAGAAAATAAAGTTAGAAATTGTTGGTTTATCATACAGTCAAACTCAATCTGGTGCCTACGCTTTAGTGCTTTCTGAGGTTGATGGACATAGAAGATTGCCCATAATAATTGGTGGTTTTGAGGCGCAGGCAATTGCAATTGAATTAGAGAAAATGACACCAACACGTCCCTTGACACATGATCTTTTTAAAAATTTTTCAGACTCGTTTTCTATTTCTGTTAAAGAAATTATTATCCACAACCTTGCCGAAGGTGTTTTCTATTCACGTCTTATTTGTGAGCAAGACGGAAATATATCAGAAATAGATGCGAGAACTTCAGATGCAATAGCATTGGCGGTTCGTTTTAAATGTCCCGTTTATACATTTGAGAATATTTTAAGTTCTGCAGGTGTTCAACTAGATGATCCTGACACAACAGATGAAGCATTCACCGTAACTGAAAAAACGGAAGATAAAGCAGCTCAACCACCCCAAATAACGCTAGAGGAGTTAGAGCATAAATTAAGTCAAGCAATTGAAAACGAAGATTACGAACTAGCTTCTAAACTAAGAGATGAAATTAACAAAAGAACTTCTTAAGCAATCATTACTTTTACTGTTTATTTTTCTTTCCACCAGTTCTTTTTCACAAGAGAACAATTCAAACTTACAGTCTGATTGGTATAGAAGGTTAGATACACTTCAACTAAAGGCTGATTACACTTTTTATAACACAGATACACTTTTAAGTAAAACTAGAAGAGGGTTTTATAAAAAAGAAGGGAAAAAACTAATCTTTTCTAGCTTAGACTTTTCTCTAGTAAAAGAAACCAATGCTCAATTATCTATTGCAGCGGAAATTCTCAAAAAAGATACCTTAACTAGAGAAGGTTCTCTAAGCACTTATTTAAGTTCTAAAGCATATATTTTACCTCAACTCGATACAATTTCCTTAACCAAAAATAACTTCAGGAAATTATCCTTAAACAAAAGTGGTTATGAAGTAACTTATCAATTAGAAGAATATGCTAAATCTCAGGGTTTTTCTTTTTATTCTTTGTCCAGAGGTTTGTTAGGCGTGGTAGCTTTGGTTTTACTAGCATTTCTGTTTAGTACAAGTAGAAGAGATATTAACTGGTCTCTTGTTATAAAAGGTTTAGGGCTACAAGTGTTTTTGGCAATTTTAATATTAAAAGTTCCTTTTGTTGAAGGATTTTTTGAGTTTTTAGCACGCGGTTTTAGAAAAGTAATTGATTTTTCACACGACGGAGCACATTTCTTATTTGGTGATGGTAGTGATATGCCGGGAATGTTAAAAAACTTTGCGTTTTACATCTTGCCATCTGTTGTATTTTTCTCGGCAATTTCTAGCTTGCTATATTATTTTGGAATACTTCAAAAGATAGTTAAAGGTATGGCTTGGGTTATGAAAAAGCTCTTAGGTTTAAGCGGTTCAGAATCTGTTGCTGCTGCTGGGAACGTATTCATTGGTCAAACCGAAGCTCCATTATTGGTTAAGCCTTACTTAAAGCGTATGACAAAATCAGAGCTAATGTGCTTAATGGTTGGTGGTATGGCAACTATCGCCGGTGGAGTTTTGGCTGCAGTTATCGGTATTTTAGGAGAAGGAGATGCTGTGAAAGAGGTTTTTTATGCCAAACATTTGTTAGCTGCATCTTTAATGAGTGCTCCGGCAGCAATAGTATTTTCAAAAATACTGGTACCAGAAAAGGAGAAGTTTAGCACAGACTTATCTGTTTCTCAAGACAGTGTTGGTGTAAATGCGCTAGAAGCAATTACTAATGGTACCACAGACGGATTAAAGCTCGCTGTAAATGTTGGAGCCATGTTATTGGTTTTTGTAAGTTTAATTGCGCTTGCTAATTATTTATTAGGTCTATTCGGAAATGCTACCGGATTAAATGATATAATTAGTGCAGGAGGTTATTTCAAAGCCCTCTCTTTTGAAGCAATTACGGGATACTTATTTTCTCCATTGGCCTGGTTAATGGGAGTTGAATGGTACGATGCTATTTTTGTTGGTCAACTTTTAGGAGAAAAAACTATTCTGAACGAGTTTATTGCTTATCCGCATATGGGACAAATACAAGACGAGATGTCTTTTAAATCTGTATTAATGAGTACGTATGTTCTGTGTGGATTTGCAAATATTGCATCTATAGGTATACAAGTGGGAGGTATAGGAATATTAATACCAGAGAGAAAATCTCAACTCGCAAAATTTGGGGTCCGAGCACTAATTGGAGGAACCCTTGCATGTATGATGACTGCAGTAATTGTTGGTGTACTTTATTAAATCAATTTTATATGGTTTCAGGAAAAGCGTTTAAAATGAATGTTCAATGGGGAGAGCAGGTAGATTATACCCTAAATCTTCACGAGGAATTTACGCAAAAAGTGAATTCTATTTCTATGAATAATTTCTTAGGAAAACCTATTCAATTACGGTTTGATGGAGTGATAAAATGCGTTTCCTGTGATAAGCAAATAAAGAAGTCTTTTCAACAAGGTTTCTGCTGGGATTGTTTTAACTCTGCACCAGAAGCTGCTGTTTGTATAATGAAGCCAGAATTATGTACGGCTCATATAGATGGTGGAGTAGAATCAAAATGTAAAAATCATAACCGCGATCAAATTGTTTACTTAACATCATCAGACGTTATTAAGGTAGGCGTTACAGGAGATAGTATTCAGAATTATCAAGATGGAGATGTTTTACCACGTTGGATAGATCAAGGCGCAACAGCCGGAATTGTTTTAGCCGTTTGTCCTAATCGATACGAAGCCGGTAGATTAGAAGTTGCCTTAAAAAGTGCTTTTGCCGATAAGATGAACTGGCGCAAAATGCTTAAAAATGAAATTGATGAAAATATCGATTTAGAAGAAAAGAAATGGGAGCTTGAAGAAACCTTGCCGTCTGATTTAACACAATATTTCTCTGATCATGAGAAAGCAGCGTATATCAACTACCCTGTGCTAGATTTTCCAACAAAATTAAAGAGTTTAAGCTTTGATAAGGAGCCTATAATAGAAGGTGTACTTCAAGGAATAAAAGGTCAATATCTCTTGTTAGATAATAATAGAGTACTTAATATAAGAAAGCATACAGGCTATATTCTTGACTTTGAAGGGTAGAAAAACTTACCCGCTTGTTTGAAAAAAAAAACGGGTAAGTAATGTTAGGAGTTAGTAGCTTACAAAGGGCATTTGCTTTATAAATTGATCATTTTCTACCTGTTTTAGTATAAAATCTGCCAGATCTGCTCTAGCAATTTTAGTTCCTGCGTTAACACCTACCCAACCAATTTTATATTCTCCTAGTTTTTTATCATCTGTAAGTCTCGGTCCGCGCACTATAACCCAGTCTAACTGACTTTTTTCTAATACTTTATGATGTTCAATTGCATCATTGAGCATCTTTGAAAACGCTACTTTCATTATAAAACGAATCGTTTTATCAATAAATTTAGGTTCATCTTTTTCCGGAAACGGCAATCCTCCGCCAGATAAAGAAACTATTTTTTTAAGCTGATTTGCTTCCATTGAATTTATAATATTCTTTGTACCGTTGGTCTGTAAATAAGCCGGAGAATCTTTTACATGTCCAAATAAGCTCACAACTAAGTCGCAATTTTTTACAGTAGTTTCTACATCCTCTTGGTTTAAAACATCTCCTTTGACTACGGATAATTTGTCATTTTTATCTTTTAATTTATCAGGATTTCTTACGAGTGCTTTAACCTCATAACCTGCTTCTAGCGCAAGTTTAAGAAAGTGATTACCTGTCTTACCAGTTGCTCCAAATAATGCTATTTTTTTCATCTTTATATTTTTCAAGTCCTTCAAATTTAAGTACATTCGACTTTAAATAGGGTTAAGAATACACTAACCTTTTGGTTTGTATGGAGAATAAAAAAATAGAGGTAACGGCGCGCTGTCCAATAAGAACATCGTTAGAATTAATTGGTGGAAAATGGAAACTACTAATTCTACAACAGTTAATAAGTAATAAACCACTGCGCTTAAGTGCTTTAGCTGGTCTTATTCCGGATATTAGTCAGAAAATGCTAATTCAAGAACTAAAAACATTAACTGATAGCGAACTTGTAAAGCGAGAGGATTTTAAAGAAGCTCCACCAAGAGTAGAATATTCAATAACAAAAAAAGGATTGAAAGTTCAACCCTTAATTAAAGAACTTATTCTGTTTGCTAAACTATATGAGGTAGAATTGTAGGTGCAGATTGCAAGAAATAGAATGATTCTACCGCCTCAAGTATACTATTTCTTTTATCAGAATAAAATTAATTTGTGTGCCTACCACAACACTTTTTTCTATTAATATATTAGCAGAAAAAGATTTAATCGTACCTTTATTTTATGAAGCTTTTGTTGTTTTTACAATTCATCTTAATCCCACACTTATTTTTTTCACAGGAAGGTTGGGAATGGACAGTTTTAGACACAATGCCTAAAGCAACTTCAAACAATGCCGTTTGTGCTGCTCGTGTAGGAAACAATAGATATGTATACAGTTTTACAGGAATAGATACTTCTAAGCTTTATTCGGGAATTCATCTTCATACCTATAAATACGATGTGAATAATAATACCTGGGAAACTTTGGCAGATGTTCCTGATACACTTGGTAAAATTGCAGCTGGTGCAAGTTACGTAAATGATAGGATATATGTAATTGGAGGCTACCATGTGTTGCAAAATGGTACTGAAGTTTCTTCAAATAAAGTACATGTTTTTAATGCAGCTACAGACACTTGGGAAGCTGATGCAAATCCACTCCCAATTCCAATAGATGACCATGTACAAGCTGTATGGCGAGACAGTTTAATCTACGTAGTTACCGGTTGGAGTAATACTGGTAATGTACCCAATGTACAACTTTTCAATCCATTATTAAATAGCTGGACACTTGCAACAGAAGTGCCTAATAGTAATACGTTTAGATCGTTTGGGGCTTCGGGTTATATTTTGGGCGACACTATTTATTACCATGGAGGAGTTTCTGGTATTTCTAATTTCGTAGCAAGAAGATACTTCAGAAAAGGAGTAATCAATCCGAATAATCCAACTGAAATTAGCTGGACACTAGAAGATGATGCTCCCGGAGAAGCAGGTTATAGATCTGCATGCGCAGGTACTCAAAATACTATTTTTTGGGTAGGTGGAGCAAGTGTTGGTTATAATTATGACGGTGTAGCTTACAACGGAACTGGTGGAGTAGAACCCGAATCTCGCATTTTAATGTATAATACAGAAACATCAACCTTTACAAATTTCACAAACGCTCCTTTTGAAGTAATGGACTTAAGAGGAATCGCATCTATTGGAGGAGGTTCTTGGATTATAGCAGGAGGTATGGACACCTCTCAAACCGTAAGTAACAGAACATTTTTATTATTCAATGAAGCCCTGTCTAACATTAATGAAATAACGCAACCACCTTTTTTTGAAGTGAGTGTAGAAGGAAATCAGTTTTTAGTAAGAACTGAATTTGCTGGAGAAGTAAGCGTATATGATATACAAGGAAGTTTACTGTTTGAAAAAAGAAAATTGTTAGCAGACTTAAAGATTGATAAAGCCTACTTAAAGGCTAATATGCTAATTTTTATTTTTAATGATGGTTCTAATGTTCCAGTTTTTCAAAAAATTGTAGCTCCTTAGTAATTTGAGCAGACGCACAGAATGAATACTTTACTTCAAACCCCAATAGAATATTTAAAAGGCGTTGGTCCGCAAAGAGCGCAGCTTTTAAAAAAGGAGGCAAGAATATTTACCTATGCTGATTTATTACATTATTATCCATTTCGATATGTAGATAGATCGCATTTTCACAAAGTCAATCAATTAGCTACTTTAGAAGGTTACGCTCAACTTAAAGGAAATATTATTAGTGTAAATGAAGCAGGTACAGGCAGAGCAAAACGGTTAACTGCCAAATTCGGAGATGAAACAGGTGTGATTGATCTAGTTTGGTTTAAAGGAGCGAATTGGATAAAGAAAAAACTTACACCTGGAGTAACGTTAATCGTTTATGGTAAAGCAAAAAAGTATGGTGCTAACTGGAATATCTCTCATCCAGAATTAGAATTTGAACTACAAACAGCTGGAGAGTCTAAATTTCAACCTGTCTATCGTTCGGGTGAGTTATTGTCAGCCAAAGGATTTAATGCTAAAGGATTTGCAAAGCTAACAGCTAATTTAGTGCCTCAGATAAAAGGTAAAATATCAGAAAATTTACCGTTAACTGTTTTACGCAAATATGGTTTGATTTCCAAAGAAGAAGCTTTAATTAATATACACTTACCTCTATCTACGGATCTTGCTAAACGCGCTCAATTTAGACTAAAGTTCGAAGAGTTGTTCTTTTTGCAGCTAGAGCTTTTGATGCGTAAACAAATTGCTGCTGCTAAAAATGTAGGGTATGCTTTTGAAGAAGTTGGAGACGTATTTACAACGTTTTATGAACACCATATTCCGTTTGAATTAACTGGAGCTCAAAAAAGAGTGCTCAAAGAGATACGTGCAGATGTAAAGCAACCCGTTCAAATGAACAGATTATTACAAGGAGATGTAGGTTCTGGTAAAACCTTAGTAGCTTTACTTTCTATGCTATTTGCCGTTGGAAATGGTTTTCAGGCTGCATTAATGGCTCCAACTGAAATTTTAGCAATCCAGCACTACGAAGGTATTTCAGAGCTTCTAGAAAAAATGGATGTAAAAGTTGCTCTCTTAACAGGTTCTACAAAAACAAAAGCAAGAAGAGAATTACATGAAGGTTTAGAAAGTGGTGAAATAGATATTTTAATCGGAACACATGCATTGATAGAGCCAAAAGTAAAATTTAAAAACTTGGGTATTGCTGTTATAGATGAACAACACCGATTTGGAGTAGCACAACGCGCTAAATTACAAAAGAAAAATATTCATCCTCCGCATGTTTTGGTTATGACAGCAACTCCAATTCCTAGAACACTAGCAATGACCTTTTATGGAGATTTAGATGTAAGTGTTATTGACGAATTACCACCAGGAAGAAAACCGATAGAAACACAGCACAGATATGAGAAATCTAGGCCTTTGGTTTGGAAATTTATGAAAGACCAAATTACAAAAGGCAGACAAATTTATGTTGTATATCCTTTAATTGAAGAGTCAGAATCTATGGATTACCTTAACTTAATGGATGGTTATGAATCAATTATGCGCTCTTTTCCAAGGCCTGAGTATCAAATAAGCATAGTGCATGGTAAAATGAAACCAGAAGACAAAGAGTATGAAATGCGTAGGTTTGTAAATGGCGAAACGCAAATAATGGTTGCAACTACCGTTATTGAAGTGGGTGTAAACGTACCGAATGCCAGTATGATGATCATAGAAAGTGCAGAAAGATTTGGTTTGAGTCAACTACACCAGTTACGAGGTAGAGTAGGGCGTGGAGCAGAAAAATCTTATTGTACTTTAATGACTGGTAATAAATTATCCAAAGAAGGGAAAAGGCGCTTAGAAACCATGGTTGAAACAAATGATGGTTTTAAAATATCTGAGGTAGATCTAGAATTACGTGGTCCTGGAGATATCATGGGAACCCAACAAAGTGGATTATTAGAATTAGCAATTGCAGATTTGGCAACCGATGGTCAGATAGTTGGAATAGCCCGAGAATGTGCAAGAGATATTTTGAAAAATGATCCAAAACTAGCCAATACACATCACCATGCTATTAGAGATAAGTTAAGAAGAATCTTAAAATCGAAGCCAAATTGGGGAAAGATTGCTTAACTTGGACCCATGAAAGAAATAGTAATCGCAGTTTTATTGTGTTTTTCGGCACATGTTAGCGCACAGTTATCTGGAGATTTAATAACTTCTGGTAGAAAATGTTTAACAGATACAGATTTTACTATATTGGCATCAAAAACGGGGGTAGTTAAATATATTCTTAGTGTAGACAATACAGGTAAAGTAGTTTCGGCTACCTTAATGAAGTCAGAATCTACCGTATCTAGCACTCCATCATTAATTAAGTCTAGAAATTATGTTTCAAACTTAACATTTGAACCGGGTACAAAATATCCGAAGTATCACGAAGTTAAAGTGCTGCTTCACTTGAGAAAAGAGTAATGTAATACAAGTTTGTTCCGTATTCTAATTATTGCTTAAACCAGTAAATGAATTCTAGCAAAATAATTTCTTATTTTTGCGCCATTAATTTTTCGCATGAAACTACACAGAGAAGGCTATTTAGTCATTACCATCGGACTCTTAATTTTAGGAGCCATACAATACGGTAATTATTTATTATTTACTGCAACAGGTTGGACGTGGTTGTTTGCTTTACTTACTCTAGGTGCATTGGTAATGTCTTACTTAATTATTCAATTTTTTAGAGTTCCAAACCGTACAGTTCAGACGAGTTCTGAGCTGGATGTTATTTGTCCTGCAGATGGAAAAGTGGTGGTAATAGAAGAGGTTGAAGAGACTGAGTACTTTAAGGATAAGCGTATACAAATCTCCATATTTATGTCGCCCTTAAATGTACACGCCAATTTTAATCCTATAAAGGGATTGGTTAAGTATGTCAAATATCACCCTGGTTTATTTTTGGTAGCATGGCATCCCAAAAGCTCAACTGACAATGAGCGCAGTACCTTTGTTGTAGAGCATTCTACTGGAAAAGAAGTTCTCTTTAGACAAATTGCAGGAGCAGTTGCGAGAAGAATTTGCTACTACGCAAAAGAGGGAGATAGAGTAGAGGTAGGATCTGAATTTGGATTTATAAAATTCGGAAGTAGAATAGATATTTTCTTACCACTTGGCACTAAAATAGATGTGAATATTGGGGATAAAGTTCAGGGTAAAATTACTAAGATTGGGAAACTGGTTTAACTCAATTTAACAAAACAATTTTCACGATTTATAAAATTTGTTTATTTTTAATAAAAATTTAGAATATGAAAAAAGGATTAATGATTTTAACTATGGCTTTGTTTGCAACAACTATAGGTGTTACTTCTTATGCTGCAGCACAAGACGGAGTACAGACAGAAGTTGAAAAAGACGGAGACAAAGAGAAAAAGAAAAAGAAAAAGAAGAAAGGAGCTTGCGCAACTAAAGAGGGTGAAACTAAATCTTGTGCTCCAAAAGAAGGAGAGAAGGCATGTTGTGCTAAGAAAAAATAATTTTTTCTAAATAGATATTAAAAGGTCAGCCTAAAGGTTGACCTTTTTTTGTGAGTACAGATTTTAAAGCTATTTGATTAAATAATCTAAGAATAGGACTAGAACAGAGAATACAAAAATAGAGAAGTTTATTTTTTCGCTTATAACTCATAGGCGCCAATATCAGGAACTCCTGTTCTTGGGTTTCCTAAAATGTCATTTGAATTCGTATGTGTTCCAAAACTAGCGTTTCCGGCGTCAATAGCCGGACTACCAGCGTTTAATTTAAAGTTATCTTCAGAAATGTTTCCAAAACTTGGATCTTGGTTAAAGATAGAACCGTTAAATTGTGACAAATCTGTTGGAGTATTCTCCATTTTAATCAAGTTGTTTTCGTACAAATAATTAATGGTTACTCCAGGTTGTAAAATAGTATCGTAAGCAATTAAATTTTCTCCATTTCCGTAAATAATAGAATTGTTAATTGTTCCTTCATTAATTTGTCCAATATACGTTATACCATCTGTGCGCGTAAAGTAGTTTTTTATTGCAACTGCCGGACCACTTTCGGCTCCATAACCCAGAAGGTGACTTTGAATAAAGTTGTAATCACCTCCTTCAAGTCCGAAGTAAGCATACAAACCGTTTGAGTGTACGAGTAGGTTTTCACCTTTAATTTTTCCGCCAGAATAATTGAAAATTCCGTAAGACGAGCAGTTATAAATTTCTGTATTATTAATGTCTACCGTATACCCAGTATTTCCATCATCTTCAGAGAAGACATGTATTCCAGCGGTTCCGTTTTTTATAATGGTATGGTTAACTGTCGAAGCACGTGCTTTTTCAAAATAGATACCATAGTATTGTCCTGCAACATCATCATAAAAAGACTCTAGTCGATCTCCTTGAAAAGTAACAGGGTTATCTGCAGTTCCTTGAATATCAAGTTGTCCTTTATAGACATAAAGTAATGCACTTTTATGCAAGTAAATATCTGTGCCGGGTTGTATAATTAAACTTTTTGCAGAATCAACGGCAGCAAATGTGTAAACTACATGGGGTTTATCATTTGGCCAAATGCCCTCGTTT
The DNA here is from genome assembly GCA_965656535.1 of Lishizhenia sp. Lineage (GTDB taxonomy): Bacteria > Bacteroidota > Bacteroidia > Flavobacteriales_D > Crocinitomicaceae > Lishizhenia. Next base: position 401,424 of record CBFHKX010000002.1, read on the forward strand.
AAATCGCTATAATGAAAGTATGCATCTTGACCCCAAACAGCCAGGTTTACATAAGAAACCTTCCCGTTTACTGTAAATTGAATAGAATCCTCAACAATTAAAGGAAGATTTCCATTATTTACATCTAATTGTACTTGCACGAAAGCATAAATACTATCTTCTTTTGGCAAAGTAATATCTGTATGAACCAGATCTGCTACGCCATCTATATTAATTCTAAATGGAGAATTTTCTCCTCCCATTAGTCTTATTTCACTTATTTCTAAAGAATTTCTATCGGTATTGTAAATTTTAAAACTTTGAGTGGTCGAACCTAGAGTAGTAAAAATTGTATCAAATAAAAGTGTATCTACAGAAAATGAAACATTTGACTTACTTAAGATTAAATCTTTTTTACACCCTCCAAAGAAAAGAGAGACCGTAATAAATAGAAAAGAAAAAAGAATAGAAACTGTTTTCAAAATTGTAAATTTACCTGATAAACGATTTATGTACTGATTTATTTTAAAAAACGAATATAGGTACGATAATTGGGAAAAAGAATACAAAACAAGTTTATGAAGTACATATTTATTACACTGTTGTTTTTTATAGTCCAAAACTCACTTGCTCAATACCAAGATGGTCTATCTATAAAAAAATCTCCTGCTAAAAAAGTAGAATCTACCTTTGGTTTTGCAGAAGTAGAGATAGTTTACGGTTCTCCAAAACAAAAAGGCAGAACTTTGTTTGGAGATTTAGTGCCTTACGGCGAGGTTTGGAGATTAGGTGCAGACGCTGCAACCACAATTACTATTTCTACAGATTTTAGATTAGCAGATAATGATATAAAAGCAGGTAAATATGCTATGTTCTTAAAACCACAAGAAAATGGCGACTGGGATTTTATCTTAAACTACCAAAGCGAACAATGGGGAGCGTATGATTATGACGATTCTTTAGATGTTCTTGTTTTTAAAGTAGAACCTGTTGATGTACAATACCGAAGAGAAAATTTAATAATAGATTTTGAAGAATATGCTCAAGGAGAAGGAGAGCTTTCTATCCACTGGGGAACGAAGTTAATTACCATACCGTTTACTGTAGATTTACTTTCGCAATTTATGATTACCGCACAAAATAAGATAAATAATACACCAGAAACAGAACGTTGGGCTGCATATTTACAAGCAGCAGAGTATTTGGCCAACCAAGGTAATAATACGCAGCAAGCAATGGAGTGGATTAAAAAAGCCCAGAAAGAGTATAAAAAGTACGGTAAAGATTGGGCTTCAAAAGCAAATGATTATTACGAAGGCCATATCTTATGGACTCAAGCAAAAATATATGCAGCAATGGGTAAGCACAAAAAAGCACTTAAAATTGCAAAAACTGTAGCAGCTAATAAATCAGAAAAAAGTTTCTACACCTACGAAAACGATCCTGAAAGAGAAAATATAGATGGATTAATGTCTGTTTGGAAAGACTAACTTTTTTTCTTTTCTTTTATCAATTTTGAATTATTGAGGTGCGTATATTTTTAGATTTTACGCGTACTTTAATTTGTGAAACAGCACAGATATTAGTTTTTTTATTTACGTATAATATTAGTACTGATAATGATTTGTCATATTGGTGTTGTTTAGCTTAAAAAAAATATTACCCCACTTACTGACGACTTTTTTTTATATTTTAGTATTTTGAAATATATTATATTGTTGTTTACAGTTGCGTTAGTAAATAATGTTTACTTCTCTCAGACAGTTCTAAACCAAAGCACTTTTGACTTAGGTGTGAACTCTTTTTTAGGTAAAGGTGGTATTAGTGCACAAGACGGAGGTTCGTTGGTGCTTAACGCAACGGGTTCTGGAATAGTAGGTGATAAAACTGAAGACAGTTACGGCTCAAACGATTTTTGGCTAGTTAAATACGATGCTAATAATAGCATAGAATGGGATAAAACGATTGGAGGAGACGCGAACGACATAGTTGAAAGCGCAATTCAGAAAAGTGATGGTAATTATCTTGTTGTTGGTACAAGTAGCTCAGTCGTTTCTGGTGTCAAAAATTCAGCGAACAATGGTGGTAGTGATATATGGGTAATGGAGTTGAGTCCTACCGGCAACATTATTTGGGAGAAATCTTATGGTGGTTTAGATAACGAATTCGCTCGTGATGTTATCGTGACGACAACTAATATTTGGGTATTAGGTTTCACTTTTTCTGATGTAAGTGGAGATCGGATAAAGCCATATTACGGACAAGGAGATGTTTGGCTCTTAAAGTTAGATCTGAATGGAGATTTAATAGAAGAGTTTACTTATGGTGGAGATGATTACGAAGAAGCTTCGGGGTTAGTATACAATCCAGTATTAGATAATATTTTTTTACTTGCAAGTTCTGAATCTGATGTTTCTGGTAATAAAACAGCAGTTAGTTATGGAAGTGAAGATATTTGGATTCTAAAAATTGATACACACGGAAATGTTTTGGATGATAATTCTTTTGGAGGTTTAAATTCAGAATTTTTATCCACCAAACCGCTAATCTATAATGATAAAATTTATTTTTCTTGTTCCTCCAGTTCTGGAATCTCAGGTAATAAATCAGAGGCTGGCTTTGGGAGTAGCGATATATGGACAGTTTGCTTAGACCTAAGCCTACAAAAAATTGCAGAAAAAGTAGTAGGTGGTGATTTAGGAGACTTTCCAACAACTATAACTACGATAGGTTCACAGATTAGTGTTGCTGGTATTTGCTATAGTCAAAATACGGGTAACGTTACAGCTACAACTAACGGACAAGGAGATGTGTTTATAATTGGTATGGACAGTGATAATCTAAATTTAATATTCCAAGATATGGTCGGAGGAAATTTGTTAGAGTTTGTGATGGATATTTTTCCAAAAAATAGTGGGGGTATTAGAGTCTTAAGCAGAACAACTTCTGACTTGTCTGGTGACATGCAAATTAATAATCCAACTGGAGCTACCAAGTTTTGGATGTTTGATTATCAAGGAACACTTAGTATTAATGACGAGGTTAATGATAACGAGAATAACATGTTAAGATTGTTTCCTAACCCTGTTAGTTCTGGCAATTATGTTTTTACCAAAAGTAAGAATGAAACCCTTAAGCTCTTTGATGCTAATGGCGTACTTGTGAAAGAAGGCTACAAAACAGATAGAATAAACACGGAAAAGCTTGCTTCTGGTTTATACTTTGTAACCAACGGTCTAAAGCAAGTTAAATTAATCGTAACCAATTAATTTGAATACTCAATAAAATAATCGAATTTCTAAGTCTCTTTACTTCCCATTTAATTCCATTGCTCTCAATGTGTTCATCATTAGAGATGCAATCGTCATAGGACCAACACCACCCGGTACTGGAGTTATAAAAGAACATTTTTCAGCAACGTTGTCAAAATCAACGTCACCTCGTAGTCTAAAGCCTTTTTTTCTAGAGTTATCTGGCACTCTAGTTGTTCCTACATCTATAACTACTGCACCTTCTTTAACCATATTTTCTTTAATAAATAAGGGTTTACCAATGGCTGCAATTAAAATATCTGCGTTTTTACAAATTTCTTCTAGATTTTGAGTTCTACTGTGTGTAAGCGTAACGGTACAGTTTCCAGGTTTAGTGTTTCTACCCAACATAATACTTACTGGCATACCAACAATATTACTTCTTCCAACAACAACACAATTTTTACCAGAAGTTTCAATATCGTACCTTTTTAAAAGCTCAATAATTCCCGCTGGCGTTGCGGGTAAAAATCCAGGCAAGTCTAACACCATATTTCCAAGATTTTCTGGATGAAATCCGTCAACATCTTTTTTAGGATCTATGGCAAGCGTAATTTTTTTCTCGTCTATATGATTTGGTAACGGCAACTGTACTATAAAACCATCAATTTTATCATCGTTGTTTAGTTTCTCTACCAATTTTAAGAGTTCCTCTTCTGTAATAGAATCATCATGCCTAATAAGCGTACTTTCAAAACCAATTGCTTCACAAGCTTTAACTTTAGCACCAACGTAAGTTTGAGAACCTCCGTCGTTACCAATTAAAACGGCAGCTAAATGTGGAATTTTCTTTCCGTTTTTCTTACGCTCTGTAACGGCTTCTGCAAGTTCTTGTCTTATATCTTTAGAAGTTTGTTTTCCGTCTAAAATTATCATGATGGTTTTTTTGCGAAGGTAATGTTTTTAAATCATTTTGGATTTAAGAAAGGATAGAATATTACCTCAAAAAATAGACACTCGATTTTAAGGTGAACAAAATGTTATTTTGTAAACGAATAAATAGTTCATCTAAGTTAAACTATATCAGCTATTTTAATCGACTTTTTTTCCTGTTGTTTTAGTTAATTATTAATTCTATTTATTTTAGGTCTATTGTGAAGTCGTTTTCAGGCTATGTAGTACTGATATAGGGCTTTTATCGACTAAACAATTATTAAGATAAAAAACAATTCGTTTAAAATAAAATGCAACTCCATCCCGCTCATAATACAATGCACCAACTTCCTCTGTCGGACATTCTCTGTTCCATCTTGCAATAAACTCTTTGAAATAAGGAGAGCCTTTTTCTGTTCGCTTAATTTGAATTTTTCCATTGCCTGCATCCCAAAACTCAAATTCTTTGATTAGGTAAATGTATTTGCCTTTTCTTTTTTTTCTTTTCAGGAAAAACGATTGATCAAATCCGAGTTTAAATAAATTATTTTTGTTTATTAGAACAACAGCAGTATTTGCCGATAGAACTCCTTTAAGTACAACATAGTTTCGCTTAATGCGTTTGCTGTATTTCTTTTTTTGAATATTAGTGGTACATATCCTTGCAATTGCGTGGTGTATGTTCTGACATTTTTTGGAGCAAAAGACTTTATCTTTTCTTCCCATTAATTTCCGTGTGCATGTAGCACAAGTTTTAGTTGTTTTCATGTAAAAGGTTTAGTGTTAGTCTAATTTAGTTAATTTATGCTACTAATCAAAACAATAAATTTTTAAAAAAAGCGTTTATAAAATATTCCCCCAATAAAATTGTAACCAATTATTAAAATTGAATTATTAAAGTGTAGAATCTGCAAGTTCTATGCTGTAAACTAAATAAAACCAAAGAAGATGAGTATTAACCCAGTGTATCACCATACCAATGAAAAGCTTCAGCAAGAGTTGGGATGGATACAACGAGCAAAGAGCAATCCTGAGCATTTTGGTCCGTTGTACAGAAAATATCACGAACAAATTTTTAGGTACGTGCATCAGCGGATGGACGATACAGAATTGGCTTTTGACGTTACTTCACAAGTATTTTTGAAAGCATTGAAGAATTTACATAAATATGAGTTCAGAGGTGTTCCCTTTGGTTCATGGCTTTACAGAATAGCTAAAAGTGAGCTTTACCAAGCATACAGAGAACGTCAAGCTAAAAGAACGGTCAATGTAGAAAGCATACACCTGTTTGAAATGATTGAAGACTTTGATGATGAACAAAGCGAAAATAACAAGAAGAAATTATTTAAAGCAATCTCTGAATTAAAAGAAGAAGATGTTCAATTAATTGAATTACGCTTTTTTGAGAAGAGACCATTTAAAGAAATAGGAGAGATATTGGATATTACTGAGAATAATGCCAAAGTAAAATCTTTTCGAGTGTTAGAAAAATTAAAAAAAATATATTTTAAAAATTAACGGCAATGGATAAACGCAAAATGAATTTAGACAGAGATCCAATTTCTTCTGAACAAATTCAAGCAAAACAGAATTTTGATGCCATTTTATCAAATTATCAGCTCCTCAAAAAACCATTTTTTAAATCTAAATGGTTTTGGGGAGCAGCTGGTTTGGCAACACTAGGCTTAGTAACAGTCTTCGGACTAAGTAATTTAAACAACAATATAGCGTATGCAGAGAATACTACTTTAACAAACAATCAACCACTTACCTCTAATTTACCAGAAGATACACCCTGTGTGTTACCTGTTGCAGAGAACGCTGTTCCTTACGAAGTACACAATGTAATGGCTTTAGAAGGAGCCACGCTGACACTAAAAGATGGAAGTACAATAAAAATTCCTCCAGGTAGTCTAATTGCAAAAGACATGCAGGAACCTATTAAAGTTAAAACCCGTATTTTTCATGATAAGGCAAGTGCTTTTCTTGCGGGAGTTAAAATGGATGTAGCAGAAGGAGCTTTTGAATCTGCGGGTATGATTGAAATTAGAACCAGCCAAAACAATAAGGAAGTTAAAATTAATCCGGATAAACCGATAGAAGTAAGTTTAGCTCTTCATAAGCCATCAGAATCCTTTAACTTTTACTATTTAGATGAGAAGAAGAAGGAGTGGATAGACTCTCCTTGCTTATTTTCAGATAGAGTACAAAAAAGTCCTGAAGAAAATAGTGGAAAATTTGAAATGGTGAAAAGTGAGCTTTCTACTTTACAAAAAGAGCTTACCGTAAATCAATCCCAGCAGCAAGAATTGAAAATAGAATTACCAACAAAAGAAGCATATAAAATTTCGAAGAATGCAGACAGAATATTTGATTTGGACTACGATTTGAGTGATTATCCAGAGTTGAAACGACTGAAAAATGTTAAATTTGAAGCATTACCGAACCAGAAAAACTTTAACCGTGTAATCAATACAACATGGTCGGAAATGGATTTAAGTAAAGCCGGAAATGATAGATTTACACTTACCTTTTCAAACACTAAATTGAAAGAAACCATTCGAGTTAGACCCGTTTTGTCTGGAGCTGAGGAGCAAAGTGCTTCAGAATTATTTGATAAAGTTAAGGGCGATATTGAGAAGCAACTCATTCACCTTCAGTCAACAGAAAGAGAGCTGAAAAGAAAAGAAGCAGTAAAGCAAAAGCAACTAGAGAAGCTTGTGTCAGATTTTGAATTAAATACACGACTAGTGATGCAAGAAAACCAAAGTTTAAGTCCTAATAATTCGGTTCAATTAAGTCAAGCTACAGCAACTTTTACAACTACTAGAAATGGGTTTTTCAATGCGGATAAACCTATTAAATATCCTAAACCATTGCCTTTTCAGCTCGCTTATGTAAATAATGGTAATTCTTTTTCACCAAGAAATGTCTACATTTTTGATCAAGGAAAAGATGTTAGATACAGTTATGGAATTGGAAATAAATCAATGAATGAAATAGGGTTAAATAATGGTGAACAACTATTAATTGTAATAGATGCAATAAATCGCGTTGCCTTTGCTAAAGTGAATAAAAAGTATTTACAGCAGCAAAATTTTGGTATTATAAATGTAACTTTGATAGAGCAAGACAAGATAAATGAAGCATATATTAGAAAATTACTTAACGAACAACAAGGCGAAACTTTGGCTTTTCGTTAGCTTTGTTTTCTTATCTTATTTTGGTCAAGCGCAACCTGCTAAACACGTTGTGTTAAAGAAAACGTATACAGAAATTGATTTTCTTCCAAATATAGATGGATATTTTACTGGCCAAATTCCTTTCGATAAGTTTAGTTCAGTATCTGGCATTGAAACAAATGTGGGATACACTATTATTTCTTTTAAAGTAAGGTTTGCGGATCAAGAAAATGAAATTCAATGCTATGGAAATCGATTAGCAGATGAAACGTATGCATACATTGCTGCAAGTGCTATTGGTCAACCAGTTGTTTTTACAGAAATTAAGGCGGTATCTAAATCAGGAAAATTAATTCATCTCGAACCACTACGCTTAATACCAATCACAAATGAAAGTAATTAGTCTATCATTGTTTTGTCTGTGTTTTCTATCTGTTTCATTTGCTCAAAAAACGGTAAAAATACGGAAAGAGAATACGCAATTGTATAAGGGAATTGAATCTCAAATTAACAATTGGTATATTTATAAAAAAGAGAATGCGTTTTACCTTTGCCCGCTCAATATACCGAAAGAAGAGGTAGTTAATTGGTTTGAAAAACGGGTGAATAGTCAAAACATCTACAAGGGATTTTTGTCAGAACAACAATACGCTATTTTATCTTTTAGAAAAGACAATGATCCTACAGATGTAATCAATTTTTATTACAAACAGGTAAAACATAACCTTGAACTTGTATCTTCTGTAGATGGAAATAAATATACGTTTAGACCTATATTTCAAGAGTAAGTGTTGTTCTTAACTATTCTTGTTTACAATCTTTTACAAACTTTTTGATTTATTCGCTTAACCTTTTTATATTTGTATCGTAAGTCAACAGAAGCTTGCCTGTGAATCAATCACATACTATGAAAAATTATATTCGATTTTTATTTTGTTTCCTAGCGATAAATGCGCTCGCGCAGCCTTCGTCGAACTTTAATACCTCTAGAAATTGGTCGTTAAACAAGAAGGAAGTTTTTTTTGGAATTGGTGGTACTAATTTTACTGGAGATTTAGGGGGAAGAGACAAAATTGGAACAGATTTTAGTTTGGTTGATTTAGACTGGCCAGCTACTTTTGCAGGTTTTAATATCGGATACAGGTATAGATGGCATCCTTTCTGGGCAACCTCTACAGAGTTATACTCTGGAATGGTTCAAGGAAGCGATGAGAATACGAACGAAATTATAAGAAGAAGTAGAAACCTGCATTTTAGATCGCCAATTGTTCAACTTACCCAACGTATTGAGTGGATTCTTTTAGCAAATGAAAAAATTGGTAGAAGGTACAACATTCCCGGTCTTAAAGGTTTTAAAAATCAAATGCAACAAGTTTATCTTTTTACGGGTGCAGCTGTAACCTACTTCAATCCACAAGCTGAAATTAATGGAACTTGGACCAACCTTAGGCCTTTAAAAACAGAAGGACAAGGTTTACCAGGTGGAGCAGATGAATACTCGAGAATTACAGCAGTTATTCCGTTTGGAATAGGAGTTAAAATTGGGATATCTGATATGTGGAGAATTGGGTTAGAGGTTTCATACAACAAAACATTTACAGATTATATAGATGATGTCAGCACAAATTATTTTGATCCTGTTGTCTTACAAAGTCAAGTAGGTTCAGATGCTGTTTTTGCTGCAAACCCAAGTAAAGAGAATCAAATTTGGTTCGTTCCAGGAGAGCAACGTGGTGACCCAGATGAAAAAGATGCGTTTTATATAGCAAATATCGTATTTACAAGAAATTTAACCTACAAACCACCCAAAAAACAGAATTGGAGAAGACCTCAGAGTAGAACTAAGTTCTAGAGAATTATATACTTTCATTTTAAAAGTTCCTTTTTTTAGAGGGACTTTTTTTGTACCATTTTTCACCTTCTGCGGTCTAATAAAATTGGTTTTAAAAACAGTTCAAGTAAGATTTAATTCTTTTGCGTAATTACGTTTTATTTTATGACTAGCTTTTACTGATTTAAGACAAACAGTACTTAGCCTATTTGTTGTATCTATTATGTATAATCGACTTTAGTATATGTGGTTGAGGAGAGTATTTCGTGGTTATAGGTATAACTAAAGCTAGAGTGTGATTAAAGTTCTTTTTATGTTAGGATTAGTGATAAAGAAACACGTTGGAAATAAAAAAAGCCGACTACCAATTAAGGGAGTCGGCTAGTGTATCATTCTAGTTCAATTATTATTTTCTGATATCCATTTCTTCAATCAAGTTGCTTGCTCCGCCATATTTGTCTACCACAAATAATACATATCGAATATCACAAACAATAGTACGTTGAATTTCTGGCTCAAAATAAATATCTCCGCTCATTGCTTCCCAGTTTCCATCGAAAGCCGTTCCAATTAATTCTCCGTCGCCATTAATTACCGGTGATCCTGAGTTTCCTCCAGTGATGTCGTTATTGGTTAAGAAATTCACGACCATTTCGCCATTTTCATCTGCGTACTGTCCGAAGTCCTTGTTTTCCCAAAGTGTTTTTAATCGTGCAGGAACAACAAATTCAGGGTTGTTTGCGTCTTCTTTTTCCATTACACCATTTAATGAAGTTGTGTAATGATAAGTAACACCATCTTTTGGGTCGTAAGGCAACACATTTCCGTAGGTTAAACGTAAAGTACTGTTTGCGTTAGGATAATATTTTTTATTTGGATCCATTTCTCTTAAACCCTTAACAAATAGACGATTTGCTCTTTCAAGCTTTTCTCCTGCATTTACATGCGTTTCACTATCTACTACAGCAGAGAAAGCATCATTAATAGATTTGATTAAAGCAAATAGAGGATCTTTTTGAATCTGCTCGAAAGAAAAGTCCGACATAAATGCATTGAAAGATGTTTCGTCTTTGAAGATAGATTTCTTTCTAATCTTTTTCACATATTTATCAAACTTACCTTTGTTACCTAATTTCAAGGTCAATTCACCTTGTTGTTCTTTTGGTACGTCTTGATAATACATTTTCAGCACTTCCTCCAATACCTCAAATTCGATATCCATATTTGCTTTAGCATAAAACTCTTTTGCTTTAGTTGCCATTCTATTCTTAAAATATCCTGCTCCGTTTTCATTGTCATTTTCGTTATATTGGTTGGCTAAAACACCAAATAATGTAAGTAAATTTAAATCAACAGAGTAAACTAATTCCGACTGATAAGTTTGAATGTAAACATCTCCGTCAGTTGCAGCATACGCAGCTTTTATGTCTTCTATAACCCCTGCATACATTGTTTTATTTTGAGTAAATGAAACGTATGCATCTTCGATTTTTTGTTTTTTATCGGCTACTTTATTGTTTTTCAATTGTTCAGTTTGTCCAATAAAATATTTCCAGTAGTTAGCAACTTGCGCATATTTAGATGAGTAGTTTAAACGAACCGTTACATCTTGATCCATATACTTTTTCATGATTGCCAACTTCTTAGCTCTAATGTCAACCGTTTTAGGCTGAGAAAGAGTAACAGCTTGTTTAATTCCGTATGACGAAAGGTATCTATCTGTAGAACCAGGGAAACCTAAAATCATGGCATAATCTCCTTTTTTCACACCTTTAATAGAAACTGGTAGTGAATACTTAGGTTGTAAAGGTTTGTTTTCTTCATTATAGGCAGCTGGTTTATTTTCATTGTTAGCATAAATTCTGAACATTGAAAAATCTCCAGTATGTCTAGGCCAAACCCAATTGTCTGTATCGTACCCAAATTTCCCGATTGATTGCGGTGGAGCACCTACAAATCGTACGTCGTTAAATTTCTCAGTTACAAACAAGTAAAATTCGTTGCCTTCAAAGAAATCTCTTACAAAGGCTTCGTAATTAGTACCTTCTGTAGCTTCAGTAGAAAGTACCTTCGAAAGTTCATCAATTTTAGCCTTTCTTTCAGCTGCACTCATGCTTTCAGATAAATTCTTATTAATTTCTTCAGAAACGTCTTTAATACTAACCACAAATGTTGCAAATAAGCCGGGTACTGGTATTTCTTGATCTAGACTTTTGGCCCAAAAACCGTCGTCTAAGTAATTTTTTTCTTTAGAAGATGCCTCAGCAATAGCATCATAACCACAGTGGTGGTTGGTTAACAATAAACCTTTGTCAGAAATAACTTCAGCTGTACAAAATCCGCCAAAACTAACAATAGCGTCTTTCATAGAAGAGCTGTTAATGCTGTAGATTTCTTCTTGAGTTAAATTTAACCCATGCTTTTTCATGTCTTCGTAGTTTCTTCCCAATAAGAAAGGTAGCCACATTCCTTCGTCTGCTTTCGCAAGGTTTGTACCAAGCAACAAAGCAACTAATGCAAGTAATTTAATTTTCATCTTATGTTTTGATTGTTTCTGCGAAAATACGGTCTAATGATTAAATAATCAACTGGTCTAACACGAAAACAATGAACACGAGACTCAAAGTATCAACAAAATAAACTTTTTGTGCTTTTTAAAGCTTTAATAAGATATGCAGGGAAAAGTGCGCTTTAAAATAAAATGCATCTATAAACGATTTAAAACGGATTTAAGTTCATTTAAAATAATGGCTGTTGCTCCCCAAACTATTTTTGCCTCAAAGATAAAGCAAGGTACTTTTTTCAGCAGATAGTTTTTGTGAACGCGAATATCTTTTTTATGTAGGTTTTTGTTGTCTAATAATGCGGAGATGGGAACGGTAAAGATCTCGTCTACTTCTCTGACTTGCTTTTTGAAGTCTTGTTTCCTTTTCATGTAGAAAACATGTGGGTGAACTTCGAAATTGCTAACGGGTATGTAAACCTTTGTAAGCTTTCCTAAATGATGTAGCTGATCTATATGTATACCCACTTCTTCATGAGTTTCTCTTAATGCCGTTGCTATAAAGTTGGTATCGTAACGTTCTTTTTTACCACCTGGAAAACTAATTTGCTTACTGTGTATGCCTTCGTATTCGCTTCGTTGTATAAGAACGAAGTGTAGCTCTTCTTGCTCTTCAAATAAAATAATACTTACAGCGCTTTGCCTTGCATCTTTGACTTTTTTCAAGGCTTCAGATGATTTTTCTCTTCCTGCGGGCGACATTTCTAAGTGTGCACTTTCGCCTGGTAAATAAACTAGTTCTTTCTTTAATTGTGTTACAATATCAGTTGTATACATGTTTTGAAAATTTCTTAGTATGATAAATAAAACGCATAAAGTATGTAAGCTCGTTATAGATGTGAATTCAAAAATAGGTGAACTTTAAAGTTCTGCTAATTCTTTGCCTACCAAACTACCTAGGGCAACACCCATTCCGCCTAATTTTATTCCAATACGAATATGTTTACTAATTTTTTTAACAATCGGATTTCTATTTTGGCCAACTCCCATAATACCACTCCATTTATGTTCTAGTTCAAAATCTGTCTGCGGTAAAACTATGTTTTTTAAGAATGCTGTCAATGCTGTTTCTATTTGTTGTGTTGTAGCAAAATTGGATGTGTTTTCTTCTTTTAACGCTAAATTTCTTGCACCACCAATTAGTATTCTATTTTTTACATTTCGAAAGTAATAATATCCTTCGTCATAGTGAAACGTGCCGGACCAGTTTAAATTTTCAATAGGTTTTGTTATTAGTACTTGCGCTCTAGCGGGCTGTATATCTTCTTGTAAAGGCAGTAAATGACTAAGTCCATTTGTACAAACAACTAGCTCTTTTGTTTCAATCGTGCCAAAGTTGGTATCTATGCTTACTAAATCGTTTTCTACCCAATTTTTTACTTCAAATCCATTCAGAATTATACAGTTTTTTGCTTGAGCCAAACGCGTGAGTTCTAAAATCATTTTACCGGTATCGATCTGTCCCTCTAGTCGGTTCTCAATTAATCCAACAACTTTAGAAAACCCAAATTTATTGTGAGCTATACGGTATACATCAGTTTTGTTTATAGCTTGCTTTACTAATGCATTTAGTTGATCAAGTTTACTAAGAGTTGTATTGAAGGTTTCGTGTTCTTTTTCTGTAAATACTTCAAAACTCCCGCAGGGTAGATAATCTATCTTTTCATTCAATCTACTAAGCAGTAAGTCGAGTCCTTCAACGCGTTTTTGTACAAGAGAAATAACCTCGATTTCAGAAGTGTTGTTTAGGTCGCTAAGTAGTTCAGTTGGACTCCCGAAACAAGTAAAACCTGCATTTTTTGAGCTGGCGCCGGCGCTTAAGTAACTTCTCTCTAACACTACAATTTTCGCATCCTTATACTTGGACCTCAGTTCAATAGCCGCAGAGAGTCCAACAATTCCAGCTCCAATTATCAAAAAGTCTATTTCCGAAAAATAGCTTTCTTTTTCCCAAAAACTTAATTGTTCAATTTTTAGCATACGTTTTGCTCTTCGGTTTGTCGTTAATTTTAACGATATTTGTTACTGTTTTCCTTTATTTTTTGAGGATAACTAAAATTTGATTTGAAATTAAACTTTTTCTGTAACTAGCAGTACAGAGAATCGTTTTAAATAGAGATATGAAAGTATTAATTGTCTTTTTGGCCATTCTAGGGTCGTTTTTTGTATGTGGTCAAAGTACTTTGCCAGTTTTTGGAATTATTAAAGACTTAGATTCTGGTAAAAAGCTGGTTGGAGTACAGGTGACTATTTTTTCTGGAAGTTCTAAAGTAAAAAATACGACAACAGCATCTAACGGTAAGTATGAAATGTCTGTCCCTATCAATGCCGTTTATCGTGTAAAGTATACAAAACCAGGGTATGTTACTAAAATAGTAGAAATAGATGTTACTGGAATTAACGAAGAAGATATTCCGCCTGGGGAGTTGCCTCAGCCGGCTGTAGATTTAGACTTATTTACTAACAGACCTTCAATAGATTTTAGTTTTACTAGCACAGATCCCGTTGCTTCTTTCTTTTATGATAACAAGGCCTTTAGAATGGATTATAATCGAGCTGAAGCTACAAAAATGCGCTATAAAATCGATGAGTTATTGGCAACAGCAGAAGTAAAAGAACAAGAAAACGAAGCAAAATACAATGAACTAGTTACTAAGGCAGACTTAGCTTTTACTCAAGAAAAATATGACGAAGCCCAAATTGCCTATACAGAAGCACTAAAATTAAAACCAACAGAAGCACATCCGAGTAACCGTTTGGTAGAAATAGATGATTTACTAGCAGCACAAAGAAAAGAAGAACTTTTGGAAAGTCAGGCCAATCAAGTTTATCAGAATTTGATAACTGCAGGAGAAAATTTTCTTAAAGCAAAAGAATACGATAAAGCGATAGCCAAGTTTAATCAAGCTGCTTTAGAAAAACCAACAGAACAGCTTCCCAAAGATAAAGTTGCAGAAGCAAATGCGCTAAAGAAATCAGAAGCAAATAAAGAAAAGTATGATAGCCTTATAAAAATGGCCGATGGGTTTATGAAACAGAACTCATTACAGGCTGCAAGAGATAAATACACGGCAGCTTCTAAGTTAGATCCATCACAAAGTTATCCTAAAGAACAATTGGCTAAAATTGAAGAGGGATTAAAAGCAAAAGAAGAATTGGCTCAAAAAAAGCAAAAATATGATGATGCTGTTTTAGCTGGAGATCAACTGCTAGCTGAAAAAAAGTTTGCAGCGTCTAAAGTAAAGTATGAAGAAGCACTCAGTTTTGAGTCGGCTGCAACATATCCAAGAGCAAAAATCAAAGAAATTGACATTGAATTAGAAAAATTAGCTGCAGAAAACGCCATCGAAGAACAAATATTGGCGCTAATTAAAGAAGCTGATGAAAAAATGACAGCTTCTGAGTATACACAAGCAATAGAAAAGTATGAAGAAGCAGGGCAGTTGAAAGAACCAACCGATTACACTAAGGCACAGATTAAGAAGGCTAAAGATGCGTTAGCTGAGCTAGAAAACGAAGCCAAACAAAAGGAGATCGCCGAGAAGTACAAAGCTCAGATTGAAAAGGCTGATCAATTGTACGCGGATATGAGTTATGCAGAGTCTATTTTAGCCTACACTGAAGCAAAAGCCATACAACCTTCAGCACCATATCCAGACGTTCAAATTGAAAAAGCAAACCTTAAAATAACAGAAGCCAAAGAGCAAGCTGCTCAAAAAGAGATAGATAATAAGTTTAATGCATTGAAAGTTGCAGCAGACGAACTATTTGCGTCACAAAAGTACGATGATGCAAAAATTAAATATACAGAAGCTTTAGCTGTAAAGATCAGTGAGGAAGTGAATGCACAACTATCTAAAATTGAAGTAGAATTAAATAGAATTGCAGAATTAGAAAATAAACAAGCTGAAATAGAGGAGTTGTTTAAAACTGCAAAGCTTTTTCAAGAACAGAAAAATTACACTTCAGAAGTTACAACATATGAATCAATTTTGACTTTAGATAAATCAAATGTTAAGGCGAAGGAGTTGTTAGAAAAAGCACAGATAAACTTAAAAGAAGTGAATGAGGAAGCGCAGCGAATGGCTCAGTTTACTACTTTTAAAGATGAGGGTGATGCACTTTTTGCGCTAGAAAATTGGACAGATGCCAAGTTAAAATATGAACAAGCGATAGAAATAAAAGAGGATAAAGATTTAACCGAGAAAATCAATAGTATTGAACAAAAATTAAAGGAAATTGCCGAAAGTCAAAATAAAGCAGAAAAAGTTGATGGATTAATTCAAATGGCTGTTGCTAATATGGGAAATGAAAAGTTTGAAGAAGCAATAGAAAATTATCAATCGGTATTAGAGTTAGATGCAACAAATTCAATTGCAAAAACAGGATTAGAAGCAGCAAAATTAGCAAAGGCAAATAAAGCAGAGCAACTGGAAAAGGACGCAGCATTTGAGAAATTAAAAACAGCAGGAATTCAACTTCTGGCTCAAGAGAAACTTGAAGAAGCCAAAGCTTCTTTCCTTTCTGCCAAAGAAATAAAAGAAGATGAAAAGGTGCTTGATTACTTGGCAGAGATTGAAGAAAGGTTAGCGGGTAAGCAAAATGAAGCTGAACGTTTACAAAGTTATCAGAATGCTATTTCTGAAGCGCAAATGCTAGAAGAAAAAGAAGAAGTGCTTGCTGCAATTGAAAAGTATCGCGAAGCTTTGGCCTACAAACCTAATGATGCTGTAGCTACCAACAAGATTAAAGATTTAGAGTTGAATCTTGTCGAGAAAGAAAGCAAAGAAAAGCAAGCAGCAGAATTCAACGCAGCAATGCAAGCGGGTAAGGCTGCCTTCGAAAAAAATGATTTTACTACAGCACTGCTCAACTATGAAAAGGCATTGCAAGTAAAGATAGGTGATAGTGAAGCAAAGCAAGGCGTTGCTGATGCGAAAGAAGCGATTAAAGCAAATGCAAAAAACGCAGAAGAGAATCAACGCTTTGAAAGCTTGATGAGCGAAGCAAAAGAGAATGGAGATAAGAATGATCTTGATGCAGCGATGAGTCTGTACAAACAAGCACTAGCCATTAAACCGGATAGTGAAAGAGCAAAGAACGCCCTTGACGCAATTTATGCCCTAAATGAGATTAGAAAAAAAGAAGCACTTAGCGCAGAAAAGGAGGAAGCGCTAGAACAGCAATACTCAGCAAAGTTATCAGAAGCTCAAGTTGCTTTGCAAAATAAAAATTATCAAACTGCACTCGATTTATATCAAGAAGCTCAAGAGTTAAAGCCAAGCGCAGTTTTACCAAAAGAGAAAATTGCAGAAATTAGTGAATTGATTAATTCTGTTAATGAAAACGAGACAAAGAATAATTTGTTTACGACCAAAATGCAAGCTGCAAATACAGCGTTTGATAGTAAAAAATATACAGAAAGTATTACGTTGTATCAAGGTGCGTTAGACATAAAAGATGATGCAATAGCACGTGCTCAAATAGATAGAGCAAAGGCTGCACTGGCTGCCACAGAAAGTGCGAGTGAAACGGTAAATTACAATGCCTATATAAAGTCTGCAAATACTTTTTTTAGTCAACAAAACTACACGCAAGCACTAGATGCATATCAAAATGCGTTAAGTGTTAAACCGGGTGATAATTTTGCGAGTAACAAAATAAAGGAGGTTGAACAAATTTTAGATAATCAAGATAAGTTAGCAAAAGAAGAAATCAGAAAGCAGGCTGAGTTTAAAGCATTAGTTGAAGAAGCAGACCTTTCTTTTGAAGCAAAAACGTTTATTGAAGCAAAGAAGAAATACGAACTTGCGCTAGCACTCTATCCAAATGATGTTTATGTTAATGATCAACTAACAAAAAGTATTGAAGGATCGAAACGTGCAGCAGCAGAATCGGGAAACAAACAGTATCAAAAAATTGTAGACAAAGCAAATGAATATTTTGAGAATGAGAATTGGGAGAAAGCCCAAGAACTGTATAAACGTTTACTCGCTCTAAAACCGTATGAAAGTTATCCTCAGAATCAGTTAGATGAAATAGCCAGAAGACAAAATGAAAATTTAGTAGAGCGTTCAGACTTAGAAAATCTTGGTCAACCCGATGATATATCAGTTATTGAAGGTGCTGCTTTACTTGCAGATGCCGAAAGAAAACGAGCAAATAAGAAAAAACAAAAAATTACTGAACAGCTTACAGAGAAGCGAAAGAAAACAGAGGGTTTGAATTACACAGATGATGAAGAACGACAAAAAATGTCGGAGCAAGCCATTAAAGCACAAAAGTTAAAAGAATTAGAGAGCTTAGAAGGAGATGCCAGAAGACAATCTATAGTTACAGCCGTAGATGATAAAGAAGAAGAAATGGCTCAGAAAAGCGCACAAGAATCAGTTTTTGAGCGCGGAGAAGTATTAAGGTTAGCTCAGGATATTGATGTGGTGGATAGTGAAATTGCAGCGGAAAGAGCTAGGGAAGAACGCACGTATAGAGAAAAGGCAAAACAAGTAGACGCAGTAGATATAGATATGGCTCAATTTCATCAAAAAGAATTACAAGTAGAAATTGATCGAACTAAAAAAGTGTATGAAGATATTTCTGTAGAGATTAATAAAATGTCTACTACTGAAGACCTTGAGAGTGAGTATGCACAAATTCAAAAAATACAGAAGTCGGCCCAACTAGCTGAGATTGAAATGTACGAAAGTTCAAAAGAAAAACAGGCTATACGCCAAGCATTGGAAAACGATGTTAAACTACTAGGTGGTGAGGCAAGAAGAAAAGCTACGCAAGACGAAGTAGAGAATAATCAAGCTGCTCTATTAATGGATGAAACAATGACAACTGCCAGACAAGTTATACAAGAATACTATGATGAGAGCGATGAAAACCGAAAGTTGACCTTGGATAAAATCGATAGAAAAGACCTAGAGATGAACGAAGCTAGCCGACAGGCAGCGCTTAAAGAAAAGAAACAAAGAGAGAACAACGAGCTCACAATAGAACAAACCAAAGCAATAATTGCACAAAATAAAAAAGACGATACAAGAGAACAGCAAGCGCTACAAGAAGAAGTGGTTACAGCCTCAAGCGCAGTTACAAAGGCTAATAAAACAAAAGCCGAAATTGAAAAGTTAGATAGAGAAAATACTTTTCAATCTTTAGAAAGCACTGAAAAATTGAGAACATCTATATCGAGTAAGCAAGAAGATCAAACAAAAGAGAATAGCGAACGCGTAAAGGCAGCAACAAAGGCAATAGGTAGAGGTAAAGCTGTAGAAGCTGAGCTATACAAAGAGAAAGCAATAGAGCGTCAAAAAATAATTGACGGCTTCGAAAACAACTCAGGAAAATATGATGAAACAATTGCAAATACACTTGGAGAGGAGTTTCCAGAAGGAGTTTCTCAAGAAGTATTTGTAAGAAATGATGAAGATGGCTTACCAGTAAAGGTTGTTACTAGGAGAATAGTTGTTAAAAATGGTAGAGGAGAAGTCTACATTCGTACACAAAGCAAGTTTGGTTTAACCTACACAAAAAATGGAAATTCAATTACAAAACAATCTTGGATCAATGGAACAGAAAATGCTACGCTTACTAAAAATTACTAGTATTTCGTTTGTTCTAATTCTATTTAGCACTTCTTGTAAACCGTCTAAATTAAACGAATTAGAAGAACCCGAAATTGATACAACTGGTTTTGCCTGGCAAATAAGTAACCAAGAAATTCAAGGCAATGCGCAGGGTTCTACTTTTATGATCAAAACAAGCGACGATAGCTTGCTTACGTCCGTGGTTGAAATAGAAAGTTTACTTTTAAGTTTTGATGCAGAACTTTCTAGTTATTTAGATAATTCTTTACTTTCTAGATTAAATAAATCCGACTCAACTTTTGCTGTTCCAAACAATGCTTATTTTGACACCTGCTATGCCTTAAGTTTATCTGTGTTTAATAAAACAAACGGAGCATTTGATCCCAGTGTTTTTCCGCTGGTAAAGGCATGGGGTTTTTTTAAAGATTCAGCACTAGTTTTAAGTCAAGATGAAGTAGATAGTTGTTTACAGTTTATAGGATTTGAACCTGGAGAGAAACACAATTACAGTGCTCGGAAGTATACAAAAGAAAATCCATCGTTTCAAATTGATTTTAACGCGATTGCTCAGGGGTATTCGGTAGATGTAGTTGCAGCGTATTTAGAAAGTAAAGGCCAAGAAAACTATTTAGTAGAAATTGGTGGAGAAGTACGTGTGAAAGGACAAAATAGCGAAGGAAATTCATGGGCCTTAGGTGTTGATGAGCCAAAAGAATTAAATTCAGGACAAGGAGAAAGAAGATTAGAAAATGTTTTACACCTAAACACAGGCGGGTTAGCAACTTCCGGAAATTACAGGAAGTTTCACATTGTAAATGGTAGAAAATACAGTCACACATTAGATCCAAAAACAGGTTATAGTGTTAATCATAATTTATTAAGTGCAACGGTATGGTCTGAAAAATGCGCTCTTGCCGATGCTTATGCAACTGCTTTTATGGTGATGGGAAAAGAAAAAACACTTGCCTTTCTTGCAGAACATCCAGCACTTAATTTAGAAGTTTATTTGTTGTTTGAAAACGAAGACGGTAGAATAGAAAGAGCCTATACCGAAGGAATGTTACGATTCTTTGAAACTAATTTTTAATTCATTTCTTGGCGTAAGCTTAAATGCTTTTTTAATTTTACACGAAACATTATATTATGGACTTTAGCTTACTATTTACCGCCGATGCAATAGTTGCTCTTTTGAGTTTAACTTTTCTTGAAATTGTCTTAGGAATAGATAATATCATTTTTATTTCAATTGCATCTAACAAGCTGAATGTACAAGACCGAAAAAAAGCTACTAATATTGGATTGATACTTGCTATGGTAATGCGTATAGGCTTACTTTTTGCAATTACGGCTTTAACGGCAATGAATGCTGTACTTTTCTCTATAAATCTATCATGGTTTGATGTTCAAGTAACTGGTCAGGCAATGGTATTGTTGGCCGGAGGAATATTTTTGATTTATAAATCTACCAAAGAGATACATGAAAAAGTAGATTATAAAGGAGAAGAAGAAAAACAATTAAAGAAAGACAGTTCTTCAAGTATTTCAAAGGCAATTTTACAAATAACGATAATCAATGTTGTTTTTAGTTTTGATTCTATTTTAACAGCAATAGGAATGACAAATGGTGTTCCAGGTGCACTGATGATAATGATTATAGCTATTGTAGTATCTGTTTTAATTATGATGCTTTTCGCAATTCCAGTAGGTAATTTTGTCAATAAAAATCCATCCATTCAGATTTTAGGATTGGCATTTTTAATTTTAATTGGTTTTATGTTAATTGTAGAAAGTGCTCATTTATCCCATGCAAATATTTTTACTAGTGAAATTGGTGCTGTACCGAAAGGATATCTTTATTTCGCAATTGCCTTCTCTTTGGCTGTAGAATTTTTGAATATGAAATTAAGAGCAAAGAAAAGCAACAAATGACAAAAGAGGAAGCACAACTTTTTTTTACTTTGGATGAAACAGAGTATCCGGAAGATCAATGGGAAGCCGTTTTATTTGAGTATAAGCAGTTTTTTTTAACACGTCCAGTAGTTGCCAAAGTATTTATGGCGAAACTTAAAAAACTACAAAAACAATACCTTGCCTATACCGTTTTAACCGATTCGGTTGCAAAAAATCAAACAGAGAAAGAGAATCAACTAATATTATCAGAATTAGAGGTATTTGATAGTGTAGAACAAACTTTTCAATCCTTGTTTACCTTCAGATCGACCATAAAACAACGTCTTTTGCGTTCCGATAATGTAGAAGATTTAGCACAGCTTGTTACACATTGGTTAGAACAAGAGTACCGATATCAAGCGCTTTGGAAGATAGAAGTAAGTTCGTCTGAGGCTAAAGAAATAACAATTTCAAAAGAGAAAGATCCAATGATTCTATTGAGTACAATAAAAAAATGGGATAACGGAGAAAAGAAAGACTTTAAAACACTAAAACAAAATTTAAATGACCTACCAGAAACACTTTTAGATGAGGTGAAAAGGTTATCTTTGTTATCCAAATTAAATGTATGACAGACGTATTTCAAGGCTTAAAAGCGCAGTTAGAAGAACTAGAATGGCCCTCTTTATATATGTTTAAATTTGTTTGTCCTAATGATAATCAAACGGTAGCAAACGTAATCAAACATTTTAATGAAGTTTCTGAAGTAGAATATAAAAAGTCTAAAAACGGAAAGTATATAGGCGTTACGGTTAAAGAATTGATGCTTTCAGCAGATTCTGTTATATCTATTTACAAAGAAATAGCTAAAATTAAAGGTGTAATTTCGTTATGATACATATACTCGCTATAAATATTTCTCAAAGTGCGTTAACTGGTTTATGGATAACCTTAGGTATAGTGCTTCTTTTTATTGGATACAGGTTGTTGCTGCGAAGGTTAAAACGTGGTATTCCGGATTATTCGTCATTCGTTCTTTTGCATCCATTAGAAATGAATCCGGCTAGTGGAGAGCTAGAGTTTTATTTTACTATGGAGAAAGGTCAAGAGATTCAGTTTACCGTGAAGAGTGAAGACAATTCTTTTGATCAAACATTGCTTAATACAAACCTCACTTCGGGTCCACACATTGTTCGCTTTGATTCTACACAAGTACCGAATGGAAGGTATACTTACGAAATAAAAACAGACCAACAACAGACAATGAAGTTTTTTGATATCATCAACTAACGTTTAAATAGATAAATATTTCGTATTTTCAACCAAACGATAGTTATGAAAAGCGTATTGATTCTTATATTTTTCTCTGCAACCTTTGCCTTTTCTCAGGGTAGCTTATTACCTAGACACAGTTTTCAAGCACAACTTACTTTACCAAATACAGTTACCAATAGAGCCTTTAACGATATCATGCAAGGTTTGGTTAATATACATACTGGCTATCAATTTACAACTGTTGAAGGTTTGTGTTTTGGCGGTGGTTTTAAAATGAGTTATCTGGATATTAACGAATTTAAAACACCAGACAAATTACAAGGTGGAATGCTGTTGGTTGGATCATACGGGAAGGTTGGTTTTCAAAAGTTTTATGGAAATTTTGGATTAGACGCAGGAGTAAAGATAGGGTATAGTCTTAATTTCTCAGCAAATGAGAATTGCACAGAGGTATTAGGTAGGAGCTATAATTTTGATTCAGGATTTGTAGAGCCTGAAATTGGTTTGGCTTTACGAGCTTCAGAAAAATCAAGTTTCAGACTAGTTCTTTCATATGCCGTTTATGGTTTTCAATTTAAACCTCACATGTTTTGTCAGACAGAATTTTCTGGTTACACAGACGTAAATTTAGATAAGGCAGCTCAAATTTTTAGTATTGGTTTTGGATATAGCTATTTCTTTGGAATGAACTAATTTAGAGCACTACATTTTTTAGTACCAGTTTTTAGTCTAAATAATTGGTATTATATTTGAAACGTATCTATAAAACAAACGATGAAAAACAGTATACTATTACTCGGTTTAACCGTTCTCTTCTTTTCTTGTGGAGAAACGAACAAAATGAAAAATAAAGTAAATCAAACCGTACCAAAGGTTCAGACTTCTGAAATAAGAGAGATACCTAAAGAAATTTTGCCAACTAACATAAAAGCTGCTCGGATAGAGGAGAACACGCTTACTTTAGAAGTAAGTTACTCAGGTGGCTGCCAAGAGCAAACATTTGATTTAGTTGGTAGCCCGATGACTATGAAATCTTTTCCACCAAAGAGAGCAATAGCATTGGTTAGAAATTCAAATGGCGATACATGCAGAGAGCTAATAGAAGAAACCTTAACCTTTGATTTAACTTCTATGGCATATCAAGAAAAAGATGGAAGTCAAATTTACCTTTTACTAAATGGATACGAAGACCAATTGCTTTACACATTGAAAGCTAATTAATTTCTTCTCTTTTTAATAAGGCTTTAAATTTAAGTGGTTGTTCAATTGTAGCAACCACTTTTTTGTGTTTTATTGGATGTATAAAAGAAACTGAAACGGCTGCTAAAAACAGTCCTTTATGTTTAAGCATGTTGTTTTTATTACCGTATAACTTGTCTCCAACAATAGGAAAACCTAGAAGAGATAAGTGAATTCTAAGTTGATGAGTTCTTCCTGTAATAGGTGAAAGTTCTAACACACTTAAATATCCATTTCTTTTCGATTTTTGCGTATGAATTCCTTTAAAACTACTCAAACTCTTCTTTCCATTTATCTGCGTATTAAGTTGTCCGAATCCCTCTAATCTGTTTTGCACAACAGCTCGGTATATTTTATTGATTTTTCTGTTCTCGAGCATTTTTCCGAGTTCAATTCGGCATGCATATGTTTTAGCAATGATTAGCAGACCAGAAGTTGCAACATCTAGGCGATGAATGGGCTGAAAATAAGGTAAGGCATCTTTTTCTTTAGAAGGTTTTAAATTGTAGGCCAAAGCATTTAAAACCGTTTTGTATTTATTTCCAGAAACAGCAATTCCGGCAGGCTTCTCTATAATTGCCAAAAAATCATCTTCATAAGCAACAGATAGCTGTAAAGGGAAAATCTTAGGTGTTTTTTCTATACATTCAATTAATTCAAAACAATCCTGCTCTTGCACGTAATTTCCAGAATACGCCGGTTTTTTATTTTGCAGAATGCGTTGGGATTTTAGTGCTTTTTTTATTCCTTTTCGGGTAGTAATAATAGAGAATTTATTAACTAAATAATCAGAAACTCTAATTTTTTGAGCAACATTTTTAGCGATATGTTTTTCTAATATAACCATTAGTTAGATCAAAAGTAAGATTAAATAAACAGCTTAATTTTAAAAGTATTGATCTTGTTTTGTTTTTTTCAATTTGTAGTATCTTGTGCAAAGTTAAACGCGGATGCTTACAACCGCAGTTGTATAAGTTTAAAACAAAGATGAACTCGAAAAACAAACTAGAATTCAAACAAAAATTGCTGCAAAAAGTAAAGCAAACCGTTCAAGACCAAATTGCTGCTGCACAAGAAATGGTAAAAGAAGCATTTGAGGCCGTTGCAGACGATACAAAAAGTACCGCAGGAGATAAACACGAAACAGCCAGAGCAATGGCTCAAATAGAACAAGAGAAAGCGGGTAAACAGTTAATGAAAATACAAACAATTCAAAATTTAGTACAATCAATTTCCTTCGATGAAGTAGATAAGGTGTCGTTGGGAGCAGTTGTATATACCGCAGATAATTGTTATTTTATTTCTCAAGCGTTAGGTAAAATTAGTATCTCTGGAGAAACGATTTATTGTGTTTCTCCCACTGCACCTATTGTGCAAGCTATGCTTGGATTAAAAAAAGAAGAAAGTTTTACCTTTAATGGTAGAGCGCATACATTGATAAATATTTTTTAGAATGACAGAGAAAATTACATGTCCTAATTGTGGAGAAAACTTTGATGCAGAGCAGGCAATTGCAATTCAATTAGAGGAAAAAATCAGAAAAGAGTTTCAAGACAAAAACAATAAACAAGCGCAATTAATTAAAGAGCGAGAAGAACAACTCAGTAAAGAAAAGAATGCCATTTTAGAGCAAAAAAAGAAATTAGAAGAGTTTAAAGTTAACGAAAAGGAATACCAAGAAAAACAAGTTGCTAAAAGATTAGAAGAAGAAAAAACGAAGATTCAAAAAGCAATGCAAGAAGAAATACAGCTAAAATCTAGTCAAGAAATGCAATTAATTAGAGAAAAATTGCAGAAAAAAGATGAAGAACTTTTACAAGCACAAAAGAAGGAACTTGAGTTAAAAGTTATCCAGCAAGAATTAGAAGATAAAAAGAAAAGAATGGAGTTGGAGGTTCAGCAAAAATTGCTAGACTCTAGAAAATCGCTCGAAGAAGAAATAAGTAAGCGCAAAGATGAAGAGACTGGCTTGAAAATAAAAGAGTACCAAAAACAGATGGAAGACCAAGCTAAGCTTATCGAAGAGATGAAAAGAAAAGCAGAACAAGGTTCAATGCAACTTCAGGGCGAGGTACAAGAATTAGCAATTGAAGAACAATTAGCAACTGCGTTTCCTTTTGATGTAATTACGGAGGTAAGTAAAGGTATTCGAGGTGCAGACTGCATACAAGAAGTAAGAGATCAATTTGGTAAAACCTGCGGAAAAATTGTATACGAAAGTAAGCGCACGAAAAGCTGGAGTAATGATTGGACAGATAAGTTAAAGGCTGATCAACGAAATGAAGGTGCAGAAATTTCTGTTTTGATTACTCAAGTATTGCCCAAAGAACTAACACAATTTGGTGTATATAACGGTGTTTGGGTTTGTCAGTTCCACGAGTTTAAGGCACTTGCATCTGTTTTGCGCGATGGAGTTTTAAAAGTTGCACAAGCAAAATCTTCACAAGAAAATCAAGGAGATAAAATGAGTTTGCTCTATAATTATATGATTTCACCAGAATTTAAACATCAAATAGAAGCAATCGTTGAAGGGTTTAGTAATATGAAATCTGAATTGGATAGAGAAAAAAGAGCCATGCAACGCATCTGGAAAGAAAGAGAAAAACAAATTGATAAAGTAGTTTCTTCTACAATTGATATGTACGGCAGCGTTAAAGGAATTGCGGGTGGAGCAGTTCAAGAAATTAAAGGTCTAGATTTGTAAATAATTCTAACTTGAAAAAAGTAATACATTAAATTTTTACCTTCGCACGGTAAATAGGAGTAAACCACATGGAAACCAATCATAAATTATCTGCTGTAATTATTACTTTCAATGAAGAAAGAAATATAGAAAGATGTTTAAAATCTTTAGAACACGTTGCGGACGAAATAATTGTTGTAGACTCATTTTCGACAGATAAGACACAAGAGATTTGTCAAAAATATGCGGTGCGGTTTATTCAAAACCCGTTTGGTGGACATATAGAACAAAAGAATTTTGCTATGAATCAAGCTTCTTTTGATTACGTTCTGAGTTTAGATGCCGATGAAGCGTTAGACGAAAATCTTACCAATAGTCTTTTAAAAATAAAAGAAACCTTATCTACTTTTGATGCTTACTACTTTAACCGCTTAACCAATTATTGTGGTCAATGGATAAAACATACAGGCTGGTATCCAGATAAAAAACTACGGGTTTGGAATAAAAGTAAAGGCGCTTGGGGTGGAGAGAATCCGCATGATAGAGTAGTTTTAAGGGAAGGCAGTTCTAAGCAATACATTAAAGGAGACTTACTACATTATTCCTATTATTCAATCAATGATCATATTAAACAAATACAGTTTTTTACAGATATTAGTGCCAAAGCTGCGGTTGAAAAAGGAAAAACAACTACAATTTTTATGATTGTAATAAAGCCTTTGGGTAAATTTTTATCAGATTATATTATAAAAGGAGGGTTTAGAGATGGCTTTTATGGTTTCGTGATTTCTAAAACTTCTGCCTACGCTAAATTTCTCAAATACCTTAAAATTTACGAACTAAATAGAGGAGGGAAGATTAAGTAGTTCATTTCTTTTTCTTCTTCTTCTTTTTCTTTTTTTGCTTATTAGATTCTTTAAGTTTTTCAGCTTTATCTTTTGATTTCTTCTTCTTTTTTTTCGATTTATCGCGTTCTTTTTTACCTTCTTTTTTGAGATGAGAACGTTCTGTTTTATTTGATAAAATGATCTCTTCGATATGCGCTACCTTTATTATTTCGGGTAAGATTATTTCAGTTTCACGATTAAATTCAGTTTCACTTAATACCACATCTGAAAACAACGCGCTATTTTGTTTAAAATCTATGTGAAAAATTTCACTATTTATAAATGGTGTTGTGTGTTTTTGTTTAGTACTGTTGTATATGTATTGTTTTGTTGGAAAAAGATGCTCTTCTGGTTCGCTTTCAGTTAGTTTGTCGTTTTTTTTTCCACCTCTTTTTCTTCATTATTTACAGGTGTATCTTGTTCTTCTGAAACTTCTGGTTCTCTTTTTTCAATGTATTTACTTTTTTTCGGTTTAGTTTTTAAAAAGACCAGCACAAAAATAAGTAGAAAAGCTAACCCAATTACTGTTAAAAGCGAAGCACTCATTGTTGGGATGTAATCATTAACTTCTGCTTTTGGGGCGTCAGATCTAAATACTTTAGGCTTTTCATTCTCTTTTGCTTTTTCTTTTAAGACAGCATAATCAAACCTACCTGGCTGTATTTTTTTAAATATTTTTCTAAAACTAGGTACAATGTAGTTTTTTGCTTCTAACGCTTCTTTTACGGCTTTAATCTTTTTAGAAACAGCACCATTTTTCTTGTTGTAATACCTAGAAACCGAATAAGCTATGAATGCATTTGATGCATAGAAGTGTCGGTTTAGAAAATCTCCAAATTCTTCATAGGCTTTAGATAAAACAGGATTTGAACTACGTTGTGCATATTTTACGTAGTAACGCAAAGCTTTATCTAAGTGCTGTGCAATTGGAATCAATATTGTTTTCTGTTGTACTCGATCTTTGTTGTATTGATAATAAATCGTGTCGTATAAGAAAGAAAACAAGGTATCTTCCTTTGGATTCCATTCTTGCTGTCTATGTTTTTCAAGCGCTTCACCTACTTCTATTCTAAAGGCTGTAATTTCTTTCGTAATTGGATAGTTCTGTATTTCAGTGTTGAGTAGTGCAGTTAAAGTGTTGAAGTCTGCATTCTTAAACATTATTTCTTGTAAAAGATGTAAGTCACTTAATTTAGTTAACGTATCTAGCTCTTTTCCATTTACAAAGAAGTACGCTTTTTCGGCTTCATTTAATAAGTTTAACTCATAACCGTAAACAATACTATCGTAAGCATTCCAATTGCTTACCGTTTTACTTTCTAGTGCTCTAATTTTCTTGTCTAATTCAGTAGAAGCATCTAGATCTCTAGTAAATGGTTTAAATTTAAAATTAGGTGTATATTGTTTTTTTGGATAATTAACGGTGTTTTCGGTTTGACCGATACCGAAAGTAAGGAGAAATAAAAATAGAGTAGAGAGAATGAGTTTCATGTGTATTGTCTTAATTTATTCCGCCATTGAGTAGTGCATACATTAAAATATTGGCTCCCATTTTTAAGGCGTTTTCACGCATTTTTTCTGTGTCATTGTGTACTTCTGCATCTTCCCATCCATCACCTAAGTCGGTTTCATAAGTATATAAACAGACTAGTCTACCATCTACGATTATACCAAAAGCTTGGGCGCGTTTTCCGTCGTGCTCATGAATTTTTGGCAACCCATTAAAGTCATATTTCTGATGAAACACAGGATGATCAAAAGGTAATTCAACGAGATCGTGATTTGGAAAAACTTTTTTCAGTTCTAACCGGATAAAAGCATCCATTCCATAATTATCGTCAATATGTAAAAATCCACCAGCTCTTAGATAAGTGTTTAAGTTTTCAGCTTCTTGCGCAGAAAAAACAACATTTCCGTGTCCGGTCATATGCACAAAAGGATAATTAAATAGACCTAAACTTCCTACTTCTACGTAAGGAGTATCTTTGTTAATGGAGGTGTTTAAATTTTCATTACAGAAGTCAATTAAATTTGGTAAGGCAGTTGGGTTTGCGTAATAATCTCCACCGCCGTTGTATTTGAGTACAGCAAGTGTGTAGGTTTCTTGGCTAAACAAAAAGCCATTTAACAGACTAAAGAAAACAATGTAAATATATTTCATGTTAACGTTACTTTTGCTAGTGTACACGCATAAATACCTGCGGTTTCTGTTCTTAATCTATTTTCGCCTAAACTGATTGGCGTATATTTTTGCGCGAGTGCTTCGCTTACTTCACTTTCAGAAAAGTCTCCTTCCGGACCGATAATAATAACACAATTTCTTGGTTTTAAACAAGAAGGAATAGAATTTTTTTCATTTTCATAGCAATGCGCAATCAAACCTTCTGGATGCATTTTTACAAAATCACTAAAAGTTTGTAATGCATTAAGCTTAGGTTTGAAAGAGCGTTTAGATTGTTTGAATGCACTTACAATAATTTTTTCTAAGCGTTCTAGCTTTATCACTTTTCTTTCGGCATTAGCCGTTAGGATAAGTGATATTTCATCTACTCCAATTTCGGTTGCCTTTTCCAAGAACCACTCTAATCTATCGTTACTTTTGGTTGGAGCAATTGCAATGTGTATATGCTTGTTCGACGGAGTAATTTCTTTTTTTTCAAGGATACGGACTTCTGTTGATTTAGGATTATTATCTGTTATTTCTCCAATACATTTTAGTCCTTTCCCATCTAAAATTTCAAGTTTATCTCCCGTTTTCATTCTCAATACACGCACTACGTGTTTTGATTCTTCTGCAGATAAAGTTATTTTTTCATCCGTTTTAAGTATTTCTGGAATATAAAACTGGCGCATAATTTAATGAAGTAGTCTATAAATTAATTCTTTGTATAATTCTCCGTCGGACGCTGAACCTCTATCCACTCCTTTAAACTTTAAATCGTACTCTTGCAAGATACTTATGTTTTTAGCCGTTTTTTTGACAGGGAAGATTTTCAGAGATTGCTTACTTTTTTTAACAAAATAGGGATTCATTCTAAGGGCTGAAGCGATTTCTTGGTCAGACATTTGAGCACTGAAATGCATAAACATCAATCGTTTAAAGGTTTCGAACAAAGTACTTACCACAACTACGCCAGCAGTTGCTTTTGGGTTTTGTTCAAAATATTTAACAATTTCTAGTGCTTTTAAAATTTGTCTTTCTTCAATAGCACTTGCTAGTTCCCAAACGTTGTAATCCTTAGAAATTCCTATGTTCTCTTCAATATGCACATCGCTTATTGTTGTTCCTTTTTCTAGAACAATAGCCAATTTTTCTATCTCTTTAGTTACTTTGGCCAGATTGTTTCCGGTAGCATTTGCGAGTAAATGAACGGCTTTTTCTGTAATTGTAAACCCTACAGACCTTACGTATTTAGAAATCCAAGCAGGTAACTCGTAGTCGCGTATTTTATCACTTTGATAAACTACACCTTCTTTTTTTATGTCTTTTAAGAATTTTTTTCGTCCGTCTATTTTTTTGTATTTGTAAGCAATTACTAAGATTGTAGAAGGTACAATGTTTTTCATGTAGTCGTCCAACCAATCCCAAGTTTTTAAATCTTGAGCTTCTTTTAAAACTACAATTTGCCTTTCGGCCATCATAGGAAACTGTTTGGCCTGCGCGAAGAGTAGAGAAGGGTCACAATCTTTACCATACATAATGGTTTGATTAAAGTCTTTCTCGTGCTCTTCCAGTGCATTTTTTAAAAGTGCATCACAAATTAGGTCAATAAAGTAGGGTTCTTCACCGTGCAGTAAGTAAACAGGTGAAAATTCTTTTGACTTAATTTTTTTTATGATTTCTTGAGCAAGCACCGCGGTATCTTTTTTTACTTTGTTACTTAATATATCTAAAGTCTTGTCCGCTTTTTAGCGTTTTCAATGATTCAAAAATCAATCGAATAGTATTTTCTACATCATCTCTATGGCACATTTCAACAGTGGTGTGCATATACCTTAGCGGTAAAGAAATTAATGCGCTTGGAACACCTTCGTTACTGTAGGCGAAAGCATCTGTATCTGTTCCTGTTGCTCTTGAAGCTGCTGCGCGCTGAAACGGAATTTTAGCAGTATTTGCGCTGTCAATGATCAATTGAAGTAAATTGTTTTGAACAGCCGGACCATAAGTTAAAACAGGACCTTCCCCACCTTTTAAATCGCCTTGTTCTTTTTTATCTATCATTGGTGTGTTTGTATCGTGACAAACATCAGTTACAATAGCAACATCAGGTTTTATTTTTTGAGCAATCATTTGTGCACCTCGTAGTCCAACTTCCTCTTGTACAGCATTAACGATGTATAAGCCGTAGTCTAGTTTTGTTTTAGATTCTTTTAGAAGGCGTGCAACCTCTGCAATCACAAACCCGCCCATTCTATTATCTAGAGCACGACCAACAAACCGGTTTTTGTTTAGTACCATAAATTCGTCCTCAAATGTAACTACGCAACCTACGTGTACACCCAATTTTTCTACTTCGGCTTTAGAAGAACATCCACAATCTAAAGTAATATTCTTCATACTTGGAGCAGTATCTTTTTCTCTTCTTGTGTGTATTGCTGGCCAACCGAAAACGGCTTTAACCAGCCCTTTTTTTGTGTGAATGTTCACTCTTTTTGACGGAGCAATCATATGATCCGAACCACCATTTCTTCGCAAATAAATAAAACCAGACTCAGTTATATAATGAACAAACCACGAAATTTCATCAGCGTGAGCTTCAATAACAACTTTGTATTTGGCTTCTGGATTAATTACTCCTACAACCGTTCCGTAGTTATCTGTAAAATACTCGTCTATGTAAGGTTTTACTCTTTTTAACCAAATTTTCTGACCTTCAGCTTCAAAACCTGTTGGAGATGTGTTGTTTAAATAGGTTTCCATGAAATTCATGGAGTCTTTATTAATTATTTTTTTATTTGCCATAGTATCGGGTCTAAAATTCTAGGTAAAAATAGCAGTTTTATTCCTATTCTTGGGTCATATTTACTTCTATTTACTTGGGTTTTCAAAAAGTATTAAACATCAGTAGACTGGTAGCGTAGACTTTGTTGAAAATTAGCTTAATCAAATAAAAAAAAGAGTGCGTATACGATTCTTAATATTTAACCGTTTGATAAGCTAAAACAAACAAATGATTTTATTTATTGGCTTCTTTCTATTTGCTTTAACTCTAGTTCTTCTCACCAAAAAAGTAAAACAGCTAGACGCTAAATATGCTAAGGTTAAGAAAGGCTCTTAATTTTTAAGTTTTTATTGGATCGCAAGTAATAACGAATAATAGTGCGTGCGTCTCTATCGTCTATTTGCATTTCTATTGCTTCTTTCCAAGTTTCCACAGGCTGTTTCATAGCATAATCGCTTGCATAGCCATAACCAACATATACTCCGTTTTCTATTAATATCAAGCATACTTCTTTTCTGTGTCTTCCCGTTTCAACTATGTAAAAACTCTTTTCTTCAAAAGTCAGTTTCTCAATAAAACGATCTACTCTGGCATTATAACTTACTGTAGGCTCTTTTTTTATGCAGGCTCCAAAACACTGTTTGGTGTGGTAGTTAAAGCAAGAGGATTGAGTAGGGTATATACCCAAAAGCTTTTGACATAATAGGTGTGTTAAACTAATATTTTCTAAATAAGATTTAGCATCCTTACTCGAAGTAAATGTTGTTAAGGGGATTGCTTTATTCTTTGTTAAACTATCTATAAATAAATTTTTATATCCAGAATTGTCGGTGTAAGAGAAAAGTCCATGACTAAATTTATTTCTCTTCAACGCTTTGTTATATTTGGGTTGGTTGTTTTTTATTAAAGCAGACTCGTAGAGCAAAGAAACCAATTCTGAACCTGTTATTTCGTAGTCTATTCGCGCAATTTCGGCACGCATTTCTAAGCCTTTCTTGGTTTTAGTATTCTTTAAATGTTGTTTTACTCTTGTGAGTATGTGTTTACTTTTACCTATATAAATAAGTTGATTGGTGTCGTTATAAAACTTGTAAATACCTGTTTTGTTCGGGATTTCATCCAAAAGATTTAAATCTAGATTGGGGTGAAGTATGGCCGGGTTAATGTCGGTTTGAATAAAGGTGTTGAGCTGGTTGATGTCTTTTTTGTAGATTAGTTTAAATAATTCACAAGTAGCTAAAGCATCTCCACTTGCTCGGTGTCTTCCATTTAAATCTATACCCAAAGCTTTGGATAACTTACCAAGACTGTAAGAATCATGACCAGGTATTACAATTCTAGAAGCTCTAACGGTGCATAAATGCGGTTTTCTAAAATCATATCCTAGCGATTTAAATTCTCCCCGTAGTACGCCATAATCAAAACCAACATTGTGTGCAACAAATACACAGTCCTCCATAAATTCTATAATGTCCTTTGCAACTTCAAAAAACTTTGGAGCGCGCACAACCATGTCGTCATGTATACCCGTAAGCTGGGTAATGAAAGCTGGAATTGGTGTTTCTGGATTAACGAGAGTTACGTATTTGCCAATTATTTCTAAACCATTATGCTTGTAAATAGCTATTTCCGTAATCTTAGTATTTTTTGGGCTACCTCCAGTTGTTTCAAGATCTGTTATTGCGTAAATCACAACACAAAAATAAACAGAATAAAAACGTTCTTGTAATGTGTAGAAGCAAATTATTTGTCACTACCTTTGTAAAAAATAGATTGATATGGCAAGTATTAAAAAATTAAAAAGAGATTTCAACTACGCAATTTTTGATATTGTTGAAGAAGCATTTGATCAGCAGCACTACGGGGATAAATCTCCTGAGGTTACTAATAAAATTATTGATGAAGTTGTGGATTATAGAAACACGACTATCACTAAAATTAACGCAGCATCAACTAAAAAAGAATATGCTGAATTGAGAAAAGAAATTGCAGAAAGCGTAGAGAAATACGCTACTAAATTGATGTAATCATTTACTTTGAAAAAAGTTAAGGAAGGCGATTGTCTTCCTTTTTTTATTTCAACAAACCATCTACTATTTTTTCTAATCTGTATAACCGATTTTCAAGGTTGACCTCAAAACGCTGAGGTTGGTAAACATTGGTTATAGAAGTGAGTGCTAATTTTTCTTGATTTAGTTGAATCTCCTTTTTACCTAAGCCAATTACATTGCCAAACT
This sequence comes from Lishizhenia sp., assembly GCA_965656535.1. Taxonomy (GTDB): domain Bacteria; phylum Bacteroidota; class Bacteroidia; order Flavobacteriales_D; family Crocinitomicaceae; genus Lishizhenia. The sequence continues at coordinate 435,906 of CBFHKX010000002.1, forward strand.
TTAATTCGCCATCTTTTCGGTAAACGAATTCAAGGTTGGTTTCAATTTCGCTTTTTTCTCGTTCGATAAATAAAAGACAGAGATGTGTGTTTACTTGTACAGCAAAACTTTCGTTGGTAGAAGAGCACGGCCATTTCAATTTTGTGCTCTGGAGTTTGAGTCTACTGTTTTTTAGGTGATAATAGGGTAATGAGGTTATTTTTGCTGGTTTTAATACTTCTTCTGCAGGTTTTACCAAATGTTCTACTTGTTTAAACCCATGAATCTCGTTTACGGTTAAATCAGTATGAATGAGTCTACCCAAATCTAAATTGAAATGTTCTGCTAATTTTATTAGAGATTCAATTTTAGGCTCTGCACGTTCCTCTTCATATGCACCTACAGAAGCTCTTGAAAGTCCTAGGAAGTCAGCTATGTCTTGTTGATTCAGGTTTTTAACAGTTCTGATTTTTTTGATGTTTTTACCAATTTTCGACATTTGAAATAATTTGTAAAGCTAATTTAATTAGCAAATGTAAGTTTTATTAGTATATTTGTGTGGTGAATCTAATATTATTGTCTTGAAAGTACAATTTTTTTGTGATGTAAGGATAGTCAGAATTAATATTCACTTATTTTTCAAATCAGAGCAAACCTAAAGATTAATTTCTATTTTTGGTAAGGTTAGAGAAATAATAAAACGAAAAACAAATAAAATGGCAAATGATTTTGACAAGGTAAGAGATTATCTTATAGAGCTTGATTATTCTATTGTAAAGGAAGACAAAGAAGATGCAGTTTTTGTAGTAGAAAGTGAAGTAGATGGAATTAAAAATCTCGTGATTGGCTGTGCAGATCCTATTTTGATAATGGAACAGCATCTTTTTGAGATTACAAATCCAAAAAATGATGTGTACAAACAACTTTTAGTAAAAAATAGAGATTTGGTACACGGTGCTTTTGTGCTAGACGAAGGTGGAACGAAGGTACTTTTTAGAGATACCTTGCAACTAGAAAATTTGGATTTGAATGAGTTAGAGGGTTCTCTAAATTCACTTTCATTATTGTTAAGTGAGTACTCTGACGAGATAATTAAGTTTTCAAAAAATTAAATAAAAAGTAAGATGAACATATTTAAAAGATTATTCAATATAGGAAAGTCAGAAGCACATGCTGCTATTGATAAATTAGAAGATCCAATTAAAATGACCGAACAAGGTATTCGCGATTTAAAAGGGGATTTGGAGAAAGCATTACAGGCCTTGGCAGAAGTAAAAGCAATGGCTATTCGTTCGAAAAATGATGCTGAAAACGCAGAGATGAAAGCAAAGGATTACGAGAAAAAAGCAATGCTTTTGTTGCAAAGAGCTCAATCTGGAGATATTGAAATGGCAGAAGCAGATAGATTGGCAAGTGAAGCATTACTTAGGAAAGAGGAAGTTACTACTCAAGCAGCTACTTCAAGAAAAGATCAAGAAAGATTTGATGCAAGCGTAGCAAAATTAGATGTTAATGTAAAATCACTGCGTTCTAGTATTGGTAAATACGAAAGTGAATTAAAGACCTTGAAGGCAAGAGCAAAAGTGTCTAAGGCAACAAAAAACATCAATAAACAATTGGCTAACATCGATTCATCTTCAACTGTTTCTATGCTCGAAAGAATGAAAGAAAAAGTTGCTCAAGAAGAAGCGCTTGCAGATTCTTATGCAGACATCGCAAACGAATCGCGCTCAGTAGATGAGGAGATTGATAAAGCTTTAGAGTCTGGAGTTGCAGAGTCAAAAGCATCGCAGTCTTTAGAAGAGCTTAAAAAGAAAATGGGAATGTGATAATCACAATATCCACAGAATAGAAAAGGAGTACGTACGCGTATTCCTTTTTTTATTTCATTAATTTTCATTAACTTACGTAACGAAAACCGAAAAAAACATTCGTTATGTATATGAAATCAAATGAACTCACAGTGATTTATAATAGTACCGATGAACGTTCAAAAAAACTATTAGCCTACGCCCAAACAATTACTTCAAAAATAAATAGGCAAGATTTAGAGCATGCAAACGTATCGGTAAATTTATTCGGACACATGTTGCATCAACTTAATCTAAGACCAAAAGATGTAATAGATAAAAGCAATCCTTTTTATCAGCTTAATTTAAAAGGAAGAGATATTGATATGAATGAGTGGTTTTTATTTTTGAATAAAAATCCAAACTTATTGCAGTATCCAATCGCAGCCTACAGAGACAAATATATTGTGTGTAAATCCTATACAGATATTTTAAAACTTCAAAATTAGAATACGTATTTATTCATTGTGGTTGCAGAACATTGTTTTAAATTTGATGTTCTAAATTATACGACTTATGAAAGCGCAAACACTTTATTTTTTTCTACTAACAGTTTTTATGTTTGTTTCTTGTGAAATGAAAGCAAGAGTGGTACAAGAAGATCTTTCTTTGCTCACAAATGTTAAATATGATTACAATAAGAGTTTGACTGTGGATTTAGGTGGACGCTATTTTTCTGGAGAAGCAGAGATAATGGTTTACAGTTTGGAAAAAGCAAGGTATGATTCTGTACATAAAGGTCAAGCCATTCTTGTACAGGTGGTTGAGCCGTTTTTGTATGAAGAACAAGTAAAGAATGATAGAGGAGGAGAGAAAGGGAGTTTAAACGTTTTAAAATCGAATTATTTTGAACGTTTTACCACAGGTGTTTACGATTACTCATTAATGACTTCTGCATTTACACCCTTACAATACGATACCTTACAGCACTCTATTAAGGTTTCGGCTAGTGTTCAAGACTGGTGCGGTCAAACCTATGTACAAATAAATAATAGAGGAAGCTTAAATCTGAGTATGAATTCTTACTTTCAAAGCGAAGGTGATACTTCGTATAGAATAGAAACCACTTGGCAAGAAGATGAAATAATGAATCTTATTCGCTTATCGAAGGATGTTTTGCCGGTTGATACCTTTTTAATCGTGCCGAAAGCAACTTTTCTAAGTACAAATCATGTGAGTCCAAAAGCCTACACAGCATTTGGCGGTTTATCGTTAGACACTCTAGATAATATGGTATATACAATTTCGATGCCTGAATTAAAGCGGACAGTAAAATACTATTTTGATACGTCTAAAGAAAATTTGATTACGCAAATGGAAGAAGAGTATCCTACGGTTTTTGATGGCGAAATTCGAAAGTCAACAGCTAAATTAAAGTCTGCGCAAAAAATGCCATATTGGGAACTTAATTCTCCAAGTTTTGAAAGGCTAAGAGCAAAAATGAAATTGCGATAAACACTTAAGGTTTCTTTTTTCTAGGTACTGGGTCTTCTCCAAATCCTCCCCAAGGATGACAACGAGAAATTCTTCTAATTCCTAGCCAAACTCCTTTTATTGGTCCCCATTCCTTGATTGCCTCAATGGTGTAGTGAGAGCACGTTGGGTTGTATCTGCATGCTGCAGGAAACAGCGGACTAATTATCCACTGGTAAATTTTTACCATTAAAATGAACGGAGCATTTATTATTTTCTTCAGCGTTTCCACGTGGTAAAAATAAAGGTAATCTTTGACATTTTTTTATGTCAAAATGTCATAATTCAAATATTTTACCGTCAAAGTGTCATCTAGTTATTTAGTTTTATTAAAAAACATCTCTTTTACTTGTTTGGCAAAAGATTTGAAATACGATTGGAGCAAACAAAAAAATAATAATAATATGAATATAGTAAGAAGAAGTTCGGCGTTAATTCCAAGTATGTTAAGCGGTGGATTAGATAATTCCTTTTTTGATTTTAATGGATTTCAACAAAACAAAGAACAAGTTGCGGTCAATATTTTAGAAGAAAAGACACATTATATCATTCAAATGGCAGTTCCTGGTTTTAATAAAGAAGAGATATCTGTTGAATTAAAAGAGAATAAATTAAATATTTCAGGTAAAAAGGTAGAGCCTACAGATAAACACAGTGAGGAGAGTTTTTTACGTAAAGAGTTTGGCATCCAGTCTTTTGAAAAATCCTTTACCTTGCCAAAACAAATCACTTCAGAAAACATAAAAGGCAATTGTCAAGCAGGTGTTTTAACCTTAACGTTAACAAAGCCCGTAAAAGTTGAGCCAGATGTTAAACGTATCGCACTAGTTTAAGAAATAGAGAAAGATAATAACAGGTATAAGCGAATGTCTCTGGATGTTCGCTTATTTGTTTAAAACTACGGTTGTTTTAATCGAAGCATACCCATGAACTTTTATTACTTTTAAGCTATGAAATTAAACGTACTAATACTCTTCTTATCTATTTCTTGTTTTGGTTATAGCCAAGTAATCCAATTCAACAATGAAGAAGCGATTATTAAATATGAACACCTTTCTGAAAAAGTAGAAGGCACTGTTAACGGAATAAAGGTTGATTTAAAACTGAATTTGAAAGATATAACAAAGTCGCAAATTGTAGGAAGAGCTGATGCAACTACGCTCAAAACAGGGATAAAGCTAAGAGATAACCATTTACAGAGTAAAAATTACTTTTTTACTGAAGAGTTTCCGTTTATGACTTTCGCTTCATCCGATTTTAAAAAAACCTCTTCTAGTACATACGAGGTTTCGGGCAGAATTAGAATAAAAGGAATTGAGAAACAAGTTACTTGGTATTTTAAAGAAGATACATTTGCTTGGGTTGGAAAGTGCTCAGTTTACACAAATGATTTTGAGATTCACCAAAAAAAAGATAGAGATAAATCCAAAGTAGACATCACAATCGTACTTCCTTTAAAATAAGTTGTAAGTTTTTTATTTGTACTGCGACTTAAAACGTATTATTTGTGATTCAAAACTCTAAAAATACTGCTGTTCTTATTTTTGTACGTTCTTTAAAAGAAGAACTACGCGTAAAAACATTAATTAAAAACGATTTTAATAAAAACGTTCAGCTTTTTAATGCCTTAAACCAAGGTGTTAAACAATTAGCAAGATCTACATCCTTACCTGTATTTTTAGTAGATACCGAGCAGCAAGTAGGACATACCTTTGTGGAGCGCTTTAAATATGCTTTTCAAACTATTTTTAATAAGGGTTTTGACAATGTGATTAGTATTGGAAACGATGTTCCAGACTTAAACAAAGACAATTTAATTGATTTAATTGCAGCCTTTGAGAAAAACGATACAGTATATGGTGCAACCACTAAAAATGGTTTATACACTGTAGGCTTTTCCAAGCAAGCATTTGCTAAGGTAGATTTTTCTCGCATAAGATGGCAGTCAACATCGGTTTTGCCCTCTTTCAAAGAAGAAATTAGTAGAAAGCAACTTACAGCATATTCTTCTCATGAAATTTTAGAAGATATAAACAACTCAAATCAACTAAAACGTTTTATTTCTAGGCGTGTAGTTGGTTCTTCTTTTTACATTCTATTTTTTCAAATTTTAAGTAAAACCTTAAGAAAGAATTATAAAATATACACTGCGCCAAATCTTGTGTTAAAAGGTTCAAAGTCTATACTATTTAGAGGTCCGCCCATTTCTAGCTACTAGTTCTTTCAGAACACCACTTTTTTTAGTAGTTGCGCTGTTTAGCGCAGTAATCTTATATATTTTATTATGAAACAAATAGTACTTTTGTGTGCTGTAACCTTCGCGTGTTTCTATGCGATTGGTCAGCAAAAAATTAGCGGAATCGTCTCTTCCCAAGAAACAGGAGAAAGACTTCCGTTTGTTAAAGTTTCCATCAAAAATCAAAATTTAGGTACAGATACAGATTTAACAGGTGAGTTTGAGTTAAACGCAAAATCTTCAGATACCTTATCCGTTGTAATGTCTGGCTACAAGCCCTTTTATGTTTTAGTAGGTAATCAGCTCACGTTTAATATTAAGCTTATATCAGAAGCCCAAGTGTTTTCAGAGTTTGTAATTACTGCTCTTGGTTTAAAAAGAAGTAAGCGCGATTTAGGCTACGCAGTACAAACCGTTAAAAGTGATGCTTTAACCGAGGTTAGAAATCCAAACTTAATTAATTCTTTGGCAGGAAGAGTTGCCGGAGTACAAACTACAGCAGGATCTTCTGGTGTTGGTTCTTCTTCTCGTGTAATAATTAGAGGAGAAACGTCTTTATCAGGAAATAATCAACCTTTATTTGTTGTAGATGGGGTTCCCGTAAGCAATGATTTTATTGCCAACAATACAGAAAACTTAGAAAACGACTTTCAAGAGGTAGATTATGGAAATGGTGTAGGGGATATCTCTCCTGACGATATTGAGTCAATTTCTGTTTTAAAAGGTCCTGGTGCAGCAGCACTTTACGGTTCAAGAGCAGCAAACGGTGTAATTGTAATACAAACCAAAGAAGGTAAAAAAACCGATGGTGTAGGTATTTCAATCAATTCAAGTGTAACCTTTGAGAAAATTGCGTTTTTACCACAATTGCAAAATAGATATGGACAAGGATCTGGCGGAAATTTTGCTTACGAAGATGGTTTAGGCGGAGGGATAAATGATGGAGGTTTAACTTCTTTTGGAGCTGAACTGAATTGTCAACTTGTTACGCAATATGATGGAGAATCATTAGATACAGACGGAAACATTGTAAGAGGTGGAGATGTAATTGCGAGGAATGGAAATCCTATTTCGGCAACACCATTTTCTGCAAATCCGAATAATATTGAAAGTTTCTTTCAAACCGGTGTTACGAGCCAACAAAACGTTTCAATGTCCACAGCAAATGATCTCGGAAGTTATCGTTTTTCATATTCGCGATTAGATAATTCTGGTACTATTCCAAATACAGATTATACACGCAATAATATTGCAATGACAGCAAATATGAAGTTAACCGATAAGTTAAGACTAAGAACCTATGCAAATTTCATAAATTCTGGAAGCACAAACCGTCCCGCTTTAGGATATGGTTCAGAAAACGTAATGTATTCGTTCCTTTGGATGGGGAGACAGGTAAATTTAGAAAATGCCCAAGATTATTGGCAAGCCGGTCAAGAAGGTTTTCAGCAATTTAATTATAATACGCAATGGTTGGATAATCCTTACTTTACGCAGCTTGAAAACACCAATGGGTTTAATAAAAACAGACTCCTAGGAAACGCAATGCTTTCTTATGCGTTTACAGATAAGTTAAGCTTAAGGTTTAGGTCAGGTATAGATAGTTATACCGACATTAGAACATCAAAAAGAGCATTTTCTACACAGCGTTACAAAAATGGTGCATATAGAGAAGATGAGGTTAATTTTACAGAGTTAAATACAGATTTATTATTGTCTTACGAAAATAGAATTGGAGAACATATCAATTGGAATTCGGCAATTGGAGCAAACAACTTCACACAACAAACAAACTATAAGTCTTTAACGGCAGGACAATTATCTGTACCAAATATCTATAATTTTCAAAACTCTAAAATACCATTAGTTGCAAGTCAGTTCAATGCCCAAAAGAGTATTAATAGTGTATACGGAATTTTAGGTTTTAATTATAAACGCTTTTTGTATGTAGATGCTAATGTAAGAAACGATTGGTCTACCACATTGCCTGTAGATAACAATTCTTTCGCCTACTATTCAACATCTGCAGCCTTTATAGCGTCAGAGCTTTGGGAGTTACCAGAATGGCTAACCTACGCAAAATTACGTGCAAGTTCTTCAAGTGTAGGTAATGATACAGATCCTTTTCAGTTAAGCAATACGTTTGCGTTTAACCAAAATTATGCTTCTAGTCCGCTACTTACAAATTCTTCTACTTTACTCAATGCTGATTTAAGACCTGAAAGAATTAATGCTTTGGAAGTAGGTACAGAGCTTTATTTTTTAAACGATAGGTTAGGGTTAGATCTTACGCTCTATCAAAACACAGCAAAAGATCAAATTATTAGCTTACCCGTTTCTGGAGCTACCGGATATACAAGTAGAGTTGTAAATGGTGGAGAAATACAAAGTAGAGGTATAGAAATTATGCTCTCTGCGGATGTAGTTAAGAAAAAGGATTTTTCTTGGAATTTCTTTGCAAATTTCTCTAAAGGCGCAGCCTTTGTTCAAGCACTTCCAGAAGGCATAGATCAATACACTACAGGTTTTGCACGTGTTTACTCTTCTTCTGCAAATACCGTTTTTTATATAGCTGAAGCAGATGGAGGAAGGATTGGTGATATGTACGGTACTGGATTTAAGAAAACGGAAGACGGACAAATTATTTACGGTGCCGATGGTTTACCAATTAGGGATAATGAATTAAGAAAATTAGGAAATTATAACCCAAATTTTATTGTTGGTTTTGGGAATGAACTAAAGTACAAAGGTTTTGCCTTAAACTTCTTAATTGATTGGCGTCAAGGTGGTACTATTGTTTCTAGAACAAAGGCAATTGGTTCTACCTCTGGTGTTTTAGAAGAAACGCTTGAAGGAAGAGAAGACGGAATTATTGGAGAAGGTGTTGTAAACGTAGGTACTGAAGATAAACCGGAATATATTCCGAATACAACTCCAGTTTCTGCAGCAGAATACTACAACCAATTCTACAATAGAGCAAACGAAGAAAGTTCGTTATATGATGCTTCTTATATTAAGCTTCGTCAAGTAGGGTTAACTTATACTTTTCCTGACAAATGGGTTGAAAAAATGAAATTAAACAGTTTTAAAGTAGGAGTAATTGCAACTAATTTATTTACAATTACAGAAAATCCTCACTTTGATCCAGAGTTAAGCGCAATGCAAGGTACCAATCAAGTTTTTGGTGTAGAAGATTTGTCTTACCCATCTTCTAGAAGTTTAGGATTTAATGTACAGCTTACGTTTTAAGCATAAAAAATAAGGAAATGAAAAATTTAACTTTATATATATTTGGTTTTGCACTCATTGCTTTTTCGTGTGAAAAGTTTGATGCAAAGAATACAAATACAAATGCACCAGAAAAGGTGAATCCTCAGTTTTTATTGTCTAATGTAATTGCAACTGCAGCAGATAATCAGGCCTTTTGGGGTTGGCATGCCGGTAGTTTTTTAGCACAACATGCATCTAATCTTGAGTTTTTACCAATAGATAGATATGATTTAGGAAACAATGAAGGACTATGGAACGAAACCTATCGTTTGTTAAATGATTTACAGACAATCACAGAAAGTGAACAAGGAAATGAAGCCTATACTGCGGTAGCTAATATTTTGAAAGCGCATCAAGCAAGCTTGCTCACAGATTTGTGGACAAACGTACCTTATTTTGAAGCACTAAAAGGAGAATCTGATGGTATATTTACGCCAAAATTTGATTCACAGGAAGATATTTACACTGCAGAAGGTGGGATTTTAGATTTGTTAGAAAAGGCAGTTGCAACCCTAAAAACAACAACTTCTTTTATAAATGGAGATATTCTTTTCAACGGTGACTTGCAAAAATGGATAGCCACCGCAAATTCATTACGCGTACGCTATTTAGTTAGAATAAGTAGTAAAATAGATGTTTCTGCAGCCTTGCAAAACATTGTTGATAACGAAGCGCTTTTTACTTCAAACAGTGATCATGCTGTTTTACCTTACCTCAGTGCGTCTCCCAATCAATGGGTAATCTTCACAGAAAGAGAAGGCCGATACGTAGATGTTAGAATGAGTACAAATGCAGAGAACATTCTTTCTGCACTTGATGATGCAAGAATTCAAACTTTTTATAAACCAACGGTTAACAGCGCTAATTCAACTGCTGTTTACACAGGTATACCAAATGGTTTAAGTCGAGATTCTCAAAATGGATACAATTTAAATGATGTTTCGTTAATGGGGTCTTTTCTCAGAGATCAACCAGATGCAGTTGAGGCTATTTTTATGAGTTACACAGAATTACAATTTTGCTTAGCAGAAGCATGTCAGAAAGGAATTATTTCAGGATCTGTGCAGCAATATTATGAGAATGGAATTAACGCATCACACGATTTTTTTAATACTACTTTACCGGCTGGATATTTAAGTTCCGCGAGTGTTGTTCTAGACGGTACATCGGATTTAGAGCGCATTATGACTCAAAAATGGATTAGTTCTTTTATGAATGGCTACGAAGCTTGGTTTGATATAAGAAGAACAGGTTTTCCCATTCTAACGCTTCCTACAGACAATATTAATGGAGATGTTTATCCTGTGCGATATGCTTACCCAACTACAGAACAAGCTGTAAACGGCACAAATTATACACAAGCTGTGAGTCAAATTGGAGGAGATGACTACAATAGTAAGGGTTGGTGGGAGCAATAACGGAAAATATAACACTTTGGCAGTGGATTCTAGTTGTAGGATCCTCTGCTTTGTTATTCCTGCTATCTCCATGGAGCAATTCTAAAGAAAGCTTTTTTAAAGCCAATAAAAATGGCAATGCACCGAGTTGGATATTACTTACAGGAAGTTTAGTTATTTCATGGGTATTTGCAAAATCGATAACAAATGCCTCAGACTTAGGATATAAGTATGGAGCCGTAGGTGGTTTAGCATATGCGGGCTATTATCTTTCCTTTATCGTAGCGGGTGTTACAATCTATTACCTAAGAATTAAGGGAGGTTTTAATAGTATACACCATTTTTTGTTTACCCGCTTTGGCAAAGGAGCCTTACGCTTATTTTCTATTGTAATTGCTTTTCGTTTGTTTAACGAGATTTGGTCTAACACCATGGTAATTGGCGGGTATTTTGGCGAAGTAGATTCCTCGTCATATTATACATCCATTCTTGTTTTTACTGCATTAACACTCGCTTATTGTTTAAAAGGCGGATTAAATTCGTCTATTTTCTCAGATGCTATTCAAATGGGATTGTTCGCTATTTTGTTGGCGGTAATTCTCTATATCTTTTTAGGAAGAACGGATGTTACAGCTACCGAAATGATCAACGCTGGCGAGTTTTCGTGGACAAATGGGCTAAATCTCTTGCTGGTAGCGCTGTTACAGTCATTCTCTTATCCCTTTCATGATCCTGTTATGACAGATAGAGGGTTTATTTCTTCTCCTAAAACAACAATCAGAAGCTTTATTTTGGCCGGAATTATTGGAGCCATCTGTATTTTTTTATTTTCTTTTCTAGGTATCTATGGAAAACTAAGCGGAGCAGGAGTAGAACTGAATACAGCTACTCAAAAAAATGTGTTTTCCTTGCATGCACTCGGAACTGTTTTTGGTCCAGTACTACTGTTGCTTATCAATTTTATTATGATTGTTTCAGCAGCATCTACATTAGACTCTTCTTTTTCTTCTTTTAGTAAACTAGCAGTAGAAGATTTAAAACTAGGCAATACGGTTAAGTTTGGAAGAATTACAATGATTATTGTAGCAATCGCGGGTACAGTTCCTATTTTTTTTAATCCGGCAATTTTATCGGCTACAACTGTAAGTGGAACTATGGTAATCGGATTAACGCCTGTTTTTCTTTTTTGGAAAATAAAAGCTCCGCCTATCAGTTTTTATCTAAGCTTATCTGTAGGAATTTTGTTTGGAGTTCTGCTTGGTCTTAAATTAATACCAAATTGGCTAATTTTTACAGACGGACCTTATAATGATTTACTTTGGAGTAATATCTTTGGCGTAGCACTATGCATACTTTTATATTTTGCACCAATTTTAATTGTTAAAACAAAAAATGAAAAAAACATATAACCGTAATCATATTTTAGTCTTTGGAGGTGCGTATAGCAATCTTCAGGCTGTTGAGCGACTAAAAGAAATTTCAGATTTTCTTGGTTTTGATGCAAGTAGAATTGTTTGTACCGGCGATGTTGCAGGATATTGCGCGCAACCAGAAGAAACGGTTCAGTTCGTTAAAAACTGGGGAATCAATGTGCTTGCGGGTAACGTAGAGGTGCAACTAAGAGAAGGCAAGATAGATTGCGGATGTAATTTTGAAGAAGGCTCTCGGTGCGATATGTTTTCTAAATCTTGGTTTCCTTTTACACAACAAAACCTAAGTAAAGATTCTATCGCTTGGATGCAAACCTTAAGAACCTACGAAGAAAGAAGTCAAAACGGTATCGCTTTCTCAATTATTCACGGTGGTAAAGAAGATGTTTCTCAGTTCATTTTCAAATCAACACCAATAGAAGTTAAAAGTCAAATTTTTGACGAAGTAAAGTCAGATGTTATTTTATGCGGACATAGCGGAATTCCATTCTACCAGAAAATTGAGAATAAACTATGGGTAAATGCGGGTGTAATTGGTATGCCTGCCAATGACGGTACAAATAGATGTTGGTTCTCTATCGTAAATTTAGAAACAAAAGAAGTAGAGCAACACGCATTTACGTACAACCATAATTTGGCGAGTAAATTAATGGTAGATAACGGTTTACCTAACGAGTATGCTTTCACTTTGTATTCTGGTAAATGGGATAACAATGATATTTTACCCGAATTAGAAACTGCTCAGCAAGGTCTTGCATTAGAAGCCGATGTAATGTGGGATAGGGTAGAGCAGTTAGTTTAAGCCATTTATTATTCAGGGGTTTTCTACTTTTTTAATACATTCTGGAGTTCTTTTGTCAAGTTATTGAACGAAATGAAATGATTCATTCTTTTTTAAGTCTATTTTTTTCATTATTCTATACCTCTGTCTGCTTTGTGTATCAAACTTTTCTTTCTTTATCCTTTTAAAAAACTATTTTTGTAAATCAGATTGAGAAAGCAAGATTTTGAATACATTTTTAAATAAGAACATGATTGTTTACAAAACAAGAGAAGAGATAGAAATTATGCGCGAAGCTGCTCAAATCGTGAGTAGAACTTTAGGGAAAGTTGCCGAAGCGATTGAAGTTGGTGTAACTCCTTTAGAGCTAGATAAAATTGCAGAAAGCTATATCCGTTCGCAAAATGCCATTCCTGGTTTCTTAGGTTTGTATGATTTTCCAAATACCTTGTGTATTTCTATAAATGATCAGGTTGTTCACGGCTATCCAACCAATGAACCAATTAAGAATGGAGATATTGTTTCTGTAGATTGTGGAGCAATCTTCGAAGGATATTACGGAGATCATGCCTACACATTTGGTGTTGGAGATATTTCTAAAGAAGCTAAAAAATTAATTAAAATTACGCACGAGTGCTTAGAATTAGGTGTTGAAGCCTGCAGAGCAGGAAATAGAATTGGAGATATTGGTTATGCCATTCAGCATCACGCAGAAAAAAATGGTTACGGCGTGGTAAGAGAGCTTGTTGGTCATGGTCTAGGCAAAACAATGCACGAAGATCCTCAAGTGCCAAATTACGGTAAACGAGGTAGAGGTAAAAAAATCCAAGAAGGTTTAACAATTGCGATAGAGCCTATGATTAATATGGGAACAGAACGCATAAAGTATTTAGAGGATAACTGGACAATTGTAACCCATGACAATAAATTAAGCGCTCATTTTGAGCATGATGTTGCAGTGGTTGATGGAAAACCAATGGTTCTATCTACTTTTGATTTTGTTTACAAAGGTTTAGAAGGTAAAAATGTAATTTAATGGAACAACAGTTGCGAATCGTAAAGTTAGGCGCTGCTGTTTATTTAGTTTACGGCTTATTAATGTTGTTAGATCTGGGCGTTTTTTTACCGCCAGTTCCTCTAAAGATGTTATTTATAAGCTTTTTTGCTTGCTATTTAGGGTTGCTTAATTATAAAAAGTATTCAAAATTGTATAGCTACCTACTACTTTATGGATTAGCCCTTATTTTGTCTGCTGTCTTTTTTCTTGAAATCGTTTTTAGTCAAACAGATCGTTTTGTTTTAGAAGAGTCAAATACATTAGATTATGTTGCGTTAGCAATTCAAATTCTGCTGTCTGCTTTATTACTTTATTTAAGTTTCCAAAATAAAAACCAGAAAGTAAGAATCAATATACTGCCTATATTGGTTTTACTTTGCGTTTGGATAGACAGCTTTTTTCCAGATTATTTTATTGCTGATATTGCACAAATTGTTCTTGGAGCTTCTTTTTTGTATGTTTTTCAGACGTCCGATAAAGATTATTCAACTGATGAACTTGCGGGTTTAAGAATTTTTTTTGTGGGTGTTGCTATGGTTTACACTTTAACATTAATTTCTCAGTTAATTCTCTTTTTAACTTGATAACTGCTTTAGAATAAGTAGTTTTATTACTTTTTGAGTATAATGATTTTTAGTTTTAATTAAAATTTTATGTTGCAAAGAGTCCAAATAGTACTACTTTTTTTGTTCATTGGTGTCTATTCAATTAGTCAGGTTGAACGCAAAACAGAAAAAGAAACTAATCTTTTTGTGCTACTTGGAGGAGCATATAGCAGTTTTCAAGCGGTTGATCTTTCTAGTGTAAGGTATTCTGGTTTTGGAGTTTCGTCACAGCTAGGATATGAGAGAAATACGTTTAAAAATCATTTTTCAGTAACCACAGGGTTAAGTTTTATAATAGAAAAGCCCTCTACTTTTGATGTGGTTAATGAGCGCGGACTCTCGCGTATTATTTATCCGAATATCCAAGCGCGTTATTTGCGAAAGATATCTCGTAAACTTTCAATAGGAGGTAGGTTAGATGTGTTGGATTTTTATTACAGAACTACTCAGGGTTATCTGTTTGGTAACAATGCGTTGTATACTCAAAATGGCTATAATTTGGCCTTAAGTGCTAAATATGAATTTAGCTTGAATAAAAAATTTAGGTTTTCATTCTTACTTGATTTTTTACTTCTTACGTACCAAAGGTTATCAAAAAGTTTTGCTTTTGCTGCACCACAAACCGCATTAGAACAAGGAGCCTTTAATTATCAAGACGAAGCATTAACCAACCCATTTTATCTCAAGTTTCATGAATTTTTACCAGGTTGGAGTTCGGTAGATATACGAACTGCAGTTAAACTAAGCTATTTAAACCGTTGGAGCCTCAGCTACTTCTGGCAATTAAGGAGTAATTCAACTGTAAAAGGATATCCAACTACCTTTGGTATTCATCAACTAGCGGTGAGCTATAATATTATAAATAGAACAAAAGAAAACAAGAGTAAGTCACAGTTAAATGAAGCGTTATGAAGAAGGTTTTATGGATAGGTATACTGTTTGTTTTTGTTATTACTGCATGTGAAAAGTTATTCATGAAGCCCAATGCAGTAACATCACCTGAGGCTATTTTTCAAGAGTATGCTTCGTTGGTGAAAGGAAAGTATGCAATGTTAGATTTTAAAGGGGTGGATATTGATTTTTTGACCGATTCTATAGGAGCTACATTTTCTAACGATATGTCAGACACAGCCTTACTTTGGAAATTAACCCATATAACTGAACAATTGCGAGATGGACATAGTAACTTAATTGCTTATCTTTCTGATGGTGCATATGGTTTCGTTTTTGATCCTAAAGAAGGATATGAAAAGGCTCTTGATGAAGATTTGCTTGATTCTTACTATTTTAATGGAATGACAAAGCCTTTAAGTCCTTCAGAATTAATTGATAATAAAGGTAAATACAGGTTTGTTTATGGTCGTTTTGAACAGTATCCTAACTTAGCTTATTTTAGAATTCCTTCTTTTTCAGACAAACAATTAGAGAGTAATCTAGAAACTATCTTTGAAAGCTTTCAAGGTGCGGATGGTTTAGTACTAGATGTTAGAGATAACGGCGGAGGTGATCCAAGTTTAGCTACCCAAGTAGCTTCTTATTTCATGGAAAATACGACGTATACAGGGTTTGAACGTTTTAAAACTGGTCCTGGTTTGGATGATTTTTCAGATTCTCCTAGCTACATCACACCTGTAAATTCAACTAATCGATTTTTTAATAATGTAGTTGTGTTAACCGATAGAGGTGTATTTTCTGCAACAACAACTTTATGTTACAATTTAGCTCCTTTAAGTCAGGTTACCTTTCTTGGTCAAAAAACAGGAGGAGGTTCAGGTTCGGTTTCAGACGGTTTCTTAGCAAATGGCTGGTCGTATTC
The DNA here is from genome assembly GCA_965656535.1 of Lishizhenia sp. GTDB lineage: Bacteria > Bacteroidota > Bacteroidia > Flavobacteriales_D > Crocinitomicaceae > Lishizhenia. The sequence continues at coordinate 451,800 of CBFHKX010000002.1, forward strand.
CTTATCCGTTTCAGAATTTATAGATTTTCAAGGCAATCATCTTGATGATGGTGTTGAGCCAGATGTTATTGTGAGTTTAGATACCGTGGATCAAACAAAAGATGAATTAATTGAATCTGCCTTGTTAATTTTACAATAAGGAGCTGTATTTTCCTTAGACGAATAAATAAATTTAGTACTTCGCTCAAATTTTTCTTTATATTTAGAAAAAAGTTGCTGCAAAATGGCATTCAATTCTATCTTTAGTTGGATAATCAAAAAGAGAATACATCAAATTGATTTATTTAAGAAATACCCGTTTGAGGTACAGCAAGAATTGTTTTTTAAGCTAATAGAGTCCGGAAAGAACACACTCTACGGTAAAAACGTTGGTTTAGATCAAGTACATTCATACAAAGATTTCAAACATAAAATTCCTTTACAAAAATATGACGATATTGTACCTTGGGTAGATAAAGCTGTTAAAGGCGAAATGGATGTTCTTTGGCCTGGAGAAACAAAATGGTTTGCAAAATCATCTGGTACAACAGCGGATAGGAGTAAATATATACCTGTTACCAAAGAGTCGTTAGAAAACTGTCATTACAAAGGCGGAAAAGATTTATTGTCCTTGTATTACACGCAAAACCCTGAAACTAAGTTGTACAACGGAAAACACTTAGTAATTGGAGGTTCCTCACAAAATAATCCACATAACTCTGCATCTTACATAGGAGATTTATCTGCAATTATTGTAGAGAATTTACCGTGGTGGGCAGAATTGAAAAGAACGCCATCAAAAGAAATTACACTCATGAAAAATTGGGATGTAAAACTAGAAAAAATGGCAAGAAGCACTATGCAAGAGGATGTAACTATCCTAACTGGAGTGCCGAGTTGGACACTTGTTTTACTTCATAAAATCTTAGAGCTCTCAGGGAAAAAAAATATTTCTGAGGTTTGGCCTAATTTAGAACTGTTTATGCATGGTGGGGTAAATTTTGAGCCATATAAAAAAGAGTTTCAAAAATTGATCGATAGTCCGAAAATGAACTATGTAGAAAATTACAATGCTTCCGAAGGCTTTTTTGGTATTCAAGATAAAAAAGGGGGAGACTTATTACTTATGCTTGACTATGGCGTATTTTATGAGTTTATTCCGCTAGCAGAGTATAAAGGTGTAGAATCTTCACAAACACTGTCGTTAGAAGAAGTTGAATTAGGAGAGAATTATGCAGTCGTAATCACAACTAATGGCGGTTTATGGCGCTACATTATTGGCGATACCGTTACTTTTACAGAAAAAAAACCTTATCGTTTTAGAGTTACTGGCAGAACCAAAAGTTTTATCAATAGTTTTGGCGAAGAGTTAATTGTAGAAAATGCAGAGAAAGCTATTATTGCAGCCTGCGAAGCAACCAAATCACAAGTAAAAGATTATACTGCAGCTCCAGTGTTTATGCTAGGAGAGGAGAAAGGCTGTCATGAGTGGTTAATCGAATTTATAACTCCTCCGCAAGATGAGCAACAGTTCAATTTTATATTGGACGAGACGCTTAAAAAAGTAAACACAGATTATGAAGCAAAACGCCAGAATAATTTAAACTTAAAAACACCTAAAGTTAATTTTTTAAACCCTGGAACTTTTGATCGTTGGTTAAAATCAAACAACAAGTTGGGCGGACAACACAAGGTGCCGAGACTGTGTAACGACAGGAAAATAATTGAAGAAGTGAAAGAATTTATGAAAATTGATGTTTTCTCCTAAAAAAAAGCAAGATGCATTTGTAATAAGAGAAAAGTTTATTAATTTTGTCCTCCCTTTTGCAGGGTAAATTGAATTAAGAAAATTTTTAAGATGAAAAAAGATATACATCCAGAAGACTATAGATTAGTAGTATTTAAAGATATGACGAATGAATATAGCTTCGTTTGTCATTCTTGTGCACCTTCAACTGAAACAGTTCAGTGGGAAGATGGTAATGAGTATCCATTAGTGAAATTAGATATTTCTCACAAGTCTCACCCATTCTTTACAGGAAAAGCACAGTTTGTTGATACGGCAGGTCGTATTGATAAATTTAAGAACAGATACGCACGTCACGCTAAGAAATAAGCAAGACGCTCAAATAAATTTAAATCTCGTTGCATTAGTGTAACGAGATTTTTTTGTTTAGCCCTAACATAACAATTTGTATATTCGTTCTCTACTAACAGAGTAATATTATGAGCAGCAATCCTTCACATAACGAAGCGTTAGACAGAGCAAAACAACGTATAGAGCAATTAGAAAAAGATACATCTGCGTTAGAACCAGAAAAATTTGAGGCCGAGTTTGAAGTAGAAGAAGATTTAGGTGCAGACTACTACAGAAAGTTTAGCCGAGCTTTTCAAGATTTTTGCTCAACTTTTCAACTAAACGCACAAAGCTTAAGTATTATAGAAGAAGACAAGCTCGGAGGTAATTACATGAGTCAATCACAAAACGATGATACGCTTATTGTTTTTAAACTGACAAATCGATTTCCACCTTTGGCAGAACAAAAAAGTGCGCAATTAGATATTGTAGTTGCCCAAAACTCAAATGAGCACATTCCAAGTAAGTTTAATTTGCGCTTTACACACAAACAAGGCGAAGATAGTTTTAAGGTTAACTGTTGCACGGTAATTGTGTTAGACAAACAAAAGCTGACAGCGGTTCTTCAAAAATCAAAATTTTGGATATCAATGGCAAATCTTTAGGTAATTTAAATGCAAAGAACCGTCTATTTCGTAATCAGTTGTAGCTTAATTTGTTTTGTAGTTTTAAGAGCTATTTATGTTCCTTTAGTACACGATGAAATTGCTACATTTTATTATTACATTCAGTCTTTTGAATTTAATCCTTTTTCAGGCGCACATGCAGATGCTAATAATCATATATTAAACTCGCTATTATCTTCTGTTTCCTATAATTTATTTGGGTATTCTAACTTTTCTTTGCGCTTACCCAATGTACTTTCTTTTTTATTATATCTGGTTGCAATTTGGAAAATTAGCAAGCACTTTAGTCACGCTTTTTTGAGGTGGATGTATGTAGTAGCTTCTCTAGGAATGCTTTATTTTATTCAATTTTTTTCTCTGTCAAGGGGTTATGGCATGTCTATGGCTTTTTTAATGTTTGCAATTTACGCTTTACTAGAACTGTATGCTCGAACAAGTTTAAAACATAGTATCTACTTTTCTGTTGGCATTTTGCTGGCAATATCGGCTAACCTTACTTTACTGCCATTAGGACTACTGCTCTATACTGTGGCCGTCTTTCTAACTATACTAAACAGAAATACAGTTTCCTTACCTTTTAAATTTCGTTTAAAAACGATTATAATACATTTTATTACAGCATTAATCATTTCGGTTTTTGTTTTTCTCTCTTTTCAAATGAATGCAGAAGGTTCTCTATACTACGGCAATGCAAATGGTTTTTGGTTAAATACCGTTTTATCTCTACTAGAGCTCTTGTTTGAAAGTAGTAGTCAACTTGTGCAAATTTCATTTTTAATTCTCTTTTTATTCTTCCTATTTCTTACTGTTTTACTTTTAGTGAAAAAAGGCATACTATTTTTTACACATAAACAAGGGTTATTTAGTATTTCTTTATTTGGTACATTGATTGGAGTTTATCTACTTCATATTGTTTTAGACGTTAATTATCCGGTAGATAGAGTTGGACTTTATTTTGTTCCTCTTTTTGTTGGAGCTTTATTCTTTACAATAGATCAATTTGATTCTCCGTTCAAATATCTTGGTTTTATAGCATTAATCTTTCCCATTCACTTTTGTTTAAACCTAAACGTAAACTATACTTCGTTGTGGAAAAAAGAATATATACCCGATTCTTTTTACGAATACATCGCAAAGGCTGAAAGTGAAACTAAGTATCCAGCAACTGTTGCAGGCGATGCTTTAAGGATGTTCAACTATAACGAAAAAGTGTATAGAAATAACGCGGAGGTAAATGCATTGCAATTTTGGACAAGGGATAAGTTTAACACAGAAGATTGGACAATCAACACCAAAGAACATCCGGCAAAGTATTTTGATTTTATAATTGCAAAGCCGAAGTGGATGCATACACTAAATAATTTATATGATTCTATTGCTGAAGCTCCAAGAAGTAAGCACGTTTTGTACGAAAGAAAAAAGACACCTGAATTACAAATTATTGTAAAAAATAAATTAAAACAAGATACAGAGCAAGCAAAAGAATTTAACGAACTAATTAAATATCAAATTGATAGTCTCGGCTCATCCACTGTTCTTGTTGGGATTGATCTTGCTATGCAATCTTTGTCACATCCATTTAAAGGTAGGATAGTTGCACAAGCTAAGAATTTAGAAACCGATGATATTATTGCCTATGAGTACATACAGCTAAATTGGATTGAAGCACAAACAGTTAAATCAAAACCAATTCTTAAAACAATGTTATTAAGAGATTTACCTACTGCTTCGAACGTAGAACTACTCGTTTATATTTGGAACATGGAAACAAAAAGGTATACCCTTTATACAAGCGAAGTAGAGCTATTTACAATAAGAGACAAAAATCAATAGGATAATTTTCTAAACCTACTTTAAGAAATAGTCAAATTATTATCTTTACACGCAATGAATTTACAGAACGATTTAATCCTCAGAGCTGCTAGAGGAGAAGAGATAGAGAGATACCCTGTTTGGCTAATGCGCCAAGCTGGAAGAATTTTACCAGAATATAGAGCGGTACGCGGAGCTTTATCTGGTTTTAAAGAGTTGGTAGAAACACCAGAAAAAGCTGCAGAAGTTACAATTCAGCCTATAGATCATTTGGATGTAGATGCTGCAATTATATTTTCTGATATTCTGGTTATACCAGAAGCAATGGGATTAGAGTACCAATTAATAGAAAAGAAAGGCCCATGGTTTGAAAAAACAATTTCTTCTATTGAGCAGTTAGATGAATTTGCACAAACAGAGTTTGATATAGAAGACCGTTTAGGTTACGTAACGGAGGCCATCCGTTTAACCAATAAAGGTTTGGCAGGAAGAGTTCCATTAATTGGTTTTGCAGGTGCGCCGTGGACAATTTTTTGCTACATGACAGAAGGCTCGGGTTCTAAAACATTCTCCAAATCAAGAAAAATTTTATACACAAATCCAACTTTGGCACACGACTTGCTTAATCGTATAACAACGGTTACCATAAAGTATCTAAAAGCTCAAATTAATGCAGGAGCGCATATGGTTCAAGTTTTTGATTCTTGGGCAGGTATTTTAGGAAAAGAACAATACGATGAGTTTGCGCTTCCGTATATTCAGAAAATAGCATCGGCAATTTCTGAGGTTCCGGTAACTTTATTTTCGAAAGGAGCTTACCGCTCTATAGAAGATTTGGCAAATTGTGCGTGTAACACAATCGGGTTAGATTGGAATATGGATGTTGCGAATGCAAGAAAGATTGTAGGAGAAAATAGAACGCTCCAAGGTAATTTAGACCCTTGTCAGCTTTATGGTTCTCACAAAGATGTTGAACAGGCTACAATTAAAATGTTAGATTCTTTCGAAAGTAAGCGACATATTATTAATTTAGGACACGGAGTTTACCCAGATGTAGACCCAGAAAAGGTGAAAACCTTTGTAAAAACAGTTAAAAACTATGAATTATAAAAATTCTACAATGAGAAAAATGTTTGTATTGCTTCCTGCTTTAGCGTTATCGCTATTTTCAGGAGCTCAAGACGAAGACAATTTAGTAACCAACGGTAGCTTTGAGTCGTTAGACGGAAAAGTAAAAAAACTTGGACAAATAAAAGTTGCAGAAGGATGGAGTGCTCCAACTGGTGTTCCTGCAGATTTATTTGTTGGAAATGCAAAAATGCCAGAGTTTCAGGCTGGAGAAAACGAATTTGGTAGAGAAACTCCAAAAGATGGAGATAATTACGCAGGTATTGTTGTGTATTCGTACAATAATAAAATGAAAAGAACCTATGTGATGACGAAGCTAAATACCTCCATGAAAAAAGGTACGCGTTATAAAGTTGAGTTTTCTGCATCTTTAGCAGAGCTTTCTAAGTATTCGTCAAATAAGTTAGCTGCTCACTTTTCGAAAAAAGCTTTCGGTACAGATGAAAAAGTCGATGCCTTGGTTGAAGAATCTCACGTAATGCACCCAAATGAGCAAGTATTCCAAGGAATGTATAATTGGGATAGAGTATGTGGAGAGTATGTTGCAAAAGGTGGAGAGAAATACATAACCATTGGTAACTTCACAAATAATAATGATGTTAAGTACGAAAAATCACGTAAGCCGAAAGATATTAAAGGTTCTCAAATAATTGCAGCTTACTATTACATTGATGATGTAAGTGTTACTTTGTTGGAGGAAGATCAGATTTGTGAGTGTAATTATGAAGATGCTGCCGAAATGGTGTCTAACGTAATTTACCAGAAAGTGCCTTCTATTGACGAAGAAATGAGTTTGACAGAAAAGTTTCAGCAAGAAGGAGTATGGTATGCTTATGGAAGATATGATGTTACACCAGCCGGAGATGCATCTATTAAAACAATTGTTTCTTATTTAAAAGAGAATCCAAATGCAAAAGTTGAACTAATTGGTAATATGGATCAAACAGAGTTAACAAATAGCATTGAAGAAGACCCAAGTTTAGCAAATATCTCTATGAAAAGAGCAGAATACGTACGTTCTTTATTAATCAATTATGATATTGCTCCAACACGTATTTTATTGTCAGACAATAAAGCACAAGTACCATCTAAAGAGATAGACGAGATGGATGGAGAAGAAATGGAGATGGCAAAAAATAGACGCGTAGAGTTCATACTTAAATAAACACTAAAGCACTAAATATGAAAGTCGGTACAAATTGTGCCGACTTTTTTTATTCGTTAAATAGTAAAAAGCCCATGCAGGACCTTTCTGAAAACTTCAGAAAAACAGGGATAGGAACGCAGCTCTAGATCTAAAATCTTCTTGGGTTAGCCCTAATTTAATGAGGGAGAAGCTCGATATCAGTAAAGCAATTAATTCCTAAATGGTAAAATGTTAAGTCTCAAAAACTACTGCATGGGTCAACCTTTCGGTCTAGAATTACGCAATTGCTCAGCAATGGAATTCATACTTCAAAGGTAGTAACAAATCCTTGTTTTTTTATTTATCTTATTGCATTAAGCAATCGGTTTGTCAATAAAATGAAGAAATATTGATTAATTTTCCACTTTACTATATAAATGCATACGATGATAGATTTCAGGTCTGATACTGTAACAAAGCCTTCTCAAGAAATGAGAGATCAAATGGCCAAAGCTCCGGTTGGAGATGATGTTTTTGGAGAAGATCCAACCGTAAATGAACTTGAAAACTACGCAGCAGCATTATTTGGTTTTGAAAAAGCACTTTTTTGTGCGTCTGGTACACAAACAAATCAAATTGCTATTAATGTGCATTGTAAGCCAGGAGATGAAGTAATCTGTGCTCAAGATGCCCATATTTATAAGTACGAAGGAGGAGGTATTGCTCGTAATTCAGGTACTTCTGTTCGGTTAATCGAGGGAAACCGTGGAAGACTAACGGTTGAAGAAATTGAACCTTGGATAAATAATCCAGATGATGTACATTATCCATTAACAGCTTTGGTTAGTTTAGAAGATACTATGAATAGAGGTGGAGGTGCCATATATAATTTTGAAGAAATAAAAAAGATTAAAAATTTTTGCAACGCGCAAAACTTGCCTTTGCATTTAGATGGTGCCCGACTTTTTAATACACTGGTTGAAACGGGAGTGGATTATAAGAAGTATGGTGCGCAGTTTGATTCTATATCCATTTGTTTATCAAAAGGCCTTGGAGCGCCTGTTGGTTCTATTCTTTTGGGAAATTCATCGTTTATAAAAAAAGCACATAGAAGCAGAAAAGCCTTTGGAGGTGGAATGCGACAAGCGGGTATTATTGCACAAGGCGGTTTATATGCACTAAAGAACAATATTTCTCGTTTAAAAGAAGACCATAAAAACGCAAAAGCTATCGAACAGGAGCTCGTAAATAATCATTTATTTAAAAACGTAATTCCCGTAGAAACAAACATTGTTGTAGGTATTTTAAAGGAGAAAGAAAAACTACCAGCTATTTTAGATAAATTAAAACAAAAACATATTTTAGCCATGCCTTTTGGCCCAGGTATGATTCGCTTTGTTACTCACTTAGATATTTCAAAAAATCAAATAGATGAAACACTTGAGGTTATTAAAAAATTATAGTCCAATACTATTTACCGTATTTTTCATTTCTTGCTCTTCTTCTCCTAAAACAGAAGCTGTTGATTTAGAGGATGTACTGCCTTCTTCTAAAAAATATACAGAAGAACAAACAAAAGACTCGGTCAGAGTGTACATAGAGCCGAAACATTCACATGATAATTTTACATTATTAGACACGGTTTTGTACGAGCAATTTCCGGAACTAACACCTGTTTTAAATTTAACGCCCGACAGGTTTTTTGTTGATAGATTAAGACCTACATCGAAAATAAATAAAACAATTAACTTAGACTCGGTTGCTATTCAATTCGTAGTTTGGGAGTTTACAGATTCAATCCAAACTGAAAATGCATTTTTCAACTGGCTAGATAACTTTGGTGAAGATCAAGATGCCCTGCGCATTGCAGAACCTTTTCGTTATAAAGAAAGTGCCAACTATATCTATGTTGGTCTACAGAAAATTGTTTACGTATACGCACAAGATACCTTTGATTACAGTCCTTTTGAACAGTTAATAGAAACTGTTTATGGCAAAGAATGGAAATATTGTGTTCACCAACAGAAAGGGGAGCGCGCAAAATGGTTAGTTTTGCCAACAGATGTCGAAAATACCAACTTATAAAACCATATTTAGGCTTGCTATACCAGCAATATTTGGTGGTATTGTTGAACCTATTTTATCTTTAACAGATATAGCTGTGGTGGGTAACATTCCATCAAATAATCCTAATCTTACAATTACCTCTCTGGCTGCCGTTGGATTAGCAGGGAGTTTAATTTCTGCTTTACTTTGGATATTTGCTCAGGTTAAAAGTGCAATTTCTGCGCTCGTGTCTAAAGCCGTAGGTGCAAATAATATAAATTCTGTAGCAACGCTTATACCGCAAATGATTTTGTTTAATCTAGGTTTAGGTATTTTGGCTTTTTTACTTACTTATTTTTCATCAAGTTGGATATTTACCAGTTTACTCTCTGCGTCAAATGCAGTTGCTGAACAGGCAGTTGCATATTATGATATTCGCGCATTTGGTTTTCCCATAACCTTAATTACATTTTCATTGTTTGGAGTTTTTAGAGGATTGCAAAATACATATTGGGCAATGATTATATCTATAGTTGGCGGTTGCTTAAACATACTTTTAGATTTTATATTGGTGCTCGGTTTAGGAGATTTTTGTGAACCTATGGGTATTGAGGGTGCAGCTATTGCTTCTTTAATTGCTCAAATCGTTATGTTTTTATTGGCAATATTCTTCTTACTTCGCTCTAAGGTTAAGCTACTTTTTAGCAATAGAATAAACCAGCAGTTTAAAGTAATGGTGCATATGGCAGTTCATTTAATGGTGAGAACAATTACGTTAAATATTGCTTTAGTTCTTACGCATAAATTTGCAAATAAGTACGGCGAGATAGAAGCTGCTACCCATACAGTTTTGTTAAACATTTGGTTGTTTTCTGCTTTTTTTTTAGATGGTTTTGCAACTGCAGCAAATGCTCTTTCTGGTAAATATTTAGGACAAAAAAATCCAATTGCTTTAAAGGAAACGCTTAAAAAAAATATGCTCTTAGCGTTTTTGGTTGCTCTGCTACTAATTGTAATTTTCCTATTATTTCATGTAGAAATTATAGGTGTTTTAGCAGAGGATAGCAGAGTTACGCATCTTTACAAGGATGTGCTTTTTCTGTTTATACTCTGTTTACCGTTAAATGCTTTAGCGTTTACCTTAGATGGTGTTTTTAAAGGTTTAGGAGAAGCTAAGTTTTTAAGAAATTTACTGGTTATTTCTACTCTTTTCGGGTTTTTACCTGTTTTATTTATAGCCGATTACTTCTCAGTTGGTTTACAAGTGATCTGGTTGTCTCTTATTGTTTGGATGTTCTTACGCGGACTAATTCCATTAATTTACTTTAAAACATATTTGAAACGTAAGTTTGATTAAGAACAGACAAACTCATTTTAAATTGTTTCGTTTACTTTGTAGATAGAAATGAAAGCTGTAAAAACGTATGAACAAGTCAATGCACAAAAAGAGAGTGCAAGTTTTAGTATTTCTAAAATGCAAGCAACTTTCTTAAAAAGAAAGGGCAAAGTAGATGAACCACATAGACATAATTTTTATACTGTTCTAGTTGTTAAAAATGCAACGGGACAACATAAGGTAGACTTTAATTCTTATCCATTATCGAATCACCAAGTACATTTTGTAGCACCCGGTCAGGTACACCAAGTAATTGAAGAAGTTCAAAGCGATGGATATGTTCTCACATTTTCTACACAGTTTTTGATTGAAAACGCGATAGCTATTTCTTTTGTAGAGCATTTAAATCTATTTCAAAACTATGGAGAAACTCCGCCATTAGAACCAAATGAAGAGCAGTTTGATATAATTTTAAATTTTGCCCACACTATTTTTGATTTGTTCGAGAGTAACCGAAATATGAAAGAACTTTCTATTGGAGCCTATTTGAAATTGTTTTTAATAGAATGCAATAGAATTTGCGCAATAAATCCAGTAGTTTCAGATGCAGATATTTCAGGAGAAAGTATCGTTAGGTCATTTAAAAATAGTGTTAACCAACAGTATAATAAAGAGCATTCGGCTTCTTTTTATGCCCAACTTTTACATATAACACCTGATCATCTAAATAGAATTATAAAAGCGAAAATTGGTAAAACGGCTAAAGAGTATATTCAGTCAAAAATTACGATAGAAGCAAAACGATTGCTTTATTTCTCTGAGTTATCAAATAAAGAAATTGGATACGAATTAGGTTTTAATGAACCAGCCAACTTTAGTGCTTTTTTTAAAAAACAAACGAAACTCTCTCCTTCTCATTTTAAAAAAAGAGAATCGACCTCCTGATATCGGATTTTTATACGTATATCTCCTTTTTTCATATTCCATCACGTGCAAAGCTTTATCATCTTTGTAGTGTACTTATACAAAGCGTGTATGGAACGGAAAAAATTTATAAAGAATGCATTTTTTACAGGACTTATTGGGCTTGCAGCTCCGAAAGTATTAAATGCCGTACAAAGAAATTCAGCAGATTCAACGTATGATAAATTAATAGATCAAGTTGGATTTAATCATTTACCAAATAAAAATATTAAAAAGATGAACCAAGTAATTCATAAAGCAGCGTCAAGAGGAAATGCAAACCACGGGTGGTTAAATTCTTTTCACACTTTCAGTTTTGCAAACTATTACAATCCAGAACGTATGAATTTTGGAGTTTTACGTGTTTTGAATGATGACCAGGTGCAAGCTGGTAAAGGTTTTGGAACACATCCGCACGATAATATGGAGATTGTTTCTATTCCTTTAGAAGGTGATTTGGAACACAAAGATAGCATGGGTAATGTTACTGTGATAAAGGAGGGAGATGTTCAAGTTATGAGCGCAGGAACAGGTGTTACGCATTCAGAGTGCAACAAAAATCTAGATAAAGAGGTGAAGTTTTTGCAAATTTGGATTTTTCCTAGACAAAAAAATGTAGAACCTCGGTATGATCAAGTTTCTTTAAGGGAGATTGAAAAAGAAAATGAATTGTACCAAGTATTATCTCCAAATAAAGAAGATCAAGGTGTTTGGATTAATCAAGATGCTTGGTTTCACTTAGGGAAATTTAGCCAAGAGACAGTCACAAATTATAAACTTAAGAAAAGAGAAAATGGCGTTTATGCCTTCATTTTAGATGGAGAAGCTGAAATAAACGGAGAAAAACTAAGTAGGCGAGATGGAATTGGTGTTTGGGATATAGAGTCAATTGAAATTAAGGCAGCAAATAATGCGCGACTTTTAATAATGGAGGCTCCAATGTCACTGTAAAGAGTAAATAATATTAATAATTAAACAATTAAAATAAAATGACACAATTAGTAGAAAATCTCAAATGGAGATACGCAACAAAGAAAATGGATGCTTCGAAAAAAGTAGACGAAAAAGATATCGATTATATTAAAGAAGCTATTCAGTTAACCGCTACATCTTACGGATTACAGCCATTTAAAGTGTTAGATATTCGAGACGAAAATGTGAGAGCAAGTTTACAACCAATTTCATGGAATCAATCACAAATTACCGATGCTTCTCACTTGTTTGTTTTTACAAGTCAATTAACGGTTGCAGATCAAGATATAGATAATTATCTTGAGATGAAAGCGAAAGCTAGTAATATGGATGTTGCTCAATTAGCAGGTTATGGAGACTTTGTAAAAGCGAAGATGAAAGAAAAGTCTGAAATTGAAATGAAACATTGGACGGCGAAACAAGCTTATATTACATTATCTTCAGCATTGATAGCTTGTGCAGAGTTAAAGATAGACGCAACTCCTATTGAAGGATTCGAACCAGATGCGTATAACAATACATTGGGTTTAACTGATAAAGGTTTAAATGCAAGTGTTGTATTGGCTATTGGTTATCGCCATGATGATGATGAATATAAAGCAGCACCGAAAGTTAGAAAGTCTGTAAATCAATTATTTGATACTGTATAGTTTTAAATTGCAAAGTAAAAACGGTAAAGGAAATCTTTACCGTTTTTTTATTGTTTTTGTTTTACACTTCTAATCCTTAATATAAACTTAGTATCGGCTTACAACTAAATCAAAGAGTATATTACTATCTTTCCACCATGAAAAGGTTCTTTTTTCTCTTTTTAATATTTGTGTTGAGTACTGGAAGTCAGGCACAAGGCTGGTTGCCAATGAGCGCTGAGTCTGCCGGATCTGCGAACGCAATAGTAGCTTTGCCCTCAATTTGGTCTGTTCATCATAACCCAGGAGCTCTTGGTTTTATAGAAGAATCAGGTTTTGGAGTAAGTTACCAGAGTCGTTTTTTATTGCGCGATTTACAATCACAAGGCATAACAGGAGCTATTAAATTAAAATCGGGTGTAATTGGTCTAGGTGCTCAATTTTATGGTTTTGAGCAGTATAGGACCACGCGAGTTGGAGGAGGATATTCTCTTAAGTTAGCGGAGAACTTTTCAATGGGTGTACAGCTCAACTATTTGAACTTATCCTTAAATGAAAACTATGGCAACCGTTCTTCATTGACGGCCGAAATAGGAATGCTCGGTAAAATTACAGACAATTGGAGTGTTGGTTTTGCAGTATTTAACCTTAACCGTGCAAAATTAGCAAGTTTCCAAGACGATAGGTTTACAACAATTTTTAGATTTGGAACAGCTTATAATTTAAGTAGTAAAGTAAATTTACTTCTTGAGTTTTTTAAAGATATTGAGAATCCATTAAGCATAAGAGGTGCTGTAGAGTATCAAGCTGTAGATAATTTATTTTTTAGACTTGGAGCAAGCAGCGCACCTATGGAACTATCTTTTGGTATAGGATATAGAATGGGAGTTTTTGATTTATCCCTTGCGAGTAATTATAATCAGATTTTAGGGTTTAGTCCGGCATTTAATCTTAATTATTTCTTGAAAAATGACTAAGGTATATTTCGTCTTTTTTTCTTTTTTGATTGCTTCGTTTGCCTTTTCGCAAGAACAAAAAAACGATATCATACAACAACGGGTAGAGTTTATCTCTGAACAGTTAGAAGACGAGGAGATTGACTTAACGGGTTTGTTTGAAAATTTGGTTTATTTCTTTGACCATCCTATAAATTTAAATTCGTGTTCTCAAGAGGATTTAGAAGAGTTAGGCGGTTTACTTACAGATATTCAAATCAATAATTTAGTTAATCACAGGGCAACCTTCGGAAAATTAATTACTATTTACGAATTACAATCTCTAAAATATTGGGATTTACCAACTATTTTTAATGTCCTTCCCTTTGTTAAAGTTACAGATCGTTTAGATCAGCCGAGTTTAAGTTTACGCGAGTTGCTTAAACAAGGTAAGTCAGAACTTTACCTGCGTTATCAGCGAAATATAGAAGACAGGAGCGGATATGCAAATGTTTCCGATTCAATTAAAGAACAAAGTAATCAATTTTATAAAGGTAGTGCAGATAAGCTGTATAGTAGATATAGATTTAGTTATCGAACTAATTTCAGCGTGGGTTTAACCGCAGAAAAAGATGCCGGTGAACAATTTTTTAAAGAGAGTAATCCTAATGGGTTTGATTTTTATTCAGCACATGCTTACTATTCAGGAGGAAAGTTTATTAAAAAAGTTGCCCTTGGGGATTATCAAATGCAGATGGGACAAGCATTAACGTTTTGGACGGGTTATGCTTTTGGTAAAACAGCCGATGCGGTAACAGTTAAAAAAAACGCTAGAGGATTAAGGCCTTATACATCCGTAGATGAATCTCGCTTTTTAAGAGGAGCCGGAATTGAATTTGGGTTAGGAAACTTCTCTATTACAACATTTGCCTCACATAAAGCCGTTGATGCTTCTATTGTTGAAGATACCTTATCAAACGAAGAAGGAGCAATTGCTTCGGCTATTAATATAACAGGATTGCACAGAACAAATTCTGAATTAGCAAGAAGAGATGCTTTGAAAGAAACCATTGCAGGAACATATTTAAAATACAATACGCGAAAGCTTCAAATTGGTTTGTCTGCCTTACACCAGCGCTATGATAAAGCATTTGAAAGGGCGGTTTTGCCTTACAACCAGTTCGACTTTAGAGGTAAAGAATTGAATAATTTTGGAGCGGATTATTCATTTATTAACAAGAACTTCAATCTTTTTGGAGAGGTAGCTATGAGTAGCACTTCCAACTCAATTGCTTTTATTCAAGGACTACTAATTGCTATAGACAGCAGAGCTACAATTAGTGCAGTACTTAGAAAATATCCTAAAGATTACCATACTTTTTATGCAATTGGGTTTGGTGAAACTGCAACAACTAGAAATGAATCTGGCTTTTACATGGGTACAAACATAAATGTAGCGAAACACTTTAAAGTTAACGGTTATGTTGATTTTTTTAAATTTCCTTGGTTAAGATTTCAAATAGATGCACCAAGTGTTGGACATGAAGTGCTAGGACAACTAACCTATAAACCCAACAAAAAACTGCAAGTTTATGTGCGAGCAAGAGAACAACAACGCGCAAGAAATTCTAGAGATTATGATAATCCCATTACACCAATTGAAACAGTTACACAGCGTAATTATAGAATTAATTTAGCTTATAAATTAACAGACGAATTACAATGGAAAAGTAGATTAGAATATGTTACAATTAATAGAAAAAGTAACTCTCCAGAACAAGGTATGATTCTGTCGCAAGATTTGCTTTGGAAACCTAAAAAGTCTCCTGTTGATATAAGCTTACGCTATGCTTTGTTTGACACAGATAGTTTTGATAGTAGAATATATAGTTTTGAAAACAACGCGCTTTATGTTTTTAGCGTACCGGCATATTTTTATACAGGAAGTAGAGCTTACGCCTTAATAAGGTGGAGTTTTTTAAGAAAATGTGATTTGTGGGTAAGGTATTCTACAAGCATTTTTGCAAACAGAGATAGCATAGGATCAGGTCCGGAAGAAGTACTCGGAAATACAAGGTCAGATATTACAGTGCAGTTTAGAGTGAAGTTTTAGAGAGTTGAACACGATTTAAATCCAAGCTTACTTTAAACTTTTCGTATTTACCTCCTTTATATTCCTTGCAGTTAAAAATAATTTCATTTTCTGTTTCCATTTTCTTGTTTGAAATACTTTTGGTGCAACTTTCTACTTTTATATTATTCACTTTATCTAATTCCATACTTTCTTTAAAACGCAAATACAAAAAACCTTTCTCTACTCCAGCTCCGCACATTCCATTCACATTTGGGTTTGGACCATATTCATAAGAAAGTATAACAGCTATCCTGTTTGAAGCAACAATTTTGTAGTTTTTATCTGTGGCTCCAAATGCATTTAAATCAAAAAACACATTATTCTGATTAACTAGAAAGTTAGATTGTTTTACAACATTAAGTTGCTCGTGATTTACATATACAGCAAGTTCTTTATCACTACTAAACCACTTTCCTTGATTACTAGAAAATTCAAATTTCTCTTGATATCCAGCTAAGTTGAAATAATACCTGATGTCATCAAAATGGTTGTTAGTCATCTTACGAAAATGCGCTACGTCGTTATGCTTTGAACTATCTTTAAAGTGATAAAGTACTAATCCAGATATTGCATCATATACACCGCAAAGCTTTATTTTCTTTTCATATTTGTTGTAGTAATACCATCCTTCAACGGCATAAGAACCCATATGATAGTTGCTCATTCTTGTTTTTTTCAAAAAGATAGAAATAGGATAGTTTTCAATACTTGCTTGCACAAATCCTTGTTGAACAGAAAATGTTTCTAGTCTGTATGTGTTTTGTGCATAGCTGTGAATAAAACTTCCGCAGAATAAAACAAAGGCAATTAGATTTAATCGCATATCAATTGATTATTTACCAAGCGGGAAAAAGAATTGTAATTTATAAATAACGGGAAGTAAGCGCGTAACTTCTCCAGCTTCATTTGTTTGTCTAATAAAATATTGCGGACGCATAGGAGAGTTGTCGTCGTTAACCACATCGTAAAAGAATCCTAGATTAACACGCACAAAATCAAAACTTTGAGAATAACCAGCTCCTATATTAAAAATGGGGACCCAGTTACTTGTTGGCGCCAATAAAGTATAGCTGAAAGGCGTACTTAAATATTCAAATTCAACTCCGGCAAAAAGCACCTCTGCAAAGCGATAGTGATAAAAAGCACCCGGACCCCAAATATTAAAGTTAGATTGCTGATCTGTTCCAACGTTATTGCTCCAACCGCGTTGCCATCTAAACATCGGACCATATGCATGTGCTTCGTCAGCCTTTGGTAGGTTATATTTTGCATTAATACTAAAGTTTCCTCCTAGGTTAGATTTTCCAAAACCAAAACCAAGTGCAATTTCGTCGTTTTCCCATTGCGAAAAACTAAAGAAACTTATAAATAATAGCAATATCCAGACGAACTTTTTCATATCATTAAATTTGCTTAAAAATAGTGAAATCTCAGTAATTTATTGTTCTAATTTTTTTACTAAAAGAGACAATGGAGCAGGGTGGATGTTGTGATCGCCTTTAAATAGAATAAAATCAAAGTTTAAATTTAGACCAGCAAGATCTTTCTCGGTTTTTATCCGTTGTTCCAAATTGAAATATTGGTCTTCATCTCCTAAAAAGAAACTGTTCTTTGTTGTTTTAAAACGTTCGTTTTCTGTTAGTTGTTCTAAATCTGGAGGAAAAACACTCGCCCAAAGTATAAAATGTTCTATTTTTATTTCTCCATACTGCAACCATCTAGCAGCCGTAGCACCTCCTTGAGAAAAGCCGAGTAAACTAAACGATGCATGCTTGTTTTCCTTTAGAATTTCTTTATGTAAACTATTTAGAAATTCAATATTTTCTGCTATGTCTAATTCTCTTTCTTCTTTGGTCATCCAAGAAGCTCCAACGCGCCCACCACTGCCTTTAAGATAAAAACGGTGCATGCCTTCAGGTGCAACAATGGCTATTTCTTCTGATACTATTGAATTAAACTTGCGAATAAAGAACTTTGCCAATTGTCCATATCCATGCAAAACATAGAGGATTTGTTTAGCGGATTGAAGATTACCTTCTACCGTATATCTAGCGGTTTTTTTTGTTTCAATTGTATGCATATGAGAGATGAACTTAGAGTTTATGTTTCCTATTACTGTAATCACAATAATGCAATTTTTTTTGTGAACTAAAAGAACTTAATTTGTTATAGTAGCAACAAAATATAATTAGTTGAGTCAAAGTTTTTATGAAAGTACTCAGTCTAAGATTTTTAGGATAGATTTTAATCTGATAGTTTATTAGGCTTACTTTTTAGAATAAAACAGTTCCATCACCACCAAATGAGGCAGAGTTAAGGAGGATATAATCATTAATATAATGAAAGGGAGACTCAGATTTATAATTCCAAAAGAAGTAAGAAAGTAAAGAAAAAATACTCCAATTACACTTAATGCCGTAAAGGGCGCTAGAGCTTTAATGAATTTAGAGACGTTAAGATTTGAATCTAAACCGCTTAAAAACTGATATTCAGAACGCAGTACAGTTGCTGAGTGATTGAAGATGAAAAATAAAGCAAAACCTAATACGAGTGTTTGACTATAAAATGTATATCCTATTAGGCAGAGATAAATGACCTCTTTAACGAAATGGACAAATTTCAGTTGAAATAAGCCTAAGACAATAAATATAAAAAGGCTGCTAATTCCTAGGCTATAAAATAATGTATAATTAAAGAGTAGATGAAAATTATTAAACTCATCGTATGAGCTTGTCATCCCTTTTATTTCGGCGAAATTGAATAATACTAATCCACTTAAAACTGCGGTTCCCCAAGAAAAACCGACGAGTTTGTTTATAATTGGATGTATGGTATATTTTTCAAATTGAGACTGACCAAAATGGTAAGCCGACATGAACATAAAAGCAACCATTGAAAGTAAGGGAAAGTAAATCCAACTTAAGGCGTAAATTGTAAATAAGGTCAAGTAAAAGCTGTAAAAGTATAGTTTATTCTTATTCGTCTTTTTTAAGAACAATAAGTGATCAATCGCTCCATGTGGAATTCCAACCGAAGCTATTAAAAAGAATGCCAATGTTGTTTGGTGTTCTGAAAATAAAACAGGCATTGTATTACTTAACAGTAATAGAACAATGTTTGAGATGAGAAGTATGTAGAAAGAAAATGGCATGGTAAAGGGTGCACATGAAGGTGCACCCTAAATTTTATTATTATGAAATAGATTGTTTAGTATTTGATGATACTGCTATCCCATATACCACTAATCCGAATCCTATTTTGTTGATGGCATCTGCAATGTTGTAGAATAAGTCAACATTAGAAGATTCCCAGCCAAATGCTGTGTTTAACCATCCACCAGGCATGCACATGTAACCAATTGGATAAATAGCCCAACCAACAAGAACGAACCAAGCTAGAGTTTTTACTCCTCTAATTACAACAGGGTCGTTACTCTTTTTCGCTAATTTAGCTACTTCTCCTGCCCAAGCAGTGTAAAGGATGTAGATGTATCCAAGTGTGGATATAACTCCCCATAGAACAGAGTGGGTTGCAGCTCCGGCTGCTGCTGTACCATCTGCATTAAGTGGAACAAAAGCTTCTCCAATATACCCTGCAACTAACATTAATGCCGATGCAAAAATTAGTTTCCAAAGTAATGCTTTTGTAGCTCCAGCAGCTTTGGTTAATAAGAAAAATTCAACACACATTAATGGAACGGTTAATGTCCAATCAATGTACCTCAAAGCTGTAGGATTTTCTCCCGTAGCGATGTAGTAATCTTTCATATAGTAATAATGGACGGCTGCGATACCTGTTATTAGTCCTGAGACTAACAAAGACAACTTCCATTTGTCTTGAACTCTTCCTCTTTCAAAAAAGAAGAAAATTGCAGCTGCAAACATGGCCATGTAGCCAATAAAAAAGGTGAACGCTATCGGATCATCTTTTGGGATTGTTAAAACATTTAATAACATAGTTTATATTTTTTAGTTTCTTTAACAACCAGTTTTAATGTTATATTGTTTAACTTTTCACCCTAAATAGTTAGATATTATTTTTCTGACAACTAGTAATTTAGGTGTTAATTACTTCTCTAGGCTTGGTTTTTAAAGGTCGAATTGAAATTTTGAGAAAAATTATTTTTTTCTATTCAAATTCAATAATGTCAAATAGAAGACGTTAAAAAAAGTTAAATAATTTCGTCAAAACAGAATTAAAATATGCTGTGAAGAAATTAAATGGAGGATGATTATTTTAAATCAATGCTTTAATTACTGCATAAATTGATTTGGTATTAAACTAAAATAAATATATTCTGGTTGGTATCGTTAAATAAAGATCCTTACGCTTGTTAGATAAGTTGAAAATTTCAGTAGGGTTTACTTCAGAAAATAAAGCTATTTTCTTGTTCTTTTTTAGTTTGTAAGTAGGTTTTGTATTTAAAGAAAAGAAATATTTAGACAATAAAAAAACCCGATTATAATCGGGTTTTAGTTAACTTATTACATTAAGCAAGTGTTTTTAAAGCTTTATTTCTTTACACGTTCTACGTAAGTTCCTGTTCGTGTGTCTATTTTAATTTTTTCACCATTACCAATAAATAAAGGTACTCTAACTTCAGCACCTGTTTCAATTGTTGCTGGCTTTAAGCTGTTTGTCGCAGTATCTCCTTTTACTCCTGGTTCGGTGTAAGTAATCGTAGATTCAATATACATAGGTAACTCAACTGTCAAAGGCATTTCTTCTTCTGCATGAAATTGTATTTCACAAACAATACCTTCGTATAAAAAATCAGGAGTATCAATCATGGAACCGTTAATAAAAACCTGTTCGAATGTTTCTGTATTCATAAAATGATATCCACCATTTTCTGGGTAGAGGTATTGATAAGATCTTCTTTCAATTCGTACAGGAAATATTTTATGTCCTGCCGAAAAAGTATTATCTACTACTTTACCTGTTTCAATATTCTTTAATTTTGTTCTAACAAACGCAGGACCTTTTCCAGGTTTTACGTGCTGAAATTCTGTAACGGTCCATAATTTACCGTTCCAATCCATACAAAGTCCGTTTTTTATATCTGAAGTATCTGCCATCTTATAAATTTTGAGCTTCAAATATAATAAGTTCAAAACAAATATGCGTTGAAAAATAGCTTGAAGGAGCGATTAGAGAGGAGGGAAATGAAAAAACAGCATGAAATTGCCTAAAATACGTGTGAGTTTAATTAATTAACCCGTTCTTTTTCTTTATTTCATGTGCGGAAAAGTGAGTTGTATAAAAGAAAACTGATATTTCTACAATAATCTCTTGCTTGCAGTCTGCTTTAATTCTAATTTCGCGATATGGGTTACGGTAGACAAGAAGAAATAAGTGATTTAATATTTGGAGTAAGAGCGGTTATTGAAGCTGTTAAAGCCAATAAAGAAATAAATAAAATTATGATACAGCGCGGAATGGATAAAGCGCTGTTTAAAGAGTTGAAAGAAGAGCTTGCCAACAAACGGTATACATTGCAGTTTGTGCCGATAGAGAAGTTAAATAGGCTTACGAAAAAGAATCACCAAGGTGTAATTGCCTTTATTTCTCCTCTCGAATACCAATCTCTAGATGATGTTTTAAATGGGGTTTTGGCTGCCGGAGACCAACCCAATCTGCTTATTTTAGATAGAATCACTGATGTAAGAAATTTCGGAGCAATTGCACGAACCGCAGAATGTTTTGGAGTGCACGCAATAATTGTCCCCTCAAAAGGAGCAGCACTTATTACCTCCGATGCAATTAAAACTTCAGCAGGTGCGCTGCACAAAATTCCAGTTTGTAAAGTAGATCGTTTAGAAGATACCGTCGAAGGATTAAAATCACAAGGTATTCGAATTATTGCATGTACAGAAAAAACAGATAAGTTTACTTTTGATGCTACTATGACAGAAGCAACAGCAATAATCATGGGATCAGAAGAAGATGGAATTTCTCAGTCCTTGCTAGATTTAGCACATCAAAGAGCCAAAATTCCGCTCTTAGGAACAATAGGTTCTTTTAATGTTGGAGTAGCTTGTGGTGTTATTCTGTATGAAAAAATGCGACAATTAATTACTTCTTGAGAAAAGTCTTAGATACACACGGCTGGCTGCTAACAATATTGGTTGTAGGTGTTGTTTTACGTGTTATTTTTATGTTCAACCAAGGCTTTATGAGCGATGAACTGAGTGCTTGGTTTAGAGTAGATTATAATTCGTTTTCAGAATTGATAGATGAAGGAGTGAAACGAGGTGATATGCACCCAGCTTTTTATCAAGTTCTTCTTTTTTATTGGTCCAAATGGTTCGGTGCATCTGAATTTATTCTTCGTTTTCCGGCCTTACTCTTCTACATTTCGTCTTGTCTTGTTTTGTACAAAATAGCTAATTCGTTTTTCACTAAATGGGCAGGAGTTGTAGCCGTTTTATTTTTATCTACACTCGTTTTTCCAATAATTGATACAACCTTAACCCGACCTTACACCGCCGGAATATTTTTTTCCCTCTTATTTTTCTTCGGTTTGTTTAAGCTTTTTAATGATCAGAAAGTAAATTGGTTTACCGCAATGTTGGTACTATTAGGAGCAGTTGGGTCAATGTATTCGCATTACTTTGCTTTTTTTACTGTGGGTTGTGTAGGCATATTAAGTCTCTTTTTTATTCTTAAGAAACACAGGGTATTTTTGATATTGATGGGAATAGTAGCATTGATTTGTTTCCTTCCACATTGGACTATTACGGCGTTTCAACTTTCTAGAGGAGGTTTACAGTGGTTGCCGTATCCGAATAAAGAATGGTTTTTTGAGTTCGTTTTTCTGTTTTTAAACCAATCAGAATTAATTCTTTGTATAACGGTTTTATTACCTGTTTTAGCTTATTTCGGTAATAAATACAAGAGCATCTATATCAGGCAGGTAAATTTCTCTGTGTTGGCTTTTTTCTCTGTCCTCGTTATGGGATACTTAGTAAGTTATCTCTACACACCTGTGTTAAGAGAAAAAGGCTTGTTGTTTGTACTTCCTTTAGGCTTATTGGCTTACGGTAATGCATTTTCTAGAATTAAGGAACATCATCGTTTTTTCATTCTTTCTGCCTTATTAATCTGTTTTACAGTAAATAGTATTTGGTTTGGAAAGTTGTATAAACCTGTTCATTACGGCGCATTAAAGGAGATTGCAATGATTACAAACGATTTAAATGAAAAGTATGGTGAAGATAACATTCTCCATTTTGGAAACTTTGTTAATCCTGCTTACTTTGATTATTACTATGATCAACAAACTCCAAACGAAGTGAAATTTGCCCGAACATCATTGTGGTCAGATACTAGTTTTAATACAGTTACTTTTGATGTACATCAGAAAACTGTCGCATCAAACAAGCCTTATACGATGTTGATTTATAGTAATATGACTATGCACCCTTTAATTTATGAAATACTACAGTTCAAGTATCCATTTTTAGAAGAAAGTCATCTTTTTTTTAATTCAGGTATTCTTCTTTTTTCAAATAAAAAAACGAAAAGAGTATATCGAGATTCAATTACTCCTTCAACGCATTCTAATTTATACCAAGAGTGGAAAGAAACTTATTCTGATCAAACTTATTTGGGCGAATTAAAAATAAGCGTAGGAAAATTGCGAGAATTACAGTCGAGTAGTAGTGAGTATTTTCTTATTTCGGGTTGGGGAGAAAAACAACAAAATGCGGAATATAGAACAACTGTGGTTGCAGAAAGAAATGGGTTGCCAATAGAAGAAAATACTAAAAACTTTGCTCTCTATCAGCATTTTGATATGCAGGAAGTTCAAAAAGAGGGTGGTGAGGTAAATTATTTTCTACCATTTAAACTGACAGATAACTTAAAAAATGACGATATTGTTAAAGTATTCATACAAAATAATGATAACAAGCGTGTAAGCGCACTAAAACCCAAAATATATGTGGTCGACCTTAAAAAATAGCATTTCACTACTACTTTTACTATTTATTTTTCAACACTCAAGTTTAGCTCAATTGCCAAAAAAAATACAAAATCTAGCCGGTACTTGGAATTATCAAGGAGGCTCTGGATACGAAATTTTTCAGGTTCAAAATGGAGAGTTGTATGGAGAGAGTTATTTGAAAACCAAAGTAGGTATGACCTATTACGTTGAGCAGATAAGAGTTAAGTATGTGAATAAAAACTTGATTTACGAAACGATACCGGTTAAAGGAGATTCTTTAATTCACAGCAAAAAATCTACCTTTATTTCCGAAGGAAGACGTATGAAATTTGAACACACAGACAACAGTTATCCTGAGGCTGTAAAGTATAAAATTGGTTGTTTTAATAAGAACAAGTTAAAGATTACTATTTATCCCATTGTAGAAGAACAGAAAAAGAAAGTTTTGCGTTTAACGCGCAATGTTGATGGTACACTATAAGCTTCTTTATTTTGTCTGAAAACAGAGTTTTTTTATGGAATTTCAATTTGATTTCATCTAAATACTAAGTTAGTTTAAATGTTTATTATGCGTATTTATCTCGTTTTTTTATGTCTTTTTTTAGCTCAGTTGGTGTTCTCACAGAAATTTGATTCCACGGTAGTTCAAATTCACTTTGAAGATAGTGAGGTAGGTAGTAATGTCAAAAATGCTCAACTTGTGCTAGTATCCAATCAAAAAGAGATAAAAGAAAAGACAGATTTTGATGGTAATGCATACTTTTTTAAGTGTGACTTTGATGAGAAATCCACTTTAACTGTTGTACACCCTTATTATTCAGATACGCTAATTAAAAAAATTAATAAACGTTTACCTAAAATAAGTAGTGATACTTTACTAATTGAGTTTACACTACGTTTTGAAGGGCAAATGAACGAAGACTTTGTTGTATTTAGTGAGCAATTACCCGATACTATTTTTGGATCAGAAAAGGTAAGTGTTGCAGATTTTGAGCTTTTGCCAAATGGAGATATTCTATTACTTGCTTATGAGAAAAGACTCAATAAATCTTCTGATATTTATTTGTGGAGTGACGGAGAGGTTATGAGTACGACTAGTATAAATGCAAGGGCCAAAGAGTTAACAAAAGACTTCCGAGGGAACGTGCATATTCTTTGTGATAAAGAAGTGATAAGTGTAGTAGTGGATAACTACAAGCGTGTACAATTAGGTAAAATGGATAAAGCCTATTATTTCAAATATCTTGCTCCAATTGTAGATTCTAGCTATTCTAGCTATTTCTTTAGCAATTACAGTGATGTATATCCAGCTTTTGAGTATTTCAGTTTTGATAAAATTGATAGTACTTACAAAGAGCTAATGAATATACAAGATGAATTAATGATGGAGCTGTATAGGTCTGAATACAAATGGGTAGACGTACGCACGAGAATTTGGGCAAAAGAAATGGAACGTCAAACAGGAGTAGACAAAGTGGTTTGGGTAGGTGCTAACTATTTTACACAATCTATCTATTACGAAGAGTTATATGCTCCGCTTTTTAAAAGAAACGATACTTTGTTTGTTTTTGATCATTACAAAGAACAACTATTTCATCTAGATTTAGATGGTAATAAATTAGATTCTATTCCTATTTTTTATCATTTAAACGAAAGAAAAACAGGGTGGAAAAAGTCAATTTTACAAGATAAGGTAACAGGTCAGTTATATACTATTTATGATAGGGCAGGGTATACCTACATAAAACACATTAATACAAGCGACGGAAAAGTAAGTAATTCTCAACGATTACATTTTAGATATGTAGATAAAATGGAAATTCGAAACAATAAGGTTTATTATGTCTATAGACCCTTTGAGTCTGTACAAAAAAAGTTCCTTTATGAAGAAGAACTAAAGTTTGATTTTGATCCTGCTCAAGAAATGCTTCAAGGAGATGATATAGTAAAGAATACCGGGAAATGATCACTATAACCGTCTAAATACTTTATTCCACCATAGGTTCTGAAAGGTACTACATTCCCTTTGTAAGTACTGCGTAAAAAGTTGGGACAATATATTTGTGCTGAGCCTTTATCGTATGTAAATCCTTTTCGTTTGGTGAGTGTGTTTGAAATAAAAATATGATCTAATATACTGTATTCACCTCTGTATGCATGAGTACCGCCTAAATCGTTTAGTTCTTTATTTATCAAAGGCTCTAGTCTTTCTTCTATTTCTTTTACAGAAGTATTTGTCGGAGTATCGTTTAAATCGCCCATCAAAATAATTTCAGCTTTTTTATTCACAGATAAAATAGAGTCTATGTGTTTTTGAGCAGCTCTAGATGCTGTTAAACGATTTGGTTCACTTTCTTTTTGACCGTTTCTTCTACTCGGCCAATGATTAACGTATACGTGCAGTTCGTTTTTACCGTTTTTAAATTTTGAATATAAAATATCACGCGATGAGTAGCTCTCATGACTAGGTAAAATGTACCGAATTGGTGAAGAATCAACAAGTTCAAGTAAACGATTGTCATAAAGTAAACCACAATCTATTCCTCTAAAATCGAAACTTTCGAAATGAACCACTCCATAATGCTGCATGTTAGAACTCGTCTGAAGTATATCATCTAAAACAAACTTGTTTTCTACTTCTACCAGTCCAACCAATAAAGGAGAGCTGTCTATACTATCGATAACTTGATTAATGTGATTGATTTTTGTGTTGTATCGCTCTTTACTCCAACCTTTTTTATAGGATGGAAGAAACTCATTGTCATTTTTGTTTGGATCGTCTATCGTATCAAATAAATTTTCGACGTTGTAAAAAATAACAGCGTTAGACTGAGAAATTAAGAAACAAGAAAATTGAAAAAGTGCGATAAAAGTGATTGTAATTTTTTTCATGGGCTTTATTTAAAATGTAAATGAGGGGAGGACGGGCGTCCTCTCCCCATTCACTAATCAACCTAACCTAACCACCTAAATCAAGGTAAAGATAGGTATTTTTTTTTATTTAATAATTATTTAAGAAAGTTTGTAATTATCATTTTTTTAGTGTTTTAGTCAATTATCTTAAATAATTAACATATCTAAATTCTATCTTTTTTAAGACTAAGCAACGATTAAATTTCTAGTTAATGGTCCGATATTAAAGAGTGCATCCAAAATAGATAGGTTAAATTGAAAAGAAATCTTGTCAGCAAACACTTGGATATAAGTTTGATGTTCAAAAACCTGATTTTTTTGATTGAGCACAATTCGTTTATCCATGTTACTTTCAAGCGGTTCAAAGTTTGTTTTTGCATTGAAATTTACAGAAAGGTCTAACCATGTTTTAACCTTTTCTAAAATGTGCTGATTAAAGTTAAGAAGCGATTCTTCATTAGAAAAAATGAGTTCTTTGATTTCTGGCCCGTAATACCAAAAGTATGGTGCGTGTTTGTAGGCACTTTCAATAGATTTCCAATGGTCTTTTTGCCAATCTTCTGCTCTAGCGATACGTATGTCAATCATACTTGAAAGTTTTCCATTTGGTCGGATTACAGGGATGCTTAATGACTGAATACCATTCGCAGTAAGAATTTCAGTTCTATTTCTATACGTTTGTTTTTGGTAATACTCTGCACAATCTATATCTAGCTTTTTTTCTTTTGTGACACTAGACCAAAAGGCGATATTTCCGAAATAAGTACTAGAGACAGGCACGGATTTATTTTATTAAAGTAAACAACCTATCCCAACGTACACCTCCGTTAGGGTTTTTAGAGAACCAAACCATAGAAGCTCTTCCTACGATATGATCTTCTGGCACAAATCCCCAAACTCTAGAATCTGCAGAATTGAAACGATTGTCTCCCATCATCCAATAGTAATTCATCTCAAAAGTATATTCTATAGCTTCTTTGCCATCAATAAAGTACTTGCCATCTTTCTCTTCAAAAGTATGCAGCTCATAAGCTGTTATTATACGCTTGTACCAAATCACATTTTTCTCAGTTAAAGCTATTTTATCTCCTTTTTTCGGGATATAGAATTTTTGAAAATTAGATGGATTATTTTGTACTTCCGGATGTTTTGGGTAGTAGTTTAAATTGTAATTCTGCTGAGCAGCTTTACTCATAAAATCATAATTTTTCTCTTCTCCATCATCTTTTAGTGTCAGCTGTATAGTTTCGGCTAGCTTTTCATATTCTGTTTTTGTAGCATTTAGATAAAATACATATCCACCATTTTTACTTAAATTATTGGGAGAACTAATTCCACCATATTGTGTGTTGAAAGTGTAAATGTCTCTCGGGTATTCCATACCTAATTTTTCAGTAATGCGTTTTATGGTGCCCCAAGATGTTGGCTCCGTTATGTATTGCAAGTTTTGAAACTCAAAAATAGGAGCAGACTCTCCATTTACGTAGAGTTGACTATCTTTAATTTCTAGCGTATCTCCAGGAACTCCAACACAGCGTTTGATATAATTTTCTCTTTTATCTACAGGTCGATAAACAATTCCGTAATGATCAATTATTTTTCCATCGCCTCCGCTGTACGTTCGTTTATTAATAGCAATTTCTTCCCTAGCTTTACTTTTCCATATTTCTAATTCTGCTATAAAGTTGGATTCGTCTATTAGTTTCCCAGCTTTAATGAATTTCTGAATTTCTGCCTGTAATATCGAGTCTTTGTTTTGAATGTTTTTATAAGCGGAGTCTGCTTGTATGCGTTGACGTAGTTTAACTGCAACCTCGTTGTTTTTTCTTAGTTTAGATGCATTTGCTTCTCTCCACAAACGGAACGCCTCGTTATTTACAATACCGTGGTAATCGTGTCCCATTAAACCATTTGGCATACGAGGATCATAAACTGCAGTATCTCCAGAAGGATAGTTAAACACAACAACATCATATCTGTCAATATCTGAAAACCCGGGTAGGCGTGTGTAAGTACATTTTTCTAAGCCTGTATATGATTTGATGTTTACCCACGGTATAGTGTTGTGCACTAACGGAAAACTTAAAGGAGTTACGGGTACTTTTGGACCATAGGCTAATTTATTTACAAATAAGAAATCTCCTACCAACAAGGTTTTTTCCATAGACCCAGTAGGAATTTGGAAAGGCTCAAAAACATAAGTTCTAATTGCACTTGCTGCAACTAAGGCAAATAAAACAGTATCTCCCCATTCTTTTATTCTAGTTTTTTTATTCTTTTTCTTGTTTTGTGCTAATCCTAAGGTGTTTGCTAAGATATGACCAAAAATTGGTAGCGATAAGAAAAGTACTACGTGGTCTCCCGCATTTCTTCTTGCTACATCGTCTGCTTTCTCCCAATTTGTTTCATAAACCGGTTGTAGTTTGTCGTCATTTGCAATTTTTACCATTAATAAAAACGGAAAAAAGATACCTTGTAAGGTTGCTGCTACAGAAAAACCTCCAAATTTTCTTATGTAAGAAACGTTAAAAACCATCCACATCACAATATGAATCCCAGGTATTATCATTAAAAATGCCCACCATCCTTTTTGTCCGCTAATCTGACTTGCAACATAATAGTTATAACCAGGGATGAGTGCTTCCCATTGTTTTCTTCCTGCCTTTGGAAAAGACTTAAACCACAAAGCTAAATAAGGGTAAACTAGAAAGAAGAGATAAAAATATTTTGCGTACATAATTTAAAATTTTAAAACATCTTGCATAGTGTAAACACCTTGTTTATCTACTATCCATTCTGCTGCTACAACTGCACCAAGAGCAAAACCTGTTCTTTTATGCGCTGTGTGTTCAATTGTTAAGGTATCTATTTCAGATGTATAATTTATGGTATGCGTACCGGGTACATCTGGTGTTCTAATCGCTTTTATTTGTAGTCCGTTTTCAGTTGCATCTTCATCATTCTCTAAACAATATATAGAAGAATAATGCTTGTTTTTGGCTAAGATTCCTTCTGCTAAGGTAATTGCCGTTCCGCTAGGAGCATCTAATTTTTGAGTATGATGAATTTCTTCAATTTCTGCACTATATTCTTTATGTGACTGCATTAAACTAGCCAAATATTGGTTCAGTTTAAAGAACAGATTAACACCAATACTAAAATTACTTGCATGTACTAATCCAGAATTGTGTTTAGCTACTTTTTGAGTGATTTCGTCCAAATGGTTATTCCAACCTGTTGTACCTACAACTGTTGGAGTGTTGCTGTTAATTAATATATCTAAATTAGAAAGTACAGTAGACGGCGTAGAAAATTCAATTGCAACATCTACGGTTTTTAACTTTTCGGCAGACACTTTATTCTTAGAGTCGCACTTTAAGGTAAGGGTATGTCCGCGTTCTAAAGCAATTTTTTCAATTGCTTGTCCCATTTTTCCATATCCAATTAACCCAATTCTCATAAATTTTTTGTCTGTTATGTTGCCTAAGCAACAAAAATAAAAGAATGCTGCAACTTTCTCTTTTATTTAACGAAAATTAAAGGATAAGTGCATACCAAGTGCGTTTGAATTTAAAACGGCGGGTTTTATTTGAAGCGAGAGATCATCTGTAACATCAAAATTTACAAAATGTGCTTCAACTCCTGCATCTAATATGTTTAATCCGTAAATGATAATAGCCCCAAAAATCATTAAATCTCGATTACGTAGACTTTGGTTGTAAGTAGTAAGTACACCAGAAAGGTTAAAGTTCGCAAATTGAGCATCATTGCTCATGTTATTTACTATTCTAAACTCATACTCTGCTCGTGCATCGTTTTTTAATTTATTATTTTCAAGAATAAAATAAGTTGTAATACCTAAGCCTGCATAAATAATTGGAACCTTCCAAAAGGCCTTCTTTTTTCCTTTAGGCATTGCTATATGATTGTAAATTTGACCTGCACCTGGTAATACAAGGCTGTATAACATTGCTTTTTTAGGTGAGTGCAATGTATCGTCTTGATTTTCGGGTAAAACCGTGGATAAACTATCCTGAGCAGTACCATAAAAAAGGAACGTCAAATAAAATACAACCGTAAGTTGTTTCATTTATTTATTAAGTATTTCTATAATTCGGTTTAAATCCGTCTCAGAGTTAAAATTGATTACCAACTTTCCGCTACCTTGTTTACTTTTTGTAATTTCTACTTTTGCAGCAACCTTATCCCCAAGATATTCTCTAAAGTTGTTTTGTTCCGGACTTATATCAGCAGCTTTACCTTTAATTTTAGGTTCTTCTACTTTGGTCTCCTTGTTTTTAAGAATAGCTTCTAGAGATCTTACCGATAATCCTTCTTCTAAAATTCTGTAATAAAGTTCAATTTGCTTTTCTTCGTTTCCAGCAGAAACAAGTGCTCTTGCGTGCCCCATTGAGATAAGATTATCTCTAACTCCTTTTTGAACTAGGGCTGGAAGTTTTAATAAGCGTAAATGGTTAGTAATTGAAGATCTACTTTTAGCAATTTTCTTGCTTAATTCTTCTTGGGTAAGCGCACATTCTTCTAAAAGTCTTTCATAAGAGAGGGCAACCTCAATTGCATTTAAATCTTCTCTTTGTATGTTTTCAACCAATGCCATTTCTAGCATCGTTTGATCATTAGCTACACGTATGTATGCAGGAACCTCTTCTAATCCTGCGAGTTGAGATGCTCTAAAGCGTCTCTCACCAGATATTAGTTGATATTTATCTCTGCCTAATTTTCTTACGGTTAGCGGTTGTATAATTCCGTGTTCACTGATAGATTGACTTAATTCTTTTAGTGCAGCTTCTTCAAAATGTGTTCTTGGATTAAACGGATTTGCTTCTATACTAGAAATGGGTAACATAGCGATTGATCCTAAAACTGATTTGTCTGAGATATCTGAGGAAGTAATGTCTGTAGCAGAACTTTCAAGTAATGCGCCTAAACCTTTTCCCAAGGGTGGTCTTTTATTTGTCTTAGAGCTCATTTCCAAGTTTAATTTGTTTGTCGTCTTCGTTAATTTTAGTTGCGTTATTACGCTGTAATACTTCGCGTGCAAAATTAAGATAATTCACAGAACCTTTACTTGTTGCATCATGCATTACGATGGTTTCTCCAAAGCTTGGAGCTTCTCCGAGTTTCGTATTTCTATGAATTACAGTGTCAAAGACCAATTCTTGAAAATGTGTTTTAACCTCTTCAACCACTTGGTTGGCTAAGCGTAAACGAGTATCGTACATGGTGAGAAGAATTCCTTCAATTTCTAAATCTTCGTTTAGTCTTCCCTGAACGATTTTTATCGTATTCAATAATTTCCCTAAGCCTTCTAAAGCAAAATACTCGCATTGAACGGGTATCATAACTGCATCAGCTGCCGTTAAAGAATTTACTGTTATAAGGCCTAAAGATGGAGAGCAATCTATGATAATAAAGTCATACTCGTCTTTGATTTTATTTAGTGCCATTTTGAGCATGTGCTCTCGATTAGGCATGTTAATCATTTCTAACTCAGCTCCAACAAGATCTATGTGAGAAGGAAGAATATCTAAATTCGGATTTGCTGTTGTTAAAATTAAATCTTTAGGATGAACTTCATTGACTAAACAATCGTATATGTTTTTATTGTTCTTTGGATCAAATCCGAGTCCAGACGTAGCATTTGCTTGCGGGTCTGCATCAACAATCAATGTTTTATACTCTAACACACCTAAACAACCAGCTAAATTAATCGCTGTTGTGGTTTTCCCAACTCCTCCTTTTTGATTTGCTATTGCAATAATTTTACCCATAAATGACGTTTAATGAGGTAAAGATACTTTTTAACCTCTTGTAAAACGGTATAAATACATTAATATTTATCCTCTTTTTAATGTTAATTGATTGTGGATAACTTACTTTAAGTCATCAAAGCTTAACTCTTCAACTTCTTGAGTCGACTTACTGTCTTTATTTGTTTCAGAATTTTTCAGTTCTGTAATTTTATCCATGACTTCCTGAAAACCTTCTGTGAACTTTTCAAAATCTTCCTTGTATAGAAAAATTTTATGCTTTTGGTAAGAAGCTTTTCCGTCATAGGAGGACTTTTTACTTTCAGTGAGTGTTAGATACAAATCATTATTCCGGGTAGATTTAATATCGAAAAAGTAAGTTCGTTTTCCTGCTCTCACGGCTTTCGAGTAAACTTCATCGTTTCTCTCATTTCTAATTCCATCTTCCATAAATAAAGTAATCGATCTTAGCAAATATTGAAATTTTAATCAATAAATCCAAGTAAAGTGAATAACTCTCTCTGTTGTACTAATTCTATTGCTATATTTATGTAAATGAAACGATTACTACTACTTGTTGCACTCTTTGTAGCCTTGGCGAACTGTATTGAGCAGACTTCTCAGCCCACAATGAATCCAAATAAAGATCTTGTAAAGCAGACTACCGATAGCAGTTTTACAAGGCTCGTGTCACATAAATCAGAAACATATAAAATAGATAGCTTGGAGCAAGCTTTATTTCTGCGGGATTAATTGATATTCAGACTCTAAATGATTCTACTCTTGTAAGCCTAAAATATAGGACGGCTGATAACTTTATGAAGAGACCGCTCTATTCTAATCTCAGAAAGGCTTATTTACAGCCCGAAATTGCTCGGAGGTTAGCAAGAGTTTAGCAGTTTTTATCTAAAGAAGATAGTTCTTTAAGGCTTTTAGCTTATGATGCGGTAAGACCTAGGTCTGTTCAATGGTAAATGTGGAAAGGTATAGATACCTTGCCTGTTTCCAGGGGCGTTAAATTTGTAAGCAATCCAAAAAATGGCAGTGTTCATAATTATGGTTGTGCGGTTGATTTGACACTCGCAGATCAGTTTGGAAATGCACTTGATATGGGTGCAGAGTATGATGATTTGAGACGAATTGCCTACCCGCAGTTTGAGCAGGAATTTTTATTAAAAGGTCTACTTTCTAAAGAACAGTTGGCCAACAGGGCTTTATTAAGAAGGGTGATGAAAAAAGAGGGTTTTTCTGGTATACCAACAGAATGGTGGCATTTTAATGGTCATTCGCGTTCGCGCGCAAAAAAGCGCTACAAAATTATAGAATAGTTCAACTCACAATTATTTCCATCGTAAAATCTCAATTTCTTCTTGCTTTTCTTGTGGATAGCTTTGTTTGATTTTTTTAAATAAAAGACCAAGACTCTGAGCTTTTGAGTTTCTAGGCAAATGGAATCCAACGATAGACCTTGCAGGTTGTTTCCCTTTTAAGGTTTTGATTGAAGGTGATAAGGATGGGTATTGTTTAGCAAAATACTCAGGAAGTAAGGTGTATCCTCCTTTTGCTTTAGCCATATCAATCAATATTTGCATGTTTCCACCTTCATAATCCCAATCTTGCGCTAAGTTTTTCTTGATTTCACAAAAGTTAATCATTTGTGTTCTCAGGCAATTATCTTTACTTAACAGCCACGGTTGATGTAAGGAAAGGCTTTCTTTGTCTACTTTCTTACTGTTAATAGTTGGTGCGTATACTTCAATTTTTTCATTAAATAACGGTAATGTTGTAAGATTCGATTCGAGAAGTGGACCGGCCATTATTCCGGCATCTATTCTTTTAGCTGTAACGGCTTCTAAAAGGTGTTCTGAGTTGAGTTCCTTAACCTTTAGTTTAATGTTGGGTAAAATGACATCCCAAAAACTATACAGTTTAGGTACCAGATATGCACTAATAGTTGGTATAATACCTAAAACAATTTCCTCTTTAAATTTCCCTTCTTTTTTTGAAATAAATTGAGATAATGCATCAAACGTATTTTCTACTTCTAATAAATAGGGTAGAATTTCTTCTCCAAACGAAGATAGTTTGACAGGGTAAGTATCTCTATTAAAAATGGAATACCCTAAGGTGTCTTCTGCTTTTTTTATTTGCATAGATAGCGTTGGTTGTGTTACAAAACTTGCTTCTGCTGCTCGTTTAAAGTTAGACTCTCTGTGTACGGCCAGTATATATCGAATTTGTGCTTCTGAAATCATATAGATAAAATCTATGTAAATATAGTAATAATAGATTATGTTTAAGTGTTTAAATAGCTTATCTTTGTTTTGAACAAAATAGAATAGTATGAAAACGAGCAAAAAAATGATCAAGGAGTTAAACACTTTATTAGCGACATATCAAATTCATTATCAAAATTTACGTGCCTTGCACTGGAATATAAAAGGTAACAGTTTCTTTGAGATACATGCAAAGTATGAAGAACTGTATTTGAGAACACAAATTATCATTGATGATTTGGCAGAGCGTATACTTTCGTTAGATGCGCAGCCAATTCATTCATACAATGATTATTTAGAGACCTCTCTTATTGCTGAAAATGAACATATTTCTGATGCAACTGTTGGAATGAAATATGTGTTGAAAGCGCAAAAAGAGATTTTAAAGCTAGAGCGTGTTATACTTTCTGTTTCTGGTGAATTAGAAGATGAGGGTACGAATAGTTTAATGTCTGATTTAATTGCAGAAAAAGAAAAAACCAATTGGATGTTTAAAGCATGGATTGGTTAGTTATTAACAAATTGAAGGAATAATTCTAAAAGCAACCTTTAAAAAATAGAGAAATATTAATTTCGTATTTTGAAATAAATTATACAATAAAAACAAATAAAATGTCAGTATTAGTAGGTAAAAAAGCACCTTCATTTTCTGCAGGAGCAGTTGTAAATGGAGGAGAAATCGTAGCAGATTTTTCATTAGATCAGTATGTAGGTAAAAATCCGGTAGTCTTATTTTTCTATCCAAAAGATTTTACTTTCGTTTGTCCATCAGAATTACACGCTTTTCAGAACAGAATGGCTGATTTCGAAGAGAGAGGTTGTAAAGTAGTTGCGGTTTCTACAGATACAGAAGAATCACACTGGGGATGGTTACAAGTACCTAAAAACAAAGGTGGTATTGAAGGGATTAAATACCCAATCGTCGCAGATACATCAAAAACAATTTCTGATGCTTACGGAGTATTAGCCGGAGATTATGAGTACGATATGGAAGAAGGTTTAGTAGCAACTGGACCTATGATTGCTTATAGAGGTCTTTTCTTAATTGATAAAGACGGAGTAGTTCAACATCAAATTGTAAACAATTTCCCATTAGGAAGAAACGTTGATGAAGCGATTAGAATGGTAGATGCATTGCAATTTTTCGAAGAAAATGGCGAGGTTTGTCCAGCAAACTGGCAAAAAGGAGAAGAAGGAATGAAAGATACTTTTGAAGGAGTAGCTGACTACCTTTCTAAGAACTAAAAAAAATTTAGTCGATTATAAAATCCGAGCAGCTTCAGTTGTTCGGATTTTTTTGTGCTTTTTCATTTCAGACGTTCTTTTTCTTTATGTTTGCTTAAAATTAAAAGGATGGAGTTAAACGATAACGTAAAAAAATTAATAGAACGATTAATAATCGTAGTGATGCTTATTGCTGGAGGCTACATTATTTATTATTACTGGAACACGCAGGATCTTTACGATTTAAGAAATCTACCTATGAGCGTGATATCAGCTATTATGCTTTACATTATTTGTCAACTCGCCAAACGTTTTTTATTCAAAGAAATGGGTTGGTATGATTGGTTATATTACATCGGGTTAATTTCTGTACTGATGCCTTTATTGTTAAAGCAAGAAACAGGGAATTGGTTAAATTTAGTCACTGATTACGGTTCATTGTTCCTTTTGGTTCCTCCAATATTTGGTGGTCGTGTTATACTTGATAAGCAAAACCGGAAACACTAACTATTTTATTCTTAAGCAGATAGTTGAGTATCCAAGAGTGTAGGCTTTTTTAGTTTATTTTCCTTTCGTATATTTTTTATTTTCGACAATAAATGAAGAGAATGGAAAAACGACTACTTAAGATTGCACTTTTAATTTGTTTTTGTTCAAATTTATCTTGGGCTGCAGATGGAGACACTACCATTATTCGATCCCATGATCAAGTGGATATGGTTTGGAATCAGCGTTACACGCAAAAAGCTCTTTTTCCTGACGGCTCTAAAACATACAGGAAAATATTGTTTAGATATGAACTAGGTTGTGCCTCAGGTGGATGCAGTGATTGGGATTATTTGACTATGGCATATATTCAGAAACCAATTACAGACTCCACTTTCGAACGGATTCATCTAGCTAGTTTAGTTACTCCTTATGCAAATGGATATTCATCTAACTGGAGTCAGGATTTTGTGCTGGATATTACAGATTATGCAACTCAAATCGTGGGTCAACCAGATTCTGTTGAGATTGGTGTTTGGTACGACGGTTGGTCTGCTGGTTTTTCGGCTACATTCGATTTTATATTTATAGAGGGTACTCCTCCAAGAGATCCTAAAAGAACTATACCTCTATATTATAGTGGATATGGTGGTGGAGCAGAATACGGAAATCCAACTAATTCTATAGAAAATTTCTTAACAGAACAAACGGTAACTTTACTGCCTGGCGAAGAATGTGCACGCTTACATTTTACAGCTACGGGACATAGTTTTGGACAAGATCCGTGTGCGGAATTTTGTCCTAAAAACTACTACTTAAATGTAAATGGTGCGCAGGTAGCTTCAAATGGGTTGTTAAGTAACTGCGGAGATAATCCGAATTTTCCTCAACCAGGTACTTGGCTGTATGATAGAGCAGGCTGGTGTCCGGGCGAAATAGCTACACGTTGGGAACATGAATTAACAGATTATATGTCGCCTAATTCTTCAAATACCATAGATATTGATATGGAGGCACACGTGTATAATGGAGGTAATAACTTTGCTCCTAATTATAAGTTTGGTACTGTATTGCATACCTTGGGTGCTCCAAATTTTGAAAACGACGCTGAGTTACTTAAAATCTTATCTCCATCCACTGAATTTGACTTTAATCGCTTTAATCCTACGTGTTCAGATGCAGAGGTAATGATTAAAAACAACGGCGGTACTCCATTAACATCGCTAACCATTAGATATGGTGTTGAAGGAGGGGATGAGGAGACTTATTACTGGTCCGGTAATCTAAAAATTGGAGAATCTGAAAGAGTGGTTTTACCTTTAAATACAGGAGATTATTTGGGAGCTTCTTCAAATAAAATATTTCATGCAACGGTCGAAAATCCGAATGGACAAACGGATGAATGGGTGCTAGATAACACCTTAAGTTCAACATATGAAACTCCGCTCGTGATGGACCAACAATTTATTGTGCGTCTTTCTACAAACAGCGCTGCAAATGAAACAAGTTATACAGTAATAGACGATAATGGTAATTTGGTATATTCTAAAGATAATCTAACCAATAATACTCTGTATCAGGATACCTTAGATTTACCTGCCGGTTGCTACAAGTTAGAAGTTTTAGACAGCGGTGGTGATGGTTTGAATTTCTTTGCTAATAATGATGGAAGTGGTTCTATTCAATTGCGTGTTGTGGGTGGAGGAATATACAGAAGTTACAATTCTAATTTTGGAGAAGAGATAACCGAGTATTTCACTACAACTTCTGCACTAAGCACCCAAAACATTATAAAAGACGATAATATTTACGTTTATCCTAATCCAAGTAATGCACTTGTAAATGTTTTAACAGATTTGACATTTGACAAAATTCTGTTGTACGACATGAACGGAAGGCGTGTTGGTATGACCACTTCTAATAGTATCGCTGTTGACGCCTTACAGAACGGAAGTTACATTTTAGTTATTGAGTACAACGGTAATGCAATAGAAAGAAAAAAGATAAGTGTACAGCATTAGTTGTAAATACTTACATTGACATAAAAAATCCTACAAGCTTTGTTTGTAGGATTTTTTATTTGTTTCTAATAAACTGAGGTTTTCAGTTTCTCAATTAAAGATGAGTTCACCTTATTCTCAAAAGTTCGATGCATTAAAAAGCCCTTATTCAATTAAGAATAAGGGCTTAAGTTTTATCTAGTATATATTATTTTAAGCAGTAACTCCTAAAACCTCTGCCATTTTAGAACCGACGGTTGCAGGAGAATCTACTACATGTATTCCACACTCTCTCATGATTCTTTTCTTAGCTTCAGCGGTATCATCGTCTCCACCAACAATTGCACCAGCATGGCCCATTGTTCTTCCTTTCGGAGCAGTTTCACCTGCAATAAAACCAACTACTGGTTTTGTTCCATTTTCTTTAATCCACCTTGCAGCGTTAGCTTCTAAGTTTCCGCCTATTTCACCTATCATTACAATTCCTTCTGTCTCTGGATCATTCATTAATAGTTCAACAGCTTCTTTTGTAGTTGTCCCAATGATAGGATCTCCACCAATACCGATAGCGGTTGTGATTCCAAGACCAGCTTTAGCAACCTGATCAGCAGCTTCATAAGTTAATGTACCTGATTTAGAAACGATACCAATTTTACCTTTTTTGAATACGAAACCTGGCATAATACCAACTTTAGCTTCTCCGGCAGTGATAACTCCAGGACAGTTAGGTCCAATTAACGTACAATCTTTATCTGTCAAATATTCTTGAACTGTAATCATATCTTTCACTGGAATACCCTCAGTGATACAAACAATTACTTTAATTCCCGCATTAGCAGCTTCCATAATTGCATCTGCTGCAAAAGCTGGTGGTACAAATATGATTGAAACATTAGCGCCTTGCTCTTGTACTGCTTCGGCAACTGTATTGAATACTGGTTTGTCTAAGTGTTTTTGTCCACCTTTTCCTGGCGTAACACCACCTACAACGTTTGTTCCGTACTCAATCATCTGACCAGCATGGAAAGTACCTTCGCTTCCTGTGAAACCTTGTACAATTACTTTAGAATCTTTATTTACTAATACGCTCATTTCTGCGAGATTTTGTCTTTATTATTATAGACACCAAAAATATAGTTTTGAATTTGTTTAGCAAAGGATAAACAGGATTAATTGTGAGGTTTTTGTAAAAAAGATTTTTCTTGTAAATGTTTAGGCAAAAAAGTAGGGTAAGCTACTCACATCGCACCGCTACAACCTAATACCCTTGCTGCATTCCTGCCCTGGGGGAGTCAAAGGGAGCTGGTCGTATGAGACTTACCCTGGCGCAAAAGTAGTAACTTTATTTTATCCTACAAGCAGAAGTGTGCTAAAATGTAGAAAATTTATTTTACTTCGTTTATTTTCTATAACTAAAGGCTTTTAATGAAAAAAACCGCAAGCAAATATTGCTTACGGTTTTTCTTTTTGCTTTAATTTTTTTATTCGTCTTCTAACACAGCTCTTAGCTTTTGTCTTAATTGTCTGTTGTACGTTTCCATCATGTATTTAAAATAGTTAGGAGTACTTTTTGCAATTAGTTTTGTGTATTGTTTTAATCTAGACTCTATGTGTTCTTGCAATCCTTCCATTATCTCCAAGCCATCATAAAAATCTGTAGCTTTATCTTTAATTGCTTCAAAATGATTTTCTATAGAAATATCTACTGCTTTCTTACCCGGTAAACCTTGATCTACACAGTCTTCATATACTACTTTCATTCTAAATTTATTAAGAATAGCCATGTCTACCCTTACTTGTAACCGCTTAGGTAGTTCATAGGCAACCTCAAACTCTGAATCATCGTGTCCTGCTAATTTAGATTCCAAAAATCTGTCGGGAAACAAGAAGGCGTCTTGCCAGTTGATGTAGTCTTGCCATAATCCGAATCGACGAACATTATTACCCAAGTCAATCAGTTTGAATTGATCTTTACCGGGTAATTTTCTTGAACCTCTACCAATCATTTGATGATAGAGTGTAAGAGATCGTGTAGCTCTATTTAAGATAATAGTCTGAACAGTTGGTTCGTCAAATCCAGTGGTTAAAATACCTACAGAGGTAAGTATAGCATTAGGTGTATGCTTAAACCAGTGTAACGTTTCTTTCCTGTCTTTGTCTGAGAATGTACTGTCTAAATGTTTTATTTTAAATCCTCTTTTTTCAAATGTTTCTTTTACACGAATAGAAGTTTCAATACCAGAATTAAAAATTAAGGTTTTTGTACCAACAGCTACTTCTTCATATGCAAAAAGAAGCTTCTCTTGCATAAAGTAGTTACCGTAAACCATTTCAGAACTAGAAACGGTAAAATCGCCGTTGGTTCCTATTTTTAATCCGTGTAGATTTACGTCATACGTAAAGGTTTCAGCATCTGCTAGGTATTCTTTTTCGATTAAAGACTTAATACTCTCGCCAACAAGTAACTTATCATAATTATCATTCAACGGTAGCGCTTTGTTAGAAGATAATGGTGTAGCGGTTACTCCCAATATGTTTGCTTCTTGGTAATAAGCAAATATTTTTCTAAAACTGTTGTAGTGCGCCTCATCAACAATTACTAAACCTACATTTTTAATAAAGTTAGAGTCATCTTGTAAGCGGTTGTTAAGAGTTTCAACCATTGCAATAAAGCAGTTGAACTCATCTTGGTTGTCTAGTGTTTTAACTTCACTATTTATTATTTTGTTCGAAACTCTAATTGCTTTTAACTGCTTACTTGTTTGTACAGAAAGTTCTATTCTGTGTGTAAGAATTAAAACTTTTTGATTTCTGTCTTCTATAAACTTCTTAGCAATCTCTGAAAAAATAACCGTTTTACCTCCACCTGTTGGGAGTTGATACAACAGGTTGAAGTTCTTTCCATTTTCGTTTAACGCTTTTGTTATGTCGTCTACCGTTTTCTGTTGAAAAGGGTAGAGTGTTTTGGGCTCGAAAAGTGCTTCGTCTATCATCTGTTTGCTTCAAAAATTGGGGTACAAAAGTACGCTTCTTTTCGTGAACAAAAAACTTTAGACTGATTTATTAATCAAAATGAAGGGTTTTGCCAATAATTTTAAACAACCCAGAGATTTTGTGCTTGAATTCTTAACTTTTGTAATGTTACAAATATTACATCGACTAAGCACATAAATTGTTATTTTTGCGAACTTAAAATAAGTCGAAAATACAAGCATAAAATACAAAAAGATCATGAGTGATATAGAAAAAGTTTCATGTTTAATTATTGGTTCAGGACCAGCAGGATATACAGCAGCAATATATGCAGCACGTGCAGATATGAAACCTGTTTTGTATCAAGGTATGCAGCCGGGCGGACAATTAACGACAACAAACGAAGTTGAGAATTTTCCTGGGTATCCGGATGGAGTAACAGGACCAGCAATGATGGTAGAACTGCAGAAGCAAGCTGAACGTTTTGAAACAGATGTGCGTTTTGGTTTTATAGAAAAAGTAGATTTTTCTGGTGAAGTGCATAAAGCTTGGGCCGAGGATGGAAAAGAAATTCATGCAGATACAATTATTATCTCTACTGGAGCTTCTGCTAAATATTTAGGATTAGAGTCTGAACAAAAATATTTAAAGCTTGGAGGAGGTGTCTCTGCTTGTGCAGTTTGTGATGGTTTCTTTTATAAAGGTCAAGAAACTGTAATTGTAGGAGCAGGAGATTCTGCCTGTGAAGAAGCACATTACTTATCTAAGTTATGTACTAAAGTTACAATGTTGGTACGTAGGGACGAGTTTAGAGCGTCTAAAATTATGGCTGAGAGAGTTACTAAGACTCCAAACATCGAGATCTTGTTTAATACAGAAACGGAAGAAGTTATTGGTGACGGACAAGTAGTTACTGCTGTTCGTGCTAAAAACAATAAAACAGGAGAAGAGATTACAATTCCAGCTACTGGTTTCTTCGTAGCAATTGGTCATAAGCCAAACACAGATATTTTTAAGGATTACTTAAATTTAGATGAAACAGGATATATTAAATACGAAAAGGCAGGAACATCTTTAACCAATGTACCGGGAGTATTTGTTGCGGGTGACGCAGCAGATAAAACTTACAGGCAAGCAATTACTGCTGCAGGTACAGGATGTATGGCAGCATTAGATGCCGAAAGATATTTAGCTGCTAAAGGGCACTAAGAATAGATTAATATATGTAAAAGTTCTATCGTATTGGCGGTAGAACTTTTTTTGTGCTTTTAATTTTTTTTAAGGTTAATGTAACTTTTCTCTTTTTCAAGTTACTTATACTTGTAGGAATCAGAGAGACCATGTCAAAACAAAAACAAATTCAATTCTTAAAAATGTATGAGCCAGTTCATGAGCGGTTCGAACGTTTTTGTAGGGCTAGAGTTTATGGCGATATGGAATATACAGATTTAATAAACGCGAGTTTGTTAGCTGCTTTTGAAAATTTGGAAGATTTAAAATCTAAACAGGCATTTTTGTCTTATCTATGTTCGATAAGCCTAAGAATATTGGCGAATAACCACAGAAAGAAAAAGCCTAAGCTAGAATTGGAAAGTGAGCAGTATGAATCGTCAAACATGACAGATACTTCACTTTCTACTGATGTCTCGTTTTTGTACGATGCTTTAAGAAAAATAAATACTGAGCAGAGAGAAGCGCTTATTTTGTTTGAAATAACAGGTTTTTCGATTAAAGAAATTGCTGAGATACAAGAAGTAGGAATTTCTGCAGTAAAGCAAAGATTAAAAAGAGGTAGAGCGTGTTTAAAAGAGCAATTAACATTTGATGCAACTCAATTAAAGAAGGAAAGTAATGAGTCAAGATAAAGACATAAATGCATTGTTTAATGCTGCGAAAAACGAGCCTGTTGGTTTCTCTTTTGATAGTGCACAACACAAATTTCAACAAAGCTTGAGTGCTCCTGCTTATACTTCAACCATTGAAAAGGCTGTAAAGAGTTTTAAAAATTTAAAAATCATAATTATGAGTTTAACGACGTTAGGAACAATTATTTTGGGGATTACTTATTTTTTTAGCGGTAGTCAAGAGAGTATAATAAGTAAAGATCATGATTATCAATTAGAAATAGAAGAAAGTAGAATAGAGATAGTACAAGACGAGAAAGAGGTACATACAGGATTGGTGAAAGTAAGGAAAGCTGAAGTTGCTGAAGTACGCATAAATAGGTTACCGGTAAAACCAATTCAGAAACAGGTAATGGATACCGAATTAAACCCGTGGAATAAGGAAAGATTAAATAAAGTTCCGGTAAAAGCCATAGAACAGTCATACGTGTATTTTCCTAAATTGACACCCGACGAGATAGAAGAAAATGACAAGCGAATAAAAGATATGGTTAAAGAATTTGCAAAAAAGAAAAAAGGGTGGACTTTATTCCCTTCTGGTGCATTTGAAGTCGACGAAAAGCAAATTTCTTTACAAGCATTTTATGTAAAGACAACTGAAGTTACGAATCTCGAATACAAAACATTTTTGTTTGATTTATTAAAAAACGACAATAAAAACG
The DNA here is from genome assembly GCA_965656535.1 of Lishizhenia sp. Classification (GTDB taxonomy): domain Bacteria; phylum Bacteroidota; class Bacteroidia; order Flavobacteriales_D; family Crocinitomicaceae; genus Lishizhenia. Next base: position 495,780 of record CBFHKX010000002.1, read on the forward strand.
CTTTTAATAAAGCTAAACCAAACCAGCAAGCGTGGACAGAAATGCTTGGAGAAGGTGTTGATGATATGACAGATATGTATTTCTCTCATCCAGCTTTTGCCCAATACCCAGTAAACAACATTTCCGTTGAAGGTGCTCAAATGTATTGCGATTGGTTTACACAGAAAGTGAAACAAGAATCAAAAGAAGTCATAACACGTTTCCGTCTACCTTTTGAGAGCGAGTGGAAATATGTTGCCTCAGAAATGGGTAGTTTAACAAAGTATGCATGGGAAGGTCAGTTTTTAAGAAATGCTAAGGGATGTTACCTTTCCAATTTTTATGCAGGTACCGAAAGTGATACTGTAGAGAATAATTATCAAGCTGATGGCGGAATGTTTACGGTAAAAGTAGATAGTTACTTTCCAAATTCCATGGGTGTTTACTCGATTTCTGGGAACGTTGCGGAAATGGTTGTTTTATCTGATGTGGATAAGTTTGGTTTATTAGGAGGAAGTTTTTTAAGCAGTGCAGAGGAATTATTGATTTTTTCAGCGCCAAAGTCAATTTTAACTCCTTCTGGTAGTCCAGATGTTGGGTTTAGACCAGTTCTTACTTTTGTGAAAGAGCGTTGATTTTTATAATCTTGTAACATGTTTAGATTTTATCTCTTAATTAGTTGTTTTGTAGTTTTAGTTAATTACTCAAGTACAAGCTTATTTGCGCAATACAGTTTGCCAAGTTCCTCCGTTTTGGTTTCCAATTCAGTTTGTGCTGTGCATGTTTATAAAAAAGACAAACACCTAGAAGAAGAAGATGGAAGTCTTTCAAAGTCTAAAAATTTAGATCAAACACCTCACTTGCTAACTACTTATTTTATAGGTGTAAATGGAAGAATAGATTCTCTATACAGATATTATAATGATTCACTTAAATATGAAAAAACACTATTTTCTTTCGATAGAGAAGGAAATTTGTGGGAGTTTAAAACAGTTAAGCCAAATGGACAGATAGATGCTCAAATAATCTTAGAACAAATACCAAGTTTTGGTAAAGAGCTAAGAAGATACAATCAGAATATTTTGACCAGCTACGTTAAGATTAACGAAGACGGAGTTATAATTGAATCAAAGTATTTTCAATGTTTTAAACCCAAGTCGGTTTATGTTAGAACTTACTGGGACTTAGAAACTAAAACAAAGACAGAATCAGTCTATGAAAATGATACTTTAATTCGTGAAGAAGCTTATCACTGGGTTACAAATAAAGATGTTCCTACTCATTTTGTTTACAATCAGTCTAAAGTAAATAAACCGCATGCTGATATGTTTGTGGAGCAAGAAGAATATTATGTAGATAAAGATGGCAGTATTCTATCAGAAAATAAGGGACTATTCACAGATCCTTTTCATTCCTACAATTACTACAACTGGTATTCTCAGTTTGAGGGTATAGTCCATCCTTATGAGAATTGGTTTCGTTTAAATACACTTGTTAAAGAACAAGAACACAAAGAAATCATAGATTTTGAAGGAACCAGTTTGGTTAGTGCTTATTTGTTTAAATATGACTTCAATTAAAACTAAGGTTAAAAAACAGATTAGTTCTACTTTATAAAATCAATATTTTTAAGGCTGTAATCGAATTAGTTTAAGATCTAATCATCTCATTCTCTACATAATAATTGTATAAAATAAATTAATCTTGTACATTTGCACTCCCTTTTAGGGAAGTCCTGTCGTTAATCCAGGTTTAAGCGACTGATTTTTAACTTCTTTTGAGTTTTTCTGGATTGCTCAAAATACAATTAATTACACGCCAAGATGGCTGAAAACAAAATTACAGAGCAGGGATCTGCTGATTTCGATTGGGAAGCGTTAGCAAATGACGGTTATTCAAACGTAGAAAAAGCTGAGTATGCGGATACATACGAAGCAACATTAACTTCTGTTCAAGAGAAAGAAGTTGTTAAAGGTACTGTTGTAGCAGTTACTAAAAAAGAAGTTGTTGTTAACATCGGTTCAAAGTCTGAAGGAGTTATTCCTATCAACGAGTTCCGTTACAACCCAGAATTAAAAGCTGGTGATGAGGTAGATATTTTTATCGAAACACAAGAAGATAAGTCTGGACAATTAGTTGTTTCGCACAGAACTGCTCGTATGCACTCTGCGTGGATCAAAGTTAACGATGTACTTAAAACAGGTGAAGTTATTACTGGTTTTGTTAAATGCAGAACTAAAGGTGGACTTATCGTTGATGTTTTTGGTTTAGAAGCATTCTTACCAGGTTCTCAAATTGATGTTAAGCCTATCCGTGATTACGATGTGTATGTTGGAAAGAACATGGAATTCAAAGTTGTGAAAATCAACCAAGAATTTAGAAATGTTGTTGTTTCTCACAAAGCACTTATCGAAGCTGAGCTTGAAGAACAAAAGAAACAAATTATTTCAGGGCTTGAGAAAGGTCAGGTTCTTGAAGGAACAGTTAAAAACATCACATCTTACGGTGTATTCATCGATTTAGGTGGTGTTGATGGTTTAGTTCACATTACAGATTTATCTTGGGGTAGAGTTAATCACCCAGAAGAGATTGTAGAATTAGATCAAAAATTAAACGTTGTAATTCTTGATTTTGATGACGATAAGAAAAGAATTGCATTAGGTCTTAAACAATTACAACCACATCCATGGGATGCTTTATCTACTGAATTAGCTGTTGGAGACAAGGTTAAAGGTAAAGTAGTTGTTTTAGCTGACTACGGAGCGTTTGTAGAAATCGCAGCTGGAGTTGAAGGATTAATTCACGTTTCTGAAATGAGCTGGTCACAGCACTTAAGAACAGCACAAGATTTCTTAAACATCGGTGATGAGGTAGAAGCTGTAATTTTAACGTTAGACAGAGAAGAAAGAAAAATGTCTCTTGGTATCAAGCAATTAATGCCAGATCCATGGGAAGGAATCGATACACGTTACCCAGTTCAATCTAAGCACAATGCTAAAGTTCGTAACTTTACTAACTTCGGTGTGTTTGTTGAATTAGAAGAAGGTGTTGACGGACTAATCCATATTTCTGATCTTTCTTGGCAAAAGAAAATTAAGCACCCATCTGAGTTCTGTAAAGTAGGAGATGCAATGGATGTTGTAGTTCTTGAAATTGATATGGACAACAGAAGAATTTCTTTAGGTCATAAGCAACTAGAAGAAAATCCATGGGATGTTTTCGAAACTTTATTCGGAGAAGGTTCAGTTCACCAAGGAACAATTGTTGAGCAAAAAGATAAATCTGGAATCGTTGCATTACCATATGGTGTAGAAGGAATTTGTCCGGCTAAACATATGCGTAAAGAAGATGGTTCTAACGCAAAAGTTGACGAAACTTTAGACTTTAAAGTGATAGAGTTTAACAAAGACGCGAAGAAAATCGTTGTTTCTCATGTTAGAACTTTCGAAGAAGGAGAAGATAAGCCAACTACACGTTCTACTGGAAACAGAAAAGGTGGAGGAGGAAACTCTAAAGCAGTTGAAGCAAATAACAAAGGGAACGAGAAATCTACTCTTGGAGATTTAGATGCTTTAGCAGCGTTAAAAGATAAGATGGAAGGAAAATAATCAGTAAGATTATATCTCAATATTTTAAAAGCGAATCCGTAAGGGTTCGCTTTTTTTATTCCTCTTTTTATCACACCAGTTTGATACTACTTATTTACATCATTTTTTGTATATTAACAGATAGGCGATATTTGAAGCTAAATGATTTAATATCCTAATTAGCATTTAGTAAACTTCAATTTTAAAATTTTGCAAATTATGATTGGTCCGGCAATAATTCTTATAGTTCTTGGAGTTTTGATAAAAAATGGTAAAATGTATTGGTTAATTTCTGGCTACAATACGATGTCTAAATCTGAGCAAGAAGCTTACGATATTAAGGCATTAGCAACGCTGTTTAGAAATGTGATGTTTGTAATGGCTTTTATCTTATTGTCCGGATACTTATTGTCTAAGCTAATTGATAATTCTCAAATTCGAAATTATGCTTTATGGATAGCTGTATTATTTGGAGTACCCTACTTATTGATTCAATCTAATTCTAAGAAATACAAAAAGAAGTAATAAAAATAGGAGATTAAGAGATTTGACAAAATAATAAGGCGCACAAGTAACAGTAATTGCTTTTATTTAGGAGAAGTAATGTTATTCTTCATTTTACCAGTTGATAGTTGTTTTAACATACCTTTAAATATAAAAAAGTGAAAAGGGATCATTAAATACCAATATAATCTTCCAAGTAAACCTTTGGGGCGGAAAGTAACTTCTTGTGAAAGATAATTTTTTCCGTCTTTTTTAATAAAGTTAAACTCTAACCATCCATCGCCCGGTAGTTTCATTTCAGCAAAAAGTAAAAGGTGTCCACCTTTTTTATTTGAATCAAGTACACGCCAAAAATCAAGGGCATCACCACCACGTAATTTGCTTGCGTTTCTTCTACCTCTCCGTAAGCCAACACCACCCACTAATTTGTCAATGTAACCTCTAATTTTCCACAAAAAAGTTGCATAATACCAACCATTTTCACCACCAATAGACCATACTTTGTTTTTAACATCGTCAAGAGGAACTTTGATTTCGCGTTGTTGTACTTCTTTAAAGCACCCAAATTTCGGAGGGGTTGGTAAATCATGTTTCATATTTTTGAAATATCCACTTATAAATGAATCCTTCCAACTACTGGTTACTTCGTCTTGTGCGATTTTATCAAAAGCACGTGCCAAGGCTTGATTAAATGTAAGCGGGGTAATGTTTAATATTTCATTTACCTTATTATTTTCTCTAACTACCGGAATAGACATACTTTCTACCAAATGCTGCGCAAGAGAATAGCTAGTACTTGTAACAAAGTAGAGCCAATATGAACTCAGTTTTGGGCTCATTATGGGTAAAGTGATAATCCATCTCTTTAATCCTCTTTGTTTTGAAAATTTTAAAAGCATTTCCTTGTAAGAAAGTATTTCGTCTCCACCAATATCGTATGTTTTACCAATAAATTCTTCGTGTAATATACACCTCGTGAGTATTTGAATTACGTCTGCAATTGCAATAGGTTGACTAATTGTATTTAGCCATTTCGGGGTAATCATAAACGGAAGCTTTTCTACAATATCGCGCATAATTTCAAAAGAAGCACTTCCTGAACCTAAGATTATTCCCGCTCTCAATATTGTACAAGGTATGTGTGATGAGTTTAAAATGTTTTCGACGTTTTTTCTGCTCTGTAAATGCGGACTCAAATTTTCTTCATTACTAATTCCACTCAAGTAAATTATTTGTTGGCATTGTGTTTTTTTGATTCGATTTAAAAAGTCTTTGGCAACAGACTTTTCTTGTTCTTCAAAGTCCTTCCCTTCACTCATAGAGTGGAGGAGATAGTACGCAGCATCAATATTGTCTGGAAGTGGATCTCCGGTGTTCGGTTCTGAAAAATCAATTTCGTAAGTTTCTATTTGTTCGTGTTTCAAATAGTTTTCATCAAACCTACTTTTGTTTCTTACAGTGCATAGAATAGTGTGTCCTTCTTTCAAAAGTACAGGTATTATTCTACTTCCTATATATCCGTTGGCGCCAGAAATTAATATTCTCATATAAAATAAATACGCAGATTACAGAATAGTTTGAACGAAATCATACGCATAATGCGTTAAGATTTATATCTTCGTTTTTTATGAATATTTTTCTAACGTTAGACTATGAGTTGTTTTTCGGAAACCCTACAGGTTCTGCTGAGAAATGTATGCTTCAACCTACAGAAACACTTAGAAAATTATCTTTGAAATATAATGCTCCTATGACTTATTTTGTAGATGTAGGATACCTTATAAAACTAGAAGAATATAAAAACGAAAACAAAGAATTAGCAATTACTTTTAATCAGATAATTTCGCAGTTAAAACAACTGTTAAGAGAAGGAAATGATGTTCAACTTCATATTCATCCGCATTGGGAAGACTGTACCTATGAAAACGGAGCGTGGAATATGGTAACACATTTGCACTATAAATTATCTGATTTCTCCAAGTTTGACGCAGAGAAAATTGTTATTAAATACAAAATAAAGTTAGAAGAGTATATCGGCACGTCGGTTCATAGTTTTAGAGCTGGAGGTTGGTGTATACAACCTTTTAATCATGTTAAAGATGTGTTTGAAAGCCAGGGTTTAAAGTACGATTCTACTGTTTTTGAAGGAGGTTTTTTTAAGTCTGAACATTATTATTTCGATTTTAGAAATGCACCAATAACAGGTAGATATTCGTTTTCTACAGATGTCACAAAAGAAGACAAATCCGGAGCTTTTACAGAAATTCCAATTATGGGAATGCGTTACTCACCACTTTTCTATTGGAAATTGTACGGATTTGGTAGATTAAAACCTTCTAGACATAAAATGATTGGAGATGGAAATTTTATTGTGCAACCTGGTAGAAAGCAAAAACACCTCACCAAAAGTACTTGGAATCATGTTGCTATGGATGGATATTTTGCTTCTAAGTTAAAACGCGCAACCAAAATCGCCGAAGGTCAAAATAGATCAGATATGGTTGTGATTGGTCATCCAAAAGGAATGACGAATTATGCTTTTGAACAAGTTGAAAAATACCTCAAAAACACCACCAATAAGCACACGTTTAAAACGTTTAGAAATCAATAATGCTGTATACTAAAGAAGAAATAGATTTTGAAGAGTGGGATGATTTTGTTTTAAAACAAGGAGGGACTATTTTTTCAACAACATCCTATTTACAAGCGTGTTCAGAAAATTGGATGGTTTATTGGGAGAAAGAGAACCAATTTGGCATTGCTTTACCTTACACAGAAAAATTGGGCGTAAGAACCCTTTATCAACCCTTTTTTAGTCGTTATCAAGAATTTTTAGGACAAACCAAAGATTTAAATAGTGTGCTTAATACGCTTAAGGTTCAATTTAAGAGAAGTTTGGTAGCCCTTCGTGTAGCAAATATAAAAGAAGATGTAGCTGCATATACGCATCAAGTAATAGAGAAAAAAGACAGGCAACTTTCAACAAATGCAAAAAGGCAAATTAAGAAATTTCTAAAAAATGATTATACTTTAACCGAGGAGGTTGAAAGTGAACAACTTATACTGCTTATCAAAACAGAATTAAGCAAAAAGTTAGCTGTTTTTTCAGGTGCTCAAGCTAAAGTGTTTGGTAAATTAGTAAACGAATTACAAAGTAACGGATATTTAAAGGCAAAAGGAATAATTAAGAATTATGAACTAGTGGGTGGAGTGTTCTACATGGATTTTGGTGATAGAGTAATCTATTTAAAAGGAGCTTGCAAGCAGCAGGTTAAGGAAGATGGCGGTATGTATTATCTATTAAATACAGTTATTGAAGAAACACTGTCAAACTACAAGTTATTCGATTTTGGAGGTTCTCGTGTTGAAAACGTTAGAAACTTTAATAAAAAATTAGGCGGTCTAGATCAGAAATACCTAGCTATCCATTGGGATAATTCTCCAATTTGGTTTAAACTCGCACAAAGAATAAGAAAATGGATAAAAAAGTAATGTTAATAACCGGCGCTAGTGGTGCCTTAGGTTCTGAAATTGCACACTACTTTTCAAATGAGTCTGTAAAACTGGCCCTACATTATAAAACGACACTGCCAAAAGAGTCAGAAGGAGAGGATTGTAAACATTTTAAGGCCGACTTAACGAATGAATCTGAAGTTGAAAAGCTTATTTCTGAAGTAATCAATGAATTTGGCAGAATTGACAATGTGATTAATAACGCGGGAGTATCCAAAAGTGCAATTTCTTGGAAGACAACACAAGCAGACTGGCAAGAAACAATAGGCGTGAATCTGACAGCTCCATTTTTAGTGACTAAGTACGCTGTGCCTGAATTGCGTAAACAAGTTAGCGGTAGAATCATAAATATTAGCTCTGTGGTAGCCCAAACTGGATATGTAGGTACAGTTGCGTATACTGCTTCTAAGGCTGGTTTGATAGGAATGACTAAAACCTTGGCAAAAGAACTTGCGCCATTTAAAATTACTGTGAATGCTTTAGCTTTGGGTTACTTTAACAAAGGTATGATTGATGACGTTCCAGAAGAGTTACAACAATCTATCATTGAAAGTGTTCCATTAAAAACACTTGGACATCCAAGAACAATTAACAAAATGATCGCTACGTTGATTTCAGAAGAAGGAGACTTTATAACAGGACAAACACTTAATTTAAATGGCGGATTATTCTAAAAAAATTGTCATTTCAAAGTGAAATAACTAAATTTACGCTAATATTATTAACATGAGTACGAGAGCTAGACAAATTTTTAGAATCATTTTAGGAGCAATTATTATTTCAGGATCTTTATACATCTCTCTAAAGTTCTTATTTAAAGGTAGTCCTATTATGAAAATTTTCACGCTTCTACTCAATGTTGCCATTACTTATTTAACAGTAGATACATTACTCAAACAAAATAAAAAAGACAAATATGGAAAGTAACAAATTAATTAGATTGGTAGCAATAGGTGTAGTTGCCTTTGTAGCCATTATCATTTTCTTTAATTCTTGGACAGATGTAGATCCAGGTCAAGAAGGATTTGTGTATGAACCTTATGGAGACGGTGTAGACACAAGTTACACGTATTCGGAAGGAACGCAGTTTATTGCGCCCTGGAATGAGATGATTACTTATAACGTTCGTCAGCGTTCTAAAAATTACAAATCCGCGGTAATGGATAAAAATGGTACAAATGTTACACTTGATATCTCGGTCAATTTTCATGCATTGAAAGGAAAAACATCAAAATTACACCTTCTTCATGGAGAACGTTATGATGAGTCTTTTATAGATCAGAAAGTAAAAGGAGCTATTAAAGATGTCATCGGTAGATATACATATGTAGAGGTGTATTCAACAAAAAGAGAATCGTTAGAACAAGAAATTGAGAAAATTTTAGACGAGGATTTTAATGGAAATTACATTGCATTAGATTTTGTTGAAATTGCAGACGTAGATTTGCCAGATAACATAGCCGAAGAGATTACGGTTAAAGAAACGCAAAAACAAAAAAATCAAACGGCAAAAGAAAAGCAAAAAGAACAAGAGTATTTAGCCAATGCAAGAATAGAAAAAGCAAGAGGAGATAGTGCACTTATTATTTCTGCAAAGTTTAAAGCAGATGCAATTAGATTAGAAGCAGAGCAAATTGCTAAAAATCCGCAGTATATTGAGTTGAAAAAATGGGAAAAATGGAATGGAGACGGTTCTCCATATGGTGAAGGAAACGTTTTTGGGAATAATTCTGTAGGAATTTTGAAGCAAAGATAATCGTATATAAACACCTTTATTTAATGAGGTTGAGCTGTTTAGGCTCAACCTTTTTTTTGTTCTATTTGTTTAGTTCAGACAACTTTATAAAAAAAACTGTCGTCTATTTTACAAGAAATCAAAAACACTTAAAAATCAATTTCACTAAAATCTACATTATGAAATCACTTATCACATTAATCACATTTTTACTTTTAGCTGTGTCTGGTCGGACCCAATGCAACCTTTCTTTTAATTGGTGTACTAATTCCTCTAACACAATAGCGCTAGAAAATACTTCCAGTACAACAAATACTGTTTTTCAGGTTGTACAATACGGACAAACACATGTATATACAACTCAAACAACTTCAGCAATTCTATCACCAGGGCCTGCTCAAGTTTGTGTGATTTCTCTAGATTCTAATTGTTATCAGCAGCAATATTGTGAAACCGTTAATTTCGATCCAAATCAAACTACTTCTAATTATCAAACAAGTTTTTCTTACATCGATTTAGGGAATGGAGTTATTGAATTTACAAATCAATCTACGTCTGCCACAGGTTCTTTTAATTGGAATTTTGGAGATGGAAATTTTGGGTACGGTGCTGCAACAGTTACAAATACTTACACATAACCCGGTTGGTATGCGGTCTGTTTAAGTACTACAAACGCTTGTTTTGTTAACAATTATAGTACATGCGATAGTATTTATGTAAGTCCCTTTACTACAGTGCCTTGTCAAACATCTTTTGATTATACCATTGATGCATATACGATTAATGTAAACAATACATCAACCGCAGATTCTTCACAATGGCAAGGTCAATGGTTTATAGATAATAATTATTCTGTAGAGTACAATCCTTCTTTTACTGTAAACGGACCAGGAACATATGTTTTATGTGTTTCTAATTATGGATATTGTCCAGGTGCATTTCCGACACAATGTGACACGATTGTAATAGCAGATACAACAACTGTTATACCATCAGATTCTTGTGCGTTATCTTTTGATGTTTTAGTAAGCGGAATGGACGTAACCATTACGAATACTTCCACAGTTGATTTTTCTCCACAGCACGTCTGGGAGTTTGATTTTGGAGATGGAGCCATAAATACAACAGATACAGATTTTACATATACTTATACCCAAGAAGGTACATATACAATTTGCCTAACGGCAACAAGTTGTGTGTGTATTTCTCAAATTTATAACTTTTGCGAAACTGTTACTGTAGCAGAGCAAGCAGATACTTGTGAGGTTGATTTTGACTTTACAATTGGAGCAAATAGTTTTGTTTCCTTCACAAATTCGTCTGGTGCAGGTTTTAATGATGGTTATTATTTTAATTGGGATTTTGGTGATGGTTTTGTTTCTACTACAGAGTGGAATCCATCTCACGTTTATTCTAATCCGGGAACTTATACAGCGTGTTTTCAAGCTGTAAGTTGTTATTGTCCAGGCCAGTTGTTTGAAGTGTGTTACGATATTGTAATAGATGATCCATGTGCTGACCCTAATATTACAGTGCAAGAAGATTCTTGTGGAGTATATTCTGTTGCAAGTGATAACAGCTTAGGCGGAATTCCATGTTGGTATATAGATGGTCAAACGGTAAGCATTGGTAGTGAAACAGAAACGCTAACTTTCACACAAAACGGAACATATATTATTTCTTACAATTTGGTTGGAAACAGTTGTCCAGATTACAGTTGGTATGATACCCTTGTAGTAGATTGTTTTTTAGACTGCACAGATCCAGTAATTTCTGTTACGGAAGATTCATGTGGTATCTACTCTGTAATGATTAGTAATACGCTCGGAGGAACTCCTTGCTGGTATATTGATGGTCAGTTATTTTCTATAGGTAACGAAGCCGAAACTTTAAATTTCACCCAAAATGGAACCTATTTGATTTCATACAATTTGATCGGTACGGGTTGTCCTTCATTTACGTGGTATGATACATTAATCATAGATTGTTTTAATACTGTGCAAGATAGTTTAGCGTGTTGGTTAAATTACACATATACTGCAATAGATAGTTGTACATTTGAATTTATTGGTATACCCATGAATCCTAACTCTACCGTTACTTGGTTAATTAATGGAGTTAGCTATCCAGGTTCAACTTTAATTCATACTTTTCAATCGTCCGGCGCGCATCAAGTGTTGGTACAAGTTTTCAATCCAATAACGGGTTGTAATGAAACCTATTTTGTAGATGTAATAACTACAGCATGTAGTTTAAATAATCCAAATGGTGGAGGAAATAATCCTATTTTAAATCTGAACACCAATGCGTTTAATTTTGGGGTAAAAGAAAGAATAGCTACAAATTTATATCCAAATCCAGCTTCTCAATACTTTACTTTCGAAGGCGTTAAATCTCTAGAGGTTTATGATAATTATGGTAGATTAATTTTAATATCAACATCCAATAGGGCAGCTGTTCAAGATTTGTCAGCTGGAGAATACATTGTGAAAGGATTTGATGAAGATGGTTTTGTTGAAGCAAAGAAATTAATTGTGAAGCATTGATTTAAGCATTTAATGGTCAAGATCAATAATAAGGAACTTCTTTTGAGTTCCTTATTTTATTTTATATACATCTTAAGTGCATAAAAACAGGTTTTTTACATTTTCATGTTTCTTTAATCAAAACATTAATATTAAGCTCAATATTGTTTGTTAATATCTCTCATAAAAAGTTTCGGTTGTAAATTAAAGAATAACTATCTTTGCCCCAGATTTTATACAATTCCTATGGAGAGCACGATACACCAAGAAGCAACGGTAGAGCAAGCAGTAGAGCTCGGTTTAAGAGCAGACGAATTTGAGATGATCAAAGAAATATTGGGTAGAACACCCAATTTCACAGAAACGGCAATCTATTCCGTTATGTGGTCTGAGCATTGTTCATACAAAAATTCTATTTATTGGTTAAAACAATTACCTAAAGACGGACCGCATATGTTGGTGAAAGCCGGTGAGGAAAATGCTGGTTTAGTAGATATAGGTGGAGGTTTAGGTTGTGTTTTTAAAATAGAATCGCACAATCACCCAAGTGCTTTAGAACCTTACCAAGGTGCTGCAACAGGTGTAGGAGGTATTAATAGAGATATTTTTACAATGGGTGCAAGACCAATTGCACAGTTAAATTCTTTACGTTTTGGAGATATCAAAGAAGATAGAACAAAATGGTTAGTAAAAGGTGTAACTAAAGGTATTGGAGATTACGGTAACGCTTTCGGTATTCCTATTGTTGGAGGAGAGGTTTTCTTTGATAAATCATACAATCAAAATCCATTAGTTAATGCTTTCTCTGCGGGTATTATAGATACTAAGAAAGTTATTTCTGCAACTTCTGCCGGACCAGGAAATCCAGTTTATATTGTAGGTTCATCTACAGGTAAAGACGGTATTGCTGGCGCAGCGTTTGCTTCTAAAGATATTACAGAAGATTCTGCAAATGATTTGCCATCTGTACAAGTTGGAGATCCATTCTTGGAAAAGCTTTTATTAGAAGCAACAATGGAATTATCAGAAACGGATGCAGTTGTAGGTATGCAAGACATGGGAGCAGCAGGTATTACCTGTTCCTCTTGCGAAATGTCGGCAGCAGGTAACGTAGGAATGGATATTTGGTTAGATAAAGTGCCAACACGTCAAGAAAACATGTTGCCTTACGAGATTCTTCTTTCCGAGTCTCAAGAGCGTATGTTAGTTGTAGTACAAAAAGGAAAAGAGCAAATTGTAAAAGACATATTTGATAAATGGGATTTACACGCAGAGGAAATTGGTGTAGTAACTGATTCTGATCGTATTCGTTATTTTGTTGGAGAAGAATGTGTTGCCAATGTACTAGGAGATTCTCTAGTACTTGGTGGTGGAGCTCCTCAATACCAAAGAGAGTACAAAGAGCCCGCTTATTATCAAGAATATAAGAAGTTTAATATAGAAGATGTTAAGCAACCAGAAGACTTGAAAGAAGTAGCAATTAGCTTACTTAAAAATCCAAATATAGCATCTAAAAGATGGGTGTACGAGCAGTACGACTCTATGGTTGGTACAAGAACAATGACAACCAATCGTCCATCTGATGCAGGAATAGTAAACATTAAAGGTACAGATAAAGCGTTAGCAATGACGGTAGACTGTAACTCAAGATACGTACATGCAGATCCACATGTTGGAACGGCAATTGCTGTTTCTGAAGCTGCAAGAAACATTGTTTGTGCAGGCGGAAATCCATCGGCAATTACAAACTGTTTAAACTTTGGTAACCCATACAATCCAGAATCTTACTGGCAGTTTGTGGGTGCAATCAAAGGGATGTCTGAAGCTTGTTTGAAGTTTAAAACACCAGTTACTGGAGGAAACGTTTCTTTCTACAACCAAACTGTATTGGATGGAGTAGAAGAGCCTGTTTTTCCAACACCAACTATTGGTATGATTGGATTGGTTGAGGATAAATCTAAGATTATGTCTTTAGATTTTAAACAAAAAGGAGATTTAATCTTCATTTTGGGAGAATGTCCAAACGATATTAGCTCATCAGAGTACCTAGCATCTTACCACGGAATAACTGCTTCGCCAGCACCGCATTTCGATATCGAAAAAGAGTTCGCTTTACAAGAAACCGTTAAAGGGTTAATTCAAAATCAATTAATTAATGCAGCGCACGATTGTGCAGACGGTGGTTTATTTATTGCATTAACAGAAATGGCAATGCCAAACGAATTAGGATTTGACATTGTTTCAGATTCTGAGGTGAGAGAAGATGCTTTTCTATTCGGAGAAGCTGCTAGTAGAGTAGTAGTAACCGTTGCAGAAGACTTTGAAGATGAGTTCCTAGAATATATGTTAAGTGCTGGTATTAGTTATACATTGCTTGGTCATGTTACCAAAGGTAAAATGGTAATTGATGATGAGCATTTTGGTTTTGTACAAGAAGCTAAAGATATTTATGATCATGCATTAGAACACCAAATGGAAGCTTAGTTCTAACTAAATAGAAAAACTAAAAAGCCAATTGCATTTGTTGTAATTGGCTTTTTTATATTAAGTCGTTTTAATAACTTAGTCAAGGCTCCATTATCTAGCGCTTAAACGGGCTATCCGCTAAAGTTAACTCAGGTTTGCTAAGCAATAATCCATTTTTAAAACACTTCCAAGGTCGTGTTTCAAAACAGGTTATATGCTAAGTAACCCTTTCCTTAAGCTACCGCTGCTATCCCTAGCGTAAAAATTGTTTATCTTTTTAGTTTGGATGCCTTGAATAGCAAAAATTTTTAATAAAAAAAAGATTAATACGTTCAGTATTTCTAATTATAGTCTATAGGTCAGTCAATAATTGGTATACTTTATTGACATCTATTATTATTTTCCACTCCTGTAAACGAACCTGGTAATCCAAAAAAAATAGATAAAGTATGCATAGATGAGGCTTAAATTCTTGCAGTAATTTAAATTAAACGAAAGCTTTATTTTTCATATTTGAGAAATTTTCCATTTAATAAATAGCAGATTTTACTAATTATTTTATAAGTATATATAACACGAGTATTAATTAAAATAATAAACAGGTATGTATTCGCTTTACTGTTGCGGAGAGTTCAATAAATAATTAAAAAAACTTCATCATCTAACCTCTTGTAAAATAGGCTTGTACTGTGGTTGGGTTAAAATAGTTTATAAAAAAGGGTAGAAGTGTTAGGATAAAAGGAAAAAGACTCACTATCTTTGCACCCCGCAAACGAGCGGTGATAGATTTGAAATTTGGTTTTTAGGGTGGTTAAAATAAAAATATTTTTTTTTGTAAAAAGCTTTGAGAATTAAAAATTGGGTCTATCTTTGCACCCCGCAAACGAGCGGATATTGATTGAAAGGGTTGTTAGATGAGTGTTGTTTGAGATTAGAAAAGTTTCAAATTTATTTCATAAAAAGTTGTGGAATAAAAAATAACCAGTATCTTTGTCGCCCGCCAAACAAACGAGTTTGGATTTTGGATTGGATTTTAGGGATAAGATTTGATTAACAAAAGAGTTCTTTGATAGATTGAGAAATAAGGAAACAGCGTAGAAATATGTAGAATTAAACAGAGCTTTTAAAAATAATAAACTTTTTATACAATGGAGAGTTTGATCCTGGCTCAGGATGAACGCTAGCGGTAGGCCTAACACATGCAAGTCGAGGGGTAACGAGTTTAGCTTGCTAAATGTCGACGACCGGCGCACGGGTGCGTAACGCGTATACAATCTACCTTACACAGAGGGATAGCCCAGAGAAATTTGGATTAATACCTCATGGCATTATTAGCTCGCATGGGCTTGATAATTAAAACTTCGGTGGTGTAAGATGAGTATGCGTCCCATTAGATAGTTGGAGAGGTAACGGCTCACCAAGTCAACGATGGGTAGGGGGCCTGAGAGGGTTGTCCCCCACACTGGTACTGAGACACGGACCAGACTCCTACGGGAGGCAGCAGTGAGGAATATTGGTCAATGGAGGGAACTCTGAACCAGCCATACCGCGTGCAGGAAGAATGCCCTATGGGTTGTAAACTGCTTTTATTTGGGAAGAACCCTGATTACGAGTAATCAGCTGACGGTACCAAACGAATAAGGACCGGCTAACTCCGTGCCAGCAGCCGCGGTAATACGGAGGGTCCAAGCGTTATCCGGAATTATTGGGTTTAAAGGGTCCGCAGGCGGAATTATAAGTCAGTGGTGAAATCTCGATGCTCAACATCGAAACTGCCATTGATACTGTAGTTCTTGAATATAGTCGGAGTAGGCGGAATGTGTAGTGTAGCGGTGAAATGCTTAGATATTACACAGAACACCGATAGCGAAGGCAGCTTACTAGGTTATAATTGACGCTCATGGACGAAAGCGTGGGTAGCGAACAGGATTAGATACCCTGGTAGTCCACGCCGTAAACGATGATTACTCGTTATTGGCGATATACAGTCAGTGACTAAGCGAAAGTGATAAGTAATCCACCTGGGGAGTACGATCGCAAGGTTGAAACTCAAAGGAATTGACGGGGGCCCGCACAAGCGGTGGAGCATGTGGTTTAATTCGATGATACGCGAGGAACCTT
>CBFHKX010000003.1:0-413119 GCA_965656535.1 Lishizhenia sp.
GGGGCTTTTTTTGTATCCATAAAAATAGCTTCTCGGATAGTCTGCGTAGAACAAGTAGGAAAGTACTTGTGTTTTTATTAAATGACTTTAATATTAATATTTGAAAACAATATATCTTCTGACACGTTAGTTTTATTCAGATTTAAAATAAATATATGCGAGTTGGTATTATTGGTGCTGGTTTAACTGGTTTGGTTGCGGCTAAAACCTTAAGTAATCAAGGTATTCAGGTGGAGGTTTATGAAAAGATGACTGTTCCGGGAGGTAGGATGAGAACAGAAGAAGTTAACGGTTGGCATTTAGACGTTGGATTTCAGGTTTTATTATCAGCATATCCATATCTAAAAAAGCATGTAGATTTTAGTGATGTAAATATGAAGAATCTGGATGCTGCGGCCGTGGTTTTTAGAGATAGAGATACAGCTGTTGTTGGAGATCCTTTTCGTACTCGTCGTGTATTATTGAAAACTGTAGTTTCTTCAGTAGGAAGTATAAGGGATAAATATTTAATTTTCAAATTGAAAAGGTACGCAGATCGTTTGTCTGTAAGTGCAATTTTTGATTTGCAGAGCGTTTCGACATTGGCCTTTTTAAAGAAGTTTGGATTTTCTGAAAAAATTATTTCACGATTTTTTAAGCCTTTTTTTGGAGGAATCTTTTTGGAGGGCGATTTATCAACATCATCTAGAATGTTTTTATTTATTTTTAAAATGTTCGCAGACGGTAATGCGGTTTTACCAAAACATGGTATTGGCAGTGTTGCTGAAAATATTGTGAATCAATTGAAAAAGGTAATAATTAACTATAACTCCTCTGTTTTTAGGATTGATAATGATAAATCTACTTTAATACTTAAAAACGGTCGTGAATTCAAATTCGATTATATTATAAATACTATACCTAATTTTGGAAACTACAACTCAGAAGATAAATGGCAGGGTTGCTATAATTTGTATTTTGAGCATAATACTCCTGCAGTAATAGAGGAAGTTAGGATAGGGTTAAATGCGAATAATAATAGATTAATAAATAATCTGTTTTATCCAAGTTCTGTATTTACGCCAACGTCTAAAAGTGGAAGATGTTTACTTTCAGTAACTATTATTAATGGTAATGATCTAAGTGAAACGGAAATTATAGAACGTGTTACAAGTGAGTTAATAGAAGATTTTGCTTTGTCTAATAAGAATTTGAAATTTTTAAAGTTGTATAGCATCCCTTATGCTTTACCGAAAAAAGAGTTACCTAAATATGAGGTGAATTTTGATTCTTATAAAGGTACAGTTTTCCATGTGGGAGATTTTTGCGCTAATGGTTCACAAAATGCTGCGTGCTCTATAGGTGAAGCGATAGCTTTGGAAGTCATAGATAGACATTCTTGTAAATAGTTAGTTTACGATAATGTAGACCAATATGTAATTTAGTTATTGAATGGCTCTACATCTGCTTTATCCCACCTTTCTGTTCGTTTAACTCCTTCAACCATTTCGAATTTTTCGATGAGCGATTCAAGGTGACGTAAATCATATACATAAACTTCTATCCAGCCCTCAAATAAGCCATCATTCGAATCAAAGGAAATTGATTTCATGTTTACATTTTGTTGATTAGAAATTATCTCTGTAATTTTATTGACAATACCTACGTCATCGATACCAATTAATTTAAGTCGAGCAATTCGTTCTTTTGTATCATCTGATTTGAATCGTGCTTTAATACATCGATAAGCCATTTTACTCATCATGTTTTCGGCATTAGGACAACTATTTCGATGAATTTTGATACCATCATTTATTGTTACAAATCCAAATACTTGGTCTCCTGGAATTGGGTTACAGCATTTGGCGATCTTATATTCTATATCTTTAAAATTCTCACCTATTATAATGGTGTCTTTTGAATCTAACCTTTTAGCAACCTCCGTTGATTGTTTTGCTTTTTTTACTTTCTTTTCCTTTTTTTCTAAAATAAGGGTTCCAGCTTTATTTTCGATTTCTCGAATTTTGGGAAGATCTACTTTACCGCGTGCAATTCTTGTGTATAATTCAAGCGTATTTGGTATATTGAAAAATTTTTCGGTTACAGTTATATTTTCTGATATAAACCTTATGTTATATTGTTTGAATTTTCTTTCGAGTATCTCTTTTCCATCCGCAGCAATTTCTTTGGTAGCTTCATTAAGAGCTGATTTTATTTTTTGTTTTGCTCGAGCGGTTGAAACAAATTTTAACCATTCATCGTTGGGTTTTTGTTTAGAAGACGTTATTATTTCTACTTGGTTTCCACTTTTTAGTTGGTGACTTAAAGGAACCAGTTTATTATTTACTTTTGCACCAATGCATGTAAGGCCTATTTGCGTGTGTATATCAAAGGCAAAGTCTAGAATAGTTGAACCTGTTGGAAGAACACGTAGTTGTCCTTTAGGGGTGAAAACATAAATTTCTTGGTTAAATAAGTTTAATTTAAATTCATTAACAAAATCTAACGCATCGTGGTTTGGATTCTCCAGCAAATCTCTAATTTCCTCAATCCATCGGTCAAATTTATTATCTCCATTTCTAGACTCTTTGTAGTTATAATGGGCAGCTAACCCTTTTTCTGCTATTTCATCCATTCGTTTAGACCTTATTTGAACTTCGACCCACTTTCCTTGTGGACTCATAACAGTTGTGTGTAGACTTTCATAGCCATTTGCTCGTGGCGTTGAGATCCAATCTCTTAATCTATCTGGATTAGGTTGATAAAAATCTGTTACTATTGAATATACGCGCCAGGCATCTGGTTTTTCTAACTCTTCAGGTGTTTCTAAAATAATTCGTATTGCAAAAAGGTCATACACCTCTTCGAAAGGAATAGACTTAGATTGCATTTTCCTAAATATAGAAGCTATATTTTTAGTTCTTGTTTTCATTTGAAACGTATAGCCTTCATTGATTAAGCCTTCTTTGATAGGCTGAACAAATCGTCGAATAAATCTATTTCTGGCATCTTTGCTACTTTTCAATTTGAGATCAATTTCATCAAACTTATCTGGGTTTGTATACTTTAAGCAAAGGTCTTCTAGTTCATTCTTAATTGTATATAATCCTAAGCGATGTGCTAATGGAGCATATAGAAAGTTAGTTTCTGATGCGATTTTTAGTTGCTTGTCTGCCCGCATACTAGAAAGTGTTCGCATGTTATGCAGTCTATCTGCTAACTTTATTAATACAACTCTTAAATCATCAGATATTGTAAGAATCATTTTCCTAAAATTCTCTGCTTGAATCGAAGCATTTTCGTCAAATACTTCAGGTATTTTTGTTAAACCATCAATAATTTTGCGTGATGTGCTTCCAAAACTTTCTTCAATATCTTCAAGTGTAATATACGTATCTTCTACTGTATCATGTAGAAGTGCACAGGCAATTGCTGTTGCTCCAAGTCCCATTTCTTCAGCACAAATTCTTGCAACTGAAATAGGGTGGTAAATATATGGTTCTCCCGATTTTCGGCGCATGTCTTTATGTGCTTCCACAGCAATATCGAATGCTTTACGAATCATTTTGGTTTCTGAACGTGTACGCTGTTTTGAAGCACGGAGTAATCCTTTAAATGCTCTTAAGATTTCGTTTCTTTCTTTTTCTAAATCGACTGTTGTGCTTTTTTCTTTCATTGTCTGATCTTGTTACCCCAAGTTAATAATTTGGTTGGATTAATTATGGAGAATTTAATAAATTGTCTTAATAATTTTTTCAAATAAAAAAGTCCGCTTACTTTTAATAGTAAGCGGACCCAATAGTTAAGAAGCTATTATTTAGCGGGAAGTACTTTGGTGCTTACCTCACCAAAACCAACGCGAACACCATTTTTATTTGCATGTCCACGCATGATAACCGTATCAAAATCTTGAATGAATTTTCTTTCTGATCCGTCGTTCATTTTGACTGGTTTACTACCTCTCCAAGAAATTTCTAACATTGAACCGTAGGAATCTGGAGTAGGTCCTGAAATTGTTCCAGAAGCTAACATATCTCCACAATTGATGTTACAACCATTTACTGTGTGATGCGCTAATTGCTGAATCATGTTCCAATACATGTGTTTATAGTTTGAGTTAGAAACGATTGTTTCTTCTTTGTTTTCTGGAGCTATGGCAACTTCTAAATTGATGTCATAATGGTGCTGACCTTCATATTCTAAGTAAGATAATACTTTTGGATCTTGTTTAGGTCCGCTTAATTTATAAGGTTCTAGCGCATCCATAGTTACAATCCAAGGAGACACACTTGAAGCGAAATTTTTAGCTAGAAATGGTCCGAGCGGAACATATTCCCACTTTTGAATGTCTCGAGCACTCCAATCATTAAATAGGCACATCCCAAAAATATAGTCTTCTGCCTCGGTGGTGCTGATCGAATCACCTAATGGTTTACCATCGTAGGTAATAAAAGCCATCTCTAGTTCAAAGTCTAGTAATTTACTCGGTCCAAAAACTGGATCTGCATTTTCATCTGGTTTAGTTTGGCCTTTTGGTCTGTGTATGTCTTTACCAGAAATAATTATTGAGCTTGCTCTACCATGGTATCCTACTGGTATCCAAAGCCAGTTTGGTAAGAGTGCATTATTTGGATCTCTAAACATCGTACCTACGTTTGTTGCATGTTCTCTGCTTGAGTAAAAGTCTGTATAATCACCAACTTTCACGGGAAGCAACATTTCAGCAGTTGTAAGTTCAATAATAATTTGGCTTACGTGGTGCTCATTTTGAGATAAATCATCATTTTCTGTAGAAAATAGTTTAGATATTCTGTTTCTCAAATCGCGCGTACCTTTCTTTCCTTTTTTCATAAGAGCATTTAGAGAATTTGTATCAAAATCTTCTAAATGGAAAGGAAGGTTGTTTAGGTAACCTAGTACGAATAATGTTTTTAAGTCTATAATATTATCTCCAATTCGAGTAGCAACTCGAGGGGATAAGTTTTCGGTTTGAAATACTCCGAATGGTATATTTTGAATTGGAAAATCAGAGTTATCTGGAACTACTAACCACGTTTTTAAATTTGGATCGTTTGCTTGTATCATATTTTAATATTGAAATAGGGGTAAACCACTCATTAAGTTGTTTACTTCAGTTTTAACTTCTTTAATTATGCTTTCATCGTTGGCGTTTGTAATAACCATATCAATTAACTCAACAATACGAGGAATATGACTTTCATTTATTCCTCTAGTAGTAATAGCGCTTGTACCGATTCTAATACCGGAAGTAACAAATGGAGACTCTGTATCAAAAGGAACCATGTTTTTGTTTACTGTAATTGCAGCTTTTCCAAGTGCAATTTCAGCATCTTTTCCATTTATGGCTTTAGGTCTGAGGTCAATTAGCATAGAATGGTTATCAGTTCCTCCAGAAATAATTTTATATCCTTTGTTTACCATTTCGTTTGCCATAAGAGAAGCATTTTTGACGACTGCTCTCATGTATACTTTGTATTTTTCATCCAATGCTTCACCAAAAGCAACTGCTTTAGCAGCAATAACATGTTCCAAAGGTCCGCCTTGCATACCTGGAAAAACAGCTGCGTCTAACAAGCTTGCCATAGAGCGTAAGTTTCCATTTTTCCATTTAATTCCAAAAGGATTATCGAAGTTTTTCCCCATCATAATAATCCCACCTCGTGGACCTCTTAATGTTTTATGTGTGGTTGAGGTTACGATATGGCAATGTTCTAGTGGATCACTTAATAGTCCTGCAGCAATCAAACCTGCTGGATGTGATATATCAGCTAAAACAAGCGCACCAACTTCGTCTGCAACTTTTCTAATTCTTGCGTAATCCCAATCTCTTGAGTACGCCGAAGCTCCGCATATAATCATTTTAGGATTTTCTCTTTTGGCTGTTTCTTCGAGTGCGTCATAATCTACTAAACCGTCAGATTCTTTTACGCCATAGAAAAATGGGTTGTAGAGTTTACCTGAATAATTTACTGGAGATCCATGTGTTAGGTGTCCACCATGCGATAGATCAAAACCAAGAATTTTATCTCCTGGTTTTAGGCAGGCCAACATCACAGCTGCATTTGCAGAAGCACCGGAATGAGGTTGAACATTCGCCCATTCTGCGTTAAATAGTTTACAAAGTCTATCTATTGCTAACTGTTCAACTTGATCAACGATTTCACATCCACCGTAGTACCTTTTACCTGGTAATCCTTCTGC
Organism: Lishizhenia sp.; assembly: GCA_965656535.1. Taxonomy (GTDB): domain Bacteria; phylum Bacteroidota; class Bacteroidia; order Flavobacteriales_D; family Crocinitomicaceae; genus Lishizhenia. Next base: position 6,202 of record CBFHKX010000003.1, read on the forward strand.
GTACTTATTGGTGAGAACGCTTCCCATAGCGGACATTACTTCGTTACTCACAAAGTTTTCCGATGCGATTAATTCCAAACCATTTTTTTGTCTATCAGCTTCTAACTGAATTAAATCAAATATAGCGTTGTCTTTTGCCATGTTTACCTATTTATTTCATGAATTTTTTCTAACCCTTCTACTAATGTCGTTTGAGGTTTGTAATTTACTAATTTTCTTAATTTATCAGAGCTTCCAACTCTTCTTTCAACTTCATAGTCATACCGTTTCTTCGGTGCATCTATATACTTAATTTCTGAAGTTGAATTTGTAATCGTTTTTATTCTATTTGCCAGGTCTTTAATGTTCCACTCCGTTTCGTTGGCTATATTTACTATGTGTAGACCGCTAACATCCATTAACCTTACGCAAGCTTCAATAGTATCCTCAATGTACGTAAAATCTCTTGTTTGCATTCCGCTGCCGTAGACTGTGATAGACTCGTTATTCTTTGCTTGTTCAAAAAAGCGTGGAACTACCATTCTATTGTCTTGATTGTATCCATAGACATTAAAAAAACGAAGTGATATTGCGTTTAGACCTTTCTCTTCGTGATGAGATGCAAGATAGATTTCGTTGTACCTTTTTGCCATGGCATAGGAAGTACGCGGATCTACCAAGACTTCTTCGGTCAGGGCATTTTCTATTGCTGTATGACCGTATATTCCGGAAGTAGAAGCATATAATATTTTAGAGACAGAGTTTTCTTCAGCAGCTTGAACAACATTTCTAGTTCCAATAACCTCTACATCCATAGTTTCTACGGGGTTGTCGGCAACAACATCTACGCCTAAAACAGCAGCAAAGTGAAAAATCACATCGCACCCTTTAGCTGCTTTATTAACAGTTTCGAAGTCTCTTACATCTCCTTTGATAAAATTAATCTTTTCAAAGGTAGATTTATCAATTTTATTTCCGCGAAGTAAATTGTCTATTACAATAACATCATGGCCATCATTTATGAGTCTTTTTGTTAAGTTACTTCCAATAAATCCGGCACCGCCAGTAATTAATATTTTCATTTTTATAGAGTAGGGTTTATTTTAAATATCTTCTTATAGAAGCGAGTTGATGTGTTTGTTTAAGTAGTTCTTCAGAGTAAATTCCGTTTTCGTTAAAATCTTCAATTTTCACTCTTCCAGAGGCATGTATAATTTTGTTGTTTTCTAGCAAGATTCCAACGTGTGTTATTTTGTTGCTTTTGTTTTTAAAGAAGGCCAAGTCGCCAATTTGTTTATTTTCAAAAGTAACTTCTCTACCTTGTTTAACTTGTTGCGAAGCATCTCTATATAGTTCAACAGAAAATTCGCGCAATACGGTTTGTGTAAAACCGGAGCAATCAATGCCGAAAAGAGTTCTTCCTCCCCATAAATAAGGAGTATTGATATATTCCATCGCAATTTCTCCGATAGACTTTTTTCTTCTTACACCTAGTTGACTAGAGACAGAAAATTCTGAATTTTCAACAGTTAAAGTATAATTCCCTTCTGCTAAAAAAGATCCTTTCACGGTTGTAATTGGTCCGAAGTTACTTTGAACTTGGTTTAATAAAAGTGTTTGTCTTTCTTTTCTTTTAGAAAGCTGACTAAACGTAGTATTTGAAATTTTTAAAATTTGTTTTGGATCTATCCAACCTTCGTATTGATCGTGATACGATTTAATTCTTATCCATGCTTCGTTTTTAACTTCCTTTATTTCTCCAATTTCACCAAATAGCAATTGAGTGACGATTTCTGCTTGATCTTTTGCATCGGATCGAACGGGAATAATACTTACTTTACTAAAGAAAAAGGTTGAATTGGACATTATTTTTTCTTTTTCGGGAATTTTGGATGATTGATTAGTTTTCGAGCTTGCTCTACGTGTCGCTCATTATGGTAAATGCAAAACATAAGTGCATCTCCTAGTCTTAAACGCACAATTCTAGAAATAAATATGGGTACTTTTATTCTTCTTAGGTTTACTTCTTCAGATTTCTTGAGAATAGTTAACAGTTCTTTCTGTTTTTCAACAAAATCTTTAATATCTCTGCCAGAAATCAGATGCTTATCGTTTGAAGGATTATAACCTTTAGGAGATTTAAATTTTCGTTTTACATTTTTAGCATTTCCTAACTTCATGCTTCGCCAAGCTGATCTGCCTAAAGGAGAAGAAACAAAATTTTCTTTTGAATTCTTAAATTTCGTTTTTTCAATTTTTTCTAAAAATACTGGATGGTAGTATTTGGCGTATTCATTTAAATGCGCAAAAATTTCGAAAAGGCTCCAAGTATAATTATTGGGTTTCCAGCTCTTTTGTTCATCAGAAAAAAAAGAAATCTTTTTTTCAACCGTCACAAGGTTTTCTTGTGTAATAAGCGTTAAGTCTGCCAATAATTTATGAGATGTAAATGTTTTCATGCGTATTTAATCTGAAATACCAAATTTAACATCTAAATCTAAAGTATCAAGGCTTTAAACACTAATAATTTCCTTTGTTTTCAACTTTTTATTTCTGGTGGACAAAAAAATAGCTAACTGCTCTTTTTTTTTTACTTTCGTACACGCAGAAGATAGCTTAAATAAAGAAGGATGACGAGTGAAAAACCATTGATTTTAGTTACAAATGACGACGGAATTACAGCTAAGGGAATACGTTCTTTAATTGAGGCTGTAAAACCTTTTGGAGATATAGTTATTGTTGCACCAGATAAACCCCAGTCGGGAATGGGTCATGCAATTACTGTAAACAATCCATTACGATTAGTAAAATCAAGACTTTACAGTGAGTACGAAGCTTACATGTGTAGCGGAACACCCGTAGATTGCGTGAAATTGGGAATTTATGAGGTGTTAAAGAAAAAGCCAGATTTACTAGTTTCTGGTATTAATCATGGAGAAAATTCTTCCACTAATGTCTTGTATTCTGGTACCATGTCTGCAGCTGTAGAGGGAGCAATGGAACAAGTGCCTTCAGTTGGGTTTTCATTGATGGATTTTAGTGCTGACGCTGATTTTACGGTTTCTAAAGAAGTAGTAAAACAAGTTGTACAGCAAATGTTGACTCAGTCTTTTCCTTTAGGGACTTGCTTAAATGTTAACATTCCAAAATGCACTTTAGAAGAGTTTAAAGGTATACAAATCTGCAGGCAAGGAAAAGCTCATTGGGAAGATAAATTTGATAAGCGGTTAGATCAATTTGGCAACCCTTATTATTGGCTAACGGGTGAGTTTAAAGCTACAGATAAAGGAGCAGATGCAGACACAATGGCACTTTCAAAGAATTTTGCGAGTGTTGTGCCTACCCAATTTGATATGACGGCGCACCACTTAATAGGAGAGTTAAACGAATGGAAATTTTAATATGAGTTCTTTCAAAACGAAAATTGATAAAAGAAAAATAGGAATAATTGTAGGCTTGATATTGCCTATTTTAACGTTCTTCATTTATATAAATATTGCTTTCTCAAATACGAGTTATTCTGGTATATATGGGTTATTGGTAGCAACTTCTGATAGTAGATTTGGACCATTTACATATGCTTTGATACCTAACTTTGTCTTGTTTTACTTATCGAATTATCAATTACGTATTGATAAGTTTAGCTATGGATTGGTAATCTCGACACTCATTCTATCTATTTTTGTAGTTTTTTCTTTATTATTTTAAATGAGGTTATACGTAATTGCCGGAGAAGCAAGTGGAGATTTACACGGTTCAAATTTATTGAAAGAGTTACGAGCAAAGGCACCGAATACTTCTTTTAGGTTCTGGGGTGGAGATGAAATGCAAAAAATTGCGGGAAAGCCTGTAAAGCATATTAAAGAACTTGCTTTTATGGGTTTTATAGAGGTTGTGTTAAATCTTAGAACCATTTTAAGAAACATTACTTTCTGTAAACAAGATATTCTTGATTTTAAACCAGATGCACTTGTTCTAATTGACTATCCTGGATTTAATATGCGTATTGCTGAGTGGGCTAAGAGTCAAGGTATACAAGTGATTTATTACGTATCTCCTCAAATTTGGGCTTGGAAACAAAACAGGGTATATAAGATTAAAAAGGTTGTAGATAAAATGTATGTCATTTTACCTTTTGAAAAAGATTTTTACAAAAAGTTTGATTTTGACGTAGAGTACGTTGGTCATCCGTTACTAGACGCAATTCATAATTATAATCAACAAGAGGTGCAATCGCCTTTTGAAATAGATAAAAAAGTTATAGCTGTATTACCAGGAAGCAGGAAACAAGAAATTGAGCGTAAACTGCCGATTATGCTAGAATCAATAAAATCTTTCAAAGAATATACTTTTATAATTGCTGGAGCTCCTTCATTAGATCGAGAATTTTATGCACCTTTTTTAGTTCATGAAAATATTCAGATAGTTTTTGGTAAAACATATGATTTGTTAAAGATTTCAACCGCAGCCCTTGTAACTTCTGGCACGGCAACATTAGAAACGGCACTGTTTAAAGTTCCCGAGGTGGTTTGTTATAAAGGTTCTTCTATTTCTTATCAAATAGCTAAGCGTTTAATCAAAATTAAATTTATCAGTTTAGTAAATTTAATTTTAGATAAAGAAGTGGTGAAGGAACTTATTCAGAATGAGTGTAACCCAACAAAAATAAAAGAAGAGTTAACCGCAATTTTACCTGGAGGAGCAAAGCGAGATGGTATCTTAGAACAGTATGATGTGTTAGCTCAAAAATTGGGTGGTGGTGGAGCATCGAAACGTGTAGCACAGTCTTTGATAGACTTCTTGAAATAAGACACTGTGAAGTTTAGGAGTATATTATTTTTTTTATTTCTTTTTACTTTCATTGAGAGTAATTGTCAAACTATGCGCATTGGTGTTGTTCGTTCGCATGATGTGAAAAAAATGGTGTTTTCTTATTTCAACGGCAGTTATTTTATTTTTGGCGATACCTCAAAACAAGGTGCTTTGTTGCCAAACGAATTTATATCTGTTCGTCCGACAAGCGATAATAAAGTAGAGCTCAGTTTAGGAGTTTCTGTTGTGGGTAGATTTGATTCTATTCAGTTACGGCAAACAGGTAAGAATTATGGTTTACGTTTGACGAGTATGAATCCTAAGTTGAAAGAAAAGAAATACTTAGATGATTTTGTTGTGAAAGCTAGATCTGGAACACTTACCATAATTAATTTAGTGCAAATCCAGCATTATTTAAGTGGTGTTGTTGAATCTGAAGGAGGAGGAGGAAAGCATTTGGAGTATTATAAGGCACAAGCTACAATTTCTAGAACTTATGCTATGGATAGGCTGGATAGACATAGAAGAGAAGGATTTCAGCTCTGTGATCAAGTTCATTGTCAGGCATATCATAATATGCAACGCTATACACCATTGATTGATACTGCCGTTAATGCAACACATAATGTTGTTATGAAAAATGATCAGGGTCATCTAGTAGATGGTTTTTTTCATGCTAACTGCGGAGGTGAAACTACTTGGTCTGACTATGTTTGGAACAAACGAATTGATTACTTAAAGCCTGTAGTGGACTCGTTCTGCGTGTATACGAGACAAGCGAATTATACTAAACGAATCTTAAAATCGGATTGGAGAAATTATATTGTAGGGAAATTAGGATACCCAGAGAACGATAGTGTTTACGGAGACTTGTTATACACATTTACCCAATTTTACAGAAAGAAATATTTCCATCATCCAGATTTTAAAATTAAGCTCACAAAAATTAGGCATAAGTTTAAGTTAAAAAGTACTTTTTTTTCATGTTATGAGGATGGTGATTATGTGGTAGTTGAAGGAAGAGGGTATGGACATGGTGTAGGCCTATGTCAGGAAGGAGCAATGAAAATGGCTAATCTAGGCTATAATTATCAACAGATTTTGAGATTTTATTTCTCTGATATTCATTTTGAAGGTGAGTTTGAGGAATTGTTTTTTATGCAACAGCCAGAATTTAGAATAAACGAGTTAGATTAATCTTTGATTTTTTTGTCTTCTTCGTTCAAATTAGACAATTAACTCTAATAATTTTCTTTATTTTGTCGTTACTACAACAGTAGACAAAAACTATGATTGACGAAAGAAGATTAACAACAGAAGAAAAAGCACTTAAGATCAACTTGAGTCCGGATATTTACGGCTCATTTGCAGAGATTGGAGCAGGGCAAGAGGTTGCTGCAAATTTCTTTAAAGCAGGAGGTAGTTCAGGTACAATAGCGTACACACATTCTGCTTATGATATGACTGTTTCTGATGTTAAGTATGGTAAAGCCAAACGTTATGTATGTGAAGAGCGCTTGCTTACAATGATAGAAACGGAGTATAATCAGTTACATGATAATTTACCAGATAAAGCAAAAGATAAACGTTTTTTTTCTTTCTCAAATACGGTTGAGTCGTTAAATTACCATAAAACAAACCAAGGTCAAGGTTGGGTAGGTATTCGTTTTCAGTTAGAGCCTGAAACAGAACCTAATGATATTATTTTACATGTTAAAATGCATGACAATAGTCATAAAGCCCAGCAAGATGCTTTAGGTATTTTGGGTGTAAATTTGATACATGCTGCTTATTTTCACTACAATGATATCCATCAATTCTTAACAAGTATTGTTCACCGTTTACCAAGAGAACGCATGGAGATTGATATGCTTCGTATGAGTGGTCCTGATTTTGAAGAGGTAGACAATAGAATAATTGCATTAAACCTTGTGAAAAAGGGCATGACAGACGCTACTATGTTTGATCTTACTGGAGCTGTTTTACAACCGGCAACTGCATTGTATAAAAAAAATATTCTACTTATGCGCGGAAGGTTTAGACCTGTTACAAAAGTGCATTTGGATATGATAGAAATTGGCGAGCAGCAATTTAAAAAAGAACCTGGTGTAAAAACAGACGATGTTCGTGTTGTATTTGAATTAACGCTTAAAGACTTAACAGCAGACGGTAAAATTTCGGATAAAGATTTTGTAGATAGAGCTGAGCTTCTAGGGTCTTTAGGTTATACAGTAATGATTTCTAATTACTTAAAGCATTATAAAATGGTAGACTATTTATCTACTATTGCAAGAGGTAAGCAAATGGGCGTAATTGTTGGAATTTATAACATGCATACCATTTTTGACGAGCGTTATTACGATAACTTACCTGGCGGACTACTAGAAGCTTTTGGTCGAGGTTTTGGTCATAAAGTTAAAATGTACGTTTATCCGGCATGTGATGTTGAAACAGGAGATTTATATACGTTTAAAGACCTCCGTATTCCAGAACATTTAGGTGGTTTGTTGGAGTACATGAAAGCAAATAATAAGTTAGAAGGGATGCAAGGTTATAATGAATCACTCCTTAAAATTTATTCTGACGATGTATTGTCTAAAATTAAAGCAGGAACTACCATCTGGGAAGAAGACGTTCCTGAAAGAGTAGTGAAAGCAATTAAATTTTTAGAGCTCTTCGGATATAAAAAGAAGATTGAAGTCTAAGGTGTTGATTAAATTTGAATCTTATTAGCTTGTATGATTAGAGGTTGATAAACTTCGTTTATGCTTCTCTTGTTTATTGTTAGTAGGCTCGTAGGTTTCGCTGTATCGTACATCTGGTATATAATTTATTTTTTCGAGTTGTTTTACTTCTAAAGAGTAGTGATTAAACTCTTGTGTTATTTTGCCTGTTATTTTATATAATCCTTTTCCCTTGAATGGGTATTTCTTTGCTGAATCTGGAAAATGTACGGTATCTATCATGTTTCCTTCTGTATCTGTAAATGTCCCAAAAAGCATATAATCGTTTTTAATCGTTTTTGTACGCTTAATAGAAACTAAGTAGCCATAACACCCTACGGTTTTATTTACGTATAATTTAAATTTACTACTTGGTACATTATTTTCTATTTGTTTGGCAGCGAGTTCAAAAGGATTACATAAAGGAAAGCCAAGCAGTTCCATTTCATCAAAATTAGACTCGTGTTTGTGTTCACTTAACGTGGGAAGGGGATATTCTTTTGGCGTAGAGTAGAACAACTGAGGTCTGTTTACTTGTTTTTTAGCTTTGTTATAATGTATGTGTGCTTGCCATAAAAGTTCTTTTCTTGAGGCAGAAAAATCACGTAAAGCATTTATCTTAATCAAGATAAGTGTTTGTTCTAGTGGAATTTGAACTCTGTTAAGTAGATTTTGAAAATTAGTAAATACACCTTTTTCTTTTCTTTCATTCAAAAGCATCAGAAGTGTTTTTTCTTCAATGTTTTGAATGAGGTTAAACCCTAGAATTAGTTGTTTCCCAATTAGCCTGCTATTCCAATTGCTACTATTTATATTTGGTCCTTTTATTTCAGCTCCTAACATTCTGGCTTCATGAATGTATGTTTCTGTTCTGTAAAATCCTCCAAAATTATTAATTGTAGCAAGCATATATTCTAATGGATAGTATGCTTTTAGGTATAAACTTTGGAAGCTTTCAACTGCATAAGAAGCAGAATGACCTTTTGAGAAGGCATATCCGGCAAAACTTTCTATTTGGCGCCATATTTCAGACACCAAATTAAAGCTGTACTTTTTCTTTTCGCAGTTTGAAAAAAACTTTTGTTTTACGAGTTCAAATTCACTTCTAGATCTAAATTTACCAGACATTCCTCGTCTCAATACATCTGCTTCTGCTAAACTTAGACCAGCAAAATGATGGGCAACTTTGATTACATCTTCCTGATATACCATTATTCCGTAAGTTTCGGGCATTATATCAAGTAACACCGGATGCGCTTTCTTGAGGCGTTCAGGATTTTTATGTCTTAATATATATTCTCGCATCATGCCTGATTGTGCAACTCCTGGTCTTATTATAGAGCTAGCAGCAACCAATTCTAGGTAGCTTTCTACTCTTAGCTTGGTCATTAGCATGCGCATGGCGGGCGATTCTACATAAAAACATCCAATGGCTTTTGCTTGTCTAAGTAAATTCTTAATTTTTTCGTCTTTTTTAAAAAAATCTAAATCATGAATATCATGAGCAGGATTATCAGGCTGATTTTCTTTAATAATTGCTAAGCAATCTTGAATTTTAGCTAGTCCACGCTGACTTAAAATATCAAATTTGTACAAGCCTACGTCTTCTGCTTCGAGCATTGAGAATTGAGTAGTGGTGTAGCCTTTTGGAGGTAAAAAAGTAGCACTAAACCAAGTGATAGGCTTTTCACTAATTACTATACCGCCGGCGTGTATACTTAAGTGAGAGGGTAAGCCATCAATGTATTTACTATATTTTAAAACCAGCTTACTCATCTCGTCTGCCGAGTCATAATTTATTTTTCCTTCACTTAGTAAGTCAATTTCAGATTTAGGTAAGCCAAAAACTTTTCCTAGTTCTCGAACTGTAGCTTTGTATTTAAAAGTGTTGTATGTACACAGTAGTGCTGCCGTAGGAAAACGCTCAAAAATATAACGTGTTACATCATCTCTATCTTTCCAAGAAAAATCAATGTCAAAATCAGGAGGATTCTTTCTATACAAGTTGATAAAACGCTCAAAATATAAGTCGAGCTCTAACGGATCTACATCTGTAATTCTTAATATATAAGCAATAATACTATTTGCACCACTTCCTCTACCTACATGAAAATAGCCTTGGTTTCTGGCATAGGTAACAATATCCCATGTAATTAAAAAATAAGAAAGGTAGCCTTTTTGTTGAATAATTTCTATTTCAGATTCTACACGTTGTACTATTTCTTCTGTTATTTCAGAATACCGGTAGTCTAAACCTTCTTCGCATAACTGTCTTATTTGTTTTAAGTCGTCTTCTTCACTTCCTGTATAGCTTTTTAAATTTTGGGGTACAGCTTCATCTCCAAAGTTAAAGGCAAGGGTTGCGGATTTTATTGTACTTTCTGTATTTCTAATAATCTGAGGATATTCTTTGAAAGCTGTATACAGTTCTTTTTTTGATATCAATAGTTCTTTATCAGAACCTTGTTCGGATATGGGCAGTTTAGATAGTAAGCAATTATTATCTATAGCACGCAAAAGTCTGTGTGTGTTAAAATCAAGTTTACGTGTAAAAGTCATCGGTTGTGCGATTACCATTTTATCAAAAAGCGTTTTACTTTTAATTAGTTTTAATTGATTGATATGAGTGATATGTACCCCAATTCGTTCGTTTTCTTTAAGTGAAACATTTTTTTTAGAGAAAGGGTAAATAGTAATGCAATTAGATAAATAGCTTGGTTTATCAGGAAATGGACTTTTAGTATGGAGGTATTTTGATAAAAAGTTATTCATCTCTAAGAAACCTCTATTATTTTTTGCGATGATGATATATTTTTGTTCTAAACCATTTCTGATATCTACTCCAACCGTAGCATTGATGTTCTTTTTTTGTGCATAACGTATAAAGCTCAAAGCTGCTGTTGTGCTGTTAATATCTGTTACAATAGCAGTTTGATAGTCTTCGTTTTTATAAAAGTCTACAATTTCTTCTGGAGATTTTATTCCATATCTAAGGCTGTATTTTGAGTGTGTATTTAGCATCTTTATTTTTAACAATCAAATTATACACGTCTATTTGCTAAAAGTGGAGGTGGTTCGCCGTTAAATGGATTAAACCTTCCTATTGTTTTTGCTTCAAGAGTAGAAGCTCGCATCAAGGATCTGTCTCCAAATTGATCTCTTATTTTATCCATAGCACCATATAGGTTCGCCATTTTATTATTGTCTTCAAAAAGGCTGATTTGGTGACTACCATTAACTAGATGACTTAAGCGAACACCTATTAATCGTACTAAAACCCTTCTATTATAGACTTTATGAAAGAGGTCTAGAATTACGGGTATAATTTCATGATCTGCAGCAGTGTAAGTAATTTTACGTTGAAGAGATTTAGTTTGGAAATCGGAAAAACGAACTTTTACGGTTATGCAAGCAGTTACTTTATTTGCTCTTCTTAGTTGGAAAGCTAGGTTTTCTCCCATAGCAGTTAAAATAGAGATAAGCTTTTGTACATCAATAGTATCTCTGTCAAAGGTTCTTTCTGTAGAAATAGACTTTCTTTCGTTGTATTGTATAACCGGACTATCGTCTATACCATTTGCTTTTTTCCAGATAGCTCTACCGTTTTTACCGAAAGCACTTTCCATCATTTCTACCGGCATATCTTGTATGGTATATATTTTTCTTATACCTAAATTGCATAAGTTTTGAAATGTTTTGAGTCCAACCATAGGAATTTTTCTTACAGATAGCGGGCTAAGGAAAATGCGTTCAGTACCTCTGCTTATTTGCATTTCATTGTTTGGTTTTGCTTCTCCTGTAGCAATTTTTGAAACAGTTTTATTTTGCGATAATCCAAAAGAAATGGGTAAGCCTGTTTCTCGCATAATTTTTTGACGCAGCTCTGAAGCGTATTTTAGACATCCAAAAAACCTATCCATTCCTGTAAAGTCTAGGTAAAATTCATCTATAGAAGATTTTTCGTAGACGGGAGTAGCTTCTTTGATAATTTCTGTAACAATTCTAGATTGCTGCATGTAAGTTGCAGAGTTACCTTTGATAATTATTGCTTCAGGACATCTTTCTAGCGCCATTTTCATAGGCATAGCTGAGTGTACACCAAATTGCCTGGCTTCATAACTACAAGAAGCAACAACACCTCTACTACTGGTTCCTCCAATTAATATAGGTTTACCTATTAGTCTGCTATCCAGCAGTCTTTCGCACGATACAAAAAATGTATCTAAATCCATGTGAGCAATGGCTCTGTTTGATTGTTCCATACTTTTCTAAATAAATATTTATTTAACCCAAATTTCTAGGGTTACTATTTACCGCTGCATATCGTATGGGAAAAGTGGAAATCTTAACAAATAATTTATTCATTTATTAAGTTGCTTTATTCTCTCTTTTCGCGTTTACAAAAATAGATAAAGATTAATTATTAATCAAAATAATGATGTCAAAATAATCAAAAAGTAAGTTGTTATAATCTCGTAGCACAGTTGTTAGAAAAGATGAAAAGTTGATTTTTTTTAATTCACCCCTAAAATAAAGAGGGGTTTGTTCATAAAATTCATAATTATTTAATATTACCCCCTTAAATTTTGATGTATATTTGTTGAAAAATTAAAAAACTATCAAATGTCTTCAATTAGAAAACAAGCGTATCAAGATGTATTACATAGGATACCTCAGCATACAGAACCAGTAGCCAAGATTTCAGAAATTTTTGGTAAACATGTTTTTCACATAGAGGTAATGCGCGAGTACTTACCAGATGAAGCTTATAAATCAATAAAAGCTGCGATTTCTACAGGAGAAAGAATTGATAGAAGGATTGCAGATCAGGTTGCAACAGCAATGAAAGATTGGGCACATTCTAAAGGAGCAACGCATTATACACACTGGTTTCAACCCTTAACAGGAGCAACTGCAGAAAAGCATGATGCATTTTTTAAACCGGTAGGGCCAGGAAGAGCAATAGAAAGCTTTGATGGAGATTTATTGGTACAACAAGAGCCAGATGCTTCTTCTTTTCCAAATGGAGGGATTAGAAATACATTTGAAGCAAGAGGTTATACAGCTTGGGATCCTTCTTCTCCTGCTTTTGTAATTGGAAATACGTTGTGTATTCCAACTATTTTTATTTCATACACTGGAGAAGCATTAGATTACAAAATGCCTTTATTAAAAGCGTTACATGCAGTAGATAAAGCTGCAGTAGATGTTTGTCAATATTTTGATAAAAACGTAGATAAGGTTATTGCAACCTTGGGTTGGGAACAAGAATACTTTTTGATAGATAAAGCATTATTTAATGCGCGTCCAGATTTAATGATGACAGGAAGAGTCCTTTTTGGTCATTCTCCCGCTAAAGGTCAGCAATTAGACGACCACTATTTTGGTTCTATACCAGAAAGAGCAACGGCATTTATGCGCGATTTTGAGAATGAGTCTATTCGTTTAGGAATACCCGTTACTACACGTCATAACGAGGTTGCACCAAATCAATATGAATGTGCGCCTATTTTTGAAGAAGCAAACTTAGCAAATGATCACAATCAATTGTTAATGGATATTTTAGAGAAAACGGCTCGTAAACATAACTTTAGATGTTTACTGCACGAAAAACCATTTGCAGGTTTAAACGGATCTGGTAAACACAATAACTGGTCACTCTCTACAAATACAGGCGTTAACTTGTTGGCTCCAGGTAAAAACCCAAAAAGTAACTTACAGTTTTTAACTTTTTTCGTTAATACAATTAAGGCGATACACGATCATGCAGACCTGTTAAGAGCAGCAATCGCTTCAGCTTCTAATGATCATAGATTAGGTGCAAATGAAGCTCCGCCAGCCATTATATCTGCTTTTATAGGTTCTCAATTAACAACTTTGTTAGATGATCTAGAGAAGAATATTAAAGCTGGAAAGATGACTCCAGAAGATAAGACAGAGTTAAAATTAAATATTGGTAAAATTCCTCAAATCTTATTAGATAATACGGATAGAAACAGAACTTCACCATTTGCCTTTACAGGTAATAAGTTTGAGTTTAGAGCGGTAGGTTCTGCAGCAAACTGTTCACAGGCAATGATTGTTCTAAATACAATTATGGCTGCGCAGTTGAAAGACTTTAAAAAATCTGTAGATTCTAGAATTAAGAAAGGCGATAGTAAAGACGAAGCGATATTAAAAGAACTTCAAAAGCTCATAAAAGAATCTAAAAAAGTACGTTTTGAAGGAAATGGTTACGGAGATGAATGGGTTAAAGAAGCTGAGAAAAGAGGATTAGAAAACTTGAAGGATACACCACGAGCGCTTAAGATTTGGGAGCGTAAAAAGAACATCGAGTTGTTTGAAAAAATGGGTGTTTTATCGGAGAGAGAAGTTTTGGCAAGACAAGAGATTGAGTTTGAATCATACGTAATGAAGGTTCAAATTGAAGCTAGAATGATTAATGACTTAGCTCAGAACCATATAATTCCGGCAGTTATTCAATACCAAAATAGACTAATTCAAAATGTACAAGGTTTAAATTCGGTTTTAGGAAAAGACGCAGGAGAAGCATCAAAAGTGCAGCTTGAGTTAATTAAGGATATTTCAAAGCACTTGGGTAAATTGAAAGAGCTATGTGATAAAATGCTCGCAGAACGTAAAAAAGCGAATAAAATTGAAGGGATACAAGATAAAGCCGAAGTATACTGTGATAAGGTTAAGGTGTATTTTGACGATATTAGATACCATGCAGATAAGTTAGAAATGTTAGTAGACGATGATCTATGGCCATTTCCTAAATTAAGAGAAATGCTATTTACAAAGTAAGTTTAGCTTGTAAAAAAATCCCGATTCATAATGAATCGGGATTTTTTTGTTTCCTTTTTTATTATTTCTTTAGGCTCATTGTATCGATATGGCGTACTTTTTTATCTTCATAAACATCGGCAATTTTTACTAGGATTGCTGTTTCTTCTACACCACCAAATTCTGGATTAACAGCCGTGCCAAATGTTTTCATAGTAGGAGAGAGGTGCATGTATATGTTTACCAATGGAGGTACATTCTCACCTCTAGCTCTTATGTATTGGTTTAGTACTTTAAAACCGTCTTTAAAGACTAAGCCAGTTAGCATACGATGAAACTCTTTGTCGTTAAGCGTATCTTTTACTAAAGGGAAAAAAGGTTGCATTAACTTTTCGTTATCAGGAAAATAGAAGTGCATAAAGTAAAGTAAAAAATCTCTACATTCTCTATTGTAATCAGGGTACATGGTAACTTTACCAAAGAAATATTCAATTTCCGGGTTTACAACTGTTAGCGCTCCTAATCCATCCCAGATATTATCTAAAGCAAATAGTCCTTTTCGTGGGTTTTTGTGCGGTTGAAAGTTGGGTTGTACCCAGCTTCTACCTAATTCAATTGTTTTTGGAAGATAATTTTTCGTGAAATCAGCTGTAAAATCAAAATAATTAGCTGTGCTAAGGTTTGGTTTTTTACTGTCGTTTAATGCAATTTCGCATTTTATAAATCGGTAACCGCCAACAATTTCCTCTTCATCCGGACTCCAAACAATAAGTTGTTCGTAGCATGTTTCATTTGTGTCAAAATCATCTAGGTCAAGAGCCAAGCCAGTTCCACCGCCTGCATCTCGAAAAGAGATTTCTCTAAGGCGTCCGATTTCTTTAATTACGTTGGGAGAGTTATGGGCATTTACAATGTAAATTTCGTTTCCTCCTTTACGCGTATTCCGAATAAACCTATCTTTATTTAGCTCTTGCTTTATTTTGCTTACATCAACAGCTGCTATGATATTTTCTACATTTTTCATTTTTGATTGGCTAATTGATATACTTTATTTTTAATTTCTTGTGCCCATTGAAAATCACTTTTATCAGAAGTAAAGGAGCTAGACGAAATTGGTTTTCCAAACACAATTTTCATTTGTTTGTTTTGTTGTTTATACAATTCATTAACTAAATAAAACATTTCAATGTTGGCTTTAATCTTTAGTCCACTTCTTATTTTTGAGATCGTGTAAAAGAAAGAGGAAAGCTCTCCGTCTAAATAAACTGGTACGATTTGTTTATCTCTGTTTTTAGAGCGTGTAACAAATGTTTTTTTCCATTCTAGATCTGTTACTTTACCCTTTATTTTACGACTCACTAAACCTGCGGGGAAAACACAAATAAGTTGTTCTGTTGCAAATAATTCGTCTACTTTCTGTAGAGAATCCTTTGCATTTTTACCCACTTTATTTACGCCTACAAACATATCTTTTAGATTTTCTAAATTTAAAAGAATATCGTTTACAATAAATTTCAGGTCTTTTCTTATGGGTTCAATTACCGTAACTAATGCCATTGCATCCATACCTCCAAGAGGATGATTACAGGTTAAAACTGTTCCACCTGTTTTTGGTATGTTTTCTAGACCTTCAATTTCTAGCTTAATGTTAAAATCTCGGATAACTTCTTTACAGAATTCAAAACTATTTTTCCCTTTATTTTCTTGTATGAATGTATTAACATCCTTTTCATGCAATGTTTTTTTCAAATACTTTAACAAGAAACGAGGAATCCATTTTACAAGTTTTGGATTTTTGTCAGAAATTACACGTTCTATATCTATGAATTTCTCCACACTAATTAAATCTTCTGTTATTTTGGATGCTTCATAACATAAGCACCGTCAACATCTTCTCTTACTTTACTTAATACACTTTGTGCTTCTTCTTTAGAACTGTAGCTTTGAATAACAACAGTAGTTAAAGATCCAAATTGTCCTAAAATTTTAGAGTCATACCCTTTATTTCTCATTTCCTCTACTAAGCGCTGTGCATTTGCTTCATTACCAAAACTACCGCCTACGATATGGAAATTTCCTGTAGAACTGGTTACAACTACTTCAGCTGTTTCTGGTTCGCTAGTTTCTTCATTCGTTATTTCTTCTACTTCTTCTAGTGATGTGTCGTTTTGTTCTACTTCATTTAGCGCTACACTGTCAATTATATCTATGTCTTCTTCTATTTCGTTTAGCTCTTCTACCTTGTTTTCTGGTACATTTTCTGGCGTAGGCTGTTCAATGATGGCAGGGTTATTCCAACCCATATAGTCTTTTACTTTATCGTAATTGAGTCCAACCAACACACCACCAATAGCAATTAAAATAAGAAGAACGAGTAAAAACCAAAAGAATCCACCGCGTTTTTTCTTCTTTTTCTCCTCAACGTCTTGCGGATTTTTTATTTCTTTATCAGATGATTTCATAGGATTAACAGCTGCTGGCTCCAAAGGAGTTGAAACAGTATTTTCTGTTGTTGTTTCAACTTTATTTTCTGTAACTGGTGGAATATAAACGTTTCTTTTACGTTCTTCTTCGGCTTTGTTTTTCTCTTCTTTTGCTTTTAATTCGGCATTAATTCTCTCTTGTGCTATTCTTTCTCTTTCTTCGCGTTCTTTTTTCGCTATTCTTTCAGTTTCAGCCTTTTTTTCAGCTTCTTTTTGTTTTTCTTCAAGTCTTCTCTTTTCTTCTTCTTCTTCTTCTTGAGCTTTTAAAGCTTCTGTATTATCTAGATTAGTTTCTTCTTTATCTTTGTTACTCTCAGTTTGTGCATTACTATTCGGATCCCAAGGAAGAAACTGAACTTTGGCTTCTTTATCTTTTGCAAAAGAACCAAACTCAAACATGTCGTAAGATTCTCCAATATCGATCTTAGCTTGAATTTCACGAACATATTTTGCTACGAAATTTTTAGCTTCTTGTTCGTCCATAGTTGAGTTCTCAGTAATGAACTTATCTAATTTCCCATCGTTAAACTTGAGATACTCATTAAACATAAGGTCCTTAGTGTTATCACTTGTAACCATTAAAGCACCTAGTCCCGGTATGATGATGGTGTTCTCAAGCTCGAGTAGTAGTTTTAAATATTTATCCATGGTTTTGAATTAAAAGCTGAAAGATAAAAAAATGAATTAAAATAAATCGTTAAAACGATAAGTTTGATTAAGTCGTACTCCTTTTTCTGTCTGTTTTACAGTACAAAGTTCATTCTTGTAATCATGTTCTAAAAATAAGATCAATTCTTGATCTGCTGCTGTATTCAGAAACTTTGCCTTTTCGTCTAAAGTAATAAGTGGACGCGTATCATATCCCATAACATAAGGCAGTGGTATGTGTCCGGTAGAAGGCAATAAATCAGCCATAAAAACGAGTGTTTTTCCTTTGTAATGTATGTGTGGTATCATCTGACTTTCTGTGTGTCCATCTACAAAAAGCATATCTATGTTATTAAATACGTTTTTAGTAAAGTCTCCATTACGTTCAATAAACTTTAATTGTCCGCTTTCTTCAATGGGTAAAATATTTTCTTTTAAAAAAGAAGCTTTCTCACGATTATTTGGTTCTGTAGCCCATTTCCAATGTTTTTCAGTACTCCAATACGTTGCATTTTTAAATACAGGTCTAAAACCCGTTCTATCTTTGTTATGCGCAATAGCGCCACCGCAATGGTCAAAGTGTAAGTGAGTTAAAAATACATCTGTAATATCATCTGCAGAAAAACCAAGATTTTTTAGATTGCCTTGAAGAGAATCGTCTCCAAACAAATAATAGTATGAAAAGAATTTTTCTGACTGTTTATCTCCAATTCCCGTATCTATAAGCATTAAACGATCTCCGTCTTCTATAAGTAAACAGCGCATAGACCAATTACACATGTTATTTTCATCTGCTGGGTTTGTTCTGCTCCATAAAGATTTGGGCACAACGCCAAACATTGCTCCGCCATCTAATTTAAAGTTACCTGTATTTAAAGGGTAAATTGTCATATCACATCTTTTCCACGAAAATAAGTTTCTTTTTTAAGTAAAGTTTGAAGTAATCAAAAAATTATCTAGGATTTTAGCTCTTGAATAAAAATAAAAAACAATGCTTATCCTCTCAAAGGAAAAAAAACTAATTCTTTTTTAGATAACATCTTTGGGCTCAAACAAAGCTAAAATGTGTTAGAAACTCGTTTTTTACGCTTACGCATAAGCGTATTACCCAAAACTCCACTCAAAATAAGCGTTATACCGATATAAGCATAGATAGAGATAAACTCTCCAAATAGAAACATACCAACAAATACTGCATAGATACTTCCAAAATATTTAAATGGTGTAACGGTTGCGGTTGCTTCTTCGTGTAATGCTTTGGTCATTAAGAGTTGTGCAAACTGAGTAAAAACACCAATAATTAAAAGAATAAACCATTCCTTTCCTATGGGAAGTACAAATTCAAAAAAGCATAACACGCTCATTATGGGAATAGCCACCATAGGAAAGTAGACTACAATGTTTATAGGTTGGTCTGTAGCCTTGCATTTTACAATTGCATTGTACGCTACACCAGCACTAACTGCAGAACCAATACCCGCTAAAACCCACCACGGATTGATTACAGCCAAACCATCAGATTTTTCAATAAATTTTGATATTCCAATAGTGAAAACGCCTAAAAAAGCAATTCCAAAGAAGAGCCATTGAATCGGTTTTACTGTTTCTTTGAGTAAAAAAATAGCAATAACTACTGTAAATAACGGACTCAAATATTGAACGGTAGTTGCAACTGCAATTGGTAAATGGTCGAGTGTATAGAAAAATGTAGTAAGTGCTATTGTACCAAATATTCCTCTAATTAATAACCATTTTTTATTAACTCCAAAAATGGGTAATCCTCTTTTTTTGATTATTACGTAGCTCATTACAAAAGAAATGATAGATCGAAACAAAACAATCTCTGGAATCGGATATTTCTGTATATCTGTGAAAATGCTTTGAGCTGGACCTAAACTCAGTACTTTCACAAAGATGTTTACAAACATAAAACACAAACCAGAAAGTAAAATATATAGAATTCCTTTATTCATAAAGCGCAAATGTAGCTTGTTGATTCTATAATCTCTTTTAACTTTACAAATAAAATTGTCTGCAAAAATTTATTACCAAAAAAGAGCTTCGCTTTTTCAATCAAAAGTAGCCGAATTTAAAAGGAAATCAACTCAATTTGCTTTGTTTAGATTATGCAGTTTTTTAGCTGTTGGATTGAGTATTTATTTTCTTTATAATTATCCGCTTTGGATTGTTATTGCAGGCCTAACTAGCTTTTCTACTTTTCTTTTTTTTGTACGAAAAAGTGTAGATATTAAACACAAATTAGCTTACTATCAAGCCTTGTTAGCGATTAATGAGAATGAATTAAAAGTGCTGAATAGCGATTTTAGTAACTTTGAAAATGGTAAACGATTTATAAATCCTCAACATCCTTTTACGTATGATTTAGATGTTTTTGGAGAAAAAAGTATTTATCAATTTTTGAATAGAACGGTTTCTAAGAAAGGAGAAGCGCTGTTGGCTAGTTATTTAGAGATTGGTGTAGAAAACCCAAATGATTATCAAGAAAGCACCAAGGCTTTGCTTGATTGTATAGATTGGAGTCAGGAATATAGAGCAGTTGGACAACTAAATCAAGAGAATGAAAAAGAAAATGCATTAGCGCTTTGGCTAAGGTCTAAAATAGATTTTTCTAAAACGGTGAATATCTTGCGTTTTGTTTTACCCGTGATTGCAATCTTAGGCACGGCTGCCTATAGCATTGGATTAATACAAGAAACCTATTATATTATTTGTTTAGCTATTTGCTTTGCTCCAATTAGTGTTCATTTAAAGAAAACCAATTCGGTTGCTGCTAATGTTGGAAGTCTTAAGGATAAATTAAGGGCTTTAAATAGTCAAATTAACTTAATAAAAGAGTTAAAAGCATCTTCTAAGCAAATAGAACAGATTAAAGCCAAACTTTTTAAAGATTCACAAAATGCAGATAAAGCGTTTAAACAATTAATTAAACAGATAGAACGCTTTGATATGCGAAATAATATCATCGTATCTGTATTGTTTAACTTATTTCTTGCCTATGATTTTCAATTGTTGTCTGGCTTATCCAAATGGAAAGAAAAATATGGTGATGTACTATTAAATTTTGAAAGTCTTTTGGTAGAAATAGAAGTGATTATTTCTATGACTAATTTAAAGTTTAATGCACCTTCAAATACCTTCCCTAAACTTTCTAATGATAATAATTCTATTGAAATAATAGAACTTGGTCATCCACTTTTGTTGTTCAAGCAAATGGTGAAGAATGATTATAAACTCAAGGAAAATGAAGCTTTTTCTATTATTACTGGCCCAAATATGGCGGGTAAATCTACTTTTTTACGTTCTGTTGGAGTAAATTTAATGTTAGCTAAAGCTGGTTTTAGTGTTGTTGCGAAGTCATTTTCTTTTCCTAATCTTAAGCTTTACTCAAGTATGCGAACTGCTGATAATCTTACAGAAGAAAGCTCTTATTTTCATGCAGAGTTAGTTAGGTTACGCTTTATTGCAGATGCAATCGATAGAGGAGAAGAGGTGTTTATTATTCTTGATGAAATCTTGAAAGGAACAAATAGTAAAGATAAAGAAGAAGGTTCTGCCAAGTTTTTAACCAAATTGGTAAGTCAAGGCGCTAAAGGAATAATTGCAACACATGATTTATCTTTAACTGAGTTAGCGAATAAAAACACCAAATTGGTTAATCAGTATTTTGATAGCACTATTACTGGAGATTCTATTTCTTTTAGCTACACAATTAATTATGGTGTAGTTAAAAATATGAATGCAAGCTTTTTACTAAAACAAATGAATTTAGTAGACTAATAAAACGCGTGTTACTTTTTAAATCTTGTCTGTTTTAACTTCGTTGAGATAGTTTCTTTTTGTGATAATATGTTATTTTTAGAGCATGCAAGAATCACTCAAAAAAACAGTTGGTGTAGCTAGCCGACTAATGAAATACGTACAGATAGATACAGAAGCGGATCCAAACTCTACAAGTTTTCCATCGTCGATGAAACAGAAAGATTTGGGTAAGGTATTGGTTCAAGAATTAAAAGATATTGGAATTACCGATGCTGAAATGGATCAATACGGTTATGTTTTCGCAACAATTCCTTCAAATACTGATAAAAAAGTACCCACAATTTGTTTCTGTGCTCACATGGATACAGCGCCTGATGTTTCTGGCAAAGATGTTAAACCAATTTTACACAAAAATTATGATGGAAATCCAATTACTCTTCCAGATGATACTTCTCAGATAATTACCACTGAAAGACATCCATATTTAAAAGAAAAAATTGGAGATGATATCATTACAGCTAGTGGTTTAACGCTTTTAGGAGCAGATGATAAAGCAGGGATTACCTGCATAATGGATTTTGCAGAACATTTAATGCAAGATGAAAGCATAAAACACGGAGATATTAGAATATTATTTACGCCAGACGAAGAGGTAGGTAGAGGGGTAGATTATTTAGATATGAATAAGCTCAATGCAGACTACGGATATACGCTAGACGGTGGAGTTGTAGGTTCTATAGAAGATGAAAGTTTTTCTGCAGATGGTGTTACCATAAAAATTCAAGGTGTGAGTGCGCATCCAGGATATGCTAAAAATAAATTAGTGAATGCGCTTAAAATTGTTGCAGACTTTATAGATCAATTACCAAAAGATAGCTGGTCGCCAGAAACAACAAAAGGAAGAGAAGGGTTTGTTCATCCACTTGCGATAAACGGAGCGCAAGAAGAAGCAACTGTAGAATTTATAGTAAGAGACCACGATACTTCTAAGCTAGCTGAGTATGAAAATCGTTTAGAAGAATTACTTAAAAATACGGTTCGCAAATATGAGGGAGCAAGTTATACTTTCGAAGTCAAAGAGCAGTATAGAAACATGAAAGAAGTACTTAAAACAGTTCCTTTTGTTACAGAGTATGCGATACAAGCTATGAAAAATGTTGGCATTACCCCTGATAACGTAATTATTAGAGGTGGTACAGATGGTTCTCGACTTTCTTTTATGGGATTACCTTGTCCTAATATTTTTACCGGAGAAATGGCAATACATTCTAGACACGAGTATTGCTCTGTGCAAGACATGCAAAAAGCCGTAGCTACGATGAAAGAGTTAGTACAAATTTGGGAAAGAGAAGCGTAATTGAATAGTTTTAGCAGTATTTAGAAATGCGTGTTTCAACTTTTACTTTATTATTTCTTTTGGTTTTATTTACAAGTTTTTCTATTGTGAAAAAAGAAACCTATAAAGCTAAAATAGGTTACGGAAGAGGAAAGTTAACGTTAAAATCTGACTACACCTTTAAGCAGTCATACAATAATTGTACAGAAAGTTTTGTGAGCACAGGCAGCTGGTTAGAATGTAATGATACAATATATCTTAAACATCTCATTGTCTCAAATAAGAGTAGGATAACTTCAAAATCTTTAAAACGATATTCAATCTTTTATAGAGAAAGTAAGAATGAACTAACTTCTATGGTATATGAAATAAACGATGGAACTATTATGTTTAAGATCAAATATTTTAAATAGACTTGTAGTATTACTATAATTTTTGTTTAATCTATTAACTTAAGTATACTTTATTTCTTTAATTTTACTGATACCAAGAGCCTTATGTATGAAACAGTTTATCTCTCTAATCTTTTTTCTTGTTATTGCTAATGCTGTTAATTCTCAATATTATAGAACTGTTTTAGATTATGATTACAGCTTATTAACGGGAGAAAGTTGGACGGTTAAAGATCAAAACTATTCTGATGGATTTGTAGTAGCTGATGATTATACTTACGTTTACTTTGTTGGGAATGAACCTGGCCCTTCTCAAACTACGGCTTATTTAGCTTACAAGGCATACGATAAATACGGCAAACTTAGATTTTCTAAAAAATTACCTTTTGGAGTAGGAGATTGCTCTTCTGTTCTCACTGCTTATAAAAACAACGCCAACCAGATTTGTATAGCTCTTCAATCCGAAAGTAATGTTATTGTTTACAAAATTAAAGAAGATATTGTAGATCATCAGGTTTTCGATTTGCAAAACTTATCGCCTTATTTCGCTTTTGATGCAACGCTGTCTAACTCAACTTTAGATCTTTATTTTATAGATTTCAATAACAATTTATCTCTTTTAAGGTTAGATAAAAATACGCATATGTACAATAGTACTGTTAATACTCAAATACAAATTGCACATCAATTAACTAATTCTACTTGTTATACAGCTTTTCCTTTTCAGGTAGTAGCAAATTCAAATAATACTTACGTGTTTGTAGAAACAAGTAATGTTGGGTCTATTGTTTATTTACTTAATAATTACGCTTATACAAACAGTATTTACCTTGATCGTTCTGTTTCTTATTTAAAACAAATTTCTTTTGTACAAGATACTTTAGTGGGGTTATTTAAGACCAACTCATTAAGTAATGGAAATAGCGGATACCTAAAGCTTTCATCAGATTTATCTTCTAAGTCATTTCTTATAGATAACCTTTATAACCGCTACACAGGATTTTATGTGTTAAATAATGTACTTTTTGGCACTAGAATAGTCAACCTTGGAAACTTTTTAGATTTTACCCTAGGCTTATACGAAGTAAATTTAGCTAACTTTTATGGAACAGAAATAGAACAGTTTCCTTTAGAGTTTATTCCGAGTCAATTCTCTTGGGATGGAAATACAATTAAGTACTTTGAAAAAAATGATAATGGTTTAGCAGCAAATTTAGCCGAAATTCCCATTCTAGAAAAACACAAGTATGGACCACATCAAAAAACACTCAATTCGTTCTACTGGTCTTCAGAGCATCCTGGAGAAATTACAAGTTTTAGAAATAATGACTATTCAAATGATGATTTGATAACACTTAGTTGTGGAGCATACTATACAGAAAACCAGCAAACTGGACAGCATACACTTTCTGGCGGAAGAATGGGCTATTTTCTTGATTTGGTTCAAAATGTAGATAAGGGTATTCCTGAAGTTTACGAGATTAATAAATCAGGCTTTAATTTTAGTATTCAGGATATAAAGAACCATAGAGAAAATTATGCTAACCCAAACTATGTTGTGCCTGCAGATATTGCTTTTTGGCCTGCTTTAGGAAACCAATTTTATCAAAGTGGAGGTTATCAAACGGTGCCTTTCGTAGATATTAATGAGAACCAAATATATGATCCTGAGAATGGTGATTTCCCATCTTTTCCAGGAGAAAAATGCCTGGTTTATTTGGGTACAACAAATACAAATTCAGTAAATACAATAGATTATCAACCTAATTCAACCATAATAGAATACATTTATTCTTTTGATTGCAAAGAAGATGATATTTATGAAAATACCGTTTTTGTGAAGTACTATCTTGCAACTGAGAATAAGATAAATTACAATACCTATATCGGTTTTTTTGAAGACTTTTTGTTTGTAGAAAATGAATTGTTAGAAACCAATGTTGATCTTGGATTAGTATATAGTGCTCCTCATCCAGATTCTAATTTTATCTCTAATAATCAAGGTACTCTTGTTTCTGGTGTAATGGTTTTAAAAGGTCCAAAAATTGAATTGAGTACTAATGATGGTTTATCTCTTTTTCCTTATTGTGAAAATTGTTATGGAATTGAAGACGGAATAATGAACAATGAATACTTGGGTATGGAATATTCTAGACCTTGGGATTCTTCACCCCTTTTAGGTTTAAATGCACCAATAGGTCAAAGCTTTTTAGCTAATTATTTGGCTGTAAATCAATTGCAAACTTACCCTAATTCGCAATTGATAACTAAATACTATCAACCTTCTGGTTTCGATACATACAACTATGGAACAAATGGTCTATCACCTCCTTACACATGGAGTTTTGATAATGCTGAAATTGGAAATGGTGCTGGAGCCGTTTCTACTGGGCCATTTAATGTGGAGCCTTTTTCTCATATTGAAGCTGATTTTGCTCTAATTTTTGGAAATATAGAGAATGAAACCAGTCTTAGTTTAACAAAAAATAATTTATTTGATAGAGCAAAGGACGTAAGAGAAGCATTCCAATCTAACCAAACACTTTGTGGATATGGTTTTAACATGGCAGATGAAACAGCAAGTACGGAATATTTTGAGACTTTAATTGACGATAACATTTTAATATATCCCAATCCAACAAGAGATGAAGTTACGGTTCAAACCCAAGAAGTGGTTGAAAATATAACGCTATTTACAATTGACGGAACACAAGTAAGACAGTTCTTAAATCAGAACAACCAAATGCTTACTTTTAGTTTAAGCAACCTACCCCAAGGAGTATATATTCTAATGATAGAAGAAGAAAGTGGACAAAGCTCTCGTCATAAAGTAATTAAGCGATAAAGAGAATGAAAAAATCCCAGCGTAAACTTTACACTGGGATTTTTAATATTTAAAAGAATAGAAACTCTACTCTATATTTTTAAGTTACGCTACAATTTCGTTAGCTGAGAAATGAAATTTCCCTTCAATTTCTGCATTTTCGTCAGAATCTGAACCGTGTACTGCATTCTCTCCAATAGATTTTGCATACTTCTTACGGATTGTTCCTTCTGCTGCTTCTGCTGGGTTAGTTGCTCCAATTAAAGTTCTGAAATCTGCTACTGCATTCTCTTTTTCTAATATTGCTGCAACGATTGGTCCACCAGCCATGTAATCTACTAGCTCTCCGTAAAACGGACGTTCTGCGTGTACTTCGTAAAATTTCTTTGCTTGCTCTTCAGATAATTGTGTAAACTTCATTGCTTTAATTGCAAATCCTGCGTCAGTTATCATTTGAAGAATGTTTCCAATATTTCCATCAGCTACTGCTTCAGGCTTAATCATCGTAAATGTTCTATTTGTTGCCATCTTATTTATTTTCTAAAATTTGGCGCAAAGATAGTTTTACTTTAGTAGTATTAAGCAATTGAAACAGAAAAAATAGAAAAGCGTAACGTTTTTATAACATTTGAACCGGTTTTCACCTAAAATAGCGCTTAAGTTTTAGAAATGGCGTCTCGTAATAATGCAAACTAAACCATGCAGTTGTGTAGGTGCTGGTAAATACAATTAAGCAATACAACAGAAAATACCACGGACTCTCAGTAAGTCCGTTATTGTTAAAAAAGACAGACCAATAATACAAATAAATGCAATGGAACATATAAAAGCCATAGGTTAAGGCTCCGCTAGAAAAGAAGTAAGGGATAGAATCAAACTTAATAAAAGAGCGTTTAGCATACACTTGTTCTAAGATAATGAATGAGAAAATTAAACCAGGTGTAAAGCGCTCAAAAGTAAAGAGAACTCCTCTAAAAATATGTCCTTCATAAATTAGAACCACCGTAAAAATGCAATAGAGAATAATTATGTGAAGTCGAGATAATCTTTCAAAAAATGACTTTACCTTACCTTGATAAGCAAGAAAACCAATTATTCCGCCAAAAGCTAAATCAGACATTACAGAAAGAGTATGAAAGTAAAGTGTTCTGTTATCTCCTAAATTAAAATACCTAAAAACTAAAGAGCCCAAAATTATAGAGATGAAAAAAACTAAATAGGTGTTTTTTTTTCTAAATGAGATTAAACCAATTAAAATTCCCCAAGCCAAATAGAATTGTTCCTCTACAGAAACAGTCCATGTTGCGCTTAAAAAGTTAATATTATCATTTGCACCATGAATTATCTCATCAATGTTAGAAAAGAAAATTAAAAAGCGCCAGAGTTCGTGTACGGTTTCTATACCGTAGGGTAAATAAGGAAAGATAAAAAAGCCAAAGCCAACAATAAGAAAATACATAGGCCAAACCCTCAGAAATCGTCTAATTAAATAGTTAAGGATATTAATTTTACCTTGTTTATCACTTTCCCAAAGTAATAAATGCGTAATTAGAAAACCGCTAAGAACAAAGAATAAGATAATACCAACATGTCCGCGAGAAGAAAGAAAATAAAGTTTCTGAAACCAATCTTCATAAAACCAATCGCCCCAAATTTCTCTATGCAAAGAAAAACAGTGGAAAATGAGTACCATAATGGCACCAATAAAGCGTAGTCCGTTTAAATTAGGAAAATACGGACGTTTACCATCTAAAGAATTATTGGTAATCATACCCAGTTTTTTCGTACAACCATAAGTCCTTGGTTTCCAGTTTTAGTGTATATAATTTGTTTTGTTTCAATTCTTCGTGTTTGATTTCAAAGTCTTCGTCGCTAAGAGGGTAGTGACCGTGTTTATGTTTATCTAATATAACGTAAACGGCATCTTTGATGTATGGAAAAAAATAGATTTTCTCTCGTTTTTCTAAACGTGGTGCAAATAGATTGTTTGTTGATACATTTACATCGTTCGGTATAGATTTTAAGATAGATTTTATCTCTTTGACGTCATAATCGGTGATGTAGTGTTCTATCTTAAATATATTTTCTTTAGGTTTTTGAAAAGAATAATAAGGAACTTCTCGGTTGTTGAGTTTTGCAAAACTAAGTAACGTTGTGGTTATAAAGAATACCATAGCGATACCAATTTGTAGATTTGTTTTTCGAATTTTTAATAGAAACAAAATTAGTGCAACTGAAATAATCGGAACAAATTCTATGTTATAGTGCAGTCCAATTGACCATACCATATTGTCGGCAGCTAAAAATTTTTGGTAATAAATAGGAATTAGCATAATTAATAATTGCGGACTTAAAAAGAAAAGTAAACCTCCTGAGGCAAGAATCATAAAATGCGTTTCTAATTTAATAGCGGTAAAGTCGTTATTTCCCCATGAACCATCAAATAAACTAGAAATGATATAGCTTGGGTTTTCAAATAAGTAAAGAATAATTTCTCCAAGCGAATTCCCCATATAGCCATACTTGGCTAATTGAGTAATTTCTGAATCTCCTTGAAAAGCTGGCATAATTACTTTCATTACTATCACAAAGTAAAGCAAAGAAGAAAGACAAAGTAACCCATCAAATTTCCAGTTTTTAGAAGGATTTAGTGCTTTTCCACCTACCCAAAGGCCTAAAGCTATAAAGGCGGTAAATAACGCCATATTCTCTTTGCAAATCCATATGACTACGAGCACTATCAGCGTATTGGAAAATTGATTTTTCATCCAATAATAAAGTAGCCAGGGTACTAACATTGCTCCAATTACATTTGTATGAAAATCAAAACTTAGAGCAGAAGTAATAGCCCAAATACAAAAAAAATGCAGCATGATTAATAAGGATAACCAATTGCTTTTTAGTTTATGTTGAGCAACCTTGTAAATTCCTACACCACCAAATAATATAGAAAAGATTTGTACAATCAAAAGCGTGTAGGATCCAAATAAATGATACAAAGGAGAAAGGAAAGCTGTAATCGGACTAAAATGATCTCCAAAATAGTTAAGTTCATTTCCATGAACAGATAATGTAAAGGCATTGCTTTTGAAATGCGAAAAATTATAAATTGCATGATTAAACATACCTAAATCCAACGCATTTGTTCTTAAATTATAATGGTTTACAATAGAAATAAGAGAGTATATAACGGCAAAGGTTATTAATATTCCCCAAAAAACTATTTTATGTGTTGCGTCTTTTTTTAGCATGAGCTTCTGCTTACGAAAATAGAATTTATTGTGAGAATTTAAACCAATTATTATTGATTCGCATTTTAGATAGAAAGTTGAAGCGCTTCTGCCATTTTTAAAAAGCTAGAGCTAAAGCTTGCTTCAATACAAATTGGGTGTTTACTTTTAGGATGAACAAGCGCTAAGCTTTTACTATGTAACATCATTTCTGTAAGCTCAAACTTTTCTAACAAGAGTCGGTTTTGCTTATTACAACCATGAGGTCTGTCTCCAATTATTGGATGTCTTAAATGATTTAAGTGTTTTCTAATTTGATGCATTCTACCAGTTTTCGGATAACAGGCTACCAAAGAATAGCGCGCAGTGTCAAATTTACCATTGGGTAAATCTATTTCTGATTGAGTTAGACATTCAAAGTAGGTTAGTGCATCTTGTACTTTTCCATTATCATTGATTAATGCATAATCTACTTTTACTTTTTCTGGAAAGTAACCACGTACAATTGCAATATACTGTTTAACGGTTTCTTCTTTTTGAAGAGTTTCTTGAAGTATACTTGCTGTTACTTTATCAAATGCAAATAGCAGAACTCCACTAGTTTTTCTATCCAATCTGTGTATAGGGTAGAGGTATTTACCTAGTTGGTCGCGTAAAATCTGTAAAGCGAAATTATTTTGCTCTTGCGCTATACTTGTTTTATGCACTAATAAACCATGTGGCTTATTTATAGCAACAAAATATTCGTCTTGATAAAGAATGGTTAATTCCAATTTTATTAACTAGAGTTCTAGGCTTCTACTAAATCAGACATAACATGATATCTTGGATCATCTATATTGTCTTCAATTATATCATTTAAATTAGGATCCGCTTTTAATAATAGTGCTTTGCAATCCGGACTCAAGTGTGTTAATTTTAACTGTTTGTTTGCTTCTTTGTATTTATGACCAAGGTTTACCAAGGCTTCAATACCAGAATGATCAGAAACTCTTGAATCTAAAAAGTCTATTTCTACTTTTTCAGGATCTGTTTTAACATCAAACTTTTGGTTAAATGCTTGTATACTTCCAAAGAAAAGTGGTCCGAATATTTCATATACTTTAGTTCCATCTTCTTTTATAACTTTTCTTGCTCTAATGCGTTTGGCATTTTCCCAAGCAAAAACTAGTGCAGATATAATTACACCTGCAAACACAGCAATGGCTAAATCTGCAATAACCGTAATTGCAGATACAACAATTAAAACAAATGCATCCGATTTAGGAATTTTTCTAATAATTCTAAATGATGACCATGCGAAAGTTTCGAAAACCATCACAAACATAACTCCAACCAAGGCTGCTATTGGTACTAGTTCTATATATTTGTCTGCAAATAAAATAAATGATAAAAGTGTTAAAGACATCATTACTCCTGATAATCTTCCTCTTCCTTTTGCATTGATATTAATCATAGTTTGTCCAATCATACCACAACCTCCTGTACCGCCAAATAGCCCAGAAACAATGTTACCCAAGCCTTGACCAACACATTCTTTATTTCCGTTACCTCTTGTCTCAGTAATTTCATCTACCAAATTCATAGTCATTAAAGATTCAATCAAACCAACAGAAGCTGCTAAAAATGCGTAAGGAAAAATAAACCTAAGAGTGTCCCAAGCCATTGCGCCAGATGCAAATAAATAACTCCATGTATCGGTTTCAAACATGGGTAGCTGACCTTTTAAACCATCTCCACCGCCTTCTCTAATGTAAGCACCAATATTCATGGTTGGTATTTGAAATACGATTACTGCAAGCGTAACAAGAATAATGGACGTTAAAGCAGCAGGTATTTTTTTTGTAAGCAACGGTAATATTTTCATGATAACAATTGTAGCTGCAATCAATACAAGCATTAAAAAGATTTCAGTCCATTCCATTGGAACCTCTTCATATTTTGCTACGCCATCTATTATGATTTTTTCTTTGTGATTAAACATTTCTAATTGAGCCAAAAAAATGACAATAGCCAGTCCGTTCACAAAACCAAGCATTACTGGGTGAGGAATTAGTCGAACAAACCTTCCTAATTTAAGTAAACCAGAAACTACTTGAATTATTCCCATCACTACTACGCAGGCGAATAAGTAATAGAATCCTAAGTTTTCTATCGGACTATCGAGTGCCATACCCATTTCATGTCCTTTGGCAATCATGGAAACAAATATTACTGCAACGGCTCCTGCTGCACCAGATATTAAACCGGGTCTACCTCCAAATAAAGCAGCAATAATACCGACCATAAATGCACCAGAAAGTGCTACGATAGGATCTATGCCTGCAACAAAGGCAAATGCAACTACTTCGGGAATCATAGCTAATGAAACCGTTATTCCGGCAAAGATATCGTCTTTCGGATTTTGTGTAACTTTCTTAAAGAATTGCATGCGCGTAGATTTTAAAGGCGCAAAGATAGAGTTTTAAGTGAACAAGAAAAATGAAACAACAAGATGATAGCGGATAGCTAAAAATACTTCTATGAATCTGATAAATTGAAGTGTTTAAGGTGTTCTTTTTTTCGGTAGTTTACCGTTTTTAAAACCATACGGACAATGTTTACAACCGCTTTTACAACAATACCCTCTTTTTAAATGATAGCTTTCTTTGAACACAATGTAGCCGTTCTCTGAAAGATAATAATCTTCAGGGTCCATTTCTTTTCTTTTAGAGAAACCACTCATGTCGTCTGGCATGGTACAAAATTAATAAGCTTATTTACTTTTGTAGGCAGAAAATTAAAAATGGAAGATTATTTTAACACCACGTTATCTGAGTTACAAAAGATAGACCTTTATACTTTTGTTGGAAAACATTTTGAAATACAGTTAAAACGAGACGACCTTATTGATGAGCTGGTGTCTGGCAATAAATGGCGTAAACTAAAATACAATGTAGAAAAGGCTTTGCATTTGAATGCTGAAGGCCTTATCACTTTTGGAGGAGCACATAGTAACCATTTAATCGCAACAGCTAAGGCTTGCTCTATTGTTGGAATAAAATCTATTGGTTTTGTTCGTGGTGAAGAGTTGAATCAATTTGCAAATCCAACATTAAAACAATGTGCTGCTTTTGGTATGGAGTTGATTTTTATTTCAAGAGCAGAATACAAGCTGAAGGATGAAAAGTTTTATAAGGATGATATAAAGTTACGTTACCCCAACTACTTTTTAGTTCCAGAAGGAGGTTCAAATTTTTATGGAGCGATTGGTTGTCAAGAGATAAATAAAGAACTGCCACAAGGTATAACAGACATAGTGTTAAGTGCGGGTACTGGAACAACCGCAGCAGGTTTACTGTTAGGAGCTAAAGATTTTCAAAAGATTCATGCGGTTTCTGCTTTAAAAGGAAACTGGATGCAAGATGAGGTTACACAGCTATTAAAATATATAACGTTTGATACCGAAACTGTGGACGATTTGCTAAAACAGGCTAATTTCGTTTATTCTGCTCACAGAGGAGGCTACGCGAAAATAGATGCATCTATTCTCAACCTAATACGTTCGTTTTATAAAACGTATGGTGTTCGATTAGATGCTATTTATACTGCTAAAACTATGCTTTGGCTGATTGAAGAAATCAAAAAAAATAATTTTACAGAAGAGCAAAATATAGTTTTTTTACACACAGGAGGTGTTCAGGGTATGGATTATTTGATGACCAAAAAGAAAATCAATTTATTCTAATGCTTTTAAGGCAGTTTTTAAATCAATTTCCTTTACTTCACCAGGTAGAAGATTTTCTAATGATAATTTACCAATTTTCATTCTAATTAATCTTAACGTAGGAAAATTTACTGCTGCAGTCATTTTTCGGACTTGTCTATTTTTACCTTCTGTTATTTCTAAGGTTATCCAACTGGTTGGTATGGTTGCACGTTTCCTAACAGGCGGTTTCCTTTCTGGTATAGAAAAGTTATGCAATTCGGCGCAATTTGCTGGTTTAACTTTATGGGCTTTTTTATTGTGTTTTATAATGATTGAACCATTTTTAAGCGTTTTTATTGCGTTTTCTGTAATTGCACCATCAACCTGTACATAGTAGGTTTTAGTCGTTTTTTGACTAGGGTCGAGTACTTTAGTTTTAAATTGATTGTCGTTCGTAAGTAAAAGTAACCCCTCGCTATCTTTATCTAGTCTTCCAACGGAATAAACATCTTTAGGAAACGGATAAAGAGCTCCAAGTATTGCATCTCCAGATTCTCCAGTAAATTGGCAAAGTGTACCAAAAGGTTTGTTTAGTATGTAATATCTTTTTTGCATTTTTTTCAAAAGTAATTAAACTTTCTAAGCGATACGCTATATGTATATGTTCAACAGCCTTTTTTTGAACAAGCTAAAGTTGTGTAAAACAAATTTCTTAAGGAGTTGGGATTCACGTCAAATTAGGTATTTTTGTTTCAAATTACAGAACATATGAAAACAATTTCGGTTAAAGATTTGAAATATAAACTCGATAATGAGAAAATTCAACTAATTGATGTTAGAGAACCGTATGAGTTTGCAATTTGCGCTTTGCCTAAATCGATTAATATACCAATGGGAGAACTCTCAGACCGTTATGATGAGATTAAGAGAGACAAGGAGGTATATATTTCTTGTAAGTCTGGAAAAAGAGCAGAAGCTGTTGCTAATTTTTTAGAGACCGAATATAGCTATGACAAAGTTACCATAGTTGAAGGTGGAATAATTGCATACATAGAAGAGGTAGATTCTTCTTTAGAAGTTTATTAGTATGCAAGAAAGATCGTTAATTGGTTATATCATGGTTACGCTTAGAGGTGTTGCTATGGGTGCTGCAGATGTGATACCTGGTGTTTCTGGTGGTACTATTGCCTTCATTACTGGGATCTATGAAGAATTAATCTCAAGTTTAAGTAACATCAATCTAAGAGCATTTAAAGTTTTAAAGAAAGAGGGTTTAAAAGCATTTTGGAAGTATATAAACGGTAATTTTTTCCTTACGCTATTTTTTGGTATTGGAATAAGTATTCTTACACTTTCAAAGATTGTTGTTTATCTACTAAGCACTTATCCTGTATTACTTTGGTCTTTCTTTTTTGGATTGGTCATAGCAAGTGCTATATTAATCGGAAAGTCTATTAAAAACTGGAACCTTACATCTATAGTTTGTCTGCTTTTAGGCACAGCAATAGCAGGTTATATTTCTAGTATTGAATCTATTGCGGTCGGAGGAAGCTCTTGGTATATCTTCTTAAGCGGAGCAATCGCAATTTGTGCTATGATTTTACCGGGTATAAGCGGAGCTTTTATTTTGGTTTTACTTGGGTCTTATGGTGTGGTTATGACCGGACTGAAAACGAAAGATTTGACTTTAATTGGGTATTTTTTATCGGGTTGCTTAGTTGGTATTCTTACCTTTTCTAAAGTACTCAAATTTTTATTCAGTAATTATAAATCATATACATTAGCTGTTCTGTGTGGTTTTCTAATTGGTAGTTTGTATAAGATTTGGCCATGGAAAAATAGAGTAGGTGGTTTTGATGCTGAACCGATAATAGTGCACTCTGATGGAAGAGAAGAGTTTATGTTAACAAACGTAATGCCCTCTGATTTCGTTGCTAATTATCAAACAGTTGAGTCTAGCAAAATAATTGGAGAGAGTAATTTACCATATGCTATTGCTTTAGGTGTTTTTGGACTTGTATTAATTTTAATTTTAGAGCGTTTAGCTCCAAAAGACGTGTCATGAAAAATTACGGATTAATAGGTAAAAGTTTATCCCACAGTTTTTCAAAACAGTTTTTTGAAGAAAAATTTCGAAAAGAGAATATTTTAGCAACGTACTCAAACTTCGAGCTAGAATCAATAGATGAGGTGAAAGATCTGTTTGATAAAGGTGGATTGGATGGTCTGAATGTTACAGTTCCCTATAAAGAAGCCATATTACCATATTTAGATCAAATTTCTGATGAAGCAAAAGAAATTGGTGCTGTAAACACAGTTGTATTCCAAAATGGTAAAACAATTGGATATAATACAGATGCGCATGGCTTTCACCAGTCAATCAAACCTTTCTTGATGAACACGCATCATAGGGCTATGATTTTAGGAACAGGAGGCGCGTCTAAAGCTGTTGCTTATGTTTTACAGAAAATTGGACTAGACGTAATTTATATTTCTCGAAATCCAACAAAAGAAGAGCATTTTGAGTACAAGGAGATTAATTCATTTATGCTTCAAGCATTTGGTTTAGTCGTAAACACAACACCCGTTGGCACTTTTCCCAATGTAACTGATATGCCAGATTTACCAACCGCATTTTTATCTGACCGTCATTTAGTGATAGATTTAATTTACAATCCTGAAAAATCTGAATTACTTACTCAGGCAGAAAAAAAAGGTGCAGTAATTTTAAATGGTTCTACCATGCTTAAAGAACAAGCACTTATGGCTTATAAAATCTGGACTGGCACAATATAATTCTAACATTTACGCAGTATCTCATTGTTAAATTTTTTCTATTAAACTGATCGAACTATTCTTTATTCTTGGATAGTATTTTGACAATTATCTATTTAGGAGTTCAATATGATGTCAGCTATATAGTTGATTTTATTGATTTAATGGTGTTGAAGATTGACTTAGAAGTGAAAGATATTATTGGATATAGTTGTATTTTTGTATTCTAAATTTTTGCTATGAAACCAAGTACAGAGCTTTTTAAGTTAATTAAATCGTTAACAAAGTCAGAGAAAAGATTTTTTAAACTTTCCTCTTCTTTGCAGTCGGGAGAAAAGAACTATTTAAAAATTTTTGATTTTGTTGAAAAACAAAATAAGTATGATGAAGAAGAATTAAAGCACTACTTCAAAAACGAACGTTTTATTCAGCATTTACCTTCAGAGAAGAACCACCTTTATAAACTTATTTTAAAAAGTTTACGTTCTTATTATTCAGAACAAAATGTAAGTTCACAGCTCAAACAAGAGATTAAAAATATAGAGATACTCTACAAAAAAGCACTTTATAGAGAGTGTGAAAAGTTTTTAGGTAGAGCAAAAAAAATAGCAGAACAACACGAGAAATTTTATTATTGGTTTGAGTTGATAGAATGGGAGAAAAGATTGATGGAAGAAGCCTATGAGTCGGGCAAATTTGATGCAGATTTAGATGCTTTAATTTCTGAAGAATCAATGGTGATTGATAAGCTTAGGAATTTAGCAGAATACCAGGTTCTTTACTCTAAGATTAATTATATTTTTAGAAGTGGTGGGTTTACACATAATGAAACAGAAAGGAAAATTGTTGATGAAATAGCGAACAATCATTTGATAAAAGGTAAGAATACGGCGATTAGCTCAAGAGCTTCTTCAATTTGTTATTATATCAAAGGATTGTGTGCAGCAACCAATAGGGAATATAAAGACAGCTACTTATTCTTTAATAAAACTAAAACAATTTTAAACAACAATCCTAAAATTAAAAAAGATTTAGGAAAAAGATATATCCTTACGTTAGCCCATTTACTGAAGTGTTATTTACAGGAAAAGGACTTTTCGAGTGCGCAGCAAACTCTTGAAGAAATAAAATCCTTAGCTGAAGAACGCAGTTTTAAAAATTTAGATTTAGAAGTTAGAATATTTACAATTGCTAACAATGAACAGTTAAAGATTTACAACCTTCAGGGTAAGTTTGACCAAGCGTTAAAACGTATTCCAGAAATTGAAAAAACACGTTCTAAATACGGTGAGAAAATAAATAAAGAACAAGAGATTCAATTTCTATACAATATCGCTTACACTTATTTCGGGAGCGGAGATTATAAAAAAGCGTTATTTTATCTGAATCAAGTATTGAATGATAATGAGCAAAATTTACGACAAGATATCTATAGTTTTGCGCGCTTGTTTAATTTGGTATTGCATTTCGAGTTAGAAAACTATGAATTTTTAGAATATGTAGTGAAGAGTACAAATAGATACCTTAACAAAACAGAAAGAGATTATAAAATAGAAAAGGTCTTCGTAAAACAAATAAAGCGATTGGCTAAAGCGTCTGACAGGAATGATAAAACAGAGGTTCTTGAGGAGATAAAAGTAGAAATTTCTAATCTTTTACAAGATTATCAAGAAAGAGTAGTTCTAGAATTCATAAATATAGAAGCGTGGTTAATTAGTAAGATTGAAGATGTAAATCTTTCAAAAGCGATACAAAAAACAAGTTGATTTTATCTTATGATCTTTACTTTCAGATAGATTTTTAGAAACACATTGAACAAAGTTTATACCTTTGCTTACATCAAAAAAAATAGAACATTATAGTTATTAAATATGGCACAAAAATTTACCACAAGAGAAGAAGATTATTCTAAATGGTACAATGAACTTGTAGGAAGAGCAGATTTAGCAGAGCACTCTGATGTAAGAGGATGCATGGTAATTAAGCCTTACGGTTATGCTATCTGGGAAAAAATGAAAGAAATTTTGGATAAAAAGTTTAAAGAAACTGGACATTCAAATGCTTATTTTCCACTCTTTATCCCAAAGTCATATTTAAGTAAAGAAGCGAGTCACGTTGAAGGCTTCGCAAAGGAATGTGCTGTGGTAACTCATTATCGTTTAAAAGACGATGGAGAAGGAGGTGTTATGGTGGATCCAGATGCTAAATTAGAAGAAGAGCTAATCGTTAGGCCTACTTCAGAAACTATCATTTGGAATTCATATAAAAACTGGATTCAATCCTATAGAGATTTACCGATTTTAATTAACCAGTGGGCAAATGTGGTGCGTTGGGAAATGCGAACGCGACTTTTCCTAAGAACAGCAGAGTTTTTATGGCAAGAAGGGCACACAGCTCATGCAACAAAAAAAGAAGCCGTAGCAGAAGCTGAGCAAATGTTAGAAGTCTATGCAGATTTTGCAGAACAGTATATGGCTATGCCAGTTATTAAAGGTTTGAAATCTGAAAGTGAACGGTTTGCTGGAGCAGAAGAAACATATTGTATCGAAGCTATGATGCAAGATGGTAAGGCTCTTCAAGCAGGTACTTCTCATTTTTTAGGTCAAAATTTTGCAAAAGCATTTGATGTTAAGTTTTCAGATAAAGAAGGAAAGTTAGACCATGTTTGGGCAACTTCTTGGGGAGTTTCTTCTCGTTTAATGGGTGCTTTAATTATGACTCATTCAGATGATGAAGGATTGGTTTTACCACCTGCATTAGCTCCAATTCAAGTTGCTATTATTCCTATTTATAAAGGAGAAGAGCAGTTAACTATGATTACTGAAAAAATTACTCCTGTAATTAACGCCTTAAGATCAAAAGGTATTTCAGTAAAGTTTGATGATGATGACAACAGAAGGCCAGGTTGGAAATTTGCAGAATACGAAGCAAAAGGTGTTCCCGTTCGAGTAGCTATCGGACAGCGAGATTTAGATAATGGTAAAGCCGAAGTTGCACGAAGAGATACGAAAGAAAAAAATGTTGTAGATTTCGAAGGAGTAGAGCAGTATATAGAAAATCTTCTAGAGGAAATACAAAAGAACTTATTCGATAAGGCAAAAACATTTAGCACAGAAAATATAAGAAACGTTGAATCGTACGAAGAGTTTAAAACTGTTTTAGAAGAAAATGGTGGTTTTATTTCTGCGCATTGGGACGGTTCTAAAGAAACAGAAGAAAAAATAAAAAACGAAACAAAGGCTACAATACGCTGCATACCTTTAGACGCTAAGGAAGAAAACGGTAAATGTATGGTTACAGGAAAGCCATCAAATAAACGCGTAATCTTTGCGAAAGCTTACTAATCTTACTACACTATTATGGAAGAAACGAAGAAAGAATTAAAACAGCTGCTGTTAGACAGAGCTCTATTGAAACAAGATGTTTTTCAAAATACGAAGGATGTTTTTAAGAAGTTTAAAGATATTATTAGAGAAGAAGTCGAAAGTCTTAGAGAAAGCATTACAGATGAGCGTGTACGTTTGAAATTTGTGGATAAAGGAGACTTTGAAGTACATGCTTACGTAGGTTCAGATGTTTTGGTTTTTCACATGCACACAAACATTTTTAGATTTAAAGATGAGCATCCATTATGGAAATCGTCTTATTTGAAGAATGATCCAGGACAAGGATATTGTGGTACAATAAACGTGTATAATTTCTTGGCAGATTCTTTTTTACAAGGTAGAATGAATGACCCAGGCTTTTTAATAGGTAGAGTTCTAGTAAACAAAGACAATCATTTTATGGTTGAAGGTAAAGGACAGTTAGGATTTTTGTTTAGAGATTTTGTTAACCTTCAGATTTCAGAAGAAATAATTGCTGACATTGTTGAGCGTGCATTTATTCATGCAATCGAGTTTGATTTAATTTCTCCACCATTTGATAAAGTGAGTGTGGTAAACGTTATGCAGATTAAAGAATTGAGTTCTAGTCTACAAATGAAAACTAGTAAGCGACTCGGTTTTAAGTTTGAAGCAGAAGACGATGAAATAATTTAATTTTTTTTCATTTTTCTTTTGCAGATACGAAATTTGGATATATATTTGCACTCCGAAAATTAAGCAATCGAGCTTAAACAAAGGGAATTTAAAGAGTTCAAGAGCATATTTTTTATTCTTTAAATATTTGAAATAAAACTTCAAAATGTTTACATCAAGAAGTTTCAATTTTTAAATGTAAATTGGCCCATTCGTCTAGTGGTTAGGACATCAGGTTTTCATCCTGGAAACAGGAGTTCGATTCTCCTATGGGCTACTAATAATACAAAAGCGTATTATTTATTTGAAATAGTAAGTTTGTATATAATCTGAGTTAGCGAAAACTATCTTAGGCTTCTCAAACTTCCAATTAAATTTAAATTGGCCCATTCGTCTAGTGGTTAGGACATCAGGTTTTCATCCTGGAAACAGGAGTTCGATTCTCCTATGGGCTACAACGCTTTTAAAGCACAATAAATAAATTAAAGTAATGGCAAATCACAAGTCAGCAATAAAGAGAATTAGATCAAACGAAGCGAAAAGAGTTCGTAACAAATATCAGCATAAAACTACGCGTAATGCTGTGAAAAACTTACGTTCTTTAACAGACAAGAAAGAAGCAGAGAAGCTTTTTCCTTCTGTAGCAGGTATGCTTGATAAATTAGCGAAGAGAAACATTATCCACGCTAATAAAGCAGCGAACCTTAAGTCAGGTTTAGCGAAGGCAATCGCCAAGTTATAATAAAAAATATATTCAATTAAAGGAGGTCGATTTATCGGTCTCCTTTTTTTGGTTTATACCTACACCTAATGTTTTTGAAATTCAATAATTCTTGGAAAATAGCTTTACAGAAAGAGACTAACGCTTCTTATTTTAGTTCACTTTCGTCTTGTTTAGAAAAAGAATATGAACAGAAATCTATTTTACCGGCAAAAGATTTGATTTTTAAGGCTTATGAAGCAACGCCTTTGAATGAAGTTAAAGTTGTAATTCTTGGTCAAGATCCATATCCAACAAAAGGCCATGCTCATGGACTTTGTTTTTCCGTTAATCATGACGTACAACCTTTACCTAAATCACTGAAAAATATATTTAAAGAATTAGAAAGTGACACGGGTAAAACTATTCCGCTCCATGGAAATTTAGAAGGTTGGAGCAGACAAGGTGTTTTTCTCTTAAATACGGTTTTAACAGTTGAAGAAGGGAAGCCAGGAAGTCATCAAAAAAAAGGTTGGGAAGAATTTACAGATGCTACATTAACGGCAATTAACGAGAATTGCAAAAGTGTTGTTTTCTTACTTTGGGGAAGACATGCGCAACAAAAGAAAAAATTAATTGATACAAATAAACATTTAGCATTAGAAACGGCACACCCTTCTCCTTTGTCTGCCTATCGAGGCTTTTTTGATTCTAAACACTTCAGCAAGGCTAATAATTATCTTAAACAGCAAGGGCTGGAAGAAATAGATTGGTGAAAGTAGAAAGCTTATTTTATTTGTTATTAAGATATTACATTCCCAATTTTGCACAAAAAAAAGCACCCTTAAAAAAGAGTGCTTTTAGTCTATATATCTAATTCGTTTTATTCTTTTTGAGCATCTTTCCTTTTTTGCTCTAACTCCTCAGCTTCTTTTTTCTCTTGCTCTACATCAAAAATCTTTTCTGCTGTTGGCATACCTTGCACAGCATCTAAGTATTCTTCTAATTGGGCAATGCTTAAAGATTTAGCTACAATTCTCTTGTTTTTATCTACAACGAAAACGCGAGGTGTAGAGAAGATATCATAGGTTTGTTGGTAGTTTAAAGATTCAACCGTAGTTTTAGATGGTATAAGCGTTCTTACGTTGTCTTGACTCTCATTTGCAAACTCCCAAATAGAATTGGTCAATGCAACGTTGGTAAATGTTAAATCATTTTCTCTGATATATTTTTTCCACTTTTCAAAATCTTCACCAGTTGCTTTTCCAATAGCAAATACACCAACATTTCTATCTTTTAATTTTTGTGCATATAACTTTTGAAGTTTAGGGGTTTCCTTTTTACAATGTCCACAATCTGGATCCCAAAAATAGAGAACCGTATATTCTTTTCCATTGTCATAAAATCCTAACCAATTTTGTTCAGTTGTATCCGTTAAAATAATGTTTGGTGCTTTGTTTCCAATATCCGTAATTGATTTCGTTCCAATGTCTTCACAAATTTCATCTAACTTGCCATCTTTCATCCAAAAGCCTTTATACTTTCCATTTTTATCCTTCGAACAATAGTAGTTCAGAAACATAAAATGAAAGACTTTGTCCATTCCCATAATTTTCGACTTTTCAAAGTGAGAACTAATCGTAGTAGTAAAGAATCTATACATAGTACTGCCTTCTTGAAGCTGATTCATTACTGGAGCGATGTATTTAATTAAAGAGTCTGGAGACTGGTGCAATACACGGTCGGAAATATATTGTCTAACCTTTTTTTCCAACACAGGTACATTTACCA
This sequence comes from Lishizhenia sp., assembly GCA_965656535.1. GTDB lineage: Bacteria > Bacteroidota > Bacteroidia > Flavobacteriales_D > Crocinitomicaceae > Lishizhenia. Next base: position 48,168 of record CBFHKX010000003.1, read on the forward strand.
ATCTATCATCTTGTAAATCTACATTGTCCCAAAAGTGATCTCTGAAATATTTGTAAACAAACAGAGAGTCTTTAAGACTTCCATCTTCATTTTTTGGAGCTTCTGGAAGGTCTATATCCATAGACATTTTAATGATTTTTGCAGCGAGTGTATTTGCATTGTCATCAATTAATTTATTCTGATACGTAATAACGTCCTTAGATATTTGATTGACTTGATCTTTCAGTTCTTTTTTCTTATTAACAGCATCATTCGGTAGGGCATCTGCCTGCTTATTTAGTGCATCAGCTCGTTCTCTACTGCTTTGTATCATTTGTATGTAAGGGATAAACAATTTATTCTCTTCCGATTTTTTTACAACCATCGGCGTTACAAAATTATTATGTTCCGTTTCAATTTCAACTGCTTCATTGTTGTAAATAAATTCAAAATACTTTTGTCCAGGCAAAAGAACAGCCATTACACCCGGTTGTTGTTTACTACCATCAAAAGTTACAATCTCGTTCTTAATGTCTGCCGTATCAGCATAGTATAATTTGCTACCTACGTACTTTACTAAGTTAATTGTACCGTCGGGTTGACCTTTGATTTTAAATTTTAAGTCTTGACTAAAAACAGTAACGATTGACTGTGTGATGAGCAACGAAAGTAAAATGTATTTTTTCATTTGTAAGTGTTTGTTTTGAAGTTAACCATATGACGTACCAAAAATACAAATGGTATTTATTTTAACAGTAATTTAACGCTTGTTTTTATCGCGAAGCGTAAATAATCCTTTTTGAACTTAAATTGTTAAATAATAGGTACAAGCTAAAAACGATCAATACAACAAAGAAGCTTTGCCAAGTCAAGGTTGTTTCAATAAATATCCCTCCACTTTTTAATGCATTATCAATAAAATATTTTCCAAATAAGAAAAGAGTAGCACTACTTAAAACAATTATTGCGAAAACCTTTACGAAGTAAACCAAGAAGGTTTTTATTATTGTTTTGGGTGCGTAACCAACACGTAATAATGTTGTGATTTCATATTGGTTCTTTGAAAGTATTAACTGCCCATATTGAATGAGTACCAATAAAGAAAGAAATATGGTTAATATGCTAACACTAAGTATGATTGAGAAGAGTGTACTGGCCACACTTTTAAGTTTTCCGATAGCTAAAGAGCTTGCTTTAGGCTCGATATGCTTTTTCTCCATAAAATTTTCAAACTCTCCAAATTCTCCATCTTTCACGGCAATAATCAGGTTACTGGTTTCTCCCTTGTCTTCCTGCGGATAAACTTTATTTCCATAGTCTATAAAGCTTTTAGGAACAAGAATACTCCCAATAATATTTGTAAAACCAACAACTTTAGCTTTTCTATTTTCTTTTCCTTCTTTGTTAGAGATCGTAAACGTAAGTGGAAGTTTAGAAGCTAGTTCGTCAGAGATTTGAGGAATGCCTTGACCGGCTACAAAATTATTGGCCATCAACAGCCATTCTCTTGGAATTATCACAGGAACAAATTCGTCTTCTTTATTCCATTTCCATTGAGATGTGTCTGTATCCAAAAATTGAGCATCAATGGATTGAACAAAAACATCTGTTCTAAATTTGTTTGGTCCAAAAAGCTTTTCCTCTTTTAGGGTAATAGAAATATCAAATGAGTTAGATAAAATAGGGAAAACGTGTTCAATAAAACCTTCTTGTTGGTAAGCCAAAATGTCTTGATCGTCAAATCCCGTCTTTGTCATTCCTAGTGTAGTATAGTTACTCACTTTTCTTTGAATTATAATGGTGTTGTTTTTCATTGTTTCATCACCTTCGCCAAACTCATTCACCCGAATCAAATAGTGTAAAGACGTAAGCAAGAAGGAAAAGCCTAGAAATGCTCCAATTATTGCTATAATGAGCTGAGCTTTTGATTGATTTTTAAATAATATTTTACTCAACATAATTATAGTTTTAATTCCTTATCGTAGTTAAATCCATGAAAATCGCCTAGGGTAGTTAAAATAAATCCTGCTTCAATTTCATTACAACGCGAGTTAATTAAGGATAAACAGCGCTGTGTGTTTTCTTCGTCTAGGTGACTAAAAGGTTCGTCTAGTATTAACCATTCAAAAGGTTGAGAAAGCGCACGTATAATTGCAACCCTTTGCTGTTGTCCCATAGATAAAAGACCACATGGCATTTCCCATTTATTTGCTAAATCTAACGCTGACAACAGTGAACGTAGCTTTTCTTCGTTGAATGTATTGGTAAGGTCATTTTTAAGGATTAGATTTTCTTTTACTGTTAACGACGGAAATAATTGTAAATCCTGAAAAACAACAGCAATTTTATCTCTTCTAATTATAGCCCACTTTTCTAAATCCCAACCTTTTATATCTTCATTATCAAAAAGCAGTGAGCCAGAGTAATCATTTTTAACACCCAAAATAGTATTCGTAAACGTAGATTTACCTTTTCCTGAAGATGCGTTTAATACAACTTTTTGTTTAGATAATAATTCAAACTGATTTCCCCATATACTATCGCTACCGTGATTGATACTAGCAAGAAAGCTAGGCATTACGTTGTTAAATTTTATTTTCATTGGGATTTTTTTTCAAACTCATTTCAAATACCGTTCCATCTTTTCAGGGATAGGTTTATGTATTTGAAGATCAACGTTCTGATTACAGTCGTTTTAATGGAGTTTTTACACCTTCTACTAAACTGTAACAAGCTAATTTATCTTTAAAAACACTACTTTTAAAAATAGAAGTGTTCAGTAAGGTTCGCACACATTCTTGAATTCCTTCAACGATAGAAGGGTGGGGATGTACAAGTTCAGCTAAAACATCGATCGAGGCGTTCATTTTTATTAGAAGTCCAACCGCTTGAATAGCAGAGGAAGCATGTTCACCAACAGCTCGCATGCCTAAAATTGTTCTTTTATCATCGTTAGAAACAATAATTTTAAAAAAGCCTTGTGTTTTTCTCATCGCAATTGCACGAGCAATTAATGAGTAGTCTATCTTAACTACTTTAACAGGAATGTTTTGTTCTAGACATTTCTTTTCATTTAACCCTACAGCTGCTACTTCAGGGTTCATAAACATAATGGTGCAAACATTGTCATATGAAAGTCTTTCTGTCTCACTATCACAAATTTTTTCTACGGCATGCCTTGCCTCAATTTCGCCCATATTTACCAATGCAATTCTGCCAGAAACATCACCAACTGCATAAATATTCGGTACGTTTGTACGTGTATCATCATCACCGATGTGTACTCCGCGGTTCGACATTTTGACCCCTGCATTTTCGATTTTCAATCCTTCAATATTTGGAACTCTTCCAACCGATAGAAGAGCTCTTTCTACTTGAATTGTTTCTCTATTTCCATCGGGATAAGAAAGTTCGTATTCTACTTTCCCATCTTTTTTAACCAATCGCTCTAAATTGGCTCTGTGATGAATGGTTACACCTTGAAGCTCTAAATTGCGTGCAACAAGATTTGAAACATCATCGTCTTCAAAAGGAAGTATTTTATCTTGTCTGTCAATTAGATATACTTTTGTTTTCCCAAAGCTTGAAAAAATTGTAGCATATTCACATCCGATTACTCCTGCACCTACAATTACAATACTTTCTGGAAAATCATTTAAATTTTCAATTCCATCACTTGTTAAGATAACTTCTTCATCTACAACAATATTTCTAAGTTTTCTAGGAGAAGATCCAGATGCGAGAATAATATTTTCGGCCCAAATCGTTTTTGTTTTGTTACCTAGTACAATATCTACCTCGTTTTTAGAGCGCAAACTACCTAGTCCTCTCTCATATTTCAGTAGGTTTTTCATGGATTCTGTTTGAAGCAGTTTTATGTGGCTGCTAATGTGAAATTTTCTTTCAAATATTGCTTCATCCAGCGTTCTTTTGATTTCTTTCCAAGTTGGCTCAAACTTAGATCTGCCTAAAGACACAATTGTTTCGTTTACACTTCGTGTGCGTTGAGAAAGTTCCCAAAGCGTTTTTGAAGAAAGGGCCCCATTAAAAACACCCGCACCGCCAACTTTGTCTTTTTCCACTAAGCATACTGTTTTTCCAAAATCAATTGCGCGCATTGCAGCAGCGTATCCGGCAGGTCCACCGCCTATTACCACTATATCAAACTTTTCCATGTTGTTTTTTTCTCGGGATAAATATAATAAGCTTATTTTTGAAATTCTGTTTTAATCATTTCGAAGTGCTTATTTCAGAACGAAGTAATGGAATACGAAAAAGAATTAAAAATAGCTCAATTAGAAGCAAAAGCCAATAAAAAATTGACGAATAGACTTCATAAAGTAAAGTCTAAAAAATTAGATCAAGAGTTTGAGGCGCTCCACGATGAAGTTTTTCAAGAAATTGATTGTCTCAAGTGTGCTAATTGTTGTAAAACTACCAGTCCCATTTTTCGCAATGTAGATGTGGAAAGAGTTTCAAAGCGCTTAGGTATTTCTGCAGCTAATTTCGAGGATAAATATTTAAAACGTGACGAGGATGATGATTTGGTATTGAAATCAGCTCCATGCGTCTTTTTGGAAAGTGACAATACGTGCTCTATTTATGAAGATAGACCCTTGGCGTGCAAAGAGTATCCGCATACAAATAGAAAACGTATGGATAAAATACTACAACTAACTTTACAGAATACCCTTATTTGCCCGGCGGTTAGCACTATTTTTGAGCGGTTTAAAGAAAAAAGATAACTTTAGGCAACGCTTTAATTAAATTTATCGTTAAAAATCTTATTAAGATACTTAATATGCGCTACATTACTACTTTAGCATCACTTTTTATAATTTGTTTCAACCTCAGCTTAGCCCAAAGAGCGAAAGATGGAGATTATACAGTTACTGCTTTAAATGAAATCTTAAACGAATACACTACACTTTCTTCAGATGCTTCTTCTGGTGCTATAACGGTAGACGTAGCCAACAATTCCTTAAATAATTCTTTTTTTGGAGGCAATTTGGCCCAAGGAGATTTAGTGCTTATAATTCAAATGAAGGGAGCTGATGTTGATATAAGTAATTATCCAACTGTGGTTTGGGGAGGTACTTATACCGTTCAAACAAGTTGGTTTTCTAACGGAGGAGTTTTAGAGCCAAGTGAATTTGGAGCGGTTACTAATTATAATAATGCAGGTAATTTTGAGTATAAAGAGGTTCAAAGTGTCAGCGGTACGGGAGTTATTGAATTTACCTGTCCGTTAACCAATAACTACACGGCAAATAGAAATGTGCAGGTGATTCGTGTTCCAAGAATAAATAACCTTATTGTAAGCAACAATACTAGCGTAACTTGTCCATCTTATAACGGAGTTACAGGAGGAATTGTAGCTTTAGAAGTAGAAAGTACATTAAATCTAAATGGAAATAATGCCAAAATTGATGCCTCGGAAAATGGCTTTAGAGGAGGGCAATGTTTAGATAATGTTTCAGGTACTTCTAATGCTACTGGTTTTAATGAGATTGGTTACTTAGGCTCTATTGATAATTTAGAAGGTGCTGAAAAGGGAGAGTCAGTAGCTGGAGATGTTGCTTTTTATTTATCTCAATACTCATCTCAATATGGTTTAGGTGCTATCGCAAATGGCGGTGGTGGTGGAAATTATCATAATTCTGGAGGTGGAGGTGGTTCTAACGTGGGTACAGGAACATATACAGGTGATGGAAATCCTTCTCCAGGAAATGTAAACGCATGGAATCAAGAAACGCCAGGGTTTGCAACTTCGTCAAGTTCTGGAGGTGGTAGAGGTGGTTATTCTCATTCTACGGTGAATTTAGATGCAACAACTACAGGACCATTTGATACAGGCTGGGGAGTTCCAGATAGTAGAAGAAATGTTGGAGGAAAAGGTGGACATGCGCTTACGCTGAACCCCAATAAATTGTTTTTTGGAGGAGGAGGTGGTGCCGGAGATCAAAATGATTCTGATGGCGGAGACGGTGGAAACGGCGGAGGAATTGTATTTATTACTTCTTATGGATTAATTACGGGTAATGGAGTTATTGAAGCGAATGGAGAAGCTGGTGGTAATGCTGAAGGTGTTGACGTTACAGGTAATTTTTCTACAGCAAAATCTGGCGATGACGGTGCCGGTGGTGGAGGTGGAGGAGGATCTATTTTTATTCAAAATACAACTCCAATCGCAACAACAGTCAATTTAGAAGCAACTGGAGGTGATGGAGGAGACCAGATTATTACCTTAGCTGCATTTGCTTCGAATCAAGCAAATGGTCCTGGTGGTTCAGGAGCTGGCGGTCTTATTTCAATTTCATCTGGAACTCCAACTATTAATGTCTTAGGAGGTGCTGCAGGAACAACAAATAGTTCGCATCTTTCTGAGTTTACTTTTAACGGAGCAACAAACGGAGATACTGGTATAAGTTCAACTTCGCCATTCTTTGATTTGGCTATTAATAATGATACTATTTGTAATAATACATCAACTACTTTAACAGCTACTGTTTTAGGTAGCTTACCAGCAACAACTGCGATAGAATGGTATACACAGCCTTTTGGTGGAACAAGTTTTCATACTGGACTTAGTTATACTACACCTAATTTAATTAATACAACAACCTATTTTATTGGAGTTTGTCCAGGTACGTTTAGAATTCCCGTAACAGTTGTAGTTGGTGCGCCAATTAGCTTTGGTTTATTTCCTTCAGTAACAGATGAAACATGCGCAGGTAACGATGGATCTGTAGAAAATATTTTTGCTTTTGGTGGTACTGGTGGACTTAGTTTTGATTGGAACGGTTCAGCTTCTGCCACGGATGAGTTGTTCGGTGTAAGTGTAGGTTCTTATTTGCTTACAGCAGCCGACGCAATTGGTTGTTCAAATACTTCTGGCCCTCATTTAGTTGGCGGGAGTGCAGCACCAACTGTTGATATTTCTAATGTTGCAATAAATAGTCAATCGTGTACAACAGTAAATGGATCTATAACCGGTTTGGTTGTTGTTGGCGGTTCTGCACCTTATACTTACGATTGGAACGGAAACCTATCTCCAACTATTGATTTAGTAGGCGTTCTATCAGGAACTTATACATTAACGGTTACCGATGCAGCAGGATGTTCTGTAACGCAAGGTCCGTTCAATATTCCAAATGCAAATCCTCCAATTAGTTTCGGACTTTTTCCAATGACTAACGATGAGACTTGTGCTGGGAATGATGGTTCTGTTGAAAATATCTTTGCTTTTGGTGGTACTGGTCCATTAACGTATGAGTGGAATGGTAATCCAGCGGGATCTGACGAATTGTTTAATGTTCCTGCGGGCTCTTACACATTAGTTGTTACAGATGCAGCAGGGTGCTCAAATACCTCAGGACCTCATATTGTAGGTGGTTCTTCGGGTCCAGTAGTTGATGTTTCTGCAATGGTTGTCACAGATGCAATTTGTTCGAATGATGGAGCAATTACAGGTATATCAATTTCAGGAGGAACTGTTCCTTACGTATTTGAGTGGAATGGAAACCCTTCTGTTAATCAAGATTTACTTAATGTTTCACCAGGTAGTTATACGCTTGCAGTAACCGATAATAATGGTTGTACCACAACTTCAGGTCCTCACATAATTACATCTGTTGCGGGTCCAATGATTGATGAAAATAACCTATCTATAACTAACGAAACATGTTTTGGGAATAACGGAGCTATTACAGGGTTGTCTGTTTCCGGAGGAACGATGCCGTTTTTATATGAATGGAACGGAAATACAACGCCAACAGCCGATTTGAATGGAGTTAACTCAAACATATATACTTTAACGGTAACAGATGCGAACGGCTGTTCGGCTACTTCAGGTCCTCATGTTGTCGATTTGGACTCAAGCCCTGTTATTGACGAATCGAATGTTGTAATTACCGACAAAACATGTGATGGCTCAAATGGAGCAATTAATGGAATTACTATATCCAATGGCGTTGCACCATATACTTTTGAATGGAATGGCAACTCTTCTGTATCCTCAAATTTAACAGGAGTTCCAGCTGGAAATTATACATTAACGGTAACTGACTTCAACGGTTGTTCAGTATCTTCTAGTGGTTTTATAATTGGTGGGAATGGACTTCCAACTTTAGACGAATCAAGTTTAACTATTTTAGATGAAACCTGCTTTGGGTCAGATGGATCAATAACAGGTATAAATATTTCTGGCGGTACCTTACCTTATTCGTTTGATTGGAATTCGATGGCATCACCAACAGTTGATCTTTCAAATGCATCTTCTGGAAGTTTCATTTTAACAGTTACCGATGGTTCAGGTTGTATCGTTACTTCTGGACCTTATTCTATTGGTTTAACACCTAATCCAGTAATTAATTTCGCTAGTGTTACTGTAGCTCCACAGTCTTGTGTCGGAAACGATGGTTCTATAACAGGAATTAATGTAACAGGAGGATTGGCTCCATATAGTTATACTTGGAATGGGAATAACTCAATTTCATCAGATTTGATTGGGGTTAGTGATGGTAATTATACACTTACTGTTACAGATGCCAACGGATGTACTAATTCGGCTGGTCCATTTGTAGTAACTGGAACAGCTGCACCTGTTTTAGATCCAACTGCTGTTATCACACAAGCAGAATCGTGTTTTGGAAATGATGGTTCTATTACGGGAATAACAATAAGTGGTGGTTTAGCACCTTATTCTTTTGACTGGAATAGTAATTCAAGTGCGTCTATAGACTTAGTTAATGCGGTTGCAGGAAACTACACACTAACAGTTACAGATGCAAATAATTGTACGGCGTCGATTGGTGCTTATACATTAAGTAATATTGGTGCTCCAACAGTGGATAACAGCACAGTTAATGTCATTGATGAAAGTTGTGCAGGAAATGATGGTTCGGTTAGTGGTTTGATTATTAACGGAGGTACTGCACCATATACTTATGAGTGGAATGGTAACACTACAATTTCACAAAATTTAAACAATGCAAATGCCGGTAGCTATACCTTATTAGTAACAGATGCAGTGGGATGTACAATAACATCAGGCCCTTATCAGATTGAAGGTGGTGCTGGTCCGCTTTTAGATGATTTAGCACTTACGGTTACAGATGAATCATGTTTAGGAAATGATGGATCAATTACGGGGATTTTAGTAAATGGAGGAACTTTACCGTATATAATCGACTGGAATGGAAATCCTTCTACAAGTTTAGATCTTTTAAATGTTACATCAGGTACATATTCGGTCACAGTAACTGATGCCTTAGGTTGTGCAGTTACTTCTGGTCCACATGTAATTAACGGCAGTTCAGCTCCATCCATTGATCTTTCTAATCTAAGCGTTTTAGACGAGAACTGTGGAAATGCTGATGGTAATATTCAAGGTATTCAAGTTACTGGTGGTGTGCTTCCCTACATTTTTGTTTATGATAACGGAATAGGTTCCGTTGCAACAACTGATTTAACAGGAATACCTGCTGGTGATTATGTTCTTACTGTGACAGGTGCCGACGCTTGTTCTACATCCGAAATTATTATTGTTGAGGAAAACTTGGGGCCTAATATTGATGAGTCTAATGTGAGTGTAACAAATGCAGATTGTGAAAATCAAGGCGGAGCAGTGTTAGGAATAAATGCAAGTGGATTTGGTCAGTTGAGTTTTGAATGGACAAACAGTTCATTGGCAACAAGTGATGCAATAAATGTTTCTTCAGGTTCTTATCAATTAACTGTTTCAGACGCAAATGGTTGTACAGTACAATCACAAGAATATGAAGTTAGTCAAAATCCGGGTCCAACAGCTGACTTTATCATTTTACCAGAAAATCCAACTCAAGGAGAAGAGGTAACATTCGTAAATCAGTCTACTGGTTATAATACATCATTATCAAGTTGGTATGTAGAAGGAGATGTGTATACGATCAATAATTTAGATTATCAATTTGAATCTGCGGGTAATCAAGTTGTCCAATTGGTAGTATCAGACGAGGATGGTTGTAAAGACTCAATTGAAATTGCATTAAGAATAGAAACTAACATTTTGTTTTATGCACCAAATACCTTCACACCAGATAATAATGAGTTCAATCAAACCTGGAATATTTCTATTTCTGGGATCGATATTTATGATTACTCTTTAAAAATATATAACCGTTGGGGTAAGCAAGTGTTTGAATCTCAAAATACAGAAATTGGATGGGATGGAACTTACGCTGGCGACTACTTAGAAACAGGTACGTATGTGTGGACAATAGAAGCTAAAAATATTTCTGATAATGAACGATATTTTTTTACTGGACACGTTAACATGTTGAGATAAAGCGAAAAAAAAGATTTTTTGTGTTAGAAAATTATTATTTATCAATTAAAAAAAGCATTTTTACAGTACACTAATAAAATGTCTCTAGCTAAAAATGATTTAAAACCTATTTTAAAAGTTATCTATGAGAAGCTTTTAAAAGACTTTCAAAAGACTGAAGGTTTTGAATTGATGGTGTCGCACTTTGGTGAATTTTCCCAAGATCTTGTAAATAGTTTATCTGAAGGTTCAGAATACTCTATGCTAAATAAAGGAGCTAAGAAAAGTCTAACGAAAAGAATGTTTTCTGTTTTAATAGAAGGGCTTCAAAATTTAAGATTACATGGAGAGAGAGATAATTCTGGCAGACAAATAGGACACCTTCTAATTACCGAAAAAAAAGGCACTTACTATGTTAGTATCGGTAATGTTTGTAAAATTTCAAGTAAAGAAGGACTAGAGACTCTTTTAGAAAAGCTTAATGCCATGTCTAATCAAGATGTGAAAGATTATTATATGATGGTCTTATCAAACGGTATAATGAGCGATAAGGGTGGTGCTGGATTGGGTTTTATTACAATAAAACTAAAGTCACAATCAAAATTAATCTACAGTTTTGAGCCTTTAAATGACAGCCTTTGTTACTTTTCTATTCATATTTCACTGCTACCATAACTTGATTTGAAATTCTTATCACTAGTTTTGTTTTTTTTATCGATTTATTATGAGCAAACTATTTTACAGTATTTTCATCGCTTTTCTTTCCATTTTTTCTTTCGCATCCGAAACTTTCTTAGTTGTTGAAAAAGACTCACTGTTAGTCTTAGGGGAGCGTATATCTCAAACACTTGTTCAAAAGTCAAAAAGTATTGATTACAATAGTAAAGCTTCTGTTTATGATCAAACCGCATATTTTTATATCAATTTTTCAGATAATCAGAGAAGAGCTTTTGTGCAATCAGATAGTTTACAAGTTGTCTTTAACAAAGACACTAGCTTTGTTCAAAAACTAGAAGATGTATACTTTAAAAACCCAGGACCAGAGGGTTTGATTAATTTTAAAATTATACCCTTTAAAAATAATGTAGCAACTGATTTTGACAAAAATGAGGGTGTTAAATACGCATTCTTGAAATTTGCACCTAAGAAAACCTTAATTACTAACGATAAAATCGTAATTGGAATACTGATGTTGTTGTTAGCAATTATTTTTTATACGTCAAATTTAAAAGGCAGGTTTTGGAAACGATTCTATACCATTATTCCTGCGCTTTTTCTTTGTTATATGTTACCTGCAGTGCTTACAAGCGTAGGATTAATTTCGGCAGAGGAGAGTGGTTTGTATCATATGGCATCTAGGTATTTATTGCCGGCCAGTTTAATTTTGTTGATATTATCTATTGACATCGGAGCTTTTGTTCGTTTGGGTTCAAAAAGTTTAATAATGTTCTTTACAGGTACAGTTGGAGTTATCGTGGGAGGAGTTTTTGCGATATGGTTGTTTGGTATGATAGCGCCATCAACCGTTGGAGGAGAAGGCGCTGAGGCAACGTGGAGAGGAATGGCAACTATAGCCGGAAGTTGGATAGGTGGAGGTGCAAATCAGACTGCCATGTTAGAAACTTATGGATATAAAGAAACACTTTATGGTGGTATGGTTCTGGTAGATATAGTGGTTGCAAATATTTGGATGGCTGTTGTTTTATTTGGAATAGGAAAAAAAGGGAGAATTGATAAATGGTTAAAAGCGGATACCACGGCAATTGATGAGTTAGTGGTTAAAGTAGAGAAAATGAATGCGAAATATGAAAGAAAAGCAACCTTAACGGATTACATTGTAATGCTTGGAATTGTATTTGCTGGAGTCGGAATTGCACATTTTTTATCAGGATATTTATCAGGGTTTTTTGTTGAAAGATTGGGAGAAGGCAACACCTTATCTAGTAGTTTCTTCTGGATGGTTGTATTATCTACACTTTATGGTTTTGTTTTATCACTCACAAAGGCCAGACAGTATGAAGGGGTTGGCGCCTCAAAATTTGGATCTATTTTCTTGTACGTCTTGGTAGCAACAATAGGAATGAAAGTGGATATTGCCAGAATATTTGAAAATCCAAGTTTGATTTTAATCGGGTTAGTTTGGATAACCATACACGCAGGTTTATTAATTCTTGTTGCAAAAATAATTAAGGCACCTTATTTCTTTTTAGCTGTTGGTAGTCAGGCAAACATTGGTGGAGCTGCTTCTGCTCCTGTGGTTGCCAATGCTTTTCATCCTGCATTAACAACAGTTGGTGTATTAATGGCGGTTTTCGGATATTTTATAGGTACCTTTGGTGCCGTGCTTTGTGCGGAGTTAATGCGTATAGCAGCACCCATTTAATCCTTTGTTGTTCATTTCGTGTTCATAAGTTGGCGAGCCAGAGTTCAATTCAAAGTGTTTTTAGTGTAAATTTAGTGAAGTATGTTTGAGGAAGAGGAAGAAGAATTTTATCAAGATGACTTTACTGCAGATATTGAAGCATTCAATACAATGTATAAGAATGGTACCTTTCAATATATGGATGGAGATAAATTAGAAATGATTATAGATCATTTTATGATGTCCAATGCTTATAATAAAGCACGCTGGGGAATAGAAAACGCATTGATTAATTTTCCATTTAGCACTACATTTAAACTGCGTAAAGCCCAAATTTTATCTGCATTAGGTGAGTTAAAAGAATCACTAGAAACCTTAACTGAAATAGAAAAATTAGAAGGACTTTCTTTAGAGTTAATACTTACAAAAGCAGCTTGTTTCAATCAATTAAGAGATTCAAAAAGCGCAATAAAATATTTTAAGTTAGCACTAGATTTTTCAGAACCAGATGAGCGAGATGAGATTTATTTAGACTTGGCATTAGAATACCAAAATGTTTCTGATCATAAGTCGGCCATTTCTGTTTTAAAAGAAGCTATTAAGCAGAATCCTAAGAATGAAGTTGCCGTATATGAACTTGCATTTTGTCATGATCAAATTGGAGATTATCAGAATGCGATTCAATCATTCAAAAAGTATATAGATGAGAATCCTTACAGTTTCACTGCATGGTATAATTTAGCTAATGCTTATTTGAAGGTAGAAAACTATGAAAAAGCCATTTGGGCATATGATTACTCGATAATAATAAATGATGATTTTCCGCCCGCTTTATTTAATTTGGGAAATGCATATTTAAGTTTTGGAAAAGTTCAAAAAGCCCTAGAGTGCTTCGAAAAATGTTTGGAAATAGAAGGTGAAGATGGACTAATTCTAAGTTACATGGGAGAATGTTACGAAGAGTTAGGTGAGTTAGATTTAGCGTTCAATTGTTATAAACGTTCTACAACCGTTGCTCCCCATTTAGGAGATGCCTGGTTGGGTTTAGGTATTGTTAAGGATTTGCAAGGCCATACAGCAGAGGCTATTAAACTTGTTGAACGAGCTATAGAACTCACGCCTGAAAATGCAAGTTATCATCATGTATTAGCGGGTGTGTATGAAAAGATACCAGAGTTTGATAAAGCTATTGAGGCATATCGCGTTGGAACCGAAATGGATCCTAAAAACGAAGATATGCTGATTGACTATTTTAAACTATTAGTAGAATATAACCCTTCTCTTGTAGAAGAGTTATGGCTTCTTAGTCCTGAATTTCAATACAGTAAAGAACTAGACGTAATTCGTGTTTATGCGTTTTGGTTGTGTAACAATACGGTTGATTCCATTTTATTATTGGATAAACTTGTTTTGATGGACATAGATTTAGCGAAAAAGTTATTTTTGCATTTTCCTGAAGCGAAAAATATTGAGGATTTTACCCACAGAATATTAGATTAATAATACTTATGAATTTCGATTTATCATACATTCCACAAAGAACTTCAAAGCCAAGAAAAGCTGGCGTTACCATGATGATGGATAAAGGCTTAAGCATGCGAGAAGTTGAGGATTTTATTGCGTCTTCTGGCCGTTTAACTGATGTAGTTAAGTTTGGATTTGGAACCGCGTTCGTTTCAAATGATTTAGAAAAAAAGATTGCCTTGTATAAGGAAGCAAATATTCGTCCATATTTTGGAGGAACACTATTTGAAGCCTTCTACGCAAGAGGTATGTTTGAAGACTATCTAAGGTTATGCGATAAGTATGATTTAGATTTGGCTGAGATTTCTGATGGATCTATAATTATTCCACATGATAAAAAGTGCGAATTAATTAGAAAAGTTGCGAAAACAAGAACTTGTTTGTCAGAAGTAGGTTCGAAAGATTCTGGTATCCTAATCTCTCCCAATAAGTGGATTAAAATGATGAGTACTGAATTAGAAGCAGGCTCTTGGAAAGTAATTGCAGAAGGCAGAGAGAGTGGAACTGTTGGTGTATTTAGACCAAATGGAACTGCGCATACTCTTTTAATCAATAAGATTATTGCTAAAATTAAGCCAGATGATATTTTATGGGAAGCACCTAAAAAAAATCAGCAAGTATGGTTTGTGAAATTGTTTGGAGCAAACGTAAACCTGGGAAATATTGCGCATAATGAAATGATACCTCTCGAGTGTCTGCGTTTAGGTTTAAGAGGAGATACCTTTTTTGAAAACTTACCTGAAGATTATGCAGCACGTTTAAAGCAAGTTGCTTCTGACGAAGAAGAATAGTAAAATTCCCTATGGCTACCTTGCTTAAAACAATTACTGGTCATGCTGGAGCAATTTATGATGCTTTTAAGCTAGATAATTTTATATATACTACCAGTGCAGATAAGTATACCGTAAGGTGGAAAATTGCAGAAGGTATACAAGATAAATTTGCCATAAAGTCGGATTTCTCAGCATTTAGAATTGCTTTAGTTAATAACGATAAAACGCTTGTTATCGGTTCTTCTAAAGGAAATCTTCATTGTATTGATTTAAGCGCTAAAGAAGAGGTTAAAAATTTAGCACAACATAAATCAAGTATATTTTCGATTACTGAAAATAGATTGAATAAAGAGTTTTATACAACTGATATGCAAGGTTATTTTTGTGTTTGGTGTGCAGAAACTTTCGAGTTAAAACTTACTTTGCCGTTAGCTTGTGGTAAGATTAGGCATTGTGCATTAAACGAAGACGGATCAAATGTTAGTTTATCTTGTCAAGATGGTAAAATTAGAATTTTAGAAACGACTTTTTTTAATGAGATTATAACATTTAAAGCACACCCTAGTGGAGTAAATGTTTCTTTATTTGATGGACCGTATCTAATTACTGGAGGAAAAGACGCGTATCTAAGAAAATGGGACTGGAAAACCCAGAAAGTATTGATTGAAATACCTGCTCATAACTTTGCCGTTTATGATCTTATAAAGATGAAAAACGGAAGCTATGTTACAGCTAGCTTTGACAAAACGATAAAAATTTGGAATTCTGAATTACAAATCACCGAAAGATTAGACAAGCGCGCAGGAGGCCATACCCACACCGTAAATAGATTAGTCAAACTAAGTAATGAAGAATTCATTTCTGTAGGAGACGATAAAAAAATTATTCATTGGAGTTTAAACTAGCTCTTCATTTAAGAACGAGACTAACATAGTTTAATTAGTTTACTTTTTTGACGTCTATTTTATAGCAATAACGCCGTCAGGTAAAAATGTACTAAGTACAACTTGTTCTGTTGTATTAATATCATCTTCTGTAAAAGGTTTAGCTACCTTAATGTAATTTTCAGTAAAACCATGCATAAAGCCATCGTGGTTGTCACCTTCCCAAAGCACATTTTGGGTTGTACCTAAATTATCTTCGTAAAACTTTCTCTTTTTCTTTTCAGATAAGATATGTAGCATTTTACTTCTATCTTTTCGAACATGTAAGGGTACCCGATTACTCATTTTTGGTGCTCCTGTATTTGCTCGTTCTGAATAAGTAAATACATGAAGGTAACTAATGTCTAAAGTGTTTAAGAAATTATAAGTTGTCATAAAATCTTCATCCGTCTCTCCCGGAAACCCGACAATTACGTCTACTCCAATACATGCATGTGGTACAAATGATTTTATTTTATTTACTCGATTTACATAAAGATCACTTAAATATTTTCTTCTCATTGCTTTCAGCAGCTTATCAGAACCGCTTTGAAGAGGAATGTGAAAGTGAGGAACAAAACGTTTTGCTTTATTTAGGGTAAAGTCGATAATTTCGTCACTTAATAAATTGGGTTCAATAGAAGAAATACGAAAGCGATCAATCCCTTCAATCTTATCTAAGGCTTTTACGAGCTCGTAGAAGTTTTCATTTTTACCTTGTCCAAAATCACCAATATTAACACCTGTTAAAACTACTTCTCGGATATTGGTTTGCGCAATTTTATTGGCTTCTATTAGTGTTTCTTGAATAGAAGCATTCCTACTTTTACCTCTAGCCAAAGGTATCGTACAAAACGTACAAAAGTAATCACAGCCATCTTGTACCTTCAAAAAAGAACGTGTTCTATCACCAAATGAAAAAGAAGGAACAAATTCTTTCGTTTCTTTAATATTTTCATTCAGTACTTTAGCTTTATTTGTATTGTCTTTTTCTAAATCACCAAGGTGTTTTATAATATTAAATTTTTCATTTGCACCTAGAACAATATCCACTCCTTCTATTTCAGCTATTTGTTTCGGTTTTAGTTGAGCAAAACATCCAATAATAGCTATAAAAGCATTTGGATTAATTTTTAATGCACGCTTTACAAGTTGTTTACACTTTTTATCTGCGTTCTCTGTAACAGAACATGTGTTAATTACATAAATATCTGGAGTTTCATCAAAATTTACTTTGGCAAAACCTTCATCTTCAAAGCTTCTAGCTATCGTGGAGGTCTCAGAGAAATTGAGTTTACAACCGAGTGTATAAAAGGCTACTTTTTTGAACTGAATCATAATAGTTGCAAAGATATTAAGCTTTTTGTAAGTTAGGTGAGAATTTCAAATGTATAGTTAAAAAAAATACAAGAATATTTATGAGTGTTGGAAAACTAATATTAATGTTTGGAGTAGTCTTAACGCTCTTATTATCCTGCAGTTCTAGTAGGTTTGTAGAGCCTTTGAGAAGAGGTGAAAACGCTTTGGCTTTAGATTTTGGCGGACCAATTGTGTCCGTGCCAGGAGTAGCAACGATACCTATTCCATTTTCGAGTTTAACCTATGGAAGAGGGCTTACGCAGAAATTAACAGCATTTGGAAGCTGGTATACAACAGCTTCCGTTTTTAATGTTTGGCAATTTGATTGCGGAGTTGTTAGAGAAATATGGTATAACTCTGAAAGAAAAATGGGAGTAACCTTATCTCCTCAAGCTAACTTTGCTTTTGACTCATTTGAGAATAATCTCAGTTTTTGGCCAATTTTAGAGTCAAACTTTCATTGGAAATATAAGTTTAGATTTCAACAACAAGATGATTTATTAAATGGGAGTAAACAACGTTATAATTTTATTTATGGGGGTGTAAACACATGGTTCGAATTAAAAGGAATTAAGGCGCATGGAGTTAAGCAAACTACTCGAGTTGTACCAAATTTTCATATTGGACATTCTATAAGAAGAAACGACTGGAGTTTTAATGTAGAAATGAAAATGTTATCTCCATTTTCTAACAACGAAAGTGTAGTTCTGGATTATAGAAGTATATTGGGTAGTCAAGGTGCTACAGGTGTTTATATTGGAGTCATTAAAAGGTTTTAAAATGAAGTTAGTACTATTATTTGTAGTTTGTTTAATAAGTTTCAGTTGTCGAAAACGACTAGATAATTTTTTGTTTAATCCTGACAATTCAATCACTGAATATAAATTAGATGATTATCAAGGAGAAGTATCTATTGCCGTTGGGGAAGAGTATTATATCGGTCCAGAAATGATTAATAGATTTAGCGTTCCGCTTATTTCTGGAAACGATACTTTAGATATTGCTATGATATATGTTGGCGACATATCAACGATTAATCAAGATACGGTTTTGTTGTATTGTCATGGTAATAAAGATCATATGGATTTTTATTGGCCTAGGCAAAAGCTTTATGCAAATTTAGGTGGCAAGAATAGAGTAGGTGTGTTGTCTTTAGATTATCCAGGATACGGTTTAAGCGAAGGAAAACCAACAGAAGAAAACATGTATGCTTCGGTAGAGTTAGCGTTAAAATGGCTTAAAGATATGGGAGTAACAAATGATAAATTAATCATGTTTGGTTTCTCTTTAGGCTCTGCACCGGTTTGTGAAATTGCAGGTAATGATGGGTTTAGTTTAACGCCTCATAAAATAATTTTAGAAGCACCTTTTGCATCTTCAGAAGTAATGGTGCAAGATGCAGCAGTATTAAACATGCCATCTAGTTTCTTTGTAAATGTTAAAATTGATAATGCAGAAGAAATAAAGAAATGTACTATGCCTTTGCATTGGATACATGGTAAAGCAGACGACTTTTTATCCTTTGAATCACATGGTAAACTAGTTTTTGACAATCACTCGGGACTTAAAAGCTCAACTGAAGTAGAGGGTGGAGGTCATGAAAACACTCCAATTATATATGGTTTAGAGAATTACCTTCAAGATTTAGAAACTTTTATCTTTCAATAGGCAACTTTGATTTACGCTCCAACGTTTAATAAGAAACAAATAAAGACATGAAACCAATTAATAAAATTATTGCATCCATTATTCTATTCACTGGTTTTCTTGGTGCACCGCAAGTTATAGCTCAGAATATAACAACTATTTGTTTGGGAGATGATTTAACGATTTGCGCTGGAGACGGAGTTACAATTGATATTTGTCCACCAACACCAGGTTCAATTACACAAGATACTAATGTAGTATTTATTGGTAATGTGGGAGAGGTTAATTTAACAGACGATGTATTTTCTGGAGTTGTTCCAATCGGTTTTTCTTTTGAATATTATGGTGTTCCGAAAACACAATGTGTTATTGGTTCTAATAATTTTATTTCTTTTGATATAACGCAAGCAAATGGTTATTGTCAATGGCCAATTAACCAAGCTTCACCAAGTGCCGGAAATCCAAATGATGCAATTATGGGACCATGGCAAGATATTAACCCTTCTACTGGTGGTTTTATTGGTTACACCACTATTGGTACAGCGCCAAATAGAAAATTTGTTGTGGTTTACAAAGATGTTCCTGTTTTTGGATCACCAAATGAGCCAACCTGTTCAGCTATTGTTTTACATGAGACTACAAATGAAATTGATGTATTTATAGATGAAAAGCCTGCTTTACCAGGAGGTTGGAACGGAGGTTATGCCATTGAAGGAACTCAAAATGCAACAGGGTTAATTGCAGATATTTTTCCGGGTAGAAATTTTCCTTCTGTTTGGTCTGCCGTAAATGATGGTGTTAAATGGACTCCTAATGGTCCCAATGATTACACAGTTGCAGCAATACCTTACAAAGCTTACGTTCCATCAAACGTACCGTTTGTTTGGGGCGATACCGAGGGAAATACGATTACTGCAAACCCAGGAGGAGGTTCGATTACTGTATTTCCAAGTCCAACAGCACCTTCCGATTCAATAGGATATTTCATTAATTATAGCTCTTGTAACCAAACAGGAAGTGCAGTTACCTCAGAAATAAGTTGGATTACTGTAAATGTACCTTCAGTAACTATGACAACCACAGACGATATTTGCTCTCAAGGAGTAGGAACTGCAACAGCAAATCCAATAGGTATAGCACCTTTTACTTATTTATGGTCTGATCCGAATGCACAAACTACACAAACTGCGGTAAATTTGTTTGGAGGTGCCTATCAAGTAACAATGATAGATGCTCTTGGCTGTGATGCTACAACTTTTGGTGTTGTGGGAGATAATCCTATAACAACTTCTACAACCTACACACAAGTTTCTTGTCCATCAGGATCGGATGGAACAGCTACCGTCTCAATTTCTCCTGTTCCTGGAAGTGCTACATATAATTGGTTTAATGCGGGTGGACAAACTACTCAAACGGCAGTTGGATTATCTGCTGGTACATATAACGTAGAGATAATTACAGATGTTGGCTGTATAGATACCGCTGAGGTTGTTGTTGATGAGATACCTGGAATGGTTTTGACTACTGTTTCTGTAACAGATGTAACCTGCAATAGCGGTAATGATGGAATGGTCGAAGTAAGTGTGTCTAATGGTACAACTCCTTATACATACGTATGGACCAATTCCGTTTCTACAACCAACATTGCAAATGATTTGTTTGTAGGCAGTACTACTGTGACAGTTACCGATGCAAACGGTTGTATGGTGAATGAAACATATACTTTAGCTGAACCTCAAGCCTTAGCAATTGTAACCTATGATGGTTTAGACGTTGTCTGTCCAGGAGATAGTGCAGTACTCTCTGCTACTGCTTCGGGTGGAAGTTCTGCTTATACCTTTACTTGGACAGAAAATGGAAATATAATTGGAGTTGGAAACTCGTTAACTGTTACTCCGACTAATACAACAACCAACTATTGTGTTTCCTTATCGGAAGCATGTGGGAGTCCAACCACTGATTCATGTAAAACGATTACTTGGCCAACAGAAATAATTCCCTCTATAAATCCGGATATAACAGCGAGCTGTATTCCAGTAGAAGTTATATTTGGTAATACTACTGCGTCAACAGAAATTGATTACACAGTTTGGAATTATGGTGATGGGACGGATATCGACACCACCTTTGGGATGAACAACGCAATACATGCTTTTCAAGATGCAGGCTTATTTGATGTTTCGATGGAAGTAACCTCTATTTTCGGTTGTAAATATGATATGATCTTCTCTGATTTAATTGAGGGTTGGTCTTTTCCTACTGCTGACTTTTATCTAAATCCAAATCCAGCTTCAATATTCGAACCTACTGTAAGCGCGTTTTCACAGTCTAGTAATGATGCTGTAAGTTACCTTTGGCAAGTACCAAATGCAACTCCTAGTTTTAGCAGTTCAAAAAATGCAGAATTTACTTTTCCCGATACTGTGGCAGAATATCCGGTAACATTAATTGTTACAAATTCAAACGGTTGTAGTGATACCTTACAAAGAATAGCTTCTTTACAGAATGAAGTTCAAATCTTTGCACCAAATTCTTTCACCCCAGATAATGATGAATTTAACCAAACATGGAAAATTTATATGCTAGGCATTGACGTTTACGATTTTAATCTAATAGTTTATAATCGTTGGGGCGAAGTGATATGGGAGTCAAATAATTCAGAGTCTGGATGGGATGGAACATATGGCGGGAAGTTAGTTCCAGCGGGTTCTTACGTTTGGAAAATTGAGACGAAAGATAAAAATACGGATAAGCGATACACTTTTGATGGTTACGTAAATGTAATTAGATAGGAATTTACTGAGTACAACGTATTAAGGGTGCTTATTTTTTCAGCACCTTTTTTTATATCATTATTTAATTTATTATTAAAAGTTTCTTATTTGAATAGAAAAAGTTTTAGTTGAAAATGAAAGTATGTTAAGATGGAGAGGGTTATTCTAGGAATATTATCCTTTCCCCATTATTAAAGGATTTAACCGTTGAATTTTTCAATGATAACAATCCAAAACTCTGGAAATATCTAATTATTCCATCAGAATATCGCTTTAATTTCAAATCAAATCCATCTGGAAATGAAATTTTCCAGCGGTCTATAAATTCTGAATAAAAAGTATTTATTCCGTTGGTTCTTTTAATTTTCAAGAATCCATTTTTCAGTATCACAAATTTGAATTCTTTTATTATGTAGGTAACTTCTTTACCTATAATTTTTTTATTCAGATATTCAAATTCATTAAAACCATGTTCAAATAGTACATTGCGGTGTATAATAATTTCTTTATTATTTCCACGAAATATACCCAATAGAACAACATAGTTTCTTTTTATAAACTTATTGTTCTTTTTAGTTTGAATTGGGGTAGATTGTAATTTTGCTACATAATGGTGTCTATTTTTACACTCTATACTGCAGAAAATTTTGTTTTGTTTACCTGTAAAGTGTGAATTACACACTGGACAGGTCGGTTTGTTGAAGTTATTCATTGTAAAAAGGTTTACTTAAAAATACAAAAAACAAACCTTTTTACAATACTATATTAATTTTTCATAAATCTTTTAGAAGCTACGGTGCCATCTTCAAACGAAACAGCGACTAAGTACAAACCTTTAGAAAAATCTTTTACTTCAATTGTAGAAGCATTATATACCACTTTTACGATTCTTCCGCTTAAGGTAGAAATACTTAGCTGACTTACTTTTTTATTTGATTCAATATATAGCTGTTCAGTAGTTGGAACTGGATATAATTTAAAATCTATTATTTCTTCAATTAAGCCTGTGTATTGGGAACAATCAATTTGATTTTGCGCATAATTTTCTTTGCTTGATATGAAAGGCTTAATACCGTAGATAGTTCCTCCCATAGGTCCACCACCAGATGATATGTTGGCATTGATTATTTGATCAAAGTTGGTATTTGTATACATCTTTTTAGTGTCGGCGTAAACGTGATTTTGGATTAGAGTATAATAATGATCAATTTTTGGGTTTAAGCTATCTGCGTTGAAGTAATTAGACAATAACGTACAAACATGTTCATTATATTGTTCTGTGAGTGCTGCAGAATTAAATATTCTTTCTACGAGCGGACGATCATTTTCCACATAATCTAAAGATAAGTTAAGTACATTTTGATTGTTTGCATAGTCTCCAAAAGACTCATTTGCATCCCATTTTATCCAATGCCATTTATTGCTCGTTTCGTTATGATATAAGTACCAATTTCTTGCAGAACCGATATAACTATCTAAATTAGAAAACAAATTATCTAAAGCTAGGGAGTATAGGAATTCATCTAATTCAAACCTAGTTTCAAGTTCTGTTTCGAATTCATAGTCTGTACTGTTGTTAACGAAGTTCAAAAAATCGATTAAATCGGTCCAATCATTAGCAGATTCGTTGGTTTTCAGTTCATATCTATCTGCGTATAAATTTTGACTAAAACCATAGTAAACTAAATTTCCTTCTGTATTGGTTGATCCACTAGGACCAGCGCTAAAGTTGTCGCCAGCTTTAAACAGATTTCCATCGTCATCTCCAATTTTCCAATCTAAAAATTGATCATCAATCTGTTCTACAACAGTATAAAATCCCCAAAGAACACCATTAAAGTAGACTGTAGCAAAGTTTGCTCTTGGCGTAGCAACACATACATTATTACAAACGTCAAAGAAAATTTTCTCCCGCATTAAGCTAGGGTCTTTAAAGCCGTTGTTGAAATTAAGCTTTTTTAGTCCGTCATAATTTTGGCCTTGTGTATATTTATTAAAATCAATTTTAAATGATTTTTTGTCGTTTGGATGGCTGTAAGTAGAATTTCCCTTCAAACGAATACCCACTTCGCTGTAGCTTGTGGTTCCAGAGTTATCTGTCAGCACTAAATCTGCTTTCATATAGCTAGAACTGGCATAATTAGCTTCTAAACTATCGAAGTAATTAGGTTGGGAAAAAGTTAACTCGATTGTAATAACTTGGTCCGTTGAAAATAATGCGTCTCCGTCGATTTGTCCTAAAATGGAAAACGGCATATACACAAATAATAGAATGGAATATTTTAATTTACTTATCATGTTTTTTATTTCTTTTTTTTTGGTTAAAATGTGTGATCAATTTTTGGGTTATTTGTTCAAAATCCTTTTTTTGACTTTCACTACAAAATTGTCCTAAAGCTTTAAAGTGTAGAGCATGACCTATTTCAATATTTTTTAGAGATAGCGTAATTGAGTCTAAATAATGTATGTTATTGTTAATATCAAAGTTGTTTCAATAAAATGCTTTTTTGAAATTCGCAATTTTTCGCTCTTCTTGTTGGATATTTTTTTGATGCTCAGTAATTAATACTTCATAAGCTTCTATCTGCTGATCATTGAATTGTAAGGTTTTAATAACCTCCTGTTTTAATCCTTTATTTCCTCTTTCGTGTCGCTGTTTCGAAAATAGTACAACAGCTGCCATTCCAAGGTTGATTACCAAAAGTAATATGAATCCAATTTTATAAAAATTTTCCCTACTCATATAATTGATTATTAAAAGTTGAAATATAATTTTCGATGCTTTTTTCGCTAGTTTGATTCAAGGACGATCTAGCTACTAGAATATTACTAGATAGGAGCAGTATAAAAGCAACTGCAGCTGCAACCATCCAATTGTTTGGCATTTTTACAGTCTGTTTGTTAAGAGTAGACTGTAGGTTTTCCCAAATATTAACCGGGGCCTGAACGCGCTTAATTTTTGAGAGCGAAGCAAGTGTTTCATCTATTTTATCTGTTTCCATTTTTCTATTAGACGCGTTTTTAATTATTAGACTTCTCTTTGTTTAATTTAATTTTTAAATTATTTCGAGCCCTTACAAGAAGAGAGTTAACAGCTTTGTTTTTCATCTTCATGATAACACAAATTTCATCTATGCTTAAATCCTCTGTAGTTTTTAGTAATAAAGCCGTTTTTTGGTTGGGAGGCAAAGTGTTAATTAGCAGCATTAGATTTTTCAAACTCTCCTTCTCTTCTAAAACTATACCAGGGTGATTAAACTCTTTTGGTTCGTAATTAAAAGTTAGTTCGTTTTTCTTCTCGAATAAAGGAATGATTTTCCTTCTTCTTTTATTCGTATTGGTTGACCGGATAAAATCTAAAGACTGATTGATAGCAATCCGATATATCCATGTTTTCAAAGCTGAATTCTCTTTAAATTGGCTTATATTTTCGTAAACTTTTAAGAAAGTGTTTTGCGTAACATCTTCTGCATTTTCTTTATTTTGCAGATAATTCAGACACACGTTATAAACCATGTCTGAGTACAAGTCAAATATTTCTTTAAAGTGCTTTTATTTGTGCATAAAAGAAGTTAGACGTTAAATAAAAATCTAAACTTCGGTGGTAATTAAAAATCTTCGTCTGTAATTACTAAATCATGTGTATGCGTGTAAGAACTCGGAAATTTACTCACTTGTTCAGTTACCGTATTCCAGTTTAATTCGTCATTGAATTGTGTTATCATTGTATCTGTTTGCGTATAAACAGTTACGCTGTCAAACAGAATGGGTCCATTAGGATTTGAGATACCACCTCTAAAATTTAGATTTGCAACCTCTTTGGTAATGCCTTCTGAAATAATTTGAATAGAGTCTGTAGATAAAATATTTTTATGAAATACAATTGTTATTTCTTCGGAAGAGTTATTTCTAACATTGAATATTTCATTGGTATTTCCATCACAACTGTAAAGTGAGAATAGTAAAAAGAACAAGGCTATTTTGTACATGTTGTAAAGTAATAGAAAATTTTGAAGGAAAAAAAATCGTTTGATATTTCACCAAACGATTTTTTAGTTTTCTACTAGAGTTGTATTTCTTCTTCTTCTGAAATCGGTTTTCTGAAAACTATTTTTCCGTCAAACAAATCAATTACTACATTTTTAGAGGTATCTATTTTATCTGAAAGAATTTGTTTCGACAACTCATTTAAGACACTTTTCTGTATCACTCTTTTTACTGGCCTAGCTCCGAAATGAGCATCAAATCCAGCTTCGGCTATCCATTTGATTGCATCTTCCTTGATGTATAATCTAATATCATTTTTAACCAAACGTTCTTTCAGCTCGCTAAGTTGAATGTCTACAATCTGTTCAACATCTGATCGAGTCAAGGGAGTAAATAGAACAGTTTCATCAATTCTATTTAAGAATTCTGGTCTAACCGAATGTTTAAGTAATTCAAAAACATTGGTTTTGGTTTCTTCTTTTACCTTTTCTTCCGTTCCAGGTTGAAGTGCATCGAAATTCTCTTGAATGATAGAAGCACCCATATTAGAAGTCATTATGATGATTGTATTTTTAAAATTTACGATTCTTCCTTTATTATCCGTTAATCTTCCATCATCTAGCACTTGCAATAAAACATTGAAAACGTCAGGATGTGCTTTCTCTATTTCATCTAGTAAAACAATAGAGTAGGGCTTTCTTCTAACGGCTTCAGTAAGTTGTCCACCTTCATCATACCCAACGTATCCAGGAGGAGCTCCAACCAATCTACTTACGCTATGTTTTTCTTGGTACTCACTCATATCTATTCGCGTCATAGCCAACTCATCATTAAACATAAATTCGGCAAGTGCTTTGGCTAATTCTGTTTTACCAACTCCTGTAGTTCCTAAAAATAAAAAGGAGCCTATCGGTTTTCTCGCGTCCTGAACTCCGGCTCTGCTTCTTCGAACTGCGTCAGATACTGCTTCTATTGCTTCTTCTTGACCAACTACTTTCTTTCTCAACTCTGTTTCTAAGCGTAATAACTTTGCTCTATCACTTTCTAACATTTTAGAAACAGGAATACCTGTCCACTTTGCAACTACGTCAGCTACTTCCTCCGCATCTACTTCTTCTTTTATCATTTTAGAGTTGGCTTGTAATTCGGCCAAATCTTTTTTTGATTTTTCTAAAAGTGCTTCAGTATCTTTAATTCTACCGTATCTAATTTCTGCAACTTTACCAAAATCACCAGCTCTTTCTGCTTGTTCTGCTTCTAGTTTAAATTGCTCTATATCCTCTTTAGACTGCTGTATGCTGTCTATCACATCTTTTTCGGCTTTCCATTTTGCCATAAAAGAGTCTTTTTGCTCATTTAAATTAGCTAAATCTGATCCAATAGAAGCTAATTTTTTATCATCTTTCTCTCTTTTAATTGCTTCTCGTTCAATTTCTAACTGCATTATTTTACGCTCAATTTCATCTAATTCTTCTGGTTTAGAATTAATTTCCATGCGTAATTTAGAAGCAGCTTCATCAATTAAATCAATCGCCTTATCTGGTAAATGTCTGTCAGTAATATAACGCTGTGATAATTCTACAGCGGAAATAATTGCAGCGTCTTTAATTAATACTTTATGATGATTTTCATACTTTTCTTTGATCCCTCGAAGAATTGAAATTGCATCTTCTGTATTAGGTTCGTCTACCAATACGGTCTGAAATCGTCTTACCAATGCTTTATCTTTCTCAAAGTATTTTTGATACTCATTTAATGTAGTTGCACCAACAGCTCTTAACTCTCCACGTGCTAATGCAGGCTTTAGAATATTGGCAGCATCCATTGCTCCTTCGCCACCGCCGGCACCAACAAGGGTATGAATTTCGTCTATAAATAAGATGATTTCACCATCGGATTTCGTTACTTCTGATATGACTGCTTTCAGTCTTTCTTCAAATTCTCCTTTATACTTTGCACCAGCAACCAAAGAACCCATATCTAAAGAATAAACCACTTTTGTTTTTAGATTTTCTGGTACATCACCATCAATAATTCTGTGTGCAATTCCTTCTGCAATAGCTGTTTTCCCTACTCCAGGTTCTCCAATGAGAATAGGGTTGTTCTTAGTTCTTCTTGTTAATATTTGAAGTACACGTCTTATCTCATCGTCTCTTCCAATTATTGGATCTAATTTTCCATTTTTTGCTAGTTCATTTAGGTTATTTGCATATTTCTCTAGCGATTTGTAGGTTCCTTCTTTACCTTGAGAATTTACAGATTCTCCATTTCTTAAATCCATAATTACTTTTTTTAGGTGTTTTTTATCTATCCCTTGATCTTTTAAAAGTCGCGCAACTGCATCATTTCCATCTAAGAAAGCAAAAAAGAGAATTTCTAAACTTAAATACTCATCTTTAAATGTTTTCATTGCTTCCATTCCTTTTAGCATTGCGCTATTAAGATTTTGCGAAAGATGAAACTGACCACCACTTACTTTTGGGTAACTATCTATGATTTTATCAACAAGCTGTTTTAGTATTGTTGTATCTATATTTAGTTCTTTCAATAAATAAGGCAAAACATTCTCATCCACAGAGAACATTGCACTTAAAGCATGACCCGTTTCTATTGCTTGATTCCCTTTGCTTTGCGCCAAAACTTGCGCTTGCTGAAGAGTCTCTTGCGTTTTGATTGTTAATTTATTGATATCCATTTTTTTCTTTTGTTAGTAGCTTGTCAAATTTGAGTCCAAATAAAACAAAGCATTTAAAGCCTGAAATTTTGTCTTGCTTAGCTTGGTTTAACTGACCTTTTGACTGATTTACAATTCTTTATATGACGTTTTTACCTCCTAAGATAATATCTCTTTAAATGTTAATTTTGTACTTGTGAAAGAGCAAAGTGTAATGGTGCCTTTAAATTTGCCAAATGCAGAATTAAAGCTAAAGAAAAAAGCCAATCAAATATATGTTTGGGACATTTTTAGGAAGTCTGATTTGCTTTTAACAAGAGAAGAATGGGTTCGGCAGCATTTATTACATTATCTCGTTAACCATTTACAATATCCAGTTCATTTCATAGCTTCAGAATTTAAGATAGAAGTAAATAAACTTACAAGAAGGTGTGATGGAGTGGTGTTTGATAAACAAGGTACACCAAAAATGATAATAGAATGCAAAGAGCCTAGAGTAAAAATTGATGAGAACGTATTACATCAAGTTGCACAATATAACTACGCATTAAATGTAGATTATATCTTACTCACAAATGGTCTAATTACCGTTACTGTTTATTTGAATCGGAATGAAAATACTTTAGAATATTTAGAAATGATTCCAGACTATCATCAAATTTGCCATTAGCGTACTTTCTTTTTCTTTGGATTATAAAATAATATAAGAAGTATTGGAAGCAAAAATAAATCTGCTACTACAGCAAAAATAAGTGTTAAACTTATCATTAATCCCATGTAAAACGTTCCAAGAAAATCTGAGAAGATGAGCATTAAAAAACCAGAACAAAGAATTACAGAGGTTAATACGATTGCTCTTCCTGTTGAAATAAATGTAGATTTCAATGCATACAGCTTAGATTTTCCTTTATTTAACTCTAGCTTAAATTTACTTAAGAAATGTATCGTATCGTCCACCGCAATTCCAAAAGCAATTGTAAAAACAATGGCCGTTGTGATTTTTAAGTTAATGCCAAAAAATCCCATTACACCGCCAATAATAATTAGAGGAATTAAGTTAGGAATAATAGAAAGTATTACGATCGAAAATGACTTGTAGAGTAGACCCATAATTACGGCTACAATTAATGTTGCTAGAGCAAGACCTTGAACTAAGCTGCCAGACATATAAGACATGTTTTTATCAAGTAAATGTGCTGTTGATGTTAGCTTAATGTCTAATTGAGTTGTGTCTATTTCAGTATTTAAAAACGCTTCAAAAGTCTTGTTCTTTTTTGTTACTCTTACGTTTCCCCAATCTGGAATAGTACCAGATATTCGCGTATTTCTTTCTGTAGAGTCTAATACCGTTCTTAATAACGAACCGTCATTTGCCATTTTAAGCGGACGTTTAAGTTTTCTTATTTTCGATTTTTTATCGGGTACTTCAAAATAGTTGGTATCTCCAGAATGGAAAGAGCGGTTGAGAACAGACATGTAAAAAGGAATTGAGGCTTTCATCGTTACTCCGTAAGTTGAGGTGAGGTACTTTTCTACTTTTTCCAAATCTTTTAAAATGTCTACATCCCATACATCTTTCTCTGAGTCTTTAACATTAATTGCTAGCTCAAAAGGTCTCACTCCTCCAAATTCAGCATCTAAGCTATCAAAGTCTTTTTTTATTTCTGCGCTATCTTTTAAATCGTCCATTAAAAAATTGTCTTGGACAATTAAACTCGTACCATAACTAAAAACGCCAATTACAAGAACCGAGGCTGCAAGTAAACTCTTTTTATTTTTTAAGGTAAAAAGAAAGGCTTTTCTCATGTTATTCACCCAGAATTTTCCAGCGTTCACTTTCTTGGTGATTTTTGGCTTAGGGCTAAAGTAAAATAGTACAGGAAGAAGCGTAAAGGTGAGTACAAAGGCTATTAAAACACCGATGCCAACAGCCAAACCAAATTTTTGTATTGGCTTTACGTTTACTAATAAAAGCGTGAAAAAACCAATACTAGTGGTTACTGATGTTAAGAAAGTAGCCATACCAATTTCTTTAAAAGAAGTTTTTATCGCTTCTAATTTAGAAACACCGTTGCGCAATAACTCAATGTACTTTGAAACCAAATGAATAACATCCGACATGCCAACTACAAACATTATAGAAGGTAAGATAGTGAGTAAAATGTTAATTGGTTCATTGAGAAGTACCATCACACCTAAAATCCAAACTAAAGAAAGTACGATTACAATTTGAGGTATGATTACACCCCAAATCGATTTAAATGCAATAAATAAGAAACCAACAATAAGAAAAATACTTAAGCCAATAAAGAAAATCATTTCCTGACTCATTGTATCAATGTAGTATTTCTGCCCAATTGCTCTGCCAGCATAACGAACACCTTCAAAGTTTTGAGCATCTACTAAAGACTTAACTTTTCCAACTAGAAAATCACTTTTTGCTTTACTTAAGAAATCTTGATGCCTAACAATTAAAGATAATGCTGTTCCTTTTTTGTTTATTAAAGCATTAACGAGCTCTTTATTTTCGTAAATATTGAGAGAATCTTGTTCTAATTGCAGGCTATCCAAATGAATGTAAGGTCGCTCAAAAGTAGTTCCGTTTATATTTACAAATACTTCTTTTTCTTTTGTAATATCTCGCGTATACTGAACAAGGTCTAAGGCTTCAATCTTAGAAGACAGATCATGTACTTTATTCAGGAAAGTGGAGTCAAAAATCCCGGCTTTCTTTTCAATAGCCACTAGAATAAAGTCGTTATCAGATTCAAACCTTTGTCTGTGCTCATAGAAAAAATCTGATTCAGGATCGTTTGCCGGAAAAAACTCTTCGAAATTATAGTTGAATTTAACCTGTGTTGCCTTGTAGGCAAATAGCGCTGTTAGGGCAGAAATACTTAATATTACAATCCACGCAATTTTTCTGAATTCTTTATTACCAACCTTTTTCAATACTTTTTCGTTTATGAGCTTACAAAAGTAATAGTTAGTTTTCCGTTCATATGTATAATAGCCTATTAAATCATTAAGTAAGAAGACAAATTATAATAATTATTACATTTGGAAAAACTAACTTTAATTGTATGAAAAAAATAATATTACTAGCAACTGCGATTTTTACGAGTATGAGCACATTTTCTCAGTTTACTCAGACAAACGAACCGGTAATCGGAGATGGAGTAACCTTGTATGTTATAGATTCAGCTGCGGTTAATTATGAAAATACAACAGGCGCAGGTGTTACTTGGGATTACAGCTCTTATGGTGGTTATGGTTCTATTGTGCGAGGCGTTGCTGTTTTAGATCCAGCTAATACTCCTAATGCTTCTGATTTTTCTTCTTCTACCCAAGCTGTAGACATTCAAAATGCTACGACTGATTATTTTAATTCAACAAGTTCTCAAAGAATTGGTCAAGGTTACGTGTTTACAGAACAAACTTTTGGAGAAGTTAAACTTGTTTTTGATACAGATGAAGCTACGTTAATGAATTATCCAATGAATCTAGGAGATGTAGTTACAGATACGTATCAAGGTACATTGTTTTTCACATTTAGTGGAATTCCTCAGAGTCCGCCTGCAACAGGAGCTATTACTGCTACGGTTGATGGACAAGGGACTTTAAAACTTGCGAATGGTAATGATATTTCAAATGTTTTAAGATATAAGTTGGTAGATACTGCAAATGCTACTTTACCGTTGGTTGGAGATGTTAAAGTGGTAAGAAAGCAGTTTGAGTATTACGACCATACTAGTTCATCGTTACCTTTATTTATTCATACTTATTTGTCGGTTACACAATCTAACGGAAGTGTACTAGCTGAGATTTCAAATGTACTTTCTTCTGTTGACCCAACTGAATTTGTTTCGATTGGTGAACTGGATAAGCTAGTGGTTAATGTATTTCCTAATCCAGCAGCAAATCAAATTTCTATAGAAGCAGCTGAGCCTTTCGAGTATACTCTCCTTAATTCCGAAGGAAAAATTGTTTTAAAAGGAAACTCTAAAGAAACAATGAAAAAGGTAAATATTGAGAGCTTAACACCTGGTGTTTACTTTGTTAAGGTTGATACAGGAGCTAAGGTAGAGATAAAGAAAATTAGTAAAAGATAAAAAGGATTGAAAGAAATTTTATAGGCGAGTTTTTACTCGCCTTTTTTTTGTTTAATAATTTTTTAGGAAACCTACAATAAGCTTTATTTTGTTTCGTTTCTAATTCAATGATTCACAAAAACCAAAATATAGCGTATGATGAAAAATTACTCAAAGAACATTGCTCTTTCAGGACAAGAGTTGAAACATAGTCCATCTAAAAAAACTTTAGATTTCATACTTAACTACAGTAAAAGTACTTCAGTGGCTAAGAAAAACAAAAAATCTATCGTTCTGTTTTTAAACTAAAAAATAATTTGAGAGAAACGAGAGTTTCTCTTTTTTATGTTCGGATGTCTTCGAATTCTTCTCTCATCAATACCTTATGTACAAATCCACATTGAGCAACTGCTTTTTTATCGAGAGTTCTTATATAATCAAATACATTCATTACTAGTCGTCCACCGATTCCTTTTCCGCTCATTTCTGGAGAAACAAAAGAATAAGGTAAATAATAAACATTGTCTTTTATTCTATAATCTACGTAGGCCAAGTTTCCATTTTCAAAATGGTATTCAAAGCGCTGTTGTTTCTGATTTACTATTAATTCGTAGTCCATAGAAATTGGTCGTAGAAGAATAGCTTACCTTACATAAATCTATCTACTCTGTGAAAGAGAAGGTGTGTATTACACTTAATAGAACATAAAAAAGCGATACATCCTTAAAGGAAGTATCGCCTGTAACACTTGTAGAATAATCTATTTATTTTTCAACTTATCTTGTTGCATCTTTTGCATTTGCTCTAATCTCTCTTGAAACTTCGACTTTTTCTTACCGTCTTTTCCATTAGATTTTTCTGCTTTTTTTGCAGCCATTTTTGCTTTAAGTTTTTCTTCATCCACAAAGAAGTTTTTAATCATAATCATGGTTAAAATACTCATTAGTGTAGAGATAAAATAATAGTAACTTAAACCTGATGCGAAATTGTTAAAGAAGAAAATCATCATTATAGGGAAGAAGTACATTATGTATTTCATATTTGGCATACCGGGCTGAGTAGGCTGTTGCATGTTACCACTGTTTAAAATCGTATAAAATAAAGTAGTTACAGCCATTAATAATGTAAATAACGACATATGATCTCCGTATAAAGGAACATGAAAACCGAAATCCCAAATAGAGTCATAGCTAGATAAATCTTCTGCCCATAAAAACGACTCTTGTCTTAACGTAAATGTTGAAGGGAAGAAACGAAATACAGCAAATAAGATTGGCATTTGAATTAACATTGGAACACATCCAGATAGAGGAGAAGCACCAGACTCCCTGTATAAGGTCATGGTTTCCATTTGTTTTTTCATTGCATCTTCTTTGTTCGGATATTTTTTGGTTATTTCTTCGATTTCTGGTTTAAGTATTCTCATTTTTGCAGAAGAAGTATACATCTTCCATTGAATGGGTGTTAAGAAACCTTTAACAACCACTGTGAGTAGAAGTATAGCTAGTCCTAAATTAATTCCTGTTCCGGCCAACCAAGTAAACAACGGTTGTATAGCGTAGATGTTAACCCATCTAAATATTCCCCAACCTAAGTTTATTATATCTTCTGTTTCGTTGTTATATGCCTTTAGAATGTAGTAATCGTTCGGTCCAAAATACCAATTGATTTTAGAATAACCACCATCCGTACTGTTCAATCCAAGGTTAATATGTGCAGAATAGTCTTTAATATAAGTAGAATCAAATGGACCTCCTTCTTCAAATGTTTTTATTTCAAAACTTGTACCTTCTTTACTAAAAGGTAATTCGGGCATCATAATAGCAGAAAAATAGCTCTGCTTAAATGCAATCCAATCTACTTTATTTTCGGCTACGTCATCATCATTACTAAACTCAGACAAGTAATCATAACCTGCTTCCTTTTCTTTAAAGAATACGGTAGAAACACGACGTTGTTCAGATAATAAACGCTCAGACTTCAAAAGTTTAGTTTCCCAATCTAGAAAAACATTGTTGGGTGTTACTTTTCCTGCCAGCCCATTTACCTTTATTTCATAAGATACATCAAACTTACCAGGGTATAGGGTATAGATATAGTCAATTGTTTGTCCGTCATTTAAGGTATGACGCAGATTAACCATACTTTCAGTTTGTACAACTACCTCGAAAGCTTTGTCTTTTGTAGTAAATTGATTACCATCAATTGGAAAAGTAAGGTAATTGCCAGAATGTGTTCCATCGAATAGTTGGAGAGCTGTTATTTCTTCTTTATTCTCAAGATCATAGTTGTCATACGTTTCATATTCTGAGAGAAATACAGAGCTAACGCTACCACTTTTTGTGTTTAAATTCAAAGTTAATTTATCATTTTTAAGAGAAATTGTTTCGCCTTCAAATGCACCATCCTTTTCTTTAAATTCAACTTTAGAGCCTATAATTACAGTATCTTTTTGGGTTTTTGAATCTACAAAAACAAGATTACCTAAGGTATCTGTTACTTGCACCATTTCTCCATTGGTATTTTCTACCATTTTAGGTGTAAGCGAACTTTCTGTTTCATTTTCAACTAAGGTATCTTTCGTTTTAACGGCTTCCAATTTCTGAGCGTTAACAAGATCTATAGAATCTTGTGCAATTTTTGATTGTTCAAGTGCAGCAAGTCTTTGTTCTTCTGAGGGTTGATTGAAATAGGTGAACAGTGCTAAAATTACACCAATAATTCCTAATCCAATAATTGTATTTCTATCCATTTGTATTGTTTACTTTTTATTGTCTATTGCAGCTTTTATAAATGCAGTAAATAAAGGGTGAGGGTTTGCAACGGTACTTTTATATTCTGGATGAAATTGAGCTCCAACAAACCAAGGGTGCTCTTGAAGTTCAACAACTTCTACCAGTCCAGACTCAGGGTTTTTACCCGTAGCTATCATTCCTGCTTCTTCAAATTGAGCTAAATATTCATTATTAAATTCAAATCTATGTCTGTGACGTTCAGAAACAATTTCTGTATTGTATGCTTCGTATATTTTACTGCCAGATTTTAGTTTACACGCGTATGCACCTAAACGCATAGTTCCTCCCATGTTTGAGATGGTTTTTTGCTCTTCCATCATGCTAATAACAGGGTAGGAGCAGTCTTCTGATATTTCTACAGTGTGTGCGTCATCCCATTTTAGTACATTTCTGGCAAATTCTATTACAGCACATTGCATGCCCAGACAAATACCAAAAAATGGAACTTTATTTTCACGGGCAAATTTCACTGCATTTATTTTTCCTGAAATTCCTCTTGAACCAAAACCAGGTGCAACTAAAATACCATCGAGATGGCCAAGTTTCTCTTGAATGTTAGCGTTACTTAGTTTTTCAGAATGTATCCATTCAACGTTTACTTTACATTTATTTTCTACACCTGCATGAATGAAAGATTCACTAATAGACTTGTAAGAGTCTTTCAACTCTACATATTTACCCACTAAACCAACAGTAATTTCTTGTTCTGGATTTTTGAGTGTAGTTAAAAATGCTTTCCAAGATGTTAGTTCTGGCATACTTTTTCTTGGCAAGCCAAGCTTCTCAAGCACTACATGATCCAGCTCTTCAGCCTGCATAAGCAAAGGCACATCGTAAATGGATTCTGCATCTCTAGATTCAATTACTGCGTTTGGACTAACATTACAAAATTTTGCAATTTTTCTTCTTAATGTAAGATCAAGCTCGTGCTCTGTTCGGCAACATAAAATATCGGGTTGTAGTCCAAGTTCTAATAATTGTTTAACAGAATGTTGAGTTGGTTTTGTTTTTAACTCTCCTGCAGCAGCTAGATAAGGCACAAGTGTTAGATGTATCGTAATACAATCGTCTTGAAACTCCCAATTCATTTGTCGAACAGCTTCTACATAAGGCAAAGACTCTATATCTCCAACCGTACCGCCAATTTCTGTGATTACAATATCATAGGTACCTTTTTTGCCTAAGATTTGAATACGCTCTTTGATTTCATCTGTAATATGTGGAATTACTTGTACCGTTTTCCCTAAAAACTCTCCTCTTCGTTCTTTTTCAATAACGGCCTGATAGATTTTTCCAGTTGTAACGTTGTTTGCCTGAGAGGTTGAAACATTTAAGAAGCGTTCGTAGTGTCCTAAATCGAGATCGGTTTCAGCCCCATCATCTGTTACAAAACATTCTCCGTGTTCATATGGATTCAATGTTCCTGGATCTATATTAATGTAAGGATCCAATTTTTGTATGGTGGTACTATAACCTCTTGCTTGAAGAAGTTTTGCTAGTGATGCTGAAATTATACCTTTCCCCAAAGAAGAAGCAACTCCCCCGGTTACAAATATATACTTCGTAGAATTCGACATATTAAAAATTTTGTAACTACGGAGCGCAAAGATATAATAATCACCCTACACAAAAGGTATAAATCTCTTTTATTTTAATTGAGCATGTAAGAAACACAAGAAGGATGAGAATTTAAGAAGAAGCACATATGCTTTTTTCCCAAGAAATTATATTACATTGGATCTACATCAATGTTTATCCTACAACTTTTGTTACTTGCTGTAGTGTAGAATTCGTCTATTATTTGATGAATTCTAGCCTTTACCTTTTTAGGAGATGCTTCTTTCTCCATCTTAAGCGTTATTGTTTTGATGTAATAATTTTGTATTCTTTTTACAACCGGACTCTCAGGACCAAGAACTCGAGTTCCAAAGACGTTAAATAAGCGTTTTCCTAATTCTGCAGACATTCCTTCTAAACTGGCTTCATTTCTATGTTTTAATGTGAAGGAAATGATCTTGTAAAAAGGAGGATAGAAGTAATTTTTACGCTCCATAATTTCATTGTCGTAGAAACCTTTATAGTCGTGCTCAATAATATGTTTAATTACCCAATGGTCTACATCCGTTGTTTGTATAACCACTTTACCTCTTTTTTTCTTTCTTCCGGCTCTACCTGCAACTTGCGACATAAGGTGATAACTTCTTTCAAAGGCTCTGAAATCTGCCCTGTTTAACACTAAGTCTGCATCTAGAATTCCAACTAAACTTACATTATCAAAGTCTAATCCTTTAGTAACCATTTGTGTACCAACTAAAATATCAATTTCTCTATTTTCAAAACCTGAAATAATATTGGCGTAGCTATTTTTTGTGCGTGTAGTATCTAAATCTAAGCGCTGTATGTTTGCCTTTGGAAACATAATTTGAAGGTCTTCTTCTATTTTTTCAGTTCCAAAACCAACCATTTTTATCCGATTACTTCCACATGCACTGCATGAGCCCATTGGAGGTAAGTAATAGGCACAGTAATGGCATTTTAAGGCGTTAGTATGTTTATGATACGTTAATGATACATCACAATTCTTACATTTGGGTGTCCACCCACAAATTTCACATGCCCAAATTGGGTTAAAACCACGTCTGTTTTGAAAAAGTATAATTTGCTCTTTGTTTTTAAGAGCCTCAGAAATGTGCTCAATTAAAAAACTACTAAAATGCATTTGCATTGTTTTTTGAAGCCTTTCTTTTTTTAGATTCGCTACTAAAATCTCTGGCATCTGAACGTTTCCAAAACGCTTGTTTAGTTCTACTAAGCCATATTTATTTTCTTGTGCATTATAATAGGTTTCAAAAGCGGGTGTAGCAGAACCAAGGAGTACTTTTGCATCATGGAATACTCTCAAAACCATTGATGTATCTCTGGCATTGTATCTTGGCGATGGATCTGATTGTTTAAAAGAACTTTCATGCTCTTCATCTACAATAATTAGCCCCAAATTTTTGAAAGGTAGAAAAAGACTACTTCTTGCCCCAAGAATAATTCTAAATTTCTTCTGATTATCGTTAAGTAACGCATTCCAAATTTCTACACGTTCGTTTTGATTAAATTTAGAATGATATACACCAACTAAATCACCGAAGTAAGCTGATAAACGATTTATTAATTGCGTAGTAAGTGCTATTTCTGGAAGTAAGAACAAAACCTGCTTACCTAATTTGAGTTGTTCTTGTATTAGTTCTACATATATTTCTGTTTTACCCGAACCTGTAACGCCATGAAGTAAACAAACATCTTTGTTTTTGAAAGACATTCTAATTTCAGTTAATGCTTTTTGCTGCTCATCGGATAATTGTTGAACTTCTTTGTGCGCTTCGTCATTTTCTGTTAGTCTTGATATTTCTAATCTTTCTTCAATTAGTACACCATTTTTAATTAGTGTTTTAATGGGCGAAGTTGAAATACCCTCATTTTCTATATCGCGTCTTGGAATAAATTGTGGTTTATCTTTTTTGAGTCCTCCCAGTTTCATGTAATGCATCAATACTTCAAATTGTTTTGCTTTACTTTTTTGATTACTAAACTGTTCTAATAGTAACTCTAATGTTTCTGTTTGTGCGTATTCCTTAGCAATTTTTATAAAAAGTTGTGTTTTTGGTGTAAACTTATGCTTCAACTCTTCTTTAGTCATTACCACTCTTTTGTCAATCAATTTCTTGATAATGGGCTGAATGGTTTTAATACCTACAATTTCAGAAATTTCTTTTAGATCGAGTTCTTCTTGTATTTCTAGAGCTTCAAAAATTTGAAATTCTCTATCGTCCATTTCATCAACAATTAAGCGGTTGAATTCTGGATGTAAAATAATTTTAGTTTCGCTAGCTAGTTTAAAGTTTGAAGGTAATGCTGCGTTCATTACATCTCCTAAAGGAGCCATGTAGTAGTCTGCTATCCAGCGCCAGAGTTTGTATTGTTTTGAGGTGATAATTGGATTTTCATCCAATATGTGCTCGATATATTTTGATTGATATTTTTTTGGAACTTCTTCGTGCACACGAGATATTAGTCCTGTATACAGTTTGTTTTTACCAAAAGGTACAACTACTCTTATTCCTGATTTTACAAAATCATTAAGTTCAAAAGGAACACGATAGGTAAATTCACTATTTAAAGCCAAAGGCAGTAAAACATCTACAAAATAAGTTTTTCTTTCTTCCACTCAGTAAAGATAGAATTTAGAGAAAGAAATTAGATTCTAATTACAGAAAAATGTACTGTTTTGGTCTTCAGGAATCGGACTGCAAAATAGAAGTTCGTTTGTAGTTATCTGTCCTTGACATAATTGGCGAGTAGAATTTTGGTTTAAAATTCTAATTGTTGCGGGACCATTAGGTACGCCGTTTAATCTTGTTCTAACAACTTTAGATCTTGACGTAAAAATTCCTAAACCTCCAGACAGGTTGGTGAAAGTTGGTTTAGACTGTGCGAGCGAAGATACAGGCTGGTTTACAGCAATGTAATTCACTAAATCTTGAGAACCGCCGGTTAAAATAAAGTCTATAGAATGAACTGTTCTTCTTGTTACTGCTGGATCAATAGGTATTCTTGCTGCAACTTGTTCATAAAAGTTCTTACCATTAAGCACTATACTTGCTTGATTATTTGGACTAACCGCAAGTTGGTCTTTTGCTAGGTCAGCAACTTTCCATTCAAATTCTTTAATCGTATTATTCGTTCCTTCAAATTCATTGTATCTAAAGATAATTCGTAAATCAAAATATTGAGCGGTTGTACCTGTTTTAAAAGAAATTGAAGGTCTCAGGTAGTCCGTATCGTCTTCAACCAATGCTTCTGCTAGCGCTAATGGAGTGAAATCATTTGGAGATTCAATACTTAATCCGCTTACCAATTCAGTTTCACCTGTAACAATGTTATCTCCATTGTCTAAATTGAGGTTAAGTCTTAAAATAGCATCTTTATCTAGCTTTTCATTTGGAGCTGTGTGAAAATAGTATAAGCGTTGTTGCGGAGCATAGAAAACACCACTCTCGTCTTTGTTTTCAATTAAAGTATCTCTTAGCGTAAATGTTCTGTTTACTGTTCCATTTAACACCTCTTTCACTGTTCCATCAACAGATGAGAAGTAGTTAGAATCAGGAACTGCTGCAAAATCGAAGGCATTCCCGTCTCCCAAAAAGGTTTTATTTATTTTTAGATAATGTATGGTATCATTAAAGTCTATTATTGCATTAACTATAGCTGTTTTTTGGTATTCTCCGTTAACGCTAAATTCTGTTTTACATCCTGAGGATGCAAATAAAATAGAGAGTGTAATAATAATGATTTGATATTTCATACGTTTATTTAATTGGGTAAAGATAGAAATCTTTGTTCAAACTGGTTATTCCTTTAATCAGTCAAACTTACCGTTTAATAAAAATTATTCTTTTACTCGGTTTAATCCCATGGCTTTTAGCATCCATTTTGGAAGGTTTTTTTCAGGATTTCGATTTTTTAAGTTGATGTACCAACCTAATTTTTTAAGCACAGGTACTTTATGTGTTTCAACA
This sequence comes from Lishizhenia sp., assembly GCA_965656535.1. Taxonomy (GTDB): domain Bacteria; phylum Bacteroidota; class Bacteroidia; order Flavobacteriales_D; family Crocinitomicaceae; genus Lishizhenia. Next base: position 88,929 of record CBFHKX010000003.1, read on the forward strand.
AATTCAATTAAGGTTCCATCAAAATCTTCTATGTACGAAAATCTTCCTCCTGCTTCCCCCATGTCAAACGTTTCTCCAGAATCTACTGTAAAAGGAGCTCCTTTTTGAGCGCATTCTTTTTTAAGTTCTTCCATATTTTGGATGTCAAAACATAAATGAATAAAGCCCCAATCTCCCCAATATCTATTCTCTAATATCTTCTTACAATCTGTTCTCGTTAAAGATTGTACTAGTTCTATTTTAGTTGGACCGAGTAATGCTGCAAACGGTCCTTTTCTAGTTTCCTTATGCGATAATAGTATTCGTCTCACGGTTTGGTTCCCTTCTGGTAAATCAGCAAAGCAATTTGCAACACCTGTTACATCGTATTCTACTGTATCATATCCAAGAATATCTTTATAGACTATCAAGGCCTTCTCTATATCGCTAACGCCTATTATTACTCCAGCAACACCACCTGTCTTTCCTGCAAATTTTGTTTTAGTAAAAACGTTTTCTTCTTGTACGACATTAAAAATATTTCCATTCGGATCCTTAACAAAGAAATGTTTTTCGCCATTCGGATTCTTTTTTATGCTACCAAGCATATTTGCTCCATTTTCTTTCATGTAGTTAAAAGAAGAGTCAACATCTCTAGATTTTATTTTGCAAATATATAGTCCGTAATCTCCTAATTTTATATCAAACTTTGCTTGTTCGGTATTTCTACTGGTGTATTGCCAAATTTCGAAACCACCACCACCTTCCATAGAAAGCGCAAGAGTTGCCGTACGTTTATGAACTTTATTTCCAGTGTATTTTGTCATTAACGGAGCTTCTGCAGCGTCTTCAAATACTTTTACATCAACTCCAAAGAACTTTCTGTACCATTTCCAAATTTCTTCAACGTTAGGAACTCCAATTCCCATTTGCTGTATACCACTGATAATTTTTCCCATATCGCAATTGTTAGGCTTCAAAAATACAAATACCTATTTATTTTCAACTTTCTAAACAATGAAGTTATGAACGACAGAAAGAGGATAGATTTAGGTAGAGATTAACGTATAGCTCTTTCGTTAAAAAGAACGTAACCAAAACTGAGTTGATAATTAAACTGTTTTGATTCATTTGGAAAGTAATTTGTTGTAAACCTTAACGGACCAATAGGCGTATTATAGATAATTGAAGCAGCTGCCATAAAAGTAGTTTCACTAAATAATTCAGAATATCCAAAGGTTCCGTCATCGTTTCTTACAATTTGTTTAAAAGGTTGAAAGACAAAAGGATCTAGCCTAATATCTAAACCACTTATAAAACTAAAAATAAGGTTAGTACCACCGCCTAAATATTGCGGAGCACGGTAGTCTGCTAAGAAGTACGTTTTACTATCTGGTAGTGGAGAAAAGGCGGTTGTACTAAGTATAGAAGCCGTGTAATTTGCAAAAAGGGATTGCGAATTAAACACACCTTTACCTGAAAAGCCAAATTTAAATTTTTTTGTTCTGACGGGGAAGTAGCTACCTGAGGCTTCAATGTTAATCCATTGGTGTCTTTTTCTAAAGTCATACACAAAATCGGAAGTAGAGCCAGATATACTTCTTTCTTTACCTGATACATACCTTGCTTTTAATCTAAAAGAATAACCTTGAGTAGCCCATTGCTTTTTATTCAATAAATTTTGTTCAATCGTCCAACTTACAGTTTGTCCTGAGAAGTTAGTAATGTCTGTTGTATCGGCTTGAGTAAAGTTGTCTGTTTGATAATACTCATCCGTTAAGTCGAATATTCTAAAATCCAAATTAGTATTGGTTTTATTGCTTAGAGCATAACTAAAACTAGCACCGTAATACATTTCATTTTGGACTAGAAAGGACGGAGTAGACTCTTCAAAAAACGTAGCAAAACTTCTAAAATAATCCCAATGATTTAGCACAAAGTACGGCGCAAAACGAATAGGTTTGTGTGCTGGTATGTCAAAAAGTAATTCGAGTTTAGTTGAACCGTAGAACTTCCCAAAATAAGACGAAGCATTAAGTGATAATCCGCTTTTTGAAATGTTATTATAGCTTAATCCTATAAAACCTGTATTTACAGCTCTAGAAGAAAAATGACCACCAACTTCGAGTTCAAATTCTTTTTCTTTTTTAACATACATTTTGGCAGTGTAAGTACTATCTGAATTTAAACTTAAGGTTGGGTAAAGCATCTTAATTTGGGGAGATGCCATTGTTCTAAAGTAGCGTTTTCGTAACTTTTCTTCATTTATATAAGGGTCAGACTGGTTTCCTTTTATTGAGTTCACTACAAAATCAATTGTATCTAAATTTTGATCTATGGCAATAATGTTTTTAATTCTTAATGGAGTTATTTTTGTTTTGTATTTGCTTCTTCTTAAATTCAATTCGTTTGGGTTTACAGAATCTTTAACGTAATTCCGTACAGAGTCTAATTTTTTTAAAGTTAAATTATATCCTGCATCAATCGCTGTCTTTACATTCTCAAAATCAAAGGTAGTTACACCCGTTTCGGGTTCTATTATGATGCCGTTTTTACAGGGTAGAGAAAAGTCAGAAGGTGTTACAAGCATATTCGTAATTTGACTAATAAGGTCATCTTCTTTAGGCGGGTCTGCGTTATAAGAAACGTTGCTTCCTATAATATAATCTACTTCAAACTCTTCATATAAAACATCCGCCGGGAAATTGTTGTAAAGACCGCCATCAAAAAGTAGAACGCCATCAACCGAAATTGGAGAAAGGTAAAACGGATAGGTCATAGAAGCTCTTACTGCTTCATTTAGGTTTCCTGACTTGAAAATAAAACTTTTTTTATTCTCTATGTCAGATGCTACACAGCGGAAAGGAATGAAGAGACTGTCAAAATTATTTTGATTTGAAGCAGAGTGTGTAGCCATGGAAACAAACATTTCATAATCTAACAACTCAGAGCTAATAAAACTGGTTGGTAATGCGCTTTTTATTAAGTTGTCTTTAGAAAAATTAAAGTTGATCATAGATGCATTTGGAGTTTTTTCTTTGAGTAAAAATCTTCCATTTTCATCAAGCTCACCTTTCGTCATCAGTTGGAACTTCTCAGAAAGTACAATCGTTTTTATTTCTTTAGGAGTGTACCCACACGCATACAAGGCAGCAATGTAGGCACCAGCGCTCGTTCCTGTTATGTAGTCAATAGGCACATTTCCTTCTTCTAAAGCTTCTAACACACCAATGTGCGCAAGTCCGTTAGCACCTCCACCGCTTAAGACAACACCAACTTTTTGGCCAATAGAATTTTGAGCAAATAAGTAAAATGCCAACAAAAAGAGATATTTAAGCCGTTTTACGTGCAGAATAATGGTTTTATTTGTACAAAATTAGTAGAATATTTAAGTAATTGTAGGTTTACATGATAATCGAAGTACTAGACATTATAGGAGTCTTTTTCTTAGCTATTAGTGGGATTTTAACGGCAGCCGACAAAGGACTTGATTTTTTCGGGGGTTACATCATTGCGTTTATCGCTGCCTTAGGCGGAGGTACGATAAGAGATTTGTTTTTAAATACAACTATTGCATGGATGCATGACATGGTTTTAATTACTACTGTTTTAATTGGTGCAACTGTTGGGATAATTTTTAGAGTTAAACTAAGAAAATTGAGAAAAACTTTTTTTGTATTTGATACGCTAGGAATGTCTGTTTTTACAATAGCCGGCGTTCAGAAAGGATTAGAGTATGAACAATTATTTTTTGTTTGTCTTTTACTTGGTGTTATCTCTGCATCATTTGGCGGGGTAATCAGGGATGTATTATGTAATGATATTCCATTAATTTTTCGGAAAGAGGTTTACGCTACAGCTTGTTTAGCGGGTGCAGGAATTTATTTAATAGGTACTTACCTTGGCTTTAGAGATGAAGTTTGGTTATTGTCGGTTTCAATGCTATCAATCATTCTTATTCGTACCTTTGCAGTATATAAGAAATGGCACATGCCATTATTAAAAGATATTTTTAATTTTTAAGTATGACAGATTTGAAAATAACCATAAAAACTCAATTTGGTTTAGAAGAAGTGCTAAAACAAGAAATTGAGGATTTGGGATACACAGATGTTAAGATTTTAAATAGAGCTGTACAGTTGATTGGAGACTGGAAAACGGTATACGATTTGAATCTCAATTGTAGGGTCGCAATTTCTGTTTTAGTAGAACTTGATCACTTTAGAATTAGAGAAGAAAAAGATATCTACAAACATGCAAAAAGAATTGATTGGACTAAATATTTTGATATTTCTAAAACATTTGCTGTAAAAGGAGCAGTTAATTCTAGTCTTTTTAATCATTCACAGTTTCCATTTTTGGTTGTGAAAGATGCCATTGCAGACTCATTTAGAGAACGATACGACGAGCGACCAGATGTTGATTTAAAGCATCCAAATATTGTTATAGATGTCTATGTAAGAGAGAAAGAAGTAACCTTGTCTATAAATACAAGTGGTTTACCTCTTTTTCAGCGTGGTTATAGATCCTCAACTGGAGACGCTCCTTTAAATGAAGTAGTTGCTGCGGGTTTATTGCGCTTATCGGGTTGGGATAAAAAATCAACTTTTGTAGATCCGTTTTGTGGGTCAGGAACTTTGGTTATTGAAGCTGCCTTAATGGCTGCAAACATTCCGGCGTTGATTAAACGAGAATCTTTTGCCTTTATGCATATGAAAGATTTTAATGATACAACTTGGAAAGAAATTTTAGGTAAGGCAAATAAAAATGCAGTTGATTTAGGATTTAAAATTTATGGTTCTGATGAAGACGGAGAAGTAATCGTTAAGGCACGTAGAAATGCAGGCGTTCTCCCTATAGCCTCAATGGTAGATTTTTCTGTTGGTAAATTTCAGAAAACACATATAGAAGAGAATAAAGGTACTTTGGTAACCAACCCTCCTTATGGAGAGCGAATGGGGGAGAATGTTGAAGCGCTTTATGAAGAACTTGGAGATTGGTTTAAATCAGAAATGAAAGGGTTTAGTTGCTGGGTTATTTCTTCATCAGAAGAAGGGTTTAAGCATTTAGGTCTGCGTCCGGATAAAAGGTTGACTTTGTATAACGGAAGTCTTAAGTGTGGTTTTAGGAAGTATGAAATTTATGACGGAAGCAAGCGTGCTAAGTTTCAAGATCCAGACTATAAGCCAACACCAAGAAAGGGAATAAAAGAAAGAGCGGAAAAAAAGCCTAGAGGTATAGATCAATTTGCTCCAAAAGAAACACAAGAGAAATCAGAGCTTAATTTTATTGATAAAATAAAAAGAATGAGGGGAGAAGATGTAGAACCTAAAAAGTCGACATCTGCTCGTTTAACTAAAAAAGAAAAAATAATTAAGGAAACAGTTCAAGATGATAAGTCAATTAAAGATTCTTCTACTGAAAAAGAGAAAAATACAAGTGACAAAGGTAAGTCAGAAATGCAGAAAAGTAAAGGCAGTGAGGCTCCAATAACCCTTAGAAAACAATCTGGGAATGCTGCAAGTAAATACGGAGTGAGAGAAGATGACTAAGTGAAAACGGTGTAAATTTTAATTATTCAAAAAAATAGTCGTAATCAGCATAAAATTCATCTTAGACAAACCTAACACTCAAATTATTAAGAGTTGAATGTTAGGTGTTCTCTGTATCTCAATTATAATAGGAGTTTAACCGTTAATATCGGTTCTTTTAGTAATGTAATATCTTTGAAATACGTAGCCACACCGTCTACAAAACTTCCTGATTTTTGTTCAAAATTAGCTGGAAATATTCTATTCCATCGTTTGTGAAATATGTCAAAAGCGAAATTATCTTTGTTATCTTTTCGCTTTATTAAAATCAAATTATTGGGCAGTTTTTTTATTTTGAAATGGTTATGATTAGCTTCCTTGGTATTTTTGAAAAAACAAAATAAATCGAATCCGTACTTGAACAAAAGGTTTTTGTGTATTACGAATTCTTTTCTGTGGATACCAAACATACCTTCAAGGATAATTAAATTTCGGAGCTCTCTTTTTGAGTTATATTTAAATTTGGTAATAATTTGCTTTCTAGCAGCCTTGTGGTGTAGATATTTACAGCGATTATCGCAATAAACTTTATCTTTTCTACCAATAAGTTTTCTTGAACAGACACAGCATTGCTTATCTGAGGTTAAAGTTGTTTTCATAAAAAGGTTTTATGAAAATTACTCATAAAAGTTTTAAGAATTTTAATACGAAGGAAAAAATACTTTAATTAGATTTTAAAAACTTCATTTTATTATCTTTAAATTCTTAAAAAATTCCGCTGAATAATGTATATCATTTTTGACACCGAAACCACAGGATTACCAAAAGATTTTAATGCGTCGATAAACGACTTAGAAAACTGGCCAAGATGTATTCAGATGGCCTGGCAGCTGCATGATGATATGGGGCAACTTGTTGAGGCAAAAGACTTTATTGTTCGTCCAGATGGTTTTGATATTCCCTTTGAGTCTGAACAAATTCACGGAATTTCTACAGCGCTAGCAAATAACAGAGGTGTTGATTTAGATGAAATGTTGATTGCATTTAACAATGCATTAGAAAAAGCATCATTCTTGGTTGGTCAAAACTTAGATTTTGATTTGAATATAGTGGGAGCCGAATTTTTAAGAAGAAAAATAACACCTTCAAAAATATTTTCAGAATCAATAACTATACTAGAGGATAATAAAAAAGTTAAACGGAAAGATAGAGTAAGTATTCCTACTGTTTTAGATACATGTACAGAAGTTACTGCCAACTTGTGCAAGATACCGGGAGGACGAGGTGGTAAATTCAAATTACCTACACTTACAGAGTTACATGAAAAGTTGTTTGGGGAGCCTTTTGGAGAAGCACATAACGCAACAGCGGATGTTGAAGCAACAACTCGCTGCTTTTTAGAATTAATCAGAACTAATGTATTCACAACTGATGAATTAAGCGTTGATGAAAAATATTTAGACGACTTTAAAGCGTTTAACCCGTCTCCTATTGGAAGTGTAGGTTTAACACATCTTAATTTAAAAGCTGAATCAGCCAAGTTAAAAGAAGAAACAAGTACTGTTTCGTCTGCCGAAATTTCTAAAGGATTACAAATTTTAAATGACGTAGAATTTACTCATTTACACAACCATACACAATTTTCAATACTTCAATCTACGATAGATGTTAAAGGGTTAATTGCCCATGCTGCCAAACTTAAACAGTCCTCTGTAGCACTTACAGATACCGGTAATATGATGGCTGCTTTTCATTTTGAAAAACACACGGCTGCTCATAATAGAGGAGTAAGAGAGAGAAGGATGGAGGCCGAAAAGAACGGTGAGCCCTTTGATGAAAAGGAAATAATGCCCATTATTGGATGTGAATTTAATGTATGTTTAGATCACACAGATAAAACAAATAAGGATAATGGATATCAAATTGTCTTTTTAGCAAAAAATAAAAAAGGGTATCACAATCTTGCCAAAATGGCATCTATTGCTTTTACAGAGGGCATGTATTATGTACCTAGAATTGACAAGAAAATTATTGAACAATACAAAAGTGATTTAATTTGTTTGACAGGTAATTTATACGGTGAAGTTCCTGGCAAAGTTTTAAATGTTGGAGAAACACAAGCAGAAGAAGCATTAATTTGGTGGAAAGAACAGTTCGGGGAAGACTTATATTTGGAAATTATGCGCCATGGACAAGAAGATGAAGATAGGGTGAATGAAACCTTGTTGAAATTTTCTAAAAAACATGATATAAAGATTGTTGCAACCAATAACACATTTTATTTAAATAAGGAAGATGCAACTTCGCACGATATTTTATTGTGTGTGAAAGATGGTGAACAAATCAATACACCAAAAGGTAGAGGAAGAGGGTATAGGTATGGTTTAGATAATGATGAGTATTACTTCAAGTCAACCGAAGAAATGAAAAAGCTCTTTGCTGATATTCCAGAGGCGATTATAACTACTAATGAAATTGTCTCTAAAGTGGAGCATTATCCACTTGCAATGGATGTATTACTGCCAGCTTTTGATATTCCAGAAGAATTTTTAGATCCTTTAGATAAAGAAGATGGAGGTAAAAGAGGAGAAAATAATTATCTAAGACATTTAACGTATGAAGGAGCTAAAAAACGTTATGGAGAAGTAACTGAAGAGATTGCAGAACGGTTAGATTTTGAGCTTGAAACAGTTGCTAGAACAGGTTATCCGGGATATTTTTTAATTGTACAAGATTTTTGTCAAGCTGCAAGAGATATGGATGTTTCTGTTGGTCCAGGTAGAGGTTCGGCGGCCGGATCCGCAATTGCATATTGTACTGGAATTACGAATATAGATCCAATTAAATACGATTTACTTTTTGAGCGTTTCCTTAATCCGGATCGTGTTTCTATGCCCGATATAGATATCGACTTTGATGATGAAGGGAGAGGGCGAATTATTGATTGGGTAATTAACAAGTATGGAAAAAATCAAGTAGCCCAAATAATTACATACGGTACAATGGCTGCAAAATCATCTGTTAGAGATACAGCCAGAGTATTAGATTTAAGCTTGTTTGAAGCCGATCGAGTGTCTAAGTTAATACCAGATGTATCACTATCAAAAATATTTGGTTTAGATGAAGATAAATTAGCAGAAAAACTTAAGAATAATCAAGATGATATAAACCGTGCAAACGAGATGAAACGACTGGCAGCCGGTTCAGACTTAACTGCAGAGGTTGTAAATCATGCTAGAAAACTTGAAGGAACTGTTAGAAATACAGGTATACATGCCTGCGGTGTAATTATTACGCCTTCGGATATTACTAATTATGTTCCAGTTTCAAAGGCTAAGGATTCTGAAATGTACGTAGTACAATACGATAATTCTGTTGCAGAAGAAGCCGGAATGTTAAAGATGGATTTTTTAGGGTTAAAGACATTAACCTTAATTAAAGACGCTATTAAGTTCGTAAAGCAACGACATAACCTTGATTTGGTAGCGGATGAATTTCCTATTGATGATCAAAAAACATATGAATTATTTCAACGCGGAGAAACAGTAGGGGTTTTTCAATATGAATCTCCTGGTATGCAAAAGTATATGAAGGATTTAAAACCTACGGCTTTTGCAGATTTAATTGCAATGAATGCTTTGTATAGACCTGGACCAATAGAATATATACCTTCTTTCATTAAACGTAAGCACGGAGAAGAAGAAATTGTTTACGACGTTCCTGCATGTAAGGAGTATTTAGAAGAAACCTATGGGATTACAGTTTATCAGGAGCAAGTAATGCTACTTTCGCAGAGTTTAGCTGGATTTACTAAAGGTGAAGCAGATACGTTAAGAAAAGCAATGGGTAAAAAGCAAATTGCTTTGCTCGAAAAAATGAAACCGCAGTTTATTAATCAAGGTGGTGAAAGAGGGCATGATAAAAAGGCACTTGAAAAAATTTGGACGGATTGGGAAGCGTTTGCTTCTTATGCTTTTAATAAATCTCACTCTACATGTTACGCTTGGGTTGCCTATCAAACAGCCTATTTAAAAGCAAATTATCCGGCAGAATATATGGCTTCTGTTTTATCCAATAATATGAACGATATTAAACAGGTTACTTTCTTTATGGAAGAATGTAAACGTATGCAAATACCTGTTTTAGGACCAGATGTGAATGAATCTGAATTTAAGTTTACTGTAAATAAAGAGGGTGCAATTCGTTTTGGTCTTGGAGCGATAAAGGGTGTTGGTTCTGGACCTGTTACGGCTATCAAACAAGAAAGAGAAGAAAACGGACCCTTTAGGACTATTTTTGATCTAACCAAACGCATAAATCATAGATTATGTAATAAAAAAGCGTTCGAAAGTTTAGCTTATGCAGGTGGTTTTGACTCTTTTAAGGATGTGCATAGAGCCCAGTATTTTGTTGAGGATAACGGCAAAACATTTCTAGATAAAGCCATCCAATTTGGAAAAAACTATCAAGAGAGCGAGAATAGTTCCCAGGCGTCATTATTCGGAGAAGTATCGGGTACAGAAATTCCTGCTCCTCAATTGCCAGAGGCTAATGAGTGGACTTCCATGTATAAGTTAAATAGAGAGCGGGAGGTTGTAGGGATTTTTATATCAGGCCATCCTTTGGATGACTATCGATTGGATATTGAATCTTTTTGTAATGGTAATGTTGGTATGTTAAATGATATGGACAAGCACGCAAATAAAGATCTGAGTATTGCTTGTATTATTACCGAATGTGAAGAGCGAACCACCCGAAATGGTGATCCTTTTGGAACCATGGTTATTGAAGATTATAACGATGGAACAAAGCTTTTTCTCTGGAGAGAAGATTTCTTAAAATGGAAGACGTTTATGAGCAATAATCTATTTGTTTGTATCCGAGGAAAAATATTACCACATAAGTACCGTAAAGGGGAGTTCGAGTTTAAAATTTCCGGTATTGACATGCTTTCGGATATGCGACAGAAAAAGGCAAATAGCTTAAATTTAACGGTTAACTCCCAGTCTATAGATCAACGGTTTATTGAAGATGTTTATCGTTTATTTGAAGATAACCCCGGTACTTGCCCTGTAAAGTTTAAAGTTGTTGACGAGATAAATAAGTTTGAGGTTGAAATGCCTTCGAAAGGAATGCGTGTTGAGCTGAATGATTCTTTAATTAAGTCGTTAAAACATTTTGATTTAGATTTTATGATAAATGATTTTAAGAAGAAACCAATAGTAACTGATCAAGAATTAGTTTTAGCTGAATTTGATCCAGAAATAATGGAAGGAATAGAGTAGTAGAAACACCTATTGTTTTGAGATCAAGCTATTCGCAAATAATATACTAAACAATAAACGATTTTTATTGTTTGGTTTTCATGTTACATCTGCTTTTATGTATTTCTATTATGCAATCTTCTATACTTGTTCTTTTTGATTCTAATCAAATAAATCCATCAAAAAACTGGAAAACTGTGAATGATGGTGTTATGGGAGGAAAATCAGAAGGTGATTTTGAGCTTACAGAGGAGAACCTAATTCATTTTAAAGGTTCAATTTCTTTAAGAAATAATGGAGGGTTTTCATCTCTTCGCTATTTATTAAATACTTCGGATGTTTCTAAATACAAGAAAATTAGGCTTACTATTCAAGGCGATGGTAAACAATACCAGTTCAGAATCAAAAATAAAGAAAATCCTAACTTTTCGTACATAACTTATTTTGATGCAAAACAAGAAGTTATAGAGCTTGAGCTTTCAGAAATGTATCCATCTTTTAGAGGTAGAAAGCTTAATCTAGAAAACTTCTCAGGCGGTACATTAACTGAAATAGGTTTTTTGTTTGGAAATAAAAAAGAAGAAAGTTTTAGTCTTAAGATTCAAAAAATAGAACTGTTAGAGTAATAGTTAGAATTCCCATTCCTTTCCATCTTTCCAAAAGATATAGTTTCCTGCACTAACTTCTATCTTAACTGTGTTTCCGTTTACTTCAAAAGGTGCTTGAAATATATTGGTGATTTTTGTTTCTTTTCCTTTATAGAAAGCACTAACACCTCCTAACACATTTCTGTAAGCCAAAATTTCATTCGTTAGCTTATAGTCTTCAGGGATAAAGTTTCCTATTTCGTAGATTTTGTTGCCGTCATACAAAAAAAATAGTCCAGCTTCTGTCCACACCACAATGTTATCATTAGCTGTATAGGTGTCTGGCGAGTAGTTGCTTAGCTTTTTAATACTGCCATCTTTGTAATGCATTAAATTACCATTATTGTCTAAGTAAATAACAAATTCATTGGTTGCTTTATATTCAGGTACACGCATCGTTTCAAGATCCATAATTCTACCTTTTTCATATAGTGCAAACGTTTGATGGTCAGGATCATTAAAAGCAGAGAAACCCGTTCCGCTCTCATAGTCAATAGGCGTAAGTGCTACACCGATCTCAGTTATTTTACCTTTGTCAAAAATATAATTAACTCCACCTAAACCTTGAAAACCAAAGGTGTTTACACCAAGTTTTTTTGGTAAACTAATGTCATTTAAACCATAAAAAACATCGTAAATACTGTCGTTATAATATGCGCGTAGTGCGTTATCTCTTCTGTCAACATAAACCACTAAACTGTCGCTTACAATAAAATCTCTACCGAAATTAGTTAAGTGTTTTCGTTTCCCGTCTACCCACATAGATAAAATTGGACCAACAGACCACGCTACATGGTTAAAGCCAATTTCATATTTAGTAGCAGTGTTGGCTAAAAATACTTTTCCATGTTCTTTGTTATATACAAATAAATCTCTCTTGTGATCTTTATATACAATAAGCTTTTCAGAAAACTTAACTTCAGTAGGTGCTAAAAAGTCGAGCTGTTTTTCATATCCATTTTCAAAGCTTTTAAAAAAACCAAGGTTTGTAGTAAACGGAAATACATCTTGCGAGAAAGATAAAAGAGTGAAAAGAGAGCAAATAAGAAAAATAAGATATCTCATGAATTTTATTAAGCAATTAATGTTCCAATTTACAAATAAAAAAAGCATCTCCAATTTGAAGATGCTTTCCTCTTGCTTTTTTTTACCTTAAACCTTGCCAGGATATACTTTTAATGCTTCTTTTAAACACTCAACAGCTTCTTTTAAGCTTTCTTTGTTTAGTACATAAGCAATTCTAGCTTCTTGTTTTCCTAGTCCTGGTGTAGCATAAAATCCGCTACATGGAGCCATCATTACAGTTGCTCCTTTGTATTCAAAATCTTCTAATAACCATTGACAAAATTTTTCTGTGTCGTCAACAGGGAATTTTGCTACACAGTAGAAAGCACCTTTAGGTTTAGGGCAAGTAACACCTTCTATTGCGTTTAACCCGTCTACCATTATGTTTCTGCGCTCTACATATTCGTCTACAACTTCTGTAAAGTATGATTGCGGGGTTTGCAATGCAGCTTCAGATGCAATTTGTGCATAGGTCGGAGGAGAAAGTCTAGCTTGGGCAAACTTTAATGCCGACTGCATTACTTCTTTGTTTTTCGTAAGCATAGCACCAATTCTTGCTCCACACATGGAGTAACGTTTAGATACAGAGTCTACAAGCACAACGTTCTGGTCTAATCCTTCTAAGTTCATAACACTAAAAGGTTGCGCACCGTCGTAACAAAATTCTCTATATACTTCATCTGCAAATAGAAACAAATCATGCTTCTTTACAATATCTTTTAATTGCCCTAATTCTTCTTTACTGTAAAGGTATCCTGTAGGATTTCCTGGGTTACAGATTACAATACACTTCGTTTTATCTGTTATCTTTTTTTCAAACTCCTCAACAGCAGGTAATGCAAACCCATTTTCAATTGAAGAGGTTACAGGTACCACTGTTAAACCTGCTGCTACAGCAAAACCGTTATAGTTTGCGTAAAAAGGTTCAGGTATGATTATTTCATCTCCTGGGTTACAGCAAGACATCATTCCAAACAATAGTGCTTCAGAACCTCCTGTGGTAACAAGGATTTCTTCTTTCGTAACTTTAATTCCGTTTGAAGCATAATACTTTGAAAGACCTTCTCTGTAAGATTCAAATCCAGCTGAATGTGAATATGCAAGTACAGATATGTCAGAATTTTTAATTGCATCTCTTGCAACCTTGGGTGTTTCAATGTCGGGTTGACCTATATTTAAATGAAATACCATCTTACCGAGCTTCTTGGCTTTTTCTGCATAAGGCACAAGCTTTCTAATTGGTGACGCAGGCATTTGTATTGCTTTTTCTGAAATATTTGGCATATTCTTAATTTTTTTGCACGCCAAATTTAAGTATACAGAACCAATTTTATTGAAGTTTTTCTAGAGAAAGCAAAAAAACTTCTGAATTAGCCAACCAATAGACAATAAACAACGTTAATTACAGAGCAAGGGAATAACTTTTTTTGGTTTGAAAATTGCACAACGATTAGAAATTGCTATATTGCCGACTCAAAACAAAACAAAATAACGCGTATACGGAACATTTTACTCTTAACAATTTATTGAATATCATTAATTAATAGAGTACTATGGATATGCTACAGCTTGAAGACCATGTTTTGGTTTCTAATTACATTAGCGGAGAGGAGAAGGCCTTTGAGACACTCTTGCTAAGACACAAAGATAAAATCTATAATTTTATTTACATGAAAATAAAAGATCCTGCACGGTCGCAAGATATTTTTCAGGATACTTTTGTTAAAATTGTGAATACGCTAAGAAAAGGTGCATATAACGAAGAGGGTAAGTTTTTACCATGGGCAATGCGTATTGCACACAATCTAGTTATTGACTATTTTAGAAAGGCTAATAAAGTAAGAATGATTTCTGAGACGAGCTATAAGACAGATGATTTCAATATTTTTTCAATTCTTAAAATAGAAGATGAAAATGTGCAGGAATCGTGGTCTAGAACTGAATTAGAAAACCAAATGGTTGATTTAATTGATCATTTACCGGATTCTCAAAAGAATATATTAAACATGCGAATTTTTCAAGAGATGTCTTTTAAGGATATTGCAGAAAAAGAAAATATTAGTATTAATACAGCTTTAGGTAGAATGCGTTACGCTTTAATCAATATGAGGAAATTGATTGAAAAGCATGATTTAGTAACAGAAATTTAATTTAAAGATAGGCAAGGAATAAATAAGAGGTACAACTAGTACTTCTTATTTTTTTGCTCTAATTTTTTTGATTATTTCCTTTTCAATTCCGTCACCATTTCGCAGGATATTCTTACACCATTCAATTTTAGTTTCAATTTGTTCATTCTTAGATAGTTTCCAGTTTAAGTTAGATTCTTCTAAACGCTGACGAACAGTATGCATTGTTAATGCAGCTGAAACTGAAACATTGAAACTTTCTGTAAAGCCATACATAGGTAAATGAACATATCCGTCTGCACAGTCTAGAGCTTCTTGTGTTAAACCTTCTAGCTCCGTACCAAAAACAAGAGCCGTTTTTTGCGATAAATCTAAGTCATGTATGGTTATATTCGATTCGTGTGGTGTAGTAGCAATTATTTTATATCCTTTACTTTTTAGCTGTGATAGACATTCATGCGTTGCATTTTCTGAAGTGTACTGATGTAAATTAACCCATTTACCTGCACCCATTGCAATTTCTCTGTCTACTTTATATTCATTTCTATCTTCAATAACATGTAAATCTTGAACACCGAAACAGTCACAACTCCTCATAACAGCGCTCGCATTATGCAGTTGAAACATATTTTCTAATACAATTGTGAAATATCGGGTTCTTTCAGATGCATGTAAATCAAACATATTTTGTTTGCTTTTTGTAACAATATTATAAAAAGCTTCAAGTACTTTTTCTCTTTCTGTCATACTGTATAGAACAAAAAAAAGGGAGCGTAAAGCTCCCTTTCTTCTAAATAAACATAATTAGTTTACTTTACCTTGTAAATCAGCTCCTGCTTTGAACTTTACAACGTTCTTTGCAGCGATTTGAATTTCTTTACCAGTTTGAGGATTTCTTCCTGTTCTAGCAGCTCTTTCAGAAACTGAGAAAGATCCGAAACCGATTAATGAGATTCTATCTCCTTTTTTTAACGCATCAGCTGTTGCGTCAATGAATCCGTCTAATGCTTTTTTTGCATCAGCTTTTGATAATCCAGCGTTTGAAGCCATTGCCTCAATTAATTCTGCTTTGTTCATAGTTTTGGTTTTTTTTGTTTTCAAAATTAACTGAAACAAATATATACGAATATCCGCATGAAACAAGGGATTGATGAAAAAAAATGAAAAAATGTTGATAAACACGTCAGTATGTTGAAAAAAATGGTGTTTTTCCTAATGTTTACAAGGGTTTAGACGTATTATTCCTTATTTATAGGTTTGTATTTGTTAAAAAAGTAGAATATTGGTCTACTTGATTCTAGGCATAATACGAGATTTATGATTTCTTTTTCTGTTTTTTAAACGTTTTAAAATATTATTTTTGACGAAATTTTAATCAAAATTAATAACCTGCTATTTTCCAGTCTGTTGGACTAAAACCAAGAATGAACTGCTCCGCTTTAAGTCGTTTTTTACCCTCTAGTTGTAATTCTTTAATTTCTAAAGATCCAGAGTTTAGAAGAACTAAGAGCGACTTATCTTTAATTATCAACTCAATATTTTGATGTTGGGTTGTTTCATCGCAAATGGAAGCAGAAAACACTTTTACAGTTTTTTCTAGGTTGTCTTTTATTCGAATTAATTTAAACCAAGCTGTAGGGTAGGGAGAAAGTCCTCTTATAAAATTATGTACCGTTAAGGCAGGCTGTTCAAAATTTATTTTACAATCGGGTTTAAATATCTTAGGAGCACTTTTTAATTCACCTTTTAATAACAGCGATTGTGCGGTTCTTTCAACTTCTCCTTTCGCAATCTTAAGAACAGACTGTAATGTGAGCTTTGCTCCAAGATGCATGAGTTTATCATGTAAATCACCAGCTGTATCGGTGTTTTGTATTTCAATGGCTTCTTGTTCTATTACTAAACCAGTATCAATTTCTTGTTCAATAAAGAATGTAGTAACACCTGTTTTTTCTTCTCCATTTATTACTGCCCAATTTATAGGTGCAGCACCTCTGTACTGCGGTAATAAACTTGCGTGTAAGTTTATGGTTCCTTTAGATGGCATATTCCAAACTATCTCGGGTAACATCCTAAAGGCAACTACTACAAATAAGTCTGCATTAATTTCTTGTAACTCTTCTACAAAGCTTGTTTCTTTTAGATTGGCGGGCTGTAAACACCGAAGATTATTTGCTTCTGAAAATAGTTTTACAGCACTTTTATTAATTTTTTGACCTCTACCTGCTGGTTTGTCCGGCGCAGTTAGTGTTGCCAGAACATTAACATTTTCGTTTTCGTTTAGCGTTTTTAAAATGGTCACAGCAAATTCAGGCGTTCCCATAAAAATAATATTTATTTTTTGCATCAAATAATCTTTTTTTGCCAGTTAAAAAATTTCAAATAAACAAGAGATAAAACTCCCATAACTCCGAAATAAATATACTCAACAAACCACACATTATAGATATGTAGTTCAAATACTTTTATAAACAAAAAAGCAAAGACTAAATAAATTAGAATACTTGATATTTCTATAATCAACGTTGCTCTTGTATTGCCAGAACCGTTAATCGTTTGAAAAAAGGGAGTAAAAAGTGCGAACATAAAAATTGATCCAAATACCATTCTTAAGATTGCAGCACTATCGTTTAAATATGTTTTGTCCGGGTTAACTAAATTAATCAACGTTTCCGGATAAAATAATGTACCATGAAAAAGTAAGATTACAAATAATGCACTCAGCAAGAGTATACGGTATTGGACTTTTTTTATTTGCTTAAAATCTTTTGCTCCCATAAAATGAGAAACATATGTTTTTGTAGTTGCTGCAAAACCAAAAATTGGAACAAAAGCAATCATATATATAAAGCGAATATTCTGCGATACTGTTAAGTCGTACCTGCTTCGTTGTTCTATAAATGTAAAAAAGACAGTCCATGTTGCAAGGGCAAGAAAACCCTGAAAGAGCAGAGGAGATCCAACTTTCCACAAAGAGGTTAATGTTTCTTTTTTGATCCGGAATGTACTGAAAATCTCAAACTTTTTGCGCTCGTCTACACGTAGCATCATAATAAAAAGAAAGATTACGGCTGTACCTTCAGCAATGTTGCTGGCAATAGCAGCGCCTTCTAGCCCTAAACTTGGTATACTGCCTTCTATCCCAAAAACTAAAATTATATCTAATGTAATATTACTTACAGCAAAAATCAAAGCACTTACCAGTATTATCCAAGTTTTACCGATAGCCAAGAAGAATGCATTAAACGTAATCATCAAGGATGCTACAAAAAATCCAATGCTTCTAATCGATATAAAGTCTACTTGCTTTTGAGCTAAGTTTAAATCACTAGAGTAAGAGAAAAGCATACTCGGTATAAGGAATTGAACCAAAGAAAAGAATAACAAGGCTAGAAATAGATTGCTAAAAATACTTGATGGAATTAAATGCTTTACAGCGTTTATTCGTTTTTCTCCAATCCGATTAGATATTAAAATTTGTGCTCCATCACCTAATCCGCTCATACCCATAAACAGCGTAACGTATATGAGTCCGGCATTTCCGCTGGCATCAAAGCTCAAGCTACTCAGATTATTCAGTATATCATACCGATTTAATATAGCAGCGTCAGTAATCATTACAACAGACTGAATAAACATCCCAACCATCATCGGTAGGGCAATTTTTAAGATAGATATGTAGTTTGTTTTCAGCATTAATCTACTTGAATAACTAAACCTTTTAAGTATTCTCCTTCTGGATGGAAGGCATTTATAGGGTGGTCTGCTGGCTGGTGTAACTGTTCAAGTATGCGAACATTTCTTTTACATTCAATAGCAGCTGCAATAACCGCCTTGTTAAATAAAAACTTATCAACTACCTGCGAACAAGAGAACGTAAAAATAATTCCACCTGGCTTTATTTGTCTAATCGCATTTGCATTTAAACGCGTGTAGGCTTTGATGGCTTTGTGACGCTTGTCTCTATGTTTTGCAAATGCCGGTGGATCTAGAATAATTACATCATAATCAGTTTCTACATCATTCATATGTTTTACTGCATCAGCCTTTATTGAGGTATGGTTTTTATTGTTTTTAATTAAAGCTAAGTTTTGTTCTACCAGTGTAATTGCTTTTTCGCTGCTATCTAAACTATGTACTTCTTTGGCGCCAGCTTCTAGGGCATACATGCTAAAACCGCCAGAATAACAAAAGGTGTTGAGTACTTTTTTTCCTGCACTGTATTTAGCTAAAAGTGCTCTATTTTCTCTTTGGTCAATAAAAAAACCAGTTTTTTGCCCCGTAATCCAATTAACGGAAAAAGGAATTCCATTTTCTTTGGCAATATGAGGTACAGTTGTTTCTCCGAATAAATATTTGTTTTCAGCGTCTACACGATTAGGTAAGGTTTCCTTACTTTTCGAGTAAACAGCTATTAGCTTATCTCCTAAAGCATTTTGAAGCGCAGTACAAATTTGCTCTTCAGCTAAAAACATTCCGGTAGAGTGTGCTTGAACAACAGCAACACCAGCATAATAATCAATAATTAGACCGGGTAAATTATCACCTTCTCCATGAATTAGTCTGCAAATTTGATTTTTTTCCGATAATAAGCCAAGTGTGTAACGAATGTCTACAGCATTTTTAATCTTTTTATTCCAAAAATCTTGATTGATTCTTTCTTGTTCATTAAATGTGAGAATTCTAACAGCAATTGATCCGGGTTGGAAATGACCGCGTGCTAAAAATTGTTGATTCCTAGTTATTAAGTCTATTGTGCACCCGTCTTCAAAATCTTGTGTTTCTGATTCTATTGCTCCAGAAAATACCCAAGGATGTTTTCTTAGGAGAGCATCAAGTTTTGATTTTCTGACTATTGCGGTATTGTTTTTCATTATCTTGGAAATTTCTACTAATTTACAGCAGCGAAGGTATAAATTGATACCCACTTTCAGTCCTTTTTTTTTCTTAGTTTTAATTTAACTACCCAAAGTCTGGAAGTAAAGTAAGTATGCTTGTTTTATTTAAATGCAGAAATTTTAAAAAGCAAAATATAATTACCTTTACATTATGAAGTTAAATGCACATTTTTTTCTTTTAAATATTGACTTTTCACAAGAACACGCAGATGCAAACCACAATGGAGAAGAGTCAGAGAATAACCTGAAATATGAGTGGGAAGATCATCTGAGTCTTTCTAATGAAATAAAAACGGTTAAAACACACGAAGGTAGTTTTCCTTTACAAGGAGAATTACCAGATGGAACGTCCTTTAAAGAAGAGGTTGACAAAATGGTATTGTTTGAATGTGAGGGTGACGATAATTCTAAAACTTACTTTGCTTGTTCTAAACAATTAATTGAATCTTATGAAATTAAAGAACAAGAAGATACCATTACATTAAATGTTTACTTTAAAGATTATGAGCCCTTGTCTAATCCTACTCCTGGAGTATATATTGCTGCTCAAGATTTTCCAAAGAAATTGATATTTTAAGGTATGCTAAAAGTAGATAGTCTTTCATTTTCATATGAAGATAGAACTATTTTTAGTAAACTAGATTTATCTTTAGCCCCAGGAGAAGTAATCGCTGTTGTTGGCCCAAGTGGTATTGGTAAGTCGACCCTTCTTAAATGTATTGCTGGCTTTTTACAGCCATTGAGTGGTAAAGTATTGTTTGAAAAAAAACGTGTATATGGTATAAACGAAGTGTTGGTTCCAGGACACGAAGATATTGCTCTAGTAAATCAAGATTACGCCTTAGATACCTATCATACCGTAGAAGAGAATATTCGAAATATAGTGTTACATCTATCAAAACAAGATAGAGATGAGTTTGTCAATGAATTGCTTGACCTTGTAGATTTGAAGAAATTGAAAGATGCGCAGGCAATTCAATTATCTGGCGGAGAACAACAGCGTTTAGCTTTGGCAAGAGCATTAGCCAAAGAGCCTAAACTGCTTTTGTTAGATGAACCCTTTACGCATTTAGATATTCACTTAAGGCGAAGAGTTGGACAATACATAAAAACACTTTCCAAATTGCGGAAGATGAGTGTAATTTTAGTAACACATGAAGGAGAAGAAGCCCTTTCTTGGGCGCAGAATTTGTATTTTTTTGACGAAACTCGGTTACATTTTTTAGGCAATCCTGTTGAAGTTTACTCTAATCCTTGCGATACTTATCGTGCTCGGTTTTTTGGAGAAGTGAACGAAATAGTTATAAATAACCGTTCTTTTTTATTCAGACCAAGCCAATATAGTTTAGCAAAGTCTAATTTTACTCAAGTTATTAATTTACATTTCGAGTATGCTGATTTTAGGGGAAGTTACTTTGCAAATTATTTTAAGACCGAAGAAGAGGTAACCGTTGTACTGTATAGTAAAAGTAGAATGGATTTAATTAAACGCTGCTATGTCTGATAAAAAAGTAAGACGACTTTCTTGGAAAGAAATATATAAGCTTTGTAAAACAAGTTTTATAGAATTTATAAAAGACGACAGTTTTACGCATGGAGCTGCTTTAGCGTATTACGCTATTTTTGCACTTGTTCCAATAATGTATTTAGCCATTAGCATCTTTGGTTTTATTGTTGGCGACGCAACCGTAATATCCATCATAGAAGATGTAATGCAAAAGAATATGGGGATTCAGGATGTCTCAGGTATTACTTCTTTTATGAAACAAATAGAAATTGGAGATGGTGGATTTACATTGAAAATTATTGGTTCTATAGTTCTCCTTTTTTCGGCAACGGCTATTTTAAATGCCTTGAGAAATAGCATAAATACTTTTTTTCATATTGATACGGTTGAATCAAAAAGAAATGCGGTTTTACAAAATTTAATAGGAAGAGCAATAAGTTTGGGTATACTATCTCTTTTTGGCGTTTGTTTAATAATTATGTATTTCGCTCAAACGGTTATATTTTCTGTTGCAGATAATTTGTTTGATAATCAAAGTGGAATCAGGTATTTCTTTTATCAAATAATAGAGCATGGTTCAATTATTCTAGTTAATGTAATTATGTTTGCTTTCATATTTAAGTATTTACATGACGGGAAAGTAAAATGGAAACTCGCCTGGGGTGGTAGTTTGTTTACATCTATTTTACTTTACCTCGGACAATTGCTTATTAAATTTTACCTCGTTAATTTTTTCTTTGCAAAAGATGGTGGAGTAGCAGGTACTTTACTTGTTATACTTACATGGATGTTTTATACTTCTCAAATTATTTTTCTGGGCGCAAAATTCACATCAGTGTATGCTAGAATGGTTGGAGAACCTATTGTTGCAAAATAATTCATCTTATTTTTGATTAGGAAATAATCGTTTTGTATATTTGACTATTATTTAATCAGTCAAACGGTAATTTTATAATCATGCATCTAGGCGGAAATCTCAAATTGTTAAGAAAGTTAAAGAAAAAATCTCAAGAAGATATTTCTAAAGAATTAGGTTTAACACGCTCTACTTACAGCGGGTATGAAAATGGTGTAGCTGAGCCAGGAATAGAAACCTTGGTTGGTATTTCAAACTATTATTCACTTCCTTTAGATGATTTGATTAAAAAGGATTTTTCTAAGCTAAAAGAAAAAGATTGGGAGTCTATAGACAAAGGTGTATATGCAGATATTAAAGGACAACAACTTCGTATTTTAACAACAACCGTAAACGCTGAAAATGAAGAGATAATAGAAATGATATCTCAAAAAGCATCTGCAGGATACACTTCTGGATATGCTGATCCAGATTATATTAAAGTATTACCAACATTTAGCTTACCTTTTTTATCTAAAAATAGAAAGTACAGGTCTTTCCCTATTCAGGGAGACAGCATGCCTCCGGTTGGTCCAGGGTCTCACGTGGTAGGAGAGTTCGTTCAAAATTGGGCAACTATTAAATCGGGAACTCCTTGTGTAATTGTTACCAAAGAAGATGGGATTGTATTTAAAATGGTCAACAACAAATTGGAAAGTACACAGTCTTTTCAATTGTGTTCTACTAATCCGTTATATACACCTTACATGGTGCACGTGAATGAAATCATAGAGATTTGGAAGTTTGTTAACTACATTTCGCCAGACTTACCCGATGTTAAAATAGATGAAGGAGAAATGATACAAACAATGAAGCAGCTGCAAGCTGAAGTCCACGAATTAAAGAACTCGTTTATACCAAAAAATAAAGCGTTGAATTAAAAAAATCCAACGCCTCATTTTATTTGTAGTAAAGGTTACTTCTTTTTCTCTCTATAGTTTTTCATGGTATATGCTAAACCAACACCAATTACTTGTTTGAATTGGGTTCTTGGTCCGCCAATATCACCATCTATATCAGGATTTCTTATTGTTATATCATGGTCGTAAATCAAGTTTGCTTGAATACTAGCACTCAGCCATTTGTTTACTTTCATTGATATAATTAATTCAGCATTAATATCTATGTTTTGAGGGTTGTTAACGTAGTTTGAGAAAAGTTCAATACTGGACTTCATATTTACGTTTTCCATTAACTCTTTGTTGTACAGAATTCTTGCGTAAGCACCAAGCTCATATCTAAATTGCTCTCCAGGTGTTACAATTGCATTCATGTCATCTAAAATAGCAGGAGCTACACCAAATGCACCGGCATTTGCCAATGTTTCATCTTGTACAAATGTAAATTTGGAAGAAATTGGAGAAAAGAATACATTAAAATTATCGTTAGGAGCAAATTCAATACCGGCTGATAAATTTAAGTAACCAGGTGCCATAAAAGCCGAATTTCTGATAGAGTCATTCGGAAAACTAAACCCATCTAAAAATTGTGTTCTAAAACCTGCAAGTGCAGTAATATACCACGGCTTTTTTAGTCCATAACCAAAAGAAGATTGAAAGTCAATCTGATCATCTGTTTTTTGTAGATTGTCTTCAAAATATTGAATACCTCCTAATGCCAACTTTAATCGGTTGTCCCACTTAACTTTATCTTTTGAATAATTAGCAGAAGCATCTGCAAAGGCTAGGCCAGAGATATTGTTTCTACCACCTGCAGCCCAGTTTGTGAAAGTTGCCTGTGTTAAATTCAATCCAGTTAATGCTTTTAGTTTCCAGTTTGGATCTGTAGGCTTTTCGTTTTCCTCTTGTGCCACGGAGGTGAATCCAAATGCTATAAAAAGTCCAAATGTAATTATTCGCTTCATGTTTTTGATTTTGACAAATGTCTTTTAAATCTTTCGGCAAAAGAAGTTATCTTTCAAATAATTATCACCATTTAATCGTTAAAAACCTCTTTTTCTTCGACGAATGTTTCTGTTTCAACAGTAAATAAACGTTAAAGATTTATTATTTTCGCAGGATATAACATCACTAAAATAATAAAATGAAAGAAGTTTACATCATATCTGCTGTAAGAACTCCAATGGGAAGCTTTTTAGGAGGTTTATCATCTGTTCCAGCAACACAACTAGGTACCACAGCTATTAAAGGTGCAATAGATAAATCTAAAATAGACGTAAATACGATAGATGAAGTGTTTATGGGAAATGTTTTACAAGCAAATTTAGGTCAAGCTCCAGCAAGACAAGCAGCTATGGGTGCAGGTGTTGATGAAAATGTACCTTGTACAACTGTGAATAAAGTGTGTGCTTCTGGAATGAAATCTATTTCTTTAGCAGCACAAACTATTTTAGCTGGCGATAATCATATTGTTGTAGCAGGAGGAATGGAAAACATGAGTTCTGTACCACATTATGTACAAGGTCGCTCAGCAACGAAGTTGGGAGATATAAAAATGGTTGACGGAATGGTTAAAGACGGATTAACTGACGTTTATAACCGTGTGCACATGGGAAATTGTGCAGAGAAATGTGCTGCAGAGCATAACTTTTCTAGAGAAGACCAAGATCAGTTTGCTATTGATTCTTACAATAAATCTGCTGCTGCATGGAAGGCTGGTAAGTTTAACGATGAAGTAGTTCCTGTTGAAGTATCTCAAAGAAGAGGTGATGCAATTATTGTTTCTGAGGATGAGGAGTATAAAAATGTGAAAATGGATAAAATTGCAACTTTAAGACCTGCTTTTGATAAAGAAGGAACTGTAACAGCTGCGAATGCATCTACTTTGAACGACGGAGCCTCAGCACTTATTTTAGCATCTAAAGAAGCTGTAGAAAAGTACGGTTTAACGCCTATTGCTAAAATTGTTAGCTATGCTGATGCTGCTCAAGCTCCAGAATGGTTTACAACCGCTCCAGCAAAAGCGTTGCCAATAGCAATAGGTAAGGCTGGTTTAACTAATGATGATATTGATTATTGGGAGTTAAATGAAGCATTTTCAGTAGTAGGATTAGCAAATACCAAATTATTAGGTATAGATCCTGCGAAGGTAGATGTAAATGGAGGAGCCGTTGCTTTAGGTCACCCATTAGGTTCTTCTGGTTCGCGTATTATTGTTACTTTAATTAATGTTTTAAAGCAAAACGGAGGAAAGTATGGAGCTGCCGGAATTTGTAATGGAGGCGGAGGAGCTTCAGCAATGGTAATAGAGAATATTTAAAAGCTACATTTTATAAAGTAAAAAAGGATAATCACACTTGATTATCCTTTTTTTTTAGAGCAACAACACTCTAATCATATCATAAACTGTATTCAAAAACCGAATAAATATTGGTCGTATAACTTTTATTAACCTTACTATTTTACAGAATTAATGTTTTACTTTAAATTCTGATGTCTTATGAAATGTTATTTCTGGATAGTCTCTTTCTGCCATTTGAAGTAAAAAAGGCGTTTCAGCTAAAAACACCAAATTTTCGTCTTTATCAACAGCAATGTTACCTGTTTTTGCACGTTGAAATTTTTCTATTTGTTCTTCATTGTCTGACGTTATCCAACAGGCAAGATGGTAAGGTTTTGGAGTGAAAGAACATTTAGCTCCATATTCATGGGTTAATCTATGTAAGATTACATCAAACTGAAGTTGACCAACAGTACCTACAATCTTCCTATTTCCAGGTTGCTGAATGAATAATTGAGCTACTCCTTCGTCCATAAGTTGTTTAATACCCTTGTCTAGTTGTTTAGACTTCATTGGGTCGTTGTTTTGCAGTTCTTGGAAAATTTCTGGAGAGAAAGATGGAATACCTGTAAAGTTCATTATTTCTCCTTCGGTAAGTGTATCTCCGATTTTAAAGTTTCCAGAGTCGTATAAACCAACAACATCCCCTGGGAAAGCTTCTTCTACTACAGATTTATCGTTAGCCATGAAGGAAGTGGGGTTAGGGAACTTTAGTTTTTTATTTAATCGAATGTGCTTGTAGAATGTATTTCTTTCAAATTTACCGGATACAATTCTTAGAAAGGCAATTCTATCTCTATGCTTTGGGTCTAGGTTTGCATGGATTTTAAATACAAAGCCTGAGAATTTCGGATCGTTTGGCTCTACCCGTTTTACGTCTGTATCTCGTCCCCTAGGAGATGGAGATATTTGTACAAACGCGTCTAGTAATTCTTTTACCCCAAAATTATTTACTGCAGATCCAAAAAATACTGGAGCAATTTCTCCAGACAAATAAGTTTCAGCGTCAAACGGTTCGTAAACGCCATTTATAAGCTCAACCTCTTCTCTAAGTTCATCTGCAAAAGATTCTCCTATTAAGGTATCTAGTTCTGGGTTATTTAAATCGCTAAAGGAAACAACTTCTTCGGCAATTTTAGTTTTGTTGGCAGAGAATAAATTTAAGTTTTGATCAAAAAGATTGTAAACTCCTTTAAATCGATCACCCATTCCTATAGGCCAGGCGAGAGGTCTTACTTTAATGTCGAGCTTTGTTTCAAGTTCGTCCAAAAGGTCAAAGGCTTCTTTCCCGTCTCTGTCCATCTTATTTACAAAAACGATTACGGGAGTTTTTCGCATTCTACATACCTCCATTAAGCGTTCGGTCTGTGCCTCAACACCATTTGCACAATCTATAACAAGTATTACACTATCAACTGCGGTTAATGTTCGGTAAGTATCTTCAGCAAAGTCTTTGTGACCTGGTGTATCTAAGATGTTTACTTGCTTTCCTTTGTATTTAAAAGCCATTACGGATGTAGCTACAGAAATACCTCTCTGTTTTTCTATTTCCATAAAGTCAGATGTAGCCGTTTTTTTTATTTTGTTATTTTTCACAGCTCCAGCGGTTTGAATAGCTCCACCGAAGAGAAGTAATTTTTCCGTTAAGGTTGTTTTACCAGCATCTGGGTGAGAGATTATACCAAAGGTTCTTCTTTTGTCTACAGCTTCTTTATACTTCATAATTCAATCGATCTGATTTATAGATTTTTAACAGCGATTTCTATAAGTCGGTGACAAAGGTACTGAGATTTTGTTTATTTTCGCTAGCTGTGAAATTAAAAGAAGTGAATAAAATAGGTTGGTTAATCGTAGTTTTTCTTTTTTCATTCAATGCTTTCTGCGCTCATGATTCTGATTCCATATCGGTATCCAAAATTGAAAATTGGAAACTAAGTATTGAGCAAAAGTACGAATGTCTGCAGGATACTACACTTAGTTTCGAGGCGTATGAGGAAGCCTTAAGAGGATATACTTTATTAAAATCTGAGGAAAAGCTACCGTCTTCTAAGTATATTACCATTATTGATTTTAGTCAGCATTCTTCTAAAAAAAGACTATACATCATAAATGTAACTGATAATGTTATTGTTAAACGCACTTTTTGTGCACATGGTAAACGAACAGGAAATGAATTAGCCAAAAACTTTAGTAATGAACACGGTAGTAATATGAGCAGTCTAGGCTTTTATCTTACAGAAGATACTTACAGCGGTAAGTTCGATTTAGCTTTGCGTTTGCAAGGTTTGGAAGCATCAAATAATAAGGCGAGGAGCAGAGGTGTTGTAATTCATGGTGCAGAATATGCTACTGAAGATTTTTTGATGGAGAATGGAAGATTAGGCCGAAGTT
Source organism: Lishizhenia sp. (assembly GCA_965656535.1). Taxonomy (GTDB): domain Bacteria; phylum Bacteroidota; class Bacteroidia; order Flavobacteriales_D; family Crocinitomicaceae; genus Lishizhenia. The sequence goes on from CBFHKX010000003.1 coordinate 116,475, forward strand.
TAGGTTGTCCTGCAATACCCTTAAATGAAGCTCCTGAAATTATAAGCAGTATTAAAGATGGAAGTCTGGTTTACATTTATCACCCCACGAAAAGTTACCGACGACAATCTCGTATCCTAAGGAATTATGATTTTTTAGAATTATAGTTGATTAGTTAGCATAGCTAGAATATTTTTCCAGGATTTAAAATCCCGTTCGGATCGAACACTTTTTTTATTTCTCGCATTAAATTCAACTGAACTTCAGAAAAAGCAATTGGCATATATCTTTTTTGAACTAAACCAATACCGTGTTCGCCAGATATTGTACCTCCTAAACGAACCACTAATTCAAATATTTCAGTTATTGCTTTTGGTAGTTCATCGTTCCATTGCACATCGGTTAATTCACCCTTAATTATATTAACATGCAGGTTTCCGTCTCCAGCATGACCATAACAAACGGATTTAAAACCATATCTGCATCCAATTTCCTTAACACCTGCTAATAGTTTAGGCAACTCATACCTCGGTACAACGGTATCTTCTTCTTTATAAACAGAATGCGCCTTTACAGCTTCACCTACCTTACGTCTTAACTTCCAAAGTGTATCTTTTTGTGCTTCGCTTTCAGCAAATAGAATTTCGTCTGTTTTAAAATCTTCCAACAAGACCATTATTTTTTCACAGTCTTTAAATAACAAGTCGGGATTAAAACCATCTACCTCAATTAAAAGATGTGCAGCATGATTTTCTTTTACTTCAACAGAAATGTCATCGTTGTATTGGATTGTCCATAAAAGCGCATCACGCTCCATAAATTCTAAACCGCTTGGCGTTATGCCGGCTTTAAATATTTCTGCAACAGCTCTGCATGCTTCTTCGGCAGCATAAAATGGCACTAGCATTAATAAAGTATGCGTCGGATGCGGAATTAGTTTTAAAACAATTTTAGTAATTATACCTAAAGTTCCTTCACTTCCTACAACAAGTTGAGTTAAATTATAACCCGTAGCATTTTTCAATACATTCGCACCTGTCCAAATAATTTCACCAGTCGGCAAAACAACTTCTAAGTTTAAAACATACTCGTTTGTAACGCCGTACTTTACGGCTTTCGGACCACCACTATTTTCTGAAACATTACCACCAATAAAACAGCTTCCTTTGCTCGCAGGATCTGGAGGATAAAAAAGTCCTTTTTCTTTTACAGTATTTTGTAGAACCTCTGTAATTACACCCGGCTCGGTTGTAACTTGATGGTTGTTGGTGTCAATTTCAATAATTTTGTTAAAACGTTCCATACTCAAGGCAATCCCATTTTTGTTTGGAATTGCTCCTCCGCTTAAACCTGTTCTAGCTCCTTGCGGTGTAACTGTGATATTATTGGCATTACAATAAGCCAATATCGCAGCAATTTCTTTTGTGTTTTCTGGTACCAAAACCATGGCAGGCAAAACAGATAAATCTTCGGTTTCGTCTTTACTATGTTTATATAAACTGTCAGAGTCAACCTTACATCGGTCTCCAAGTAGAGTGGAAAAGTAAGTTATATGGGTTTTAATTGTGTTCATTATAAGTTTCGCTCTACAAAGTCAATTAAACTATGAATTACCTTGATGTGTATTTCTTGAGCTCTATCTGCATATTTAGACTTTGGTGCTCTTATTTCTACATCGCATATTGATGCCATTTTACCACCGTCTTTTCCTGTTAAACCAATAACTTTCATTCCTTTAGCTTTTGCAGCGTTTATAGCTTTAATAATGTTTTTAGAGTTTCCACTGGTTGAGATTGCTAAAAGAACATCTCCAGTTCTTCCAACTCCCTCTATGTATCTAGAAAATACATCTTCGTATCCGTAATCATTACTAACGCACGACATGTGTGATACATCAGATATTGAAATAGCGCCAATTGCCGGACGATTATCTCTATATCTACCTGTTAATTCTTCAGCAAAATGCATGGCATCACACATAGAGCCTCCATTTCCACAAGAAATAACTTTACCTTCTTTTCTAAAGCTTGTAACCAAGAGGTTTCCTGCTCGTTCTATAGCTTTGAAGTTTTCATCATTACTGTTAAATAAGTGTAAAATTTCGGCTGCCTCCAAAAAATGGTCTGCAATTTGTTTCATGCTGTTTGAAATTGATTTCTTCAAAAATAAATAAAAATGGAAGTTAGCAATCTGTAATTTTAAACAAGTTTGCTATATTTGACAACCGTGATACTGTTAAGGTACACAAAAACAACGAAATATTATGAAAAAAACGTTACTTGCACTGTTTGCATTTTTCTTAACTACGGCAGTTTTTGCCCAAGAACCTACGTGTTTTGAAAGATTAGAAAAAGCTTTTGAGAAAAGAGGTTCATATACAGTAGCAGATGATATGCACCGAAATGTTATTATTAGTTTTTTCGAAGACGGTGATTCTTTTTGTGTAAAAGGAAAAGCAAGAGTAGAAAATGGAGTAGTGGTTGCTATTTTTGTTTTTTATGAAGATGCGACTTCAGAGTTATTCGACAAGAAGTTTTATAATAAAACAAAGAAAGAGCCGGTAATCACCAATGGAATATCTGAAATGATATATACAGCAGACGGTGAACAGCTTAGAATTGTATTTATTGATAAGTTAAAACCAAAATCTAAAAGATATCAGGCAGTAGAGTTGCCTTCTGATCTATAAAATATATTTAAAAAATGAAAAGCCTTACTTGTGTAAGGCTTTTTTTGTTTATCCTATTTTACAAATCAATTTATTAGTTATTGATTTTCGCATTTTAACTGATTAATTTACAGCTAGCTAAAACATAATTAATGGGTTGTGATATGCCGTTATTGCTAGATTTGTTAATAACCCTAAAGATTATAGTTGAATTTACCGATTTGAAATGATATATTTGCCAGCTATATTTAAACACAAACATAAGATTACGACATGCGTAACAAAGGATTTTTTTGGTTTTTCACAATTGTATTAGCAGTTGTTTGTATCTACCAGTTATCGTTCACTTTCATTGCTAATGGAGTTGAATCAGAAGCAGAAGCAAATGCAGACGCTAGTGTAGAAGAAATGTTTGCTTCGGCAGCAGAACTAGATACATTGCTCTTACCTAACGGTACTAAAGTTGCTAAAAACGACCCAGAGGCTAGAGATTTGGCTAAGTCGGCTTTTGTAAACGACATTCTCAAGAACAAGAACGAAGAGGAAGTATTTTTAGGAAGTACTTACAAAGATGTTAAAGGTAAAAGTATCGCTTTAGGGCTTGACTTGAAAGGTGGGATGTCTGTGACATTGCAGTTATCTATGCCGGATTTAGTCAAAAACTATGCTGTTAGTCCTAAAATTGAACGTTTCAGTAAACCTTTTAATACAGCTGTAGATGCCTACAATGCAGAAGGAGGAGATTTTATTACACTTTTCGCTCAAGAATTTAAAAAGGCACATCCAGAAAGACCTTTGATTAAGGAGTTTTCAACTGAAGCCGTGATAGGTGAAATTGGATCTAAGGCAACCGATGAAGAAGTTATTAATTATCTAACTGGCTTAGCAGACAATGCTTTGGATGGAGTTGAAACCATAATGGCCAACAGAATTAACCAATTCGGTGTTGCACAACCAAACATTACAAAAGATGTAGAGTCTAACAGAATATACATTGAATTACCAGGTGTTAAGGATCAAGAAACGGTAAGGTCGCGTATACAAGGTTCTGCTAACTTAGAATTTTACCATGCTTTAAAAGGTACGCAAGTTGGTGGTATTTTGAATGCTTTAGCTACATCTGAAGAAGATTTATTAGAAGCATTGGAAGAAACTGAGACAAACGATTCGACTGATATTGCTTCCTCAGACTCATTATCTAACCCTGCAGACTCATTGAACCTAGATGATATTTTAGGCGAAGAAACAGAAGACTTAGCAGAAGATAAGGAGCAGAATGAATTCTTAAAATATTTTAGAATAAACGCTTCTGAAGAAGGTTTTCTTCCTAGTCCGCAATTAGGATACGCTAAAGCTGCAGATACAGCTAAGGTTAATCAATTAATAGCGGAGCGTTATGACGAGTTAGGAATCGAAAACGTTTTATTTGCTTGGGGTAATGCCGGTATTAAATTATTACAAGATAACGATACGCTATACCACGCTTTATATGCTTTAGAAATACCAGAAGACGGAAAAGCTAGAGTAGGTGGAGCAGATATTGATGAAGCTAGAGTAGGATCTAACGAAGGTAAGATTGTTATTTTGGTTGATATGACATCTGAAGGTCAGGAAGAATGGAAAAACATGACTTCTGATTATCAGCCTAGAGGAAATCAGCCGAATGATTTTGAGTTTGTTGCCATAGCGATGGATGGAAAAGTATTTAGTGCACCTTCTATCAATTCAGTAATTGAAGGAGGAAGTACAGAAATTTCAGGTAACTTTAAGCTAGACGAAGCACAAGAAATTGTAAATCTATTAAATGGTGGTGCTTTACCAGCGCCTGTTGTAATTGTAGAAGAAGCAGTAGTTGGACCTACAATTGGTGCGGAAAACGCATCATCTGGACTTTTATCTTTCGGTTTTGCTCTTGCATTGGTCTTAATTTATATGATTTTTTACTACGGTAAAGCTGGTGTAGTTGCAGATATTGCACTTGTTGCAAACATTATATTTATTTTAGGTTGTCTTGCTTCCTTCGGAGCCGTACTTACTTTGGCAGGTATTGCAGGTATTGTACTTACTATTGGTATGTCTGTTGATGCAAACGTACTTATCTTTGAAAGAATAAGAGAGGAAGTTGCTGAAGGAAAAGGAATGAAATTAGCTGTTAAAGATGGTTACAAGAAAGCACTGTCTTCTATTCTAGATGCAAACGTTACCACTTTATTAGTTGCTTTCGTATTGAAGTCATTTGGTTCAGGACCCATAGAATCTTTTGCTTCTACTTTAATCATAGGTATTTTTACATCTGTATTCGCTGCTGTTGTAATTACTAGATTGATTTTTGAATGGCAACTTGCTAAAAACGGATCAATTAATTTCTCAACAAAACTTACAAAAGGCGCATTTAAAAACTTAAACTTTAAGTTTATTAAAAATAGAAAGAAGTTTTACATTGTTTCTGGGTTATTAGTAATACTAGGTTTAGTTGCAATATTTACAAGAGAGCTCAAGCCTTCTGTAGAATTTTCTGGAGGTAGATCTTATGAGATGCTTTTTGATAAGCAAGTAGGAAACCGGATCGATGCAATTGAAAAAGACTTAAGAGCGGTTTTAGTTACTGAAGATGGAAAAAAAGCATCTGTAGAAGTAAAATCAAGAAATTCGGATTTCAGATTAGAGATTGCAACTGACTTCTTATCGGGTGTTCCACAATCAGAAACACGTGTTCAGGACAAGATTAAAGAAGCCTTGAACGGAGAGAAATATGGTTCTGCAACAATAGAGAATTCTAGATCAGTTTCTGCTGGTGTTTCAGAAGAATTAAAGTCGTCATCTTATATTTCGATTTTCTTATCATTAATCATCATCTTCGTATATATCTTAATTAGATTTGGAAGATGGCAATATGGTTTAGGCGCTTTACTTGCAATGGCACATGATGTTATCATTGTTTTAGGAGTGTTTGCTGGTTTACACGGAATTATGCCATTTAACATGGAAGTAGATCAAGCATTTATTGCTGCGATTTTAACAGTTGTTGGTTATTCAATCAACGATACAGTTGTTGTATTTGACAGGATTAGAGAATATTTAGCTAAGTACAGAGGTACAGATAGAAAAGAAGTTATTAATACTGCGTTGAACTCTACTCTAAGTAGAACAATCAATACATCGTTATCTACTTTTGTGGTACTTCTAACTATTTTCATTTTTGATAGTGGAGCAATTAAAGGCTTTGTATTTGCCTTAATGATTGGTGTGGTTGTAGGTACTTACTCATCTATTTGTATTGCAACTCCAGCTATTGTAGATTTAGTAAAAGACAAAATTTCACCAAAGAAAAAGGAAGAAGCTACAGCTAAGGCTTAATTCTTTTAAAATAAATAGATTAGTAGTCCTTTCTCTTAATTGAGGAAGGACTTTTTTTGTTGTTCACATTTAAGGCTGAATATCTAATTTCTTTAGCTGTGAAAAGCGAGTAAAGAATTCTTAATTTCATAAAAATATTTCTAATGAATATACATTTCATAGCTATAGGAGGAAGCGCAATGCACAATTTAGCAATCGCTTTATCTCGAAAAGGGGAAAACGTTACAGGTTCTGATGACGAGATATTTGAACCTTCCAAAGGAAGATTAAAACGAGAAGGAATTTTGCCGGAAACAATAGGTTGGAGTGAAAATAATATTCATACGGAATTAGATGCCGTAATTTTAGGGATGCATGCTAGAGAAGATAATCCAGAATTATTAAAAGCAAAGTCGCTGAATATTCCAATTTATAGTTATCCAGAATATTTGTACGAGCAGGCGAAGAATAAAAAACGGATTGTAATTGGAGGATCGCATGGAAAAACAACAATAACATCAATGCTTTTACACGTTGTAAACGAATTAGGTATAAATGTAGATTATATGGTTGGTGCACAACTTGAGGGTTACGATTGTATGGTTAAGATTACCAAAGATGCAAATATGATGATTTTAGAGGGTGATGAGTATTTGAGTTCTCCAATTGACAGAAGGCCTAAGTTTCATCTATACTATCCAGATATTGCATTGATTAGTGGAATTGCTTGGGATCATATTAACGTTTTTCCTACTTGGCCAAATTATATAGAACAGTTTAAGATTTATGCAGACAAGATTACTGAAAATGGATCGCTAGTTTACAATCAAGAAGATAAAGAAGTAAAGAAGATTGGAGAAAACACACGTAACGATATTAATGCTGTAGCCTACCAAACCCCAAATTATGAAATTAGAGATGGTAAAACAATACTAATTTTTAATAATGAAGAATACCCATTACAAATTTTTGGTGCTCATAATTTACAAAATATGATGGGAGCAATGCAAGTTGCCAAAGCTATGGGAATAGCAGACAAAGATTTTTTGAAAGCAATTCAGTCGTTTAACGGAGCAGGAAAGAGATTAGAAAAGGTTTTTGAGAAAGATAATTTTGTTTTGTTTAAAGATTTCGCACATTCGCCTTCTAAATTAAAAGCTACCACAAGTGCAGTAAAAGAACAGTACGAAGAAAGAACAGTGATTGCCTGTATGGAATTACACACTTTTTCTAGTTTAAAGAAAGAGTTTCTATCGCATTATAAAGATGCTATGGTAAAGGCAGATCATGCACTTGTTTATTTTAGTCATGACGTTGTAAAACATAAAAAACTAGAACCAATAACGGCAGAGCAAGTAAAAGAAGCATTTGGCGGAAATGTAAAAGTGGTTACCTCAAGCATTGCCGTAATGAGCTTTTTAAAAGAATTTGATTACGATAATACAGCGCTACTAATGATGAGTTCTGGTAATTTCGATGGGATAAATTATGATGAGTTGGCTAGAGAGCTTTTTACAGAAAAATAGCGCAATACAATCTGAATTATTTTCGTTTAAATTTCCAAACAAAAAAAAGTTGTATAAAAAAGGTCGGTATTCAATACCGACCTAGTTATTTTATTTACCTCCTGGTCTATTTCTATAGTAGTCTCGCAGTAATATTCTTCTAAAAATTATGGTAATAAAAATGGCATAAGTAAAAGCCAATACCATCAACCCTAGTAAAGAGAATGTAAAGAGTGCTGTAGGATCGTAAGCGGACGAAATCTCTGTTTTCATTTTTCCTAAAATCTCGTCATTAGACATAACCTCAAACTCAGGTGTTTGTTGCCTTAAAGAATCAACGTATGTAGGTCTTTGCAATGCATCATAAACTAAATCTACACGTTCACTAACCTTGGTTTCTACAAATGTTGGATTAATATCAGAATAATAGAAATACATAAACCCTGAAACGATAAGGACGTACGGAGCTCCTGCTACCATAGCACTTTTTATATCTGATAATGCAGTTCCTTCACCATACCCTTCTTTTTTCTTTTCAAAATACAAGCCCAATGAAATGGCAATTAGAAGTCCTAAGTTATTTAACAGCCCAGGTACAAAAATATCAAACTGAAATACATTTAATGCCATGAAAAGTAGTTTAATACTTATCCAACAAAGTGCTACGAGTATTCCAAATTTTAACGCTGATCGCATATTATCCATTCATTGAAACTAAAAACTCTTCGTTTGAGAGTGTATTAGCCATGTGTGATTTCATAAATTCCATTGCTTCTATTGGGTTCATATCCGCAAGCATTTTGCGCAATACCCAAATACGCTGTAGTGCATCTTTATCCATCAACAAATCTTCTCTACGTGTTCCAGAAGAGGTAATATCTATTGCAGGGTAAATTCTTCTATTCGCAATTTTTCTATCTAACTGAAGCTCCATGTTACCCGTACCTTTGAATTCTTCAAAGATTACTTCGTCCATTTTAGAACCTGTTTCTGTAAGTGCAGTTGCGATAATTGAGAGCGAACCTCCGTTTTCTATCTTACGCGCAGCTCCAAAGAAACGTTTTGGCTTTTGTAATGCATTCGCATCAACACCACCAGATAGTACTTTACCTGAAGCAGGAGAAACTGTATTGTAAGCTCTTGCCAAACGTGTAATAGAATCTAATAGAATACATACATCATGACCGCATTCTACCATTCTTTTTGCTTTTTCTAAAACAATGTTGGCCACCTTTACGTGTCTATCTGCAGGCTCATCAAAGGTAGAAGCAACAACTTCTGCATTAACAGAACGTGCCATATCGGTTACCTCTTCAGGTCTTTCGTCAATTAAAAGTACAATTAAGTAAGTTTCTGGATGATTCGCAGAAATTGCATTCGCAACATCCTTCAACAACATAGTTTTACCCGTTTTTGGCTGTGCTACTATCATACCACGTTGCCCTTTACCAATAGGAGCAAAAAGGTCCATGATTCGGGTGGACATTGTTTCTTGGCGATGTCCGGTTAGTTTAAATTTTTCATCCGGAAAAAGTGGTGTTAAATATTGAAAAGGAACTCTATCTCTAATGTAAGACGGACTTCTACCGTTTATTGATTCAACTTTAACAAGTGGGAAATATTTTTCTCCTTCTCTAGGAGGACGAATGGTTCCAAGAACGGTGTCTCCCGTCTTTAAACCAAATAATTTTATTTGAGAATGACTAACATACACATCATCTGGAGACGGTAAGTAATTATAATCTGAAGACCTCAAAAAACCATATCCATCAGGAATTACCTCTAATACACCTTCAGCAGATACGATTCCAGATAAATCAAATTTAGGATCTGTTTTTTTAAAGTTTTGCTGGTTAGGATGATTCGGGTTTTTTCCGCCTTGTTGGTTGTTGTTGTTGTTGTTGTTGTTGTTGTTGTTGTTGTTGTTGTTGTTTGTGCGGGGTTTATTGTTGGCTTGCTGAGTGTTTCGTATGTTCGTATTGTCTTGTTTTCTCTCGCGTTGGATAATTGGCTTTTTATTGTTTTCGTTGGTCGGTTTTGAATCGACTTCTGTTTTCGTATCCGATTTTTTCTTTTCGGCTATTGAAAACAGGTTCCTACCTTTTTTATCTTCTTCTGTGTTATTGTCAGCTTCAGATTTCCGAGGTCGTTTTACAGGTTTCGGCTTTACTTTTGGTGCTGTTTCTGAAGTTGTCTCTTTGTTTTCTGGACCTTTAACTATTGTGTCTATCAAGTCTGCTTTTTTATAAGACTCAACTCGAGTTATACCCAAGGCTTTCGCCATTTCGCGTAATTCAGGAAGTTTTTTTCCTGCTAAATCAGCTTTATTCATATAAATGAACTATAAATTATTTAAGAATTCTTGTATTTAAAATTGAATTGTCTAGTGGTTTCTGGAAAAACACTGTATAAACGACGCTACAATGATACAAATATTATCTGCTTAGACAAATATTTTCGTGAAAAAACCGATAAACCCGGATAATAAAATTGAAATTCTTGTTCCTCTCTTCTAACTATACCCTTATCTTTGACAAAAAATAATACAATGATTCAAAGGATACAAACTTTATATTATGGAATAGCAGCAATTTGCTTAATCGCGATAACGCTTGGTATAAATGTTTTTAGTTTTCATATCTCTGCAGAAAGTGCTGCATCTTTAAACTTAGATTTTTCTAGTTATGGTGTTTCAGGAAGCGCAGATTTTATGCAAGTAGATCTTAATCAACCGCAATACGAAGAGCTTAGAGAGATAGCTAAATTAGAAAATGGAGTAGTTAAATACGACTATAAAGTGTTGGTGTATTTTCCGTTTTATGCGATTACTATTTTACTTAGTCTCATGGTAATTGCTGCGGTATTTATGTTTAAAAAAATGCCTTTACAAGTGAGAACGGGTAGGGCAGTATTCTTTTTTACATTGCTGCTTTTTATTTTTGTTATTGTGATGTATTATGTTGGTGGTAGTCAGTTTACAGAGGTTCTCCCAAATTCAGAAGCCACAAAATCATTAGGTTTAGGCTTTTATTTACTAAGCATTGCAATTGCTTTTTTATTTCTTGGCAATTTAGGGGTCCGCAGAGATATAAAACTGGTTAAAAGCCTCGACCGTTTAAGATAAATTTATGAACTACCTTTCAGTAGAAAATTTCACTAAAAGTTTTGGTGATCGTATTATTTTTGAAGACCTAAATTTTGGAATAGACCAAGGTCAAAAAGTTGCCATTGTAGCCAAAAATGGAAATGGTAAATCTACCTTATTAAAATGTTTGTTAGGAATAGACCAACCAGATGACGGACGAGTTGTATTTAGAAATGGAATTCGCATTGGTTACCTAGATCAAACTGAAGAATTAGATCCTTCTCTAACCATTATTCAAGAAGTATTTAACCACGATTTGCCAAAGTTAAAAGTAGTTAAAGAGTATAACCAAGCTTTAAAGGATAAAGATGAAGATAAAATGGCTAGTCTCTTTGAACAATTATCTGAATTAGATGCTTGGGATACAGAGGTTAAAGTTCAACAAATTTTATCAAAACTTAAATTTGATAATGTTGATTTACCGATTTCGGTACTTTCGGGTGGACAAAAAAAACGTGTTGCTCTTGCTAAGGTTTTGATAGCTGAACCAGACTTTTTAATTCTAGATGAACCTACAAACCACCTTGACTTAGACATGATAGAGTGGTTAGAAGATTATCTAGGTACTTCTAAGTCAACCATGCTGATGGTAACACACGATAGATATTTCTTAGAAGTGGTGTGTGATTCAATTCTTGAATTAGAAGATAAAACGATTTATACATACAAAGGTAATTTTTCTTATTACTTAGAGAAAAAAGCAGAAAGAGAAGAGCAGTTGGCTACTACCGTAGGTAAGGCACGGGGTAAGATGCGAACCGAATTAGAGTGGATGCGCAGACAGCCAAAGGCTAGAGGTACTAAGCAAAAAGCTAGGATAGATTCTTTTCATGATCTAAAAAAAGTTGCAAAAACTGACATTAGTAAAGATGAGTTAGAGATTGGTACCAAGATGGAACGTTTGGGATCGAAAATTTTAGAAATACATAAAATTGGAAAAGCCTACGGAGATAAACCGATAATTAACGATTTTTCTTACAACTTTAAACGAAAAGAACGTTTGGGAATTGTTGGAAATAACGGGGCTGGAAAGTCTACCTTTTTAAACCTAATTCAAGGGATAGAAGAACTAGATAAAGGAAAAATTGTAGTAGGTGAAACAGTTAAATTTGGTTATTACTCACAAGAAAATATACAAGTAGACGAAAATAAAAAGGTTATTGATGTAATTAGAGAAATAGCTGAGTATATTCCCTTAGAAAAAGGAAGGGAGATGTCTGCAGCTCAATTCTTAGAAAAGTTTCTTTTTTCTCGAGATATGCACTACAACTATGTGTACAAACTGAGTGGTGGAGAAAAGAGAAGGTTAAAATTGATGACTATTTTAATGTCTAACCCCAACTTCTTAATTTTAGATGAACCTACAAACGATCTAGATATTTTTGTTCTAAATGTTTTAGAAGATTACCTCAGAAGTTTTCAAGGTTGTTTAGTAGTGGTTTCTCACGATAGGTATTTTATGGATAAAATGGTGGATCATTTGTTTGTGTTTGATGGTTCAGGAGAGATCAAAGACATTATCGGTAACTACAATGCATATAGAAAACATCAAAAGGAAATTAAAGAGGAAGCAAAAGAAGAAAAACGACAAGAAGTGAAAGCCGAGAAAAAGGCGGAAGCTCTAGAAAAAGAAGCTGAAGATAAACGCAAGCTTGAAGAGTCCAAAACGGAAAAACGAAAATTAAGTTTTAAAGAGAAATCAGAGTTTGAGCATTTGGATGAAGAAATTATGTCGTTAGAAGAAGAAAAAGAAAAACTAACCGCCGTTTTATCTAGTGGAATTGAGGATTCTGAAAAATTGAACGAAGCCAGTAAAAGACTTGGAGAGGTAATGCAAATAATTGAAGATAAGAGCGCGAGGTGGATGGAACTCGCAGCGTTTATTTAAAAAAAAGGCTTCTTAATAAAGAAGCCTTTTTTGATTTAGGTAGCTTATTTTATCTAGCCATTAACCCTAACAAAACATAGGTAGTTGGGTCAGTTGTGTCAATCGGTTGTAAAGGTTCATGTGTTACAAAAAAACCGCTGTAAACTGTTGTTAAACTAGTAAACGACTCAGTGCTTATTTGACTTGTAGAAGCCATTCCGCCGTTACCATTAATCATACTAGCTAATACATTTCCATTTGGTGTTTCGTTGTATGGAGTACCATTTGGAGTTGTGGAAGGGTCTGCAGAATCATGAGAATGAACCATATAGCTCTCACCACTTACTGTATTCATTAAAGTAACTGTTACACGTGTTTGATCTCCTGCAATTGCCTGTACATCAATTTTACCAGAAAGATTCATTGCGTGTGGTCCTGCATAAGCAAACGAGGGATCAATTTGGCCTGTGTTAAAATCATAGTCAAAAGTTGCACGCATTAATCCGTCATCGGCTTGCGTCCTAGCAAAAGTGCCAACAATTAAATACGTAGAAATGTCTGCTGTATTAATTGCTTGTAGTGGATCGTGAACCACGAAAAATCCATTATACGTTGTAACGATTTCATCATAAGACATAGAAGTTGTCTGCTCAACAGAAACAGTTCCACCATTACCGGTTACCATTTGTGTTAATACAGATGAATTTGGTGTCTCGTTGTAAGGTGTTCCATTTGGAGTAGTACTAGGATCTGCTGCATCATGTGCATGTATCATGTACATTTCTCCGTCAACCGTATTTGTTAATGTAACCGAAATTTTTGCTTCACCTGAGGCCAATTGATCAACTACCATAGTTGCAGTAAGGTCATCCTTGTGCATTCCGTTGTAATGGGTTCCCATTGCTACTTGTCCGTTGTTAAATTTATAGTCAAACGTACTACTTTGGTCCATTGGCATAGGAGCAGTTCCTTCCATTGGATCTTCATCATCTTTTTTACAGCTTGTTGCTAAAGCTAAACTAGAAGCAAGAACTGACAGTGTTAAAAGTCTTGTAATTTTCATAATATTATTTTTGTTTGACTTATCTACGCTCACTTTTTTAGATTGGATTTACTTCATTAAAAAAAAATTAAAAATGCTTTGTTAGTCATTACTTTCTGATTTTGTTTTTTTTTTGAAAGAAATTAAGAACTTAGTAAAATGTTACTGAACAGACTTTGGATAGGACTTTTTTTAGTTTCTATGACAGTGGGTTTAATCAAGCTTACTTTTCTTGGCGATACCTTGGTTTTTAAAGCCATGGTAGATTCTATTTTTGAGACAGCAAAACTTGCCTTTGAAATAGCCTTGTTTTTAACCGGTGCGCTTTGTTTTTGGATGGGCGTAATGGAGATTGGAGAGAAAGCTGGAGCTGTGCGTATACTCTCAAAAGCAGTTGCACCTTTTTTTAACAGACTTTTCCCAGAAATACCGAAAAATCATCCGGCGTTTGGTTCAATGATGATGAATTTTAGTGCAAACATGCTTGGCTTAGATAATGCAGCAACTCCCTTAGGACTTAAAGCGATGAACCAGCTGCAAGATATAAACCCTAAGAAAGATACGGCTTCAAATGCGCAAATTATGTTCTTAGTTTTAAATACATCAGGTTTAACTATAATACCTGTTAGTATTTTTGCGTACAGAAGCGCTGAGGGATCCGTGCACGTAACAGATGTCTTTTTGCCTATTTTATTTGCTACTTATTTTGCGTCGTTAATTGGATTGATTGCAGTTTCAATTAAGCAAAAGATAAACTTATTTCAACCTGTAATTTTACTTTATTTGGGTGCTATTTCAACCTTTGTATTTGGTTTGTTATTTGCGGTTATTAAGAATCCTAGTTGGGTAGATCCAATCTCTAATGTAGGTGGAAATCTATTGCTTTTTGGAATAATTGTTCTTTTCATTTTGATGGCTGTTAGAAACAAAGTAAATGTGTACGATGTTTTTATTGAGGGAGCAAAAGGTGGTTTTACTGTGGCCATTAAAATTATTCCATTTTTAGTTGCGATTTTAGTTGCAATCGGTGTTTTTAAAGCTTCTGGAGCAATGGAATTGCTTTTTGATTCTATAAAAGTTGGTTTAATGTACTTTGGATTTACGGCTTTAGAATTTATTGATGCACTTCCTGTTGCATTTATGAAACCTTTTAGTGGTGGTGCTGCACGAGGTATGATGGTAGATATTTTTCAAGATCCGGCATATGGCCCTGACTCTTTTGTTGGTTTCTTGGCGTCTACTTTCCAAGGTTCAACAGAAACTACTTTTTATGTATTGGCAGTTTACTTTGGTTCTGTGGGAGTTAAAAAAACAAGATATGCAGCGGGAGTTGGTTTGCTGGCCGACTTTGCAGGAATCGTCGCTGCAATAATAATCAGTTATATCTTTTTTGCAGACGCCATTTAATTCCTCGTTAATTAGAAAATTACAGTAGGTCCGGACGTCTATCTTTAGTTCTTTCCAAGGCTTTTTGCTCCCTGTACGCTTCAATTTTTTTAAAGTCGCCAGATAATAAAACCGCAGGTACTTTCATTCCTTCAAATTCTTCAGGTCTTGTGTAAACGGGCGGACTCAATAGGTTGTCTTGAAAACTATCTGTCAAAGCAGAAGTTTCATCGTTTAATACTCCTGGTATTAATCTTACAATACTATCAACTAAAACAGCAGCAGCTAACTCACCGCCAGAAAGAACATAACTTCCAATAGAAATTTCTTTAGTGATATATTTCTCTCTAATACGCTCATCTACCCCCTTGTAATGTCCGCACAAAATCATTATATTCTCATGTAACGAGAGGGTGTTACAACAATTTTGCTCTAGTATTTCACCATCTGGAGTCATATAAATAATATCCCCGTATTCTCTTTCAGAACAGAGCTTATTAATACAGTCTGCGATCGGTTGTGCACTCATAACCATACCAGCACCACCACCATATTGATAATCATCTACACTTTTTTGCTTTGACGTAGAGTAGTCCCTAATGTTATGAAAGTGAATTTCTACATGTCCCTTATCTTTTGCACGTTGCATTATAGATGCGTTGAAAGGACTTTCTAGTAAACCTGGCAATATAGTTAAGATGTCAATTCTCATGCTACAAATTTAGTATACTTTATTATTTGTTGTACAAATGTGATTTTCTTATTTATAGATTGTTTTTTCTACCGCAATATGCGGTCTCAATTTTAACTATATAGTAATCTGTATAACAGTATTTTGAAACCATTTGTTGATGATAAATAAAAGGATTATTTTTGCAACATATTTAACCACTACGAATAGAAAAAATTCTGTTTTAACCACAGTTTTGTTTACTTGTTTTTCCTTATTTGGGCAAGTTTTCGGACCAAATAGTCCGAGTACTCAAACTACTTCTGGAATTGGTAATAATTGGAGTAACACCGCAGGTGTAGTATCTTCTGATAACCAAAGAGCAACGGTTGCCACAGCAGGTACCTCTAGAGAATTAATAGCCAGAGATTTCGGATTTAACCTAGATAATACTGATCTTGTAGAAGGCATAGAATTGGAAATAGAAAGGAGATCAACCTTAGGAAATGCAATTAGTTTAATTACTCCGTGGCAAGCTGGAGAAAACTCTGAAATATTAAATTTTCCAATTAATGCAGGAATAAATAGAACACTTATACTTTTTGTTGGTGCAGAAAACGGAACAGATGTTCTTATAAATAATGTATCAATAGGCGGTAGACAAATGACGCGTTTGTTAGAAACCTCGTATGAAACATCATTTTGGGCCCACACAGAATGCTGGTATTTACAAGAAGCTGATATTGCTCTGTTAACTCCCGGTAATTAAGACATTGATGTTACCTACGACGCCTTTACAAACAATCAATTTTTTGATATTCTTTCAGCTGCCCTTTTTTCAAATGTAGTTCAAGGTAATCCATTTTTCAGTTTTATAGAACATACAGTAAACGGAGCAAACCCTGTAACAACAGATTTTAATGGTCAATCCATCAGTGCTGGTGAAGGAGGAATGTATTTAACAAATATATTTTGTGGAAACAATACATCTCCGGCTTCTACAAATGGTGATTCAAATACGTTTACTATAAATAGTGGTTTTATTGAAGGACATGATAGATATAGAGCAAATGTATCAGTTTCCCCAACATCTGGAGGGTGTATGCAAACCGCATATAAATTTGCGCCATCAGGAGGTACGGAAAGTCCAAGCTTTACCTTTAACGGTAGTGCAAATAGAAGGTTGGCTATAGGAATTGGACTAAGAAAAGTGTCGGCGGTAGACATTTCAGTTTATTTACAGAAAAATAGCGTAAATACAGGAATTAATCAGGCAAGTATAACTGTGTTTTGGCCAACAATTGATGAATATGTAATGTATGGTGGTCCTGCAGACCTTTGGGGAACAACTTGGGATTACATAGATATAAACAATACAGGATTTGGTGCAGCAATGGCAGTTGAGGTTTACAACGGTTCTGCTCAGGTTGACCACATGCGAATTACCGTTTATACATCCAGTATATTGCCTGTTGAATTAGTTGATTTCTACGCTACAAAAACTGAAAACAGAACGGTTATGACCAATTGGGTTACTGGCTCTGAATTAAATAGTGATTATTTTGAAATTCAACGGTCTTCAAATGGTAGCGTTTTCGAAACAATAGGAGTTGTGCAAGCCTCTGGAAGTTCCAATAACTTAATCACCTATCAATTTGAAGATGACAATCCATTAAACGGAATGGTGTATTATAGATTAAAACAAGTAGATTTCGACGGTTCCTTTGAATATTCTGACATAAGACAAATTGAGCTGAAAGGAGAGGAAGCTTTAATTTATCCGAATCCTGTTACAGATTGGGCTACAGTTAGTTTGGATAATAAAAACGTGACGGTTTCAATTGTTTCTTCAACAGGAAAGATAATTGATATACAAGAAGGATATTTCTTTAATCAAAACTATCATTTCAATGTTTCTTCTTACCCAGATGGTGTTTATTATCTAGTTGTGAATGAATTTGGTAGCACTACAACTAAGAAATTTGTAAAACAATCCAAATAACCTATGGATTAAAATAGGTAGTTTTACTTCAAACAATAATTATGAAGTGGATCAATCTTTTATTTTTTTTCATATCACTTAATGGCTTTTCTCAAACTAATACAACTCCAACTTATAATGAGTTAATAGATTATTATTCTAACTTGGCAAAATTAAATCCAGATATTTCATTGTTTAATATGGGAGAATCTGACTATGGAGAAGCTATTTATCTTTGTGTGCTTGGAGCAGAAAATGACAGTATATCAACATTTGAATCACTTCAAGAGTCAACCACTTTATTAATAAATAACGCTATTCATGCAGGTGAACCTTGTGGTGTAAACGCATCTATACAAATCGTAAAAGAGTATGTTGTATTAACGTCAGAAGAGAAAAAACAGTATCCAAAAATTGCCATAATACCAGCTTACAACGTTGGTGGTATGTACAACAGAAGTAGTACTTCAAGAGCAAATCAAATTGGACCTGAGGAATATGGTTTTAGAGGAAATGCCCAAAATTTAGACTTGAATCGAGATTTTATTAAAATGGATTCAAGAAACATGGAAGTCTTTTCTAAAATATATCACGGAATAGATCCAGACGTATTTATTGATACACATACAAGTAATGGAGCAGACTATCAGTATACGATTACGTACATTGCATCCTTACGAGAAAGAATGTCTAATAGTTTGGCAGATATAGTTTATGATGAGATGTTACCTGAGTTAACTACAAAAATCAAATCAAACTATAATTACGACTTATTTCCTTACATAGCAATGGCTGGTGATAGAATTCGAGAAGGTATCGTAGCCTTTAACGATTTACCACGTTATTCAATGGGGTATTGTAATTTATTTAATACCATTTCGTTTACAACAGAAACGCATATGCTTAAACCATTTGAGGAGCGTGTGAGATCTACCTTTGCATTTATAAAGGAAACCATTGAGTACATGCAAATTAATAGTGAAGCAATAGAAAAAGCGAGGGTTTTGGCCTTTAAAGAAGACAGTGCCAAGCATTTTTATACATACAACTATGTTATAGATTCTGTTAAAAATAATAATTCTAAAATAACGTTTAAAGGATATGACTACCAAGATATTCCAAGTCAGTTAACACCGCAAAAAAGATTGTTTTACAACAGAGAAAAACCATTCGAAGATGAAATACCGTTTTATTTTCATTATTCGCCCCAAGATACGCTTCGCATACCTACTCATTATATCATTGGTAAACAAGCCAAAGATGTAATTCAAAGATTAAAGTTAAATGGGGTAGATGTAGACTTTTTTAATAAAGATACGACTGTAATTGCAAATAGAATTAAAGTAAATTCGTATGAAACTAGAAACGCTCCATATGAGGGTCATTACTTGCATTATAACACTAAAGTGGAGAGAGCAACCCAAGCGGTGTTAATTAAAAAGGGCGACATATTAATTAAAACAGACCAAAAGAAGCGTAAATTTATAGTGTCAGTGCTTGCTCCAGAAACGGAAGACAGTTATTTCTCCTGGAATTTTTTCGATAGTTATCTGCAACAAAAAGAATACTTTTCACCCTACGTTTTTGAAGAAAAGGCAATAGAAATTTTAGACAAAAAACCGGAATTGAAAATAGCTTATAATAAAAAGCAAAAAGAAGAAGGATTTGTCGATAGTAGGTGGAATCAGCTGTATTTTATTTATGAGAACTCTCCTTATTATGAGCCTACACATCTCATTTTACCAGTATTTGAATTAAATTAAGGTTTTTTGTGATTTATTAGTAGAACAATATTGATTTTCATGTTGTTGTAAAAGGAAAATGAAAATTCTAAACGCAGCAATTTTAGCCTTGATTCTATCTTCATGTGCTATAGTAGGGCCCAATCAAATGGCAGTTAAACAAAAATTAGGTAGAATTTTAGACGACACCTACAATCCTGGACCTGTTGGTTTTAACCCATTTACTACAAAGGTGGTCATGGTAAACATCAATACAAGTAATATGGAAGTATCTATTGGATTACCGTCTAAAGAAGGTTTAACTATAGAATCTGTGGTTTCTGTGTTGTATCATATTGATTCTGAAAAAATAAAGGAATTACTTACGAATACTGGATATAGATACGAAGAAACCGTAGTTTTCCCAGTGTTTAGATCTGCAGCAGCTGACGTAACCGCAAGATTTTTTGCGAAAGATTTACATAGCGGTGAGCGTTCTGTTATAGAAAAAGAAATAAAAGAAAGAATGAAGGATCTTTTAGCAGATAGAGGAATAATTATTGAGGCTGTATTGATGAAGAGTATAAAACTCCCTCCAGGACTATATTCTTCTATTGAATCTAAATTGGAAGCCGAGCAAGACGTTCAGCGTATGCAATTTGAACTTGAGCAAGAAAAATTAGAAGCCCAAAGAAAAGAAATTGAGGCAACCGGTGTAAAAAACTCACAGCAAATTATTTCTGAAGGTTTGGATAGTAGGATTTTAGAGTACATGCGCATAGAAGCCTTAAAAGCGCTCTATAATTCGCCGAATTCAAAAATTATTATTGGAAACCAAAACTCAAATTCTTCTATACTTATCGATAGTAAGTAATATAAAAATCGCATTAATATAAATACCTCGACATTTGTGTTGGGGTATTTTTTTATTCTATTTTTACACTAATTAGAGCTAAAAATAAGGTGGAAATAACCGAAGAAAAAAATAAAAAAAAAGCATGGCCAACAAAAGATGTTATGCAGCAGATATATGCTTTAAATTTTTGGGGAGAAAATAATACACCATTTTATTCTGGCGAAGGTTCGCATGCAGAACAGATTGTAGCGCCTTACATAAAAGTAGTACAGTCTTTTTTAAATGAGTTTAAAGGTCAGTTATCTATTTGTGATTTGGGATGTGGAGATTTTAATATTGGTCAACAATTACTTCCGTTTACCAAGCAATATACAGCCGTAGATATAGTTCCGGAGTTAATAACCTACAATAAAAAGAAGTTTAAGTATTCTAATTTAACTTTCTCACTATTAGATATTTCTAATGATTTATTACCCGTTGCAGATTGTGCTATTATTAGGCAAGTTTTACAACATCTATCAAATTCAGAAGTTAAGCGTATTGTTAAGAAATTAAATCAATACAAGTATATTATCTTAACTGAGCATATATCAAACGGTGATTTTGTTCCCAATATTGATATTATTTCAGGAAGAGGAATTCGCTTAAAGAAGAATAGCGGAATTAATCTATTTGAACCGCCATTTAATTTTAAGGCAAAACATCTTAAAAAAATAGTAACTGTAAACCTAAATGGCAAGAAAGGAAGGATAGTAACATGGCTAATTACGCTTTAAGATACTGTCTTAAATAACTTTTTGTAAATAATTTAAAACCTGTTTTTTTTGCGTAAAATAAATAATCATTTTCAATCTTAAGTAATTGTTCAGGTTCTCTTTGAAGTAAACTAAAGATTTGATATTCAATTAGTTTATAAAAAATAAAGGTGTAGTCTTTATATGAGTCATTAAATTTAAAAGTATTGATTAATTCAAATGATTTTTTCGCTTCTAGGAGTCGATCTTCACATAAATTCTGAAGAGAATAACCCAATAATACAATAGCGTGTGTGTTATGTCCACTCCAGTTTGTAGGTTTTAATAGCTCTTCGTAATATTCTTTAATTAATATGGCGATTTTCTTTATATCCTTTACAATTAGTAGAGCAGGAAAAATTTCAATACTAAATAAGAAAATATCGGTTTCTTTCTTGCGCAAGTACACCATTTGACTATTCCAAATTTCTTCATATTTATCAGTGTTATTCTGCTCTTTATAAAACATTAAATTATAAGCAAAGCATCTTCCTTTAAGTACAGGGTGAAAATTATTTTTAATTCTATCGATGGAAATTTCTGCTAAATTCTTATCAGCTGATAAATAAGTGTTAAATCCTAATAGTAATTCATAGAATAGTTTTTCGTGACTCTCATTTTCAGCATACTGCAATGATGATTTGATAAATTTACCATAATACCCATTCAAATAAGAATAGTCTATAAACCAATGTAAAACATTTTCTCTGAAGCTGATTATCGGAGTTAAAACAGTAATGATTTCGTTTATAGTTGTAGAATTAAGACTACGAAACAAAAGACAAATTTGCGCAGCAAACTTTAGTCGATTTGATTCATCAAATTGCAGTAATTTAGGATCAAAAAGTATTGGGAGCGTTTCAATTTCGTTTCTGTAGACTTTAGATTTAATGATGTTAGACAATTTCATATGAAATTGAAAGGTGTGTATTTGTGTGTGTAGCCAGTCTAAATCTTCTTGAGTTATTTTAGTGTTAAGTTCAATATTCAGTACTTTTTTCCACGCATACCATTCGAGGTCACTTGCATAGGTTTTTAAATAGGCTCCGTAATTTTTATAACCTAAATATTGACAAAGGCTATTAATTGTTTTTCTTGAGGGGTTGGTTTGAGGCAAAAAACCAAAAAATCTTCGTAATGTATTATAGCTTATTTTTTCATTAATAGCATATTCAACGGCATCTTGAAATAGCTTTAAGTCTGCAACGGATGATACTGGCGCACCAAATTGCCTGTATAAATCAAGTTTTAATTGCTGAAAGTTTTCTTTGTTATACATATTACCTTGGGTGATTGGAATAGGAGTTAAAATTAAACGTTTCTATCAAGTTTTCTTAAAAAAAGATGAAACAGAATTTGTATTTGAACTGTGCATGCATCAATTTTGTTTAAAAAAAATCAAGCCTCAGTAGTAGACACGCTATGTTCTGAGGCTTGATTTGTTAAGTTGTAGGTGTGTTATAAATTTGATTTAAGTTTAAAGCCCGTTTACTTAATTTACTCAGGAGCAAAACTATCTGCACTTGTTTAGTGCTTGCATTAAGGCTTCAGTAAATTGTTTTTGACCTTCTATGTTGCTATATCTTTGTTGTATCGCATCTTCTTCGTTTTGAGCTCTTTTTAAAAGTTGAATGCTTTTGGGTAGGGCAGTAGTGTCCCCATCAATGGTCTTTTGAATTAAATGTTGAGCTTTACATTTAAGGGTTGCAATTTTCTCGGCATCTTTCTCTAAAGAGCTAGAACAAGAGGTTGAAAATATTAGAAGCAAATATAAAAAAGGCGCTAGATTTTTTAACTGTCTCATTATTCTCAATTTGTGAACAAAGAACGGAATTATTTAATGCCCCACGAGCCCATTTTTAGCCCATAAAAAAAGAAACAACATTTAATGCTGTTTCTTTTTAATGGTGTTTCGTGTAAAAATTAGGTTAGAATTTGTACATGTCTTTAGCTTGTTCCATAGCTTCTTTTTGCATTTCTTTAGCTTGTTTCATAGCTTCCTCTTGCATTTCTTTAGCCGTTTCCATGGCTTGGTCAGTAAAATCTTTCGCATTATCCATAATGTCGCTCACATCATCAAAACTTCCGCTATTTAATTCAGTATCTTCATCTAATTCACCATCCCATTTTGACGTTGTATTACCATTTGGATGAGTTCCAGAAATATCTGTCATGTATAATTCAAAATTAACAGTCTTATCCATAATCTTACTTGCATCACCCTCTACCATACCAAACATTGAGTTTGTTACTGTAAAATTTAATGTTACTTCTGTTCCTGCTTCACTACCTAAGAAAGTGCTAACTTTTTCAGAATCTGTTGAAAGTTCTGGTGATCCGAAAGTCACACCGGCTGCGTCAAGTAATTTGAGACTTAGGTATCCCATACCCGGATCTTTTAAACCAATTTCTTCCTTTAATTTAAATGTAACAGGCAGAAGTATTCTTTCTGTTTCTCCGTCTTTAGAGTATTGTAATTCATAACTGCCATCAGTTACCTCAATATAGTTAGACGCGATTCCTGGAACGAAAACGTCTTTCACTTCTAAAGTTTTTGCATTAGGTATACTACTGCCACAACTTGTAACGCTAGAAAGCACAATAGAAGACAGCAAAACTGTTCCAGCTAAACTCCAAATTTTTTCTTTAAATTTTTTCATAATGTATATTTTGATTTTGGTTGACACAAATAAACTGCGAAAAAATATATATCGCTGCCCATTTTTAGCCCATCACAAAAAGAAACAACATGTAATGTTCTTTCTTTTTAATGGTGTTTGGTGTAAAAAAAATTAATATCCGCCTAATCCTTTCATCATTTCTTCTGTCTGCTTTTGCATATCTTCTGACATTTTTTTGGATTGTTCTTGGATATCTTTTACCATTTCTTGAGCCTCAATGGCATATTCATTTCCATAGTTTTATAAGGCTTTTTAGAAAGTTCTCTTTTTTAATTGGCACTATAGCTTAGTTAAAATTTCCACAAGATTGAAAAAAGTGTAGATATTGATTTTGACTTTTTTAAAATTTAGAAGACTTGAAAGTGGATACTTTAAATCCTTGACATTTTGTTATATTATCATATTTTTTTTAGTACGACTAGGTTAATTTATTACGTATTTTAAATGCTCATAAATCATAACCATTGCAAGTGTATCTAGTTCGCAATACTTGAGTAAAGCATTTGAAATTTCTTCTCTTTCATTCTCTTCCATATCATTAAATTGCAACTTTCCATAGGCCGTAAGAGCTACTCCACCATCAGATATGTTCTCGAGTCCTGAAATTATATTATCTTTTTGCTTTTCTGTCCAATTTGAAAATAGACTTGGAAGCTGTTTATAGGGATCTATAAAACCATCCTTTTCTTTTCTTAACCATATATGTGAATCATTGTAGTTCAAGCTAGAAAGATTTATCGAAATAATAGGCTGTGTATATTTTTCTTGTAAAAACGAACATGTGCTTAATATTGCAGGTAATATTGCTTTAATTGAGTTAGATCCTTTTGTTAGTGGATGGTAGTAATACCGTAACATGATTTGTCTAAGATCAACGAAATTTCTTTTCGGATTCCATTTTTGAACTACATTTCCGGTTGGAGTCGCGATGTTCCTAATAAATTGAATGAGTTTATGTCTGTCTTTATAATCACTTTGTTCTAATTGTTCTTTAATTGTATTCAAAATACTGTTTTCATGAGAAGCAAATCTGAAAATTGTACCATTGTCATGATCTATTGCATCTTTTAGAGATTCGATAAATTTAAAATTTGGGAAGTCTCCTGTTTTGTTATTTAGATACTGTGATTTGTGTGTAATTTTGCCGTTCTCGTCTATCTGGTGATGTGAAAATTGAAAAGCAACTTGTTCATAGGGTTTCATGTTTTTTGTAAATGGAATTGCCACAGCACTGGTTTCAAAATCAATAAAATGAAGTGGAAACTTCCATTTTTTCATCTCTTTACTTAATTCTTTACAATTAATAAATGGTTGCTTATCTTCAGATACCGCTTTTTTTATTTGAATCCATCTTCTATCGATGGCAGTCAGTTGTTTGGAGGTATTTGTTGTATTGAAGTCAGCTTTATTTACAGTTTTAAGTAAGATTTTGCCTTTGTTTAAAAATTTTTGACCTCTGAAATTCCATATTTCAAAAATATTGGGTAATTCAAATTCTTTTTCTGATATGTTATGCATTGTTTTGAAACAATTTTTAAAGCCTGAGAGCTTGCCTAATTTTTCTTCTTCTGGGTTTGTTTTAAATTCACAGTTCTTACATGAGCTGTAGTTAGTTGTCCAATTTGGAAAAGTATTGTTTTTTATTGTTTTTTCGAATTGATTTAGTGCTTTAGAAAATGTTAGCGATCCTTTATAGGATTGTTCGTTTAATAAAATTTCTTTGATCAAATTAGAAATGTTCACTTTTGTCAGTACAGATGTTTTTATTGCAGTTTCTGGCGAAATCAGAGTTTTTATATTTTTCCTTTCTTTTCCCTTTTTAGGTAGTCTAATAAGTTGATTCAGTCCGTTAATTGTTGATTTCTTTGATTTATCAGCTAGAATAAAATATGACTCAATTTTTAAATGAGGCATGCAGCGTTGAATTACGTGTTTTTGAAAAGCAACATCGAAAAAATATGGCTTCCAATTACTGTAAATCTTTCCGTTCTTGCCAATAAAAGAATTTGAATTAGTTGAGTCAAATGATTTAGCTTTAACTTCTATTAGCTTTAAGGTATTGCCTTTTTTAACAATTATGTCGCTCATGACGAACAAATTATTCATTAAGAAAGATGCTTCATATATGACTACTTCATCTTGTTTCAATAGAGTTTTGGTTTCTTCCCAAGCAGATTGGTAATCACCTCGTTGGGCTTCTAAAAAAAAACCATTAGGGTAGTGCATTCTGGCTAAGGCTTCGACTTGAAATCCACCCTCTGCCAAAGAAGCTAAGAATGAATCTTCGGAAGATCTATTAGCGTAGCGGTCATCAAAAGTATACACGATTTTATTAGGACAACTTAGACCTATTTTAAATTTGGATTTTGTAAGTACCTTCATTGTAGTTTGTATTCGAATCCAATCAATAAATCAGAATCATAATTTTGAATATCAATATAAGGTGTGTTGTGATAACGATACAATCCTTTTAAATAGAATGAAACTTTTTCTAAATCATAGTAAAATCTAGGTTCAATAAATATTCTAAAATCATTCTTTTGTGCAGCGTTTAATTGAAAGTAAGTAACCATTAGAAATCTACATTTTTTCTTAAGGTGAAATTGAGAATAAGAGGATAGATTGAGTCTTATATTTTCAATAGTTAGTAATGAATTGTTTTTTTTTTGGTAAACCTCGTTTTCGTAGAACACACCATAACCAATGTCAAAATAATTGTTCGATGATTTTTTTTTAAGCAGAGCTTGTCTAAAGCCAGCACCTGAAACGAGTCTTTTGTTGAGTTGAAGAGATAAGGCGTTTTGTAATTGAAAAAAAGTGTAAAAAGAATTTTTTCGAACAAATAGATTGTATCTAAGTTGTCCGCTTATATCAGAGGATATTTTATTCTTCTTTTCAGATAAAAAATCATAATTTACAAAAGCTCTTACAAGGTGATTATTTTTTTTAAAACCACTCAAAACAGTGCTATTGAATTGAAATAGATTAATATTACCTGATTTAAAATCGCCTTCTGCATTGAGGCTAAGGAAAATACTACTGTCAATTTCCTTCATTAGAGTTTCTGTATTTATTATTGCCTGGCTAAGGGAATATTTTATAAAAAAGAAGTTGCCTAAAATAGATAGAATAAGAATGGAAACTCTCATTATCTTACTCTTTTCATTCGTTCTCTCGCTCTTTTGATATCTTCTCGAAAACCTTTAATTTTATCACGATACGATACTATTTGGTCTTTCTCTCTTTTTATCTGTCTAGCATACGAATCCCAATCTCTCTTTTTTTGAGCCCTAATTGAATGTCTAGCTGCAGTAGAAGAAGCATTTTTAAGCTTTCTCGCGAAACGATCTGTATCTCGACTTTTTCTAATTTTAATTTTTGCAATATCTTCTTTGCAAGATGCAATTTTGGATTTTATTCTGTCAATATCTCTTTTATAGCCTTCTATTTGTCGCTTGATATATTCTTTGCTCATATTTTATGTTTTCATAAATTGTAAGTAATGGGGTTAGAAGCACCCCTTTTTTTCTTATGTGCAATAGATTTGTTGATATACATTGATCGAACATTTTCAGGTGCAATTTTTCCATTAAAACCATACCCCATATAAATCTTCCCTTTTTTTCTTCCTGATTTATAAGGTCGTTCTGTTTGATACCAATGATCAACTTCAAAAACCTCTACAATTAGCCCTTTGTATTCACTTAAAACATATTTTAACTTCCCATCCCGTGGGTCAGACATTCGCCAAGTCTCTTTGGTCGCGTTGTATATTTTTTCTTCACCTGATGCATGTTTATAACTTCCATTTATATTAATGATTACAAAATCACTAGGAATGCGGTTTAATGGAGTTGCATTATATTTTCTTATAATTTCAGAAGCACTCATTAACCCGTTTTCAATAGAATTTATTCCACCTTGTAAATTCCCTCTTCTAAATGAACTAAAACTAGGTATGAATTTAAAGGTGTCAAGAAGTGAAGCCTCGATATTAAATGCAGTTTTTTCATTTAGTCCATGTCTAACTATAACATGTTTTATTTCTTTTCCCTTTTTGAGAAATTCTTGGATGGTATCAAGTTTTTCAGTGCCAGAATTTCCATTTTTTGCATTTTCTAAATGGTTAAAAACTCTATTTCCTTTTCCTTTTCCAACATAAAAAGGAAGATCCGTTTCAGGGTCTAGAAGCAAATACACGTAATACTGAAGTTCTTCAATAGTTTTAGGGTCAAACATATTTCTTATATAATGTTATCTTGAATGATTTTTTTTATCTTTTTTGCATCTCGAATAAAAAAATGCTTAGCTCTTATGCTCTCGTTTCCTTCGCTTGAGATAATTATAGCAGAACGTATAACTCCACGATCAATTTTTACATAAGAAATACTAGAAAAGGAGAGAAGTGATCTATCTATTCCAATAAGGTATTTATTTCTTTTTTCGTAAGTTACTCCTATCTGATCTAGTATTATTTTATCTGGCGTAAGCAGATGGCCTCCTACAAAAATACTAGACGAAAACACATACCTAAAATTGCTCGCGTTACTTTGTTCTTTGGGTATTTTAACTTTATTACCGCACTTTGAACAAAAATTGCCATCGGATATATTTAGAAATCCACAATTACTACAATACATTCTAATCTCTTGCAGCGTTTCCTAGCGTAAGATCGTTGTCAATTAAATGCTTCGCTGATTTATCTTTAATTTGAACTTTGACTCCAAATGTATTTTCAAATAAATCTTCCACTTCTCCAACTTTCATACTAGCTTTAATTTTTAAATCTGCTTTACTCGATGTATTCACAGATTTTGTTGTTTTTTTGTTTAGGGCAGCCAATGTTAAATCACCTTCTGCAATTCTATTTCCTTTGTAAAAAACTAATGCTAAATTAAAACTTGATTTAAAATCCTTTGATATCGTTTTTAGTTTTTTATTCGGAGCAACAGAAAACTCCGCTTTATTAAATCTGTCTTTGATGTTGTTCAGTAATCCCATTGTTTTATTTTAATTTATTGAGCCCAGTTGAAATTTGGGCTCAATAATATATGTTTATAATTTTCCTGCTTGAGTCAATGTCATTGAGTTATCAGCCAATTTACTATCATCGGCGTTAGAGATTTGAACTTTTATACCAAAAGTTTCTTTAAAATAACGTTCAACATTTTCTACTCTACTTCTTGCTCCTAATTCAAGAGATCCACCTGGGTCGTTTGTTTTAGATAAGTCAGTAATTTTCATTTTGTCATCAGCAAATTTTGCTCCTTTGTACATTCTGATGTTACAGTTAAACTCTTTTTCAAACTGTTTTTTGATACTGTTTACTGTACTTGCTTTGGTTACTTTAATAGTCGCCATGTATTTTGTTTTAAATTTTGTCTACTTCTTTTTAGGGTAGTGTTTCGACTTATTTCTACCGATTTGTTAATTTGTTATTCCTGATGTAATATCGTCTAACATAGATTTATACCTTTCGCCTAATTCACTATATATATTATAGTCTATTACAAGGTCTTTTTGGTCTGATATAAAAAGATTCTCACTTTCTTCAAGTCCATATTTAGATAAAATAAGTTGATATATTTCGTTCACTTTACCAGTATTGCTTTTTACCCAAATTTTCATTCCCATTGCTTTTTTAGATGGGTTAGAACAATAAATAAGTTGTTGATTTCCTCGCCCTATTCGAGTTTCATCATTGAATGAAGTACCGGTTTTGGCAAATGAAATTCTATATTTATTTGGTTGTTCTGTTTGCTTGTTACTCAAAGGGTTCCATAGATTTCCATAATTAATAACAGCTTGATCTGGATAGCCAGCTTCGGATAATTGAAGCAGTTTTGTTTCTACTCCATCAAAAATTGTTTTGTTGCCAACTTTTTGAACTGCTTGCTTGGTTTCCACATCATCTTCTACACTTGTAATAGATGCAAAAGCCATCGCGTTTTCGAGTTCTTCCTCCAATGAGTCTTTATATTTATCTCTTAATAGGTTCAATAGTTCTAAGATCGCGAATGCCCTTGATTTTAGGTATGAATCGGTTTGGCAAGCTCCCCATGTAACTTGTTCCCACTCTTCATCAATTAGTTCGGATTCACCAAACTTTTTAATTTTTTCTTGAATTTCATCCCACTCGACTCCAAATTTGTTCCCGAAGCCTTTTGTCCATTGAGTAAAATTTGGACTTTGGGTTAGTAACCTGAAAATTTTCGGATAAGAAATTTGAATTCCTAATACTGCAAATAGCATGAAATCTTCTCCCTTAGGTTGTTCTTCATCAACCTCTATTTCTCTTAAGTGATTAATTAGACTAAAAGAGTTTAGGTATCTTTTAAGACTTCGCGGGTTGTAACCAATACTAAAACGAACCGCTTTCGCGTATAGATCTTTTTCATCTTCATTTATTTTAATTCCTAGTTCATGTAATTTTTCTACTAAGAAATTTTCGATGTCATAAGTTCCTATTGGCATAGAAAAAGGAACCTGTATAATTTTGTCAAAGAAGGATCTAAACTCCCTTTCATTTTCTTCTGTTTTAGGTCCAAACTTACTTTCTAATCCCTTTACAACTACGTCATAGTCGATGGCAAGTATAAAAACACAATTTGGAATATCAAATATATTTTTTAGTGCTTCTAACACCTCTACAGCGTCTCCTGGTGGTATACGATCTAAGTCATCAACAAAAAATACTACTTTTTTTACTGGGTTTTTTTCATCATTAATCAAATCTTTTATAAGGTCGCTGATAAGTGCTTTAATTTCAGCAATTTCTGCCGTATTTTTTTGTTTAACTTCTCCTTGTGCTGCATTCTGAACATCTACACCTGTCTGCTTGGCTACAACTTGGTTCGCTAAACCTCCTAGAAATTTTGCTGCAGATTTAAATTTTGCTTTACTTTCATCTTTTAAAGTCCAAATACCTCTTTCTTCGCAGGAAATTTTTAATTTTTCCAACATTCCTCTTAGTACACCTGGCGTTGTTTCATTTGCACCACGAAACATACTGTATTCCCAAGTGTTCACCCACGAACATGCAATATTATTTTTATTGAAATCTTCTAAAAGAAGAGACATCAGTGAGGTTTTTCCTGTACCCCATTCACCTTGTAAACCCACAGTTATAGGTGTATCACTAGATATAATAAAATTAGAGAGTGCTGCGCTATACTTCTCTACCTTTAATAGATCTTGAGATTTTGTTGATATTGGCTTATCTGTAATTGACCCCATATTCTTTTACTAATTTTAAAATGATATTATATAATCCTACATGAAAACATATGTAAAGTTGAAAGATTTTAAAAAGACTTGAGGCTCATTTACAGCCCATAGAATTAGTTGAATTCTATATTTCTATTTTAAATACTTGGTATTCAAGGATGAAACATTTATATTTTTTTTGATAATCTTTTGATTTTGAAAAGTGTAATGTGTAGTCAAATTTATCTGTGAACTAGTCGTTGAGTTATGAACAAGAAATAGTAATTTTTTTAGTTGTTTTAAAAGCAAAAGCCCCAAGACATTGATACATCTTGAGGATTTCTGTTTCCTACGGCCATATAGGAATTATCTTTTTGGCGGTCTGGACAGGACTCTCTGTCTGCCGACTGGCAGGGAGCCAAGCTTCTTCTTAGAAGATTTGGTGATTATTATGAAAATAGAAGTGTTTTAAAAGCAAAATCCTCAAGACATTGATACATCTTGAGGATTTCTGTTTCCTACAGCCATATAGGACTTATCTTTTTGGCGGTCTGGACGGGACTCGAACCCGCGACCCCATGCGTGACAGGCATGTATTCTAACCAAGCTGAACTACCAGACCGTTTGTATAATTTTTTATACACGTTTAACTTCGTGTCCTTGGCGGTCTGGACGGGACTCGAACCCGCGACCCCATGCGTGACAGGCATGTATTCTAACCAAGCTGAACTACCAGACCTTAACCGTATTCCTCGTTCGGAACGGGTGCAAAATTACCTATTATTTGTAATATAACAAGCATTTGAGCCATAAAAAAATAAAATATTTTCAAGCTACTGATTTACAGACTTTTTAAAAAAAGACCTTAGTTTATCTTCTGCTAATTTATTTTGAGGAGTAAACCGGTCGTTCGTAGGACCACCAGAATTAGGATACGGGAACCATTTCCACAGAAAACCTCCAGCAAACCAATTTTCATTATACAATGTTTCAAAAACGGCAGAGTATGCGTATAGTTGGTTTTCTTGGCTAACTTCTAAATTTTCTGAATAATCCCAAGGCTTCAAACCATTATATACTGTACTTCTATATCCCCATTCAGTAAAAAGTATAGGTTTATTTAGTTCTTTAGAAAACTGTTTAAGTTTTTGTTTCCAAGGTTTCCAGCCTTCAATGAAATCTGACACTGACGGATATTTTTTGTCTGAAATAGGGTAGTAGGCATCCGAACCAATAAAATCGAGTAGGTTCCAGAAAGGAAAAGCATCAACCGAATCCCAATTTTCTGCATATGTGAGTTTACCATTGTAGACTTTTTTAACCTCTTCAATAAGTTTTTTCCAAAATTTAGATCGTGCTTTAACAAAACGAGCTAATTCAGTACCAATACAGTACATTTCAACTTTTGAATCCGCTGCAATTTTTGCGTAAAACAATATAAAATCCAAGTAATCATTTTCGAAGGTCTGCCAGTCTTTATCTTTTTCAAAGCCAAAGGTTCCAGTAAAAATATCGTGTCCCCATAACTGTGGCTTTAACATCACTTTTAGCCCTTTTTCTTTTGCAGCTTTTACTGCTTTTAAAACACCTTCTTCTTTTTCGCTTGCCCATTGCCATTCTAGGTTAAATCGAACCTCGGCACTTCCTTTTTTAATCATACCAAAGGGCATATTTGAAACCCAATTTGCGCCGAGTTCTTGAATTGGTATAAAGTGCAATTGTTCGAGTAAAAAATTGGGAGAAACAAAACTAATACCTTTAACTTTTTCAGAAGTCAGAGATAATTTAGTCTCTTTCAACGAAGAATATGACTTTTTTTCTTTTTCATTTCCACAGGTGAAAAAAAAGAAGCAGACCACTAAAGTAAGTGTAAGGTTTATTTTTTTGAATACCATCTTTTAATAACCCTTTCAACAGGTTTATGTTGCGGAGTATAGTCGTTATTTTTGAAATTAAGGTATAAATTATCTTCTGCATACCATTTCCACAAAAAGCCACCAGCTACAAATGGTTGTGAGTACACCTCCTCAAAAAACACTTCGTATCCAAGTTCTTGTAAGGCTAAATTCACCTCTAATTCCTTCTGGTATTCAATTTCCCATTGCTTTCCAAGGGCTTTGTTCGTACTTCTATATCCAAACTCAGTAAAAACAATCTTTTTATTGTGTTTTAAGCTGGTTTCTTTCATGCGTTTAACCCGCTTTTGCCAACTTTTTTTGAGTTCATGCTTTGATGGATTGTTTTCATTTGAGATTGGAAAGTAGCAATCAATCCCAATATAATCAAGTTCTTCCCAAAATGGGACGTTAAAGTAGTTATCCCAATTCGCTGCGTAGGTTATTTTCCCCGAGTATATTGCTCTTACTTTGTTAATAAGAAGTACAAAGAAATCTGGATCGTGATTAACGGCATTTTTTAATTCTACTCCAATGCAAAAAGCTTCAATTTGTTGATCTTCTGCAAAATGTGCAAAATCTAGGATTCTTTTCTCGTAAGTATTTTGCCAAATTTTCCAATCTGAATTAGAGAAATTTAGATTGCCTGCCCAACCTACATTTTTAATCCAAATATGAGGTTTTAGCATTATTTTTTTCTTAGAAAAGTGCGCTTGATTAATAACAGCAATCATGTTTTCCTTAAAGTCGCCATAATAGTTGTCTTTAGTTTCATAGGCTATTTCTGTATTTCCTTCATGCATAATCATAAAAGGAGTAAGTGCAATATAATTTGCATTTATTCTATCGAGTGGGGTAATATAATTAGTTATACCTTCACTTTGAGCAGAAACAAAGTTTACACCATTTATTTTTTGTCCAAAACCAAGAGTAGCTATAACAAGACAGGAAAAGACAATTAATTTACACATACTTTAAGGTGTGTTAAATGATTTTTGAGCAAAAGAATTTACCCAATTATCATCACTAACAGACATTAACGTAAAGGTGTAGTTTTTATTATTTTCTAAAGTTGGATTTATTTCAGAAGTAATGTTTAATACAACATTTGAAAGGTCATAAAATGTAAAGTTGGATTCTTGAGTGTATGTTCCAGAGATTAAGTTATTCTCATGATTTGAGATTACTTGGAAATGTATAACATCTTCTGGTCCATTTTCCCAGCTAAAGGAAGGGTTTAAATTGGTGCTTGAAATCGAAATTGTTTCTGGGTTCCAAACAGTTGGTTTATCTTGTATTTTGATTTGAACAGGATCGCATATTCGGATAGAATCATTTACCAAATAAGTCATAATTGCCCATCTGTTATTTTTGTTTTTACCTAAAGGGAGTCGCTTTAAGTATCCATTGAATAGATCTTTACTAAGCACCTCTTTTTCAAAATATAAAGAATGGTCTGTTTCATCTAAATTTACGTCGTTTGTTTCGTAGTATCTAAAATTTGTAGCACCTTCTACTGGATAGAAAAAGAAGGACACAGGGTTATTTTTATCTCCCATAAATCCATCTTGCATTCCGGCAGCACAAGCGATAATGAATTCATCCGATCTTTTAATATTTTGCAAATCATCTTGCAGACTTTCGGTGGAGTTTTTTGTGCAAGCAGAAAAACATACCACAAGTAGAAGCAATAAGCTATTGAGTTTAGTGTACATATCGGATACCGATGTTAAACGTATTTCCTAAGCCTGAATTTGTACCGCGTAGAAACTTTGTATAGAGTAGTTCTAGATTTATTTTTTTAGATAGCTGATATTTAGTTCCTATTCCTGCAGCACTAAAGTCGGCTGCTGTAGTAATTCCGTCATTAAAAGAATTGGGGTTGAGTTGATGTCTGATTGTATGCGAAGCCAAAGCATAAAACGTAAGTTTATTCGTAGGGAAATAGGAGTATATGGCAGTAAATGGAATGTCTAGCGCACTGGCTTGTTCATCTCGGTAACCGAATCGATACCATAAATCACCCTCTAAAAATAATTGCGATTTTCTAAAGTCTTTAACATAGAAAAACTGTGTCCAAGACTGTATTCTGTCCCAGTCTAAAAAGAAAAGGGCTTCATTTTGAGGTGTTGCATCGTCATTTGGCCTACCTTCTGCGTTGTTTGTGGTTGGAAAAAGTAGACTACTTTGTATAGTAAAGTTAGATTCGCTTTTAAAGGGCTGAATCTTTATTCTTGGACCTACATAAGATACTCCAACACGAGAGGTAGGAGTATTTGTTAGCGTAAACGCTTCACTAATACCGCCGAAATCTTCACTATCTCTGACAATTCCAGAGCTTGCAAATTTTATATCTGCTCCTAAATTAATGCGAGCATTCTTAGTTATACCAAAGGTTACTTGTAAAAGAGTTGAGTAAAAGGATTCTCTAAAACCGCTAAATGTTTGACCCATCCACTCAGATTTTTTCTGTGTGTATAATGCGTTGAATACAGAGATATCAAATTTCCCAAGTTTTAATAAACTACCGGCATTGTAAGTTTGTAAGTTAAAACCAACTTCGCTAGTAGAACCAGGTTGGTACGTAGGGTTAGGTATTATTTCATTTTTATCATTTATACTCCAATCATATGCATAATAATCGTATTTTGATTTTGAAATAGGGTTGTCACGGTAACTGTTTATATAGTCTACAACCGATTTGCCATCTGTTGTAAAATCTTCCGTGTACCACTTAAATATTTCAGATATTAGTAATTTTTCGCTCGTTACTTTAATAAAGTTTGGGTTGTTTAATGCTTTTTTAGTTTGCTGCTCGAGTTGTTGTTCTAATTTTTCAGGTGTATAAGCTTGGTTTATAATTGGAGGACAACCAATTGCACCACAAACGAGGACAAAGTGTAATCGCGCGTCAAGATAGCTTGGTCGCATAAAATCATTTTCTAAACTATTTAAGGTTAGCATTACACCTCCTATATTGTGTTTTTTTACATCAAAAAAACCACTAATATTCATTGGAGATGTAGTAGGGTAGTTCTCAGTTAATTGCTGAATTACTAGTAGATTATAAGCATTAATTAAAAATGCTTTCTGCGTAGTTTTTTCTAAAGAAGTATAGTCGATTTTTGCTATTGCATCTATTAACTCGGCTAAGTTATTTTCATTTTTAATGTTTTGATAATCAACTTTTCCAGCGCTTACATACTGTTCTAATAAAGTGTTAGTTTTACTAAAAAACGAAGAAATATCTTGTGCAAAATTGTTCACTGTTAAGCAGATAGGTAGTAAAATAGCAATTAGTTTTATCATGGTTTCTCTTTTATTCTTCTCTTGGTCGATATACTACATACATACTTACAGAAGCTTGACATTTATTTTTAGACAAATTGATATGCACCTTACTGTTGTTGATTTTATTTGTTTTTTGCATTTTTTTAAAAACATATCTTACATTTGTTTCAAATACAAAATTGGTATGTCTGTACACACAAAAATAAAGAGAGTAACTACCCACGTTTTACAAGAAATGAAGAATGCAGGTGTTAAAATTTCTATGCTTACGGGATATGATTTTTCTATGGCTAGAATTATCGATACTGCAGGTATTGATGTTATTCTTGTTGGAGATTCGGCTTCTAACGTAATGGCTGGTCATGAAACAACACTTCCCATTACCTTAGATCAAATGATTTATCATGCTTCTTCTGTTGTGAGAGCAGTAGAACGAGCTTTAGTAGTGGTAGATATGCCTTTTGGATCTTACCAAGGTAATTCAAAAGAAGCTTTGTCTAATGCTATTCGTATTATGAAAGAGTCGGGTGGTCATGCTGTAAAATTAGAAGGTGGACAAGAAGTTATCGAATCCATTTCAAGAATTTTAACGGCTGGTATTCCTGTTATGGGACATTTAGGTTTAACACCTCAATCCATATATAAATTTGGAACATACGTAGTAAGAGCCAAAGAAAATGAAGAAGCAGAAAGATTAATTGAAGACGCTAAAGCTCTTGAAGAAGCTGGTTGTTTTGCTATAGTGTTAGAAAAAATTCCGGCAGATTTAGCAGCAAAAGTTGCCAAAGAGGTTACTATTCCTATTATAGGAATTGGAGCTGGGAATGGAGTAGATGGTCAGGTATTGGTTGTTCATGATATGCTCGGTATAAACAACGAGTTTAATCCAAGGTTTTTAAGAAAATACAATAATTTATACGAAGAAATGTTAGGTTCTTTTCACCGCTACATTGAAGATGTGAAAAGTGGAGATTTCCCAAATGAAGAAGAGCAGTACTAATTAATAAGTAGATTTAAATATTCTAAAAAACGGAAGGTAATGTACTTTTCGTTTTTTTTATATCTTCTATTTTTAAGTTATGACCCGAAAATTTGGCACTTAGATGTATTATTTTGGATTTGTGTTGATCGAGTTGTTTGATGTTTTTCAGCTTGCAACTGGTTTCAAAATATATACTTCCGTTTTGTAGGTCAACTTTAGTAATTTTATTTGTTCCGTCAAGAGATATGTACATTTCATGCTCATAAATAAACGTTACTCTACAATATCCGTCTTTTAAAGAATACTGTTTCGCGAGCAAAATGTTTTTATCTCTTATTTCTAAAAATAAAGATGAATTTTGATTGAATACCAACGAAGCGATTAGGGTTTCATCTTCAAAACTGAGTTTACTTTCTGGTCTAAGTTGATTGTATAGAATAGTTGAAGAGCTTCCTATCGAAAACTGAAAATTTCCTGCAGCTTTTAAATCAGGCTCTTTAACCGTAGTTTCTTTTTGAATAGTTTCTTTTTTTAAAGGCATATCTATTTTTATGCTTTCCTCACAAGAAAGCACCATTGATACAAATATTAGATACGAAAAAAAACGCATTCACTTTTTTTTCAAAGAAACAAAAGCGCTTGAAAAACGAATAATATATTCGATAAAGGATTGACTGTTAGGGTTGAATGTAGTTAAATTACCTTTTTAAGTGTTAAATCAAAGATTAAGACTGAATTTGCTGGTACAAGTCCTGTTTCATTATCTGCATAGCCTAAGTGAGGAGGAATAATTATTTTTATTTTACCCATTGGAGATATCAATTGTAAGGCTTCTTGCCAGCCATATATTAACTCTTTTAC
This sequence comes from Lishizhenia sp., assembly GCA_965656535.1. Taxonomy (GTDB): domain Bacteria; phylum Bacteroidota; class Bacteroidia; order Flavobacteriales_D; family Crocinitomicaceae; genus Lishizhenia. The sequence goes on from CBFHKX010000003.1 coordinate 154,341, forward strand.
CTTAAATTTCAATGCATCCTTTTCTTCAATTTCTTGGAAAACTTCCCCGTCAATAAGACTTCCTGTGTAGTAAAACAGAACTTCATCGTTCATTAATAGTTGTGTAGTGTTAATTGTATCTTTTTCTTGTTCAAAAATATGGTAATAGAGTCCGGATTCCGTTTTGTTAAACTCAAGTTCTTGTGATAAGAGATACTCTTCTATTTGAGAATTGAAATTTTCTTTATCCTTTTCAGAATAGGTTTCTCCACAGCCTATAAATAAGAACGACAAAGCGAAAGATAAGAGAGATAAACGCATTTTAAAGGTGTATTGGGGTAAGTGTATAATTTTCCTTTTGTAGTAATTCAATAATACCTTCTTTACCGTAAAGGTGTGCTGCGCCAACTGCAATAAAGGCATTGTTTTTTTTAATAATCTTCTTAATTTTAGGTATCCAATTTTTGTTTCTGTTTTCAAGAAGTTGCACTTCAGTTGGATCGAGGTTTTTGCCTTCATCTTTGACCATGTAATACAGAGAGTCTATCCTTTGGTTTTTGTATAAACGCTGCATGTCGTTTAACTCATTTTCATATGTATCATAGGTTCTTATTACTTGCATAACCATTTCTGCCTGTTCGGACTTATTTAGATTATCAAATAGCTCCATTTGTTCCTGCGCAGTTTCTAAGCCAATTGTTTCTATTTCATTTTCTTTGGCTATGTTGTTCATATTAACCTCGTAGCTCTTTGCATCCTGACCAAATTGTTTAACGGTTGCCATTTGTACAACGGCTAAGGGTTTCATTTTGGAAAAAGAAAGGTCTACCAATCTTTTCTCCAATCCTAATTGCTCTTTTAAAAACGTATAAACCGAATCTAATTGTTCTTCATTAAAAAAATCAAAAAAAGATCCTTCTTCTAACGTTATAAGAGCCAAACTCTCTTGTACATTTGGTATACCATTAATTTCTAGAACTAATTTTTCTGCTTTTTCAATTCTCTGTTTTAAACTTTCTGGAAAAAACCAATACTTTTCTTGAATTAGATGCATGGTTCCAAATAAATAAGACGGATTTTTCAAATTTTTTCCATCAATTCTCCAGAGTAACGACATATCTGTTGGAGTATCGTTACCGACATCAATTTGTTCTTTAAGGATTTTGTTTTTAACCGGGTTAAAGCAACTCGATAGAAAAAAAATAGGGAAAAGTAGAGGTAGGAATAGTTTTGTTCTCATGTTAATCGTTTTAGTTCTGCCAGATAGCTGTAACCATCTTCAATTACTAGACGTATTTCAAGTCCCACATTTGTAGCTGCTTCTTTAAGTTTTTCATAATCAACATAGAGCCAGTTAAACTCTTCACTCTCCACGCCATCGTATTCATTTTTGAATTGAAACTCTCCGTAGTAGTTCGTATTGAGGTCTACCCAAAAACCACCTTCGTCATCTTCATATAAATACTTAATGTCAGTTGAATCGCAAAGCATTATTCCGCCGGGAGAAAGTCGTTCTTTGGCTTTCAGTAGCGTGTTTTCTAAGTTGGCAAGTGTTCCGGCAATACCTATACCATTCATCATCCAGAGTAAGGTGTCAAACCCTGTTTCTTTAAAAAGATAAAAATCTTGATGATGAGCAGATAATCCGATTGACTTCTGGTATTCTACTGCACCTTTAGAGGTGTCTAGCGTGGTTACTTGAAACCCTTTATCAATTAAATACTGGGCATGCACACCTGCACACGCACCAACATCCAATATTTTACCTTTACACATGTTTAAAGCAATTTGCTCTATTTTTGGCATTTCATCAAAGGTTCTAAACAGATAATCAACGGGCATTACGTCGTCATCGCACATGTCTGAATGCACAATAATTTCTTCACCTTTTTTTCCATTAATATAGGCTGATATGGCTTTTCCGTAGGGGTCGTTAATAAATTTCATTAAATGTCAAGATCATCTATATTGTCAAATTCTTGTTCGGAATACTCATCTAGTTCCTCATCAAAATCGTCAAATCCTTCTAAATAGTGATTTGCGTCCATTTTTTCGGAGGTAAACTGTAAGTCAACATTATCTATATCTCCTTTAGAGTTTTCATCTGGAGCTTCGCCTACTTTTAGTACAACTTGTGCCATGGAAACTGGGTTTTTCTCAATCCCTAACAATTCAATCAAGAAAATCCACATGTTTAGGAAGTCGTGCACCAAAATTAACTTCTGGTTGGGAGCTTCTATGTGTTGCCTAATCATTGTATTGTTCATTAATGAAGGAGCACTATCATCTTCGTTAAACGACATATCCATAAGCGTTATTTCATGGCCTTTATCCCAATCTTCATTACTTACATAGAACGATGCCATTTGTTCTCCTTGAAAGTTAAAAGCAGTTAAAATAGTTTTATAAAGTCTTTCAAAACTATCTCCATCGTTAATCAAGATATCTCTAAATACTTCTTCTTTAGATTCAGAATCTAATAATACACGGAATTTTAATGCTGGCATTCTTTTTTATTATTATATACAAATATAAGGTTAAGTTGTTGGCTTAATTAACAGATTGCTCTGAAATGTTAAGCTCTTTTGCTATTTCTAGCATCATTTGAAATGCAGGTGCATACTCATTTGGTATTTCGCCCTCAAGTATTGCTTCTTTAATGCGTGATTTTATAACACCAATTTCATGACACGGTTGAATATTGAATGTTTCCATAATTATTTGACCTGAAATTGGTGGTTGGAAATTTCTAACGTGGTCTTTTTCTTCTACAGATTTTAGTTTTTCTCTTACGAGGTCAAAGTTTTTCTTATATTTTTTTACTTTGAATTCATTTTTAGAGGTGATATCTGCATTACACAGAGTCATTAAATCCTCAATATCGTCACCAGCTTCATTGAGCAATCTACGAATTGCACTATCGGTTACATCTCCTTTAACAAGAGAAATAGGTCTTAAATGTAGTCGTACTAATTTTTGAACATATTTCATCTTATTGTCTAAAGGTAAGCGCAAACGTTTAAAAATACGAGGAGTAATTTTAGCTCCAAGATCTTCATGACCATGAAAGGTCCACCCAATTTTAGGATGAAATCTCTTTGTTGGTGCTTTTGCGATATCGTGCATAATAGCTGACCAGCGCAACCAAAGGTTTTCTGTGTTTTCAGAAATATTATCTAACACCTCTAATGTGTGGTAGAAATTATCTTTATGCGATTTACCATTTATGGTTTCTATCCCTTTCAAAGCAACAAGTTCAGGAAAAAATCGATTTAATAAATCCGTTGCTTGTAAAAGTTTAAATCCTCGTGATGGAGTAGTGGAAAGTATAATTTTATTTAACTCATCTGTTATGCGTTCTTTTGAAATAATATCTAAACGTTCCGCATTCGCTTTTATGGCTTCTAAACTTTTGTGTTCTATTTTAAAATCGAGTTGTGTAGCAAAACGAATAGCTCGCATCATTCTTAGCGGGTCATCTGAGTAAGTGGTAGAAGGTTCAAGTGGAGTTTTTATTACTTGGTTATCTAAATCTTCCAATCCATTAAAAGGATCAATTATATCACCAAATGTATCTTCATGCAGAGAAAGCGCCAGTGCGTTAATCGTAAAATCTCTTCTTTCTTGATCCTCTTGTAAGGTTCCGTTTTCTACAATTGGTTTTCTGCTATCCCTGTTGTAAGATTCTTTTCTTGCACCTACAAACTCTACTTCTAAATCTTTATAAACAAACTGCGCTGTACCGAAATTTTTGAAAATAGATACTTTTTTAACCCGTAATTTGTTGGCCATTTTCTGAGCCAAATCCATTCCATTACCAATCACAACTATATCTATGTCTTTAGAAGGTCTGTTTAAGATCAAATCTCGTACGTAACCACCAATAACATAAGCTTCTAGCTTTTCTTCAGTAACAAGTTGTTTGGCAACTTTAAAAACTGGGTGTTTGAGGTGTTCTGCGTAATTTGTTTTCATTTGACCGTGCAAATATAAGGAGTCTATTCTAATTGGTAGTTAAGAAGAGTAAAACCCTACTAATAAAATCATTTATGAGACTATTAGATAATTGTTATTGTATGTTTTTTTAGATAAAAAAAAGAGGACATTGATAGCCCTCTTTTATCTGTAATTCGGAATACTTTATTTTTCTTCTTCTTCGGTTTTCTTTTTTCCCTTAATAATTGCAATATCTAAATCTGTTTTATCTTTATTGCCTTTAATTTTAATTGTATCTCCTTCTTCAAGGTTAGATTTGATTATTTCTTCGGCAAGTGGATCTTCAACATATTTTTGAATGGCTCTTTTTAATGGTCTAGCTCCAAATTTTTCATCATATCCTTTGTCTACAATAAAATCCTTCGCATCATCAGAAATTTCAATTTGATAACCTAAATCGTTGATTCTACCATAGAGTTTAACTAATTCTAAATCAATGATTTTATGAATTGCATCTCTGTCTAAGGATTTAAATAAAATCATATCGTCAACACGGTTTAAGAATTCAGGAGAGAATGCTTTTCTGAGTGCGTTTGAAATTACCGCTTTTTTATCCGCTTCTTGCGCATCTGTTTTGGCTTTAGTTCCAAATCCCACACCGGTTCCAAAATCTTGCAGTTGACGTGCACCAATGTTAGATGTCATGATTAAAATAGTATTCTTAAAATCAATTTTTCTTCCTAAACCATCAGTCATATGTCCGTCATCTAAGGCTTGTAACAATAAATTGAAAACATCTGGATGTGCTTTTTCAATCTCATCTAAAAGGATAATAGAATAGGGCTTGCGTCGAACTTTTTCGGTTAATTGTCCACCTTCTTCATACCCAACATACCCCGGAGGCGCACCTACGAGTCTAGAAATAGAAAATTTCTCCATGTATTCAGACATGTCTACTCTAATCAAGGCTTCTTCAGTGTCAAACACTTGTCTTGCCAGTACCTTAGCTAATTGCGTTTTACCTACACCAGTTGGACCTAGAAAGAAAAACGAACCAATCGGTTTATTGGGATCTTTTAGTCCAGCTCTATTTCTTTGTATAGCGCGTACAACTTTGTCCACAGCTTCGTCTTGGCCAATTACTTGACCTTTCATAGTTTCGGCCATTTTAACGAGCTTTCCGCTTTCCTTTTCAGCAACTCTATTTAAAGGTATACCGGTCATCATAGAAACAACTTCGGCAACATGGGTTTCTGTAACCGTAACACGATGTGTTTTCGTGTCTTCTTCCCATTTGGCTTTTTCAGTTTCTAATTTTTCTTGAAGCTTACGTTCTGTATCTCTTAATTCGGCAGCTTTTTCATACTGCTGAGATTTGATTACATTGTTCTTTTCTTCTTTAACCTCTTCAATTTTTGCTTCAATATCCACAATTTCCTTGGGAACATTAATATTGGTTAAGTGAACACGAGAACCTACTTCATCAAGCGCATCAATAGCTTTATCTGGCAAATGTCTGTCTGAAAGGTATCTGTCTGTTAACTTAACACAAGCTTCAATTGCTTCTTCTGTGTAGGTAACCGAGTGATGCTCTTCATAGCGTTCTTTAATGTTGTCTAGAATTTGAATTGTTTCATCTACTGAAGTAGGTTCAACAATTACTTTTTGGAACCTTCTTTCTAGTGCTCCGTCTTTTTCTATGTATTGTCTGTACTCGTCTAAAGTAGTTGCTCCAATTGCCTGCATTTCTCCTCTTGCTAAGGCTGGCTTAAACATATTTGAAGCATCTAAAGATCCGCTTGCTCCACCGGCACCAATAATAGTATGGATTTCATCTATAAAAAGAATAATGTCTGGATTTTTTTCAATCTCTGCCATTACAGCCTTCATTCTTTCTTCGAATTGACCTCTGTATTTCGTACCTGCAACTAAAGATGCTAAATCAAGAGATATAATTCTTTTGTCGAACAAAACACGCGAAACCTTTCTCTGAACAATTCTTAAAGCTAGTCCTTCAGCAATTGCAGATTTTCCAACTCCTGGTTCTCCGATAAGTATAGGGTTGTTTTTTTTTCTTCTAGATAAGATTTGACTAACGCGTTCTATTTCTTTTTCTCTACCAACAATTGGATCTAATTTTCCTACTTCGGCCATTTTGGTTAAATCTCTACCGAAATTGTCTAATACAGGAGTTTTTGATTTAGAATCGCCTGCTTTTCTAGCTCCACCAGAATTTCCGCTACCGGTAAAGCCCGTATCGTTCTCTCCATCATCGGTAGAACCTGGGAATTCTGCATTCGGCATTTTTTCTTCTTCTATCATTGCTTCAATTTCGTCTTTAATGTTGTTGTATATTACGCCGTACTTATTCAGTGTTCTGCAAGCTACATTGTTTTCATCTTTTAATATAGACAATAATAAATGTGCTGTTCCTATTACCGGACTTTTAAACAGTTTTGCCTCCAAATAAGTAACTTTTAATACCTTTTCTGCTTGTTTGACAAGAGGTATATTAGCTAAGTTAATGTTTGATTTAGACGATCGAGTAAGGTAAGCTTCAATTTCTGTGCGTATCTGCTTGAGGTCGAGGTTAAATTCTTTCAACGCTCGAATTCCTAAACCTTCTCCCTCTCGAATTAAACCAAGTAGCAAATGTTCAACTCCAATAAAGTCATTTCCTAATCGCAAGGCTTCCTCTCTACTAAAGTTAATTACATCTTTTACTCTGGGTGAAAATTTTGCTTCCATATTTACAAATGATGTGTTGTTTGACAGTTCCTGCTAATCAAGAATTAATCCATTTACCAAATATAAAACGTTTTAAGTTTAAAATGTTTTAAGTTGTTCACAATTTTTCACAGATTTTTGTTAGTAATTTGACTTCTAAAAGGTTTTTTTAAAGGTTTAAATGGCTATTTTCGAATCTTTGAAACAAATCGTCGTTGTATACGACAAACATTAATATTTAGCTGACAACATGGCAGAAGGAGAAAGAATAATTCAGATAAACATTGAAGACGAAATGAAATCCGCATACATTGATTATTCAATGTCTGTAATCGTATCAAGAGCTTTACCTGATGTTAGAGATGGATTTAAACCCGTGCATCGACGCGTTTTATACGGTATGCAAGATTTGGGTGTTTATTCTAACAGACCTTATAAGAAATCCGCAAGAATTGTTGGAGAAGTACTGGGTAAGTATCATCCACATGGAGATAGTTCGGTTTATGATACAATGGTAAGAATGGCTCAACCTTGGTCGTTGCGTTATCCTTTAGTTGATGGTCAAGGAAACTTTGGATCGGTAGATGGTGATAGTCCGGCAGCAATGCGTTATACTGAGGCAAGATTAAAGAAAATCTCTGAGGAGATGCTCGGAGATCTAGATAAAGAAACAGTTGATTTCGCACCTAACTTTGACGATAGTCTTAAAGAACCAACCGTACTGCCTACTAAAATACCTAATCTTTTAGTAAACGGTGCTTCTGGTATTGCAGTGGGTATGGCTACCAATATGGCGCCACATAACTTAACTGAAGTAGTAAACGGTGCAATTGCTTACGTAGAAAATAAAGACATTGACGTAGAAGAGCTTGTACAGTTTGTAAAAGCGCCTGATTTTCCTACTGGTGGAATTATTTACGGATATGAGGGAGTGAAATCTGCTCTAACCACAGGTAAAGGTAGAGTTGTAATTAGAGCGAAAGCCGAAATTGAAGTAACAAAGTCAGACAGAGAACAGATTATTGTAACGGAGATTCCTTATTTAGTGAATAAGGCAGATATGATTAAGAAAACTGCCGACTTAGTTAACGATAAAAAAATTGATGGTATATCAGATATTAGAGATGAGTCTGATAGAAACGGAATGCGAATTGTATACGAAATTAAGAGAGATGCAATCGCAAATGTGGTTTTAAATAAATTATTTAAATATACTGCGTTACAATCTTCATTTTCAGTAAACAACATCTGTTTAGTTAATGGTAGACCAAAGCTTTTAAATTTAAAAGAAATGATTGGCTACTTCATTGATTTTAGACATGAAGTAATTGTTCGTAGAACGAAATATGATTTAAGAAAAGCTGAAGAAAGAGCGCATATATTAGAAGGATTAATTATTGCTTCTGATAACATTGACGAGGTAATCGCTTTAATAAGAGGTTCAAAGTCTCCAGATGAAGCAAGAGAAAAGTTAATTTCTAGGTTCGATCTGTCTGATATTCAAGCTAGGGCAATTGTTGAAATGCGTTTGAGACAATTAACCGGACTTGAGCAAGATAAGTTAAGAGCTGAATATGATGATTTAATGACTCTTATAGCTGATTTAAAGGATATTCTTGAAAATGAAGATAGACGAATGTCTATCATTAAGGAGGAATTAATTTACGTGAGAGACAAGTACGGAGACGAAAGAAGGTCTATTATAGAATACTCTGCGTCTGAAATGCGAATCGAAGATTTAATTCCTGATGATGAGGTTGTGGTAACAATTTCAAATGCAGGTTACGTTAAAAGAACCTCTTTAAATGAATATAAAGTTCAGAAAAGAGGAGGAATGGGATCTAAAGGCTCAACGACTAGAGATAAAGATTTTCTCCAAGAAATATTTGTTGCGACAAATCACAATTATTTAATGATTTTTACCGAAAAAGGTAAATGTTTCTGGATGCGTGTATTTGATATTCCAGAGGGTAACAAAACATCTAAAGGAAGAGCTATTCAAAACTTAATTAATATTGAGCGCGAAGACTCTATAAAAGCTTACATCTGTGTTAATGACTTAAAGGATGAAGACTATGTGAACGGACATTACATTGTAATGTGTACTAAGCAAGGAATTATCAAGAAAACTTCATTAGAAGCGTATTCTCGACCACGAACAAATGGTATTAATGCAATAAACATTAATGAGGGAGATGAATTACTAGAAGCAAAGTTAACGGATGGTGCAAACGAAATCATCTTAGCAAAGCGTTCTGGATATGCAATACGTTTCAATGAATCTACGGTAAGAACAGTAGGTAGAAATTCTATCGGTGTTAAAGGAGTTAGGTTTAAAGATGCTTCTGATGAAGTTATTGGAATGATCTGTATTAAAGAAGATACAACCAATACAATTTTAGTGGTTTCTGAAAATGGATATGGAAAACGCTCTTACTTAAATGATCCTGAAACTGGTGATCCTGTATATCGTGTAACAAATAGAGGAGGGAAAGGTGTGAAAACTATTTCTGTAACCGAAAAAACGGGTGCACTTATCTCTATTAAAAACGTTACTAACGATGATGATTTAATGATTATTACTAAATCAGGTATAACAATACGATTAGATCTATCTGAGGTAAGAGTAATAGGAAGAGCTGCACAAGGTGTTAAAATGATAAACCTTAAAAAGAATGCAGAAATTGCTGCTGTAGCCAAGGTGCCAAAATCTGACGAAGAAGAACCACAAGCTTTTGATGAGGACGGAAATCCAATACTTGTTGAAGGTACAGAAGATGCTTCAAATGAAAATACATCTGCTTCTCAGGAAGAAGAGTAGATAACTAAAGTACACAGGCGATTAGTGTTGAATTTTCAGCGCTAATCGCTTTTTTATTGGAAATAACAATAGGTGTCAGTATTTTTGGCATAGAATGTGTAATTTCACTTATGGAAATTAACATTAAATACATCACAAAGAAAATATAATATGAGTATGAATACAATAAAAACGGTTACGTTAGGATTAGGTTTACTAGTTGGATCTACTGCTGTTGCACAGAAATCTGATATGGTTAATGCAATTTTAGAATATCAAAAAACACCTAGACAAGCAGCAGAGAAAGACTATACATCTCTAGTCAAAACATTGCTTTCTGCAGAAGATTACATTGATGATGTTTTAGAGCATGAGCAGACTAAAAAAGGAACGAAAGATGGACCAAAAGCACATTACTATTATGGCGCTATTTACTATGATCTTGCTATGTATGCTGAAATGCCTAAATTACAAAAAGAGTTTAGTGCATTTTCAAACGAAGAGACCTTGAATAAAGCAATTGATGCATTAAATTATGCTTACGCAAATGGCAAAAGTAGAATAAAAGGAGATGCTGAGAACTTTGTTTTAATAAAAGCACAGAACCTATCTAAAGACGCAACTAAAAGTTTTCAAGATAGTTCTTATTTAGCATCTTTTGAAGCCTTTGCATTTGCATACGATTTAAAGAAGAGAGTTTTAGAGCAAGATGATACGGATACGAAAACGAATGCGCAGGTTGCAGCAAGTAATGCACTTGTTCAATTGAAAAAAGAAGGAGATAATCAAAAAACATTGCGATTTATTAAGTCTGCATATGAAATTTTCCCAGGTGATTTAGCACTTGCGTCTGAAGGTGTACAAGTCGCACTAAAAGCAGGAGATGAAGAAAATGCAATGCAATATGCAAATTCAGCACTTGAAGCAAACACAGATAATGCTTTAGCTTATGGTACTTTCGGTACAGTGTTTTTGTCTGAAGGAAAAGAGGATAAAGCAGAGCAATTTTTAATTAAAGCTACAGAGTTAGAACCAACAAATGTGGATTACCAATATAACCTAGGTGCGCTTTATATTGGAAAAGGTCAAAAATTACAAGAAGGCCTTCGCGATCTAGATTTGGGAGATCCGAGAAGAGCGAAAATGGAAAAAGAGGTAGAAGAAACTTATTCTAAAGCTGTTGCTCCATTAGAAGTTTACTTATCCCAAGAACCAGATAACGTGCAAGTGGTTAGAACCTTAATGCAAGTAAGTAATTTTGCTGGAGACGAAGAGAAAAAGCAAATGTATTACGAGCGCATGAAAGAGTTGAAGAATAAGTAAAAACTATAATATTTGGAGAGAGGGACAATTATTTTGTCCCTCTTTTTTTATATCTACATTTTAATTTGTTTAATCCTCTGTCTACAGTTAATTTAGCAAAAAAACACAGATGAAAATTACTATTCTCGGTTCTGGAACATCTCAAGGCGTGCCTGTTATAGCTTGTAACTGTTCAGTATGTAGTTCTGGTAATTCAAAGGACGTACGACTCAGATCGTCTATCATGTTTACGGTTAATGATGAAAACTATGTTGTAGACTCTGGACCAGACTTTAGGCAACAAATGTTAAGAGAAAATGTCCAGTCGTTAAGAGCCGTCTTGTATACACATGAGCACAAAGATCATATTTCAGGTATGGATGATGTACGCGCTTTTAATTTTAAAGAAAAAAGAGATATGGAAATCTTTTGCTCTAATTCTGTAGAAGAAGCCTTACGTAGAGAATTCTATTACGTTTTTGGAGCCAATACTTATCCAGGTATACCCAAGGTAAACTTAAATAGAATTAATAAAGATAAATTTATATTGCCTTGCGGAGAATCAATCACCCCAATTGAAGTAATGCATTATAAAATGCCTGTTCTAGGGTTTAGGGTAAAAGACTTCACTTACATTACCGATGCCAAAACGATTTCAGAAGAAGAGAAGCAGAAAGTTAAGGGGTCAAAAATTTTGATCGTTAATTCGCTTAGAAAGGAAGAGCACATTTCGCACTTTAACTTAAATGAAGCTTTGGCATTTATAAAAGAAATTAATCCAGAACAAGCTTTTTTAACACATATTAGCCATCTTTTTGGCAAACACGAAGAAATAGAACAAGAACTTCCAGAAAACGTTAAAGTAGCGTATGATGGATTAACAATAGAAATAAAATGAACACATTTAGAAAAATTGCAATTTTAGAAGGGATTAGTTACCTATTACTCTTTATTACCATGCCATTAAAATACTGGTTAGAGATGCTAACCCCTAATTATATTGTTGGAATGCTGCACGGTATACTCTTTATTATTTATATTGTATTTGCTTTAGTGTTGGCAAGGCATAAGAATTGGAAATGGGATTTCACTTTACTAGTTTTATTAGCTTCCTTACTGCCTTTCGCAACTTTTTATCTAGAGCGAAAGTATCTGATAAAGATGGATTAAAAATATTGAGCACAAAAAAAGCAGTTTCATTTGAAACTGCTTTTTTTATATATAAAATAAAGATTACTCTCCTTTTACTTCGAAACTAAAAGTAGCTCTCACTTCTTTGTGTAAGTTTGCTTCTGCTTCGTAAGTACCAATCTCTTTAATTGGCTCGTCTTTGATTTTGATTGATTTTCTATCAATATCAACACCTGCTTCTTTCAACGCTTCTGCAAGTTGTAATGTATTAACAGAACCAAAAATCTTTCCGTTTTCTCCAACTTTAGCTCCAATTGAAACTGAAACACCTTCTAGCTTAGCTGCAATTGCACTAGCTTCTTCTTTTACTTTCTCTTCTTTGTGAGAACGTTGCTTAAGTGTTTCTATATGTGCTTTCTTTTGAGAAGCAGTAGCTAAAACTGCATATCCTTGAGGAATTAAAAAGTTTCTTCCGTATCCGTTTTTTACTTCTACGATTTCGTCTTTGTATCCTAAGTTATCAACGTTTTTCTTTAAAATTATTTCCATCGTTTAATATCTTTAAAATTAATAACTAAGGCTTACTTTAAACCGTCTGCAACGTATGGTAAAACTGCAATGTGACGAGCTCTTTTAATTGCCTTATTCACTTTCTTCTGGAATTTAGCAGAAGTTCCTGTAATTCTTCTTGGTAAAATTTTACCCTGCTCGTTAATTAATTTTAATAAGAAATCAGCGTCCTTATAATCAACAAACTTAATTCCACTTTTCTTAAAGCGACAGTATTTTTCTTTTTTAATCTCGATGTTAATCGGAGTTAAATATCTGATATCATTTTGTGCCATGACTTTTTTACTTTTAAATAATTAATAAATTAAACGGTAGCTCCAACAATGGTTTTACCTTTAATGTTTCTTTCAACTCTTTTGTCTGCCCAAGTTTTGTGGTGCTTGTCCATTTTGACAGTTAAAAAGCGCATAACTCTTTCGTCACGCTTAAAAGCTAATTCAAGTTCAGCAACAATGTTACCTTCTCCTGCATACTCAACCAAAAAGTAAAATCCAGTAGATTTTTTTTGGATTTGGTAAGCAAGTTTTTTTAGACCCCAAGTTTCAGAGTGGTTAATTTTACCACCTAACGCTTTAATTTGGTCTTCGTACTTCACTACTGCTTCCTTTGCCTGATCTTCAGACAAAACGGGAGTTAAAATGAAAACAGTTTCGTAGTTATTCATAATTAAACATTTTTAAATAAGGGTGCAAAGATATAGCTTATATTTTATTAACCATACTTTCAGCGTCCTTTTTTCAATAAAACCGGCTTATCCTTCTAAATTTTGTTCTAAATCTTTGAGTTGAATTGCCATTTCACTTATAAGTTTAGCTTTGGTATCATCTGTAGAGTTTCTGTTTTCCGCATATTCACTTAAATATACTTGTGCTTCTAAAAGATCTTCTTCTAAGAACGGACCCTCCAAGTTTTCTATAATCGTTAAGCATTCTAAAGCATCCATGAAATCACCTTGAGTTGCGATTTGAACAAAATCAGCTAAATATTCAGAGAAATCTACTTTAGTGTTCCAAATGGTATTAAGAAGAGGTTGACGAATAGTTTTGTATTTATTGCTGTGTATTGCTTCCATAATAGGTTCTGCAGCGTAGCTATCTTTTAAACTAGATAAAAACTCAAGTACTTCTTTTTCATTTTTATCACTCAGACCTTCTACCCAAACGTCTAAAATAGGGTGTATAACTTTTGCTTCTCCATGAATTTGAAGTCCTTTCAACGCTTTGCTAATGGTACTTTCTTCACCAGAACGTAATTGTATTAAAAGTTCGTTGATTTTTAATTTTTGCTGTTTTGCCGGATCTGTCATATTTATTAAAAACTTGATTTTTGTGCAAAAATAACTATAAAATTACCATTAAAGTGGTAGAGCTAAAATTCAATCAAACACTATATTTGTAATCAAAATTTGATATTATGAAAAAGATATATTACGAATCGATATTTGCCCTAGCTGGTTTGTTCTTATCAAGTTGTTTGGCAACTGATAAACCAAATGAATCAGAAAATCTGGTAAATGAAGAGGAGAAAATTGTAAATATTTATACAGATAGACATTACGATGTAGATACTGAGTTGTACAAACAATTTGAAGAGGAAACAGGAATTAAAGTAAACGCGGTTGAGGGAAAAACACAAGAATTACTTGAGCGTTTAGAAAAAGAAGGCGATAATAGTAAAGCAGATATTTATTTTACTGCTGACATTGCTCGTTTATTTCAAGCAAAAGACGCTGGTTTCTTTCAAGCATCATCTTCGGAAAAGCTAAATAAAAATATTCCTTCTCATTTGAGAGGAGAAGAGGGTAGTTGGTATGGTTTAACAAAACGTGCGAGAGTTATTGTTTATTCTAATGAGAGAGTGAAACCAGAAATGTTAACTACGTATGAAGATTTAGCAAACGAAAGATGGAAAGGTAAGATAGCTGTTAGAAGTGGTTCAAATGTTTATAACCAATCTTTATTGGCAAGTATAATTGCAAGTAATGGAGAAGAAACGGCTCAAACTTGGGCAGAAGGAGTAGTTAAGAATATGTATCAATCTCCGTCTGGTAACGACAGAGATCAAGTAAAAGCAATTTATGCTGGAAAAGCAGATTTGGCTATTGTTAACACTTATTACGTAGGTAAGTTATTGAGTTCTGATGACGAGCTAGAAAGAAAAGCAGGTGAGTCAATTTCAATATTCTATCCAAACCAATCGGGTAGAGGTGCACATGTAAATGTAAGCGGTGTAGGTATTGTAAAATCTGCTCCTAATAAAGAGAATGCGATGAAATTAATAGAGTTTTTGTCTTCCGAAACTGCACAGATCAAACTTGCCGAGGCAAATTTTGAGTATCCCGTAAATCCATCTGTAAAAGCAAGTGATCTTGTTTCTTCATGGGGAGCGTTTAAAGAAGATACTGTTGCTTTGAGTAAAATAGGACAATTAAATACGGCTGCTATCAAAGTATTTGATAGAGCTGGCTGGAAATAATTGAAAGCAATACAATCAAAATATTGGACATGGATTAGCTTGTCTGTTTGCATTGGAGGAATAATTTTTATTCCTCTTTTGTTTGTTTTAGAAGGTTTTACACTTTCAGGTAGTACATCAGCAGAAATAGCGGAGAAGCAGGGAAATATAAATCATTTAAAGGAGTACGTTCTTCCAGAAATGATTTACACTACGCTGCGAATGATTTTTGGGGTTAGTTTTGTTTCTTTATTGTTAGGGGTAATGCCGGCTTATCTTTTGTCTAATTATAGGTTTCCGTTAAGTAACTTTTTAAGAAAATTTAATATTCTTCCTTTAACTATTCCCACCTATATTATGGGTTTTGTTTATGCGAGTATTTTTTCTGTAACAGGTACTTTTACTAAAATTGCCTTATTCTTTTTTACTCCAGAACAAATATTTAGCTGGGATATTAATGTTATTACTGAAGGTTGGTTAATGGTTTTCTTAGGGTTTTCTTTGTACCCTTACGTTTATTCTTCTTGTTTACTTCATTTTTCGGAGAAAAATAAATCACTAGATGAAGCAGCTTCTACGCTCGGTGTTTCGCCAATAAAACGTTTCTTAAGCGTTAGTCTGCCATTAGCTGTTCCTTCCATTTTGGGAGGAGTAAGTTTAGTTGTAATGGAAGTAATTAATGATTATGGAGCAATGAGCTACTTTAATGTTAAAACTTTTACTGCAGGTATTTTTCAGGCAAAACAAATGAATTTCTCAGGCTCACTTTACTTAAGTGCTTTACTTTTTGTTGTGGTTACTTTTGTTTTTAGCACACTTTTCTTTATTCGTTCTATTCGTCGTGTAAAACAATCGAATTCTGGTTTAACACAGCTTAAGTTTGTTTCTAGAAAAAATGGTATTTTCTTTTCCTTAATCTGTTTTCTGCCGTTTTTTTTAGGTTTTATTGTTCCAGTTTTCCAATTAGTGTATTTGGCATCAAATAACTTTAGTGCTTTATGGTCTTCTAGTATCTTAATCATCTTTTTTAACGCCCTTCAAATTGCATTAATTGCAGCCATTTTAATAGTTTTCTTTGCTGTTGTAATGCACTATAATCGTTATTTAAATAGAAGTAAGTTTGCTAATTTTCTAGCGAATGTTTCTACGTTAGGTTATGCTATTCCAGGAGCTGTTATCGGCGTTGCTGTGATTGCGTTTATCTATACTTTAGATTCTTCGGGAAGTTGGTATCAATGGACAATTAATAGTTTAGTTTTACTTATTTTTGCATATGTGATTCGTTTTTTTGCAGTAGGTTATAACACAACTGAATCTGTATTTAACCAAGTTTCATCTCAATTACCTGATGCAAGCAGAACTCTAGGGAAGGGTGCGTTGTCTACTTTTTTCAAAGTCTATTTTCCTTCAGTTCGGTTTGGACTTCTTACAACTTTGGCCGTAGTTACTATTGATGTGCTAAAGGAGTTGCCATTAACGTTAATCCTACAACCTTTTAACTTTGAAACCCTAGCTACAAAAGCATACAAAAAAGCCAAAGTAGCAGAATCTGTTGCTGATGCTGCACCATATGCGTTGCTGTTAATATTGTCGGGTATTTTAGTTACTTTAATATTCATGCGCTCTGATAAAAAAATATAATGTTAGAAGTTGTAAACGTTTCAAAAAAATTTGATAAACAACCCGTTTTAAATGCAATTAGTTTTGCTGTAAAACAAGGTGAGATTGTTGCCCTTTTAGGAGAGAGTGGTTCAGGTAAAACAACATTGCTTAGAATTATTGCAGGATTAGAATCCAATGATAGCGGAACAATAACCGTTAATAATAAAGTTTTATCAGATACAACCACCTTTTTAAAACCTGAAAAAAGGAATGTAGGTGTAGTTTTTCAAGATTATGCTCTTTTTCCGCATTTATCGGTTGAGAAAAATATACGTTTTGCTCTAAAATCAAAAGAAAACATTGAGACTTATCTCACAGCTTTTGAATTATTGGCGCACCGAAATAAAAAGCCTTCTCAATTGTCTGGCGGACAACAACAGCGTGTTGCAATTGCAAGAAGCCTAATCGTAAACCCTTCTTTACTCTTGCTTGATGAGCCATTTTCTAGTTTAGACCAATCATTAAAAAGAACTGTAAGAACTGAGATTGCTAGTATTTTAAAGAAAGAGCAGATAACAAGTATTTTTGTTACCCATGATCCAAATGATGCTATGCAAATTGCGGATAAAATAGCGGTATTACAAAATGGTAAAATAATACAATTTGATACTCCAGAACAACTCTATAGAAAACCTAAAAACATGTATGTAGGAAATTTGACGGGTATCATTAATGAATTCAATGGTGAATTGGTTAGGCCAGAACGATTAAGAGTAAAAGAAAATGTAAATGGTGCATTTATAATTAAGCAAATCACATGGCAAAACGGTTCTTATTTACTTAAAATTGAAAACGAGCATCATTTGCTTTATGTTTTATCAGAAACGAAAACGTTTAATCAAAAAAGAGTAGACGTAAGCTTAAGAAAGTAAAAAGAAAAAAGGCAAGTAATAAGCCGGGTTCTGTATCAAACTAAGTTTGATGTCTATCATTTATCTAGCCTTAACGTCGCCGTTAAAATCCATCAATCTACCCTCCAAGTTGAACAAGCAATTCTTTATTTCGTAAACGAAAAGCCTTGGTTTACATGATCTTTCAGTCCGTAAGGTTTACCCTGCCGTATTTATCACTAAACACGCGGTGAGCTCTTACCCCACCTTTTCACCTTTTCTCTATAAATAGAGTAGTTTACCTTTCTGTGGCACTTTCTGTATTTTTAGCTTAAACTAAAAACCCTTCTCGTTAAGAAGTACGGTGCTTTATACTGCCCAGACTTTCCTCTTTGTATACAAAGCGATAGACTAACTTGCCTTTTTTCTTAGTGCAAAATTAGGAAAAGAACTGAGAAAATGGTCAACTAATTTTCTATTGGTAAAACGTTAACCACACTTCCGTTACTTGGATTCCAAATAAGGATATTATCGGGTAAGCTAAACCTAGTTTTATTTGATAAAGCTTGAACTTCATTAACATTTGAATAAAGTACAGTTCTTACATCAATTTTTTCTTTGGAAACAAAAATCCATTTAAAGCTATCATTCATTTCTGCATCGCGCGTCCAAGATTTTAAATCATCTGCAGCTCTTGGTGGAGCTCCCCAGCATCCTTCTCCGATGTAAACAATACCTTTTTTATCATCCCGTACAAAACCTTCGTCAGCTAATTTATCTTTAGATTTTAATATAGGCCATGTAGATTTGCAGGTATGACTATCACATTCTAGTGCCAAACGTACATTTTTATACTTCTCAAACACAGGAACAAAATTTCTGTATTGCGTTTGCATTTCATTTTTATGACTCACATGCGGTCGCATTGGTCTATGGTACATCGGCATTTGCCAGTTGAAATCTGCATGTTCTTTTAATTCAGAATTTAAGAACCATGTTTGTGCTCCACCTTTCCAAATTTCTGAGTTAAGTACTACAACATTAAATAAAGAACCTCCAAATTGAGTAGAGTAGTAGGCACGTTTACACGGTACATCAAAAATATCTACCATTACTTTATTCGTTTTTTCATGGTTTCCTCTGGTTGGTACAATTGGTATAATCCGACCGTCAGTTCCTGTGGTTAATTCCCAATCTGTAAACCACTGAAGCCATTCTTTTTGAGTATCAAATCCAGTGTAATCTCCAGCAAATAAAACGGCATGTGGTTTAAGTTTTTCTACCATTTGATTGGCTAGTCTTCTAACAGAGGAACGCGTACGAGAATCTCCACCACCAATAAAAGAAAGTTGTTCTGAATTTACATTCGGAGCAGTATAGAAGTAATATACTTTTGAAAAGCCTTTATCGTCTTTAATACTAAAGTAATAAGCTTGATTGGGAAGTAAGTTTTCTAAGTGCACAAAATGATTAAACATTCCTTTCGCATTATTTTTTGTTGTAATACTTTGCGATTGAGAAAATTCGAAATCAAATGGTCGGACAGTATCAAAGTGTAAAATTGGATTTTCTCCGCTTACTTGATCCCAACCAATAACGGCACGATTCGAGGCGTTTCCGTAAAACATTACGCGCACAAATTGTACTTCTGCTAAAGCAATTTGCGTGAGTAGTGTAACAAGTATAAAACAAATAAACTTCTTCATCTAACAAAAATATTCAAAATATGACATAAAAAAACCTCTTCACTTGAAGAGGTTTGAAGTTTCTAGAGCGTTGAATTAATCTTCAATAACAATTTTTTCAATTAAATCTCCTTGATTAATAGAATCAATGATATCAACACCTTCTGTAACTTTTCCAAAGCAAGTATGGTTTCTGTCTAAATGTGCTGTGTTTGTTCTGCTGTGACAAATAAAGAATTGAGAACCTCCAGTATTTCTTCCTGCGTGTGCCATAGATAAAACACCTCTGTCATGAAATTGATTGTCACCATCTAATTCACAATCTATTGAATAACCTGGTCCGCCAGCACCTGTTCCGTTTGGACATCCTCCTTGGATTACAAAATCAGGTAGAACTCTATGAAATGTTAGTCCATCATAAAAACCATCTTTGGCTAGTTTTACAAAGTTTGCAACCGTATTTGGTGCGTCTTTTTCATAAAACTCTACAATCATATTTCCTTTGCTTGTCTCAATTTTTCCTTTCATCTTCTAATTTTTTAACAAAGATACTTTCTTATTCTAAAAAAAGAAATAACACACATTACATATCCGTTCAATCTAACGGTTTTGCTCTTTATTTTTTATTAGACCAATAATTCCAAGAATGAACTGTAAAGTTGTAAACAACCTCAAATAATTTGAAAGGTTTACTTCTTTAGAACGTTTAATTTCTTTCGAAATAGCTAATTTTAAGCCATGAACAAGACAACAATAGACAGAAGAGAAACTTCTTTTTTTAGTAATACAGCCAATTCTTTGGTTTACAACCAAGAACAACTTACACCTTTTATTAGTACACCCTTTTCAAAAGAAAACTTGTTTAATCAAATCAAAAAAAAAGCAGATAACTATAACAACAAATACAGAATCCCGTTAGTAGAAGTTCTAATTGAATCTTATCAAAACATTGAAAATAAAACAGCTGTAGTAGAAAACACAATTTTGCTAGAGCAGAAAGATACGTTTACGATTACTACAGGACATCAGTTAAATTTATTTACAGGACCAGTATTTTTTGTCTACAAAATATTACACGTGATAAAGCTTGCTGCTGAAATGAAAGCGAAGCATCCAGAATACAACTTTGTGCCTGTTTATTGGATGGCAAGTGAGGATCATGATTTTGAAGAAATAAATCACCTTTCGGTTTTTAACAACAAAGTAGTCTGGAATACAGATCAAAAGGGTGCCGTTGGGAGGTTTGAAATAAAAGCATTTGAAGAAACCAAAAGCGCGCTATTGTCTTATTTTGAAAACCAAGTTGAAATAGCAGCATGGATAAAAGAACAATATTTAAATGGCGAAAGTTTATCTCAAGCAACACTACGTTTAGTGCATGGGTTATTCGGAGATAAAGGACTTCTTATTATTGATGCTGATCACCCCAAATTAAAAACGCTTTTTAAACCTGTTCTTTTTAAAGAAGTGCAAGCGTCTTTTTCGCAAAAAGCAGTCTCAAAAACATCTTTAGCACTTGAAAAAGAAGGCTACAAGACTCAAGTGCACCCAAGAGAAATTAACTTATTCTTTTTAGATGAGAATAGCAGAGAAAGGATAGTTAAGAAGGAAGATGGTACTTTTGAATGGAATAATTTTTCTTGTAATGCTATAGAATTATTAGAGATGATGGATTTAAAACCACAAGATTTTAGTCCGAACGTTGTTCTTCGTCCAGTTTATCAAGAATGGATATTACCTAACTTATGTTATGTTGGAGGAGGAGGAGAGATGGCTTATTGGCTTCAACTTAAAGGAGTTTTTGATGCCTTAGAATTATCTTATCCAATTATACAGGTTCGAAATAGTGTACAGTTTGTAGATGCTACCAATGCTTCAAAAATGGATAAACTGGGATATTCATTTGTTGATTTTTTGAAAGACAAGGAAGAATTAAAAAAGGATTTTGTCTTATCTAATTCTAAGGAAGAAATTTCTTTTGAAATTTTAGAAGAACACTTGAACACACTTTCCAACCAAATAACCAGCCAAGCCATTGAAGTTGAGTCTGGATTAAAAGGATATGCAGAAGCTGAAGTTGCTAAATTGAACAAACAAATTAAGCAATTTGAGGATAAGTTAACGCGTCATCAAAAAAAGAAGTTTGATGACTCACTTAAGCAAATTGAAGGAGTGTACAAAAGGTTGTTTCCAAACAATGGTTTACAAGAAAGAACCGAAAATGTATTGCAGTTCTTTAGCAAATACGGTTTCGATTCTTTTGTAAACGATCTTTATGATCAAATTGATCCTTGGGAGAAAAACCTTATTGTTATTACTGATTAATTATTGAATAACTAGCTTTTCTATTTTTTGATTGCCTTTAGAGTTGCTTAACAACACGAAGTAAATTCCACGTTCTAGGTGAGCTATTGATATTTCTTTATTCGAGTTGGTTTGAACAACGGCTTTCCCATTTGCATTGAAAATAGTTACATCCAAAACTTCCTGAGAGGTATGCTTAACAAGAAATACATCTTGCGCTGGGTTTGGATATATTTTAATGTTTTCTAGATTGTTTTCATCTGTAGTGCTTAAGGTTAAATCACTTGTTATTTCCATTACTACAGGAAGGTGATCAGACATGTAGTACAATGCACTTAGAACGTTAGCCGGAACATTGTTCTGGGTTGTACAGTTAATTAAATCTTGGTTATAACATGTTCCATTATTACCTAAAGATTTGTACGAGTTTTGTACATATCTAAAATCTCCAGTTGGATTGTTAAAATTAGACGTTTGCAATATAAAATCGAAACGGTCATCTACACCACCTCCAGCGCCATCATCTAAACTGCTTAGACGTGTAGATTGTGTAAGAATTTCTTTGTTTGGAAAATTACTGTTGTGCCAATTGCCAGGCATATCTATTGGGTCAACCAAAGGATTTATTACATTACTTTGAGTGATTAAGTGTTGATATGCATCTTCGGCACTTGTGTATAAATTAAAATCTCCACCGCATAATACATAACTATCTGCTGGCAATTCGTTAATTCTGGTTCTTAGAACTTGTGACATCTCAAACCTGATTTGTTCGTTTGCATTTCCTTGAGACGATTTTAAGTGAGTTGTGAATACATGTAAGAAAGTTGTGTCTCCGCTAGAAGCAAGTGCAGCATCTTTAATATATAATTTAAAGTAATTTAAATCTCTGTAGTCAGTTAAAAAAGCTTCTTCTTGTGCTAAACCAAAAATCCGTGTATTGTAAACTAGGTTTTGTTGTAATTTCCAACTACTAGATGGATTAGACTGCTGTGTTACGTATGTTCCAGAAGCATAAGTGTCATTTGAAACTGTATTTAATACATCTTCTATCTCGTCTAAGCCAAAAAAAGACTTCAACTCTTGAACCATTATTATGTCTGGTGTATAATGATTTAAAATGACTTCTAAAGTATCTTTTCTATTTACAATGCCAGTTGGATAATTTAGGACATTGTAGCACATTACTTTTATATCTAATTGTGCGCTTCCTAAAAAGGAAATTAGGGTTAAACTGATAAGTGTAAATCTTTTCATTTAATAATTTGGTGTTACCAATAATTTTCAGTGTGGAACCATCGTCAAATTGAAGAATTTATAATCCTGGTGTTTTAGGATGAATAGGTCTACCTAAAATATCAAATACACCTATAATTTTTCTAACTATCCGATTATCCGCACTAATTATTTGCGAATATCGGAATTCTCCATTGAAATCGACTTGCTTTAAAAGGTAATAATTTAAAATATCCTTTATCTGTTTGTCGGCATACACATAAGAGAGTAAACCACTAGAATTACCAGCTCCCTTAATGATAGCTATGGTTTCCCAGCTTTCTAGTGTTTCAACTCGTCTCTCAAGTTGGAAATAAGCGTTGTTTCTTTCAGACAAAGTATTCCAGGTTACTCTATTTAACCCATTGTTAACCAAAATATTAAACTCTGTGAGTTCAACTGGCAGTGTAGTTCCGTTAATTAAACAGCCTTGGTTTCCGTAAAAAATTGCTTCTCCACCTTGTGAATTGTAATTCTGGAAGTCTCCATCGTTGCCAGTATTATTGGCTGTATTAAACCAATATTCTGTAGTTGTGAAATTTCCTAAGTTATCGGTTACGATGATATTTAGGTATCGATTTCCGCTATTGGTATTATTGATAAAGTTACCTGAAGTACTCCATTCAGAGTCGTTGTTAAATACCATGTATATTGGACCTTGACCACATAATCCTGTCCAATCTAAGGCATCATCACACAAGTTGGTATTTGCAAAGATAATTTGAGCATTAGCAGGAATTGCTTGATTTGTGCCGTCTACAAATAAACCAGGACAACCCGCAGCAAGATTGAGTTCTGAAATTTTTGTAGGGTTTGGTGTAAGCACATCTGTATAATCTGCATCGTAAGGTATTCCCGAATTATTTCCATATGTTATGCGCAATGAAGCTGAGTTTGCCGTAAAACCCACACCGCTGTTTATAAAAATAAGCTCGTTAAAACCTTCTGGACAATTGTTAGTTGAACATGAGTTAGTTAAAAGACTGGTCAAGTAAGGTTGAGAACAATTTGAAGCATCAAGTACAACAGTGATATCTGAATTATTACTGCTGCTCGTAATCGTAGGTTGGTCTGCCCTTAGTCGCACCCTATATCCATTTCCAGAAAGCGTTCCTGGTGGAATAGTGACATTGATAGTTCCGTTATTTTGCATCGTATTTAATTGTCCAATTATTACGGGAGAATTAAAAGTGCCATTTTGATCGGATAGTTCTGCATAAAATGTGTTGTTTTGACCTAATATTCCCGTAGAACTGAAAGAAATAGTTCCATTATCTCCAGAATTACAGCTCGTATTATAAGATAAAGAACTTACACTATTTATAGATAAGGAGTAGCCATTAGAGCAATATCCTGGGTTAACTAAGGAGTCGGTTATAAAACATTGTGTGTTATTTTGATCGGATAATGTAAAAATAAAATTTCCAGTGTTTGCACTTCCGTTATTTAGAGTAAAAGTAGTGGGCGTGCCATAACTTATAGTAGAATTAGGCGTTATATTTCCTTGTCCAGAACTAATCGAGTAGGAGTTACCTAAATTGTTTCAATTTGGATTAAATGAGAAAGTAATAAAATCGTCTGAGAAATCTAAAGGTGTTGCATTATCATTGCAGGTTACAGAGCTTAAACCACTATCTTGAATAAAACAGCTTACTGTTAAAACGCCTTCTAATCGAACATTGTCTATACCGCCATAATCACCACCATTTTGTACTACTCTAATTTGAAATCCTACTGTATTTGTCCCATTTGGGATATTTAGTGTTTCAGTTATCCATCCGTTTGTACTTAAGTTAGAAATACCGTCAAATAATTGCACTTCATTTTGTGATACACCATTAATAATAAGTGTGTAAAATAAATCATCACCTGAGTCAAACTCAAATAAGTTATAGTCAACAGAAATAGAGATGTTGGTATAAGCTGAAGTGTTTATTGATGGAAAAGTAAGTGTTTCACCTGCTCCAGATCCACAACTTCCATCTAAATCACGAATTCCCCAAAATTGGTTGAGGTGATTTGGAGAAATTGAAGTTAAAATAGTTGCATAATCCCATTGGTCTGCTCCATTAGTGCAAGGAGGGGTTGAAAGTGTTATTGGGGTCCAAGTGTCTGCGTTGGTTTGTTCAAAGCTATTGATTGCGATTTGAGTTTGGGACAAGACAACTGATAAAAGCACAGTGCGTAGAAGTAAGAAACAAATTTATACATAGAACCAATATCTGATGAAAATTAAATAATTCTTTTGGTTTCTGTATGAAGCGAAAATTATTAATTTATTAACAAGGCATTGATTTCGAACTTTTTAAATGTTAGAAACAAAAAAAGTCCTAGTAAACTAGGACTTTAATACAAATAATAATTTAGACTTATCTTTTTGTGATATCTACATAATCTCTAACAGTAGAACCTGTGTATACTTGTCTTGGTCTACCAATCGGTTCATTATTTTCAATCATTTCTTTCCATTGTGCTATCCATCCTGGCAGTCTTCCTAAAGCGAACATTACTGTAAACATTTCAGTAGGAATTCCTAAAGCTCTATAAATAATACCTGAATAGAAATCAACATTAGGATATAAACCTCTTTTCACAAAGTACTCATCTTCTAAAGCTACTTTCTCTAATTTTTTAGCGATTTCTAAAATTGGATCATCAATTCCTAATTTATCTAATACGTCATCACATGCTTTTTTGATTATTGTAGCACGTGGATCAAATGATTTATATACTCTATGCCCAAAGCCCATTAATCTAAAAGAATCCTCTTTATCTTTTGCTTTAGCAACCCATTTTTCTAAATCTCCTCCGTCTTCTTGAATTTGTGTTAACATTTCAATTACAGCTTGGTTTGCACCTCCATGTAATGGTCCCCACAAAGCAGATACACCCGCTGATATAGAAGCATACAAATTGGCTTGAGAAGAACCTACAATTCTTACAGTAGAAGCAGAGCAGTTTTGCTCGTGATCTGCATGTAAAATTAACAATTTGTTTAGCGCACTAACTACTACTGGATCTGCTTGGTATTCTTCAGTAGGCATTCCAAACATCATGTGTAAGAAGTTCTCGCAGTAACCTAGTTCATTTTTAGGATACATGATTGGATGACGCATAGCGTTTTTATACGACATCGCAGCCAATGTAGGCAATTTTGCTAATAATCTATGAATAGTCAAATCAACTGCTTCAGCTGGTCTTGAAGGGTCTTGCGACTCTGGATAAAATGTAGATAAAGAACAAACCATAGAAGCTAAAATACCCATTGGATGCGCTTTTGCTGGATAAGCTTCAAAGAATTGCTTCATGTCTTCATGAACAAGCGTGTGCTTTGTAATAGAAGTATTGAACTCTTCTAATTGCTTAGCAGTTGGTAATTCTCCGTAAATAACAAGATAAGCTACTTCAACAAATGAAGCTTGTTCTGCTAACTGCTCTATTGGATAACCTCTATATCTTAAAATACCTTTTTCTCCATCAAGAAAGGTTACTGCACTTTGTGTAGAACCTGTATTTTTAAAACCTGGATCTAAGGTGATATATCCTGTTGTTCCTCGCAATGATTTGATATCGATTGCTTTTTCGTTCTCTGAACCAATTACTACTGGGAATTCATAAACTTTTCCGTCGAGTTCTAATTTAGCTACTTCGCTCATTTGTTACTTATCTATTTCAATTTTACTACTAAAAAATATCGAGACTAAGATATAAAACAAATTGGTTTCTCAAAGCTCAAAACTTACACTTATTTTAAAAATTATTCTTTAAGAGACAAAGCTGGAATTAACTGCTCAGTAGATTGATAACCTACGATTTTTTTTACTCTTCTTCCGTCACTACTTAAAATAGCAAAAGAAGGATAACTCATTTGTCCATCTAAAAGCAAAGCAGCTAACTGATGGTAACCTCTTCTTCCAGAATTAACGAAAGTAAAGTTGGTATTATTAAAGCGAAGTGTATCTCGCTGTTCTGCATTTAATTTTACAGCAATGTAATTTTTGTTCATATAACTCACAACAGCTTCGTTTTTAAAGGTAGATGCATCCATTTTTTTGCACCATCCACACCAGTCTGTATAAACATCGATGAACATATTTTTATTAGAAAATTTTGACAGTTCGACACCTTTCTCAAAGGAGAACCAAACAATATTACTATCGTTCTTTTCGATTTGAGAAAGTTGTTCATCTAACGACTCTGTTGGAAGAGTAGTCTGTTTTGTTTGTGCGCAACCCACTAAGATGAGCAATGCAAAAAGTGGTAATTTAAACATCTTACAAGTTTTCTAGAGTATATTCGTACATCATTCTAAAGAGATGATTACGCGTATTACCACCGTAAATACCATGGCTTTTATTTGGGTAAATAAATAAATCGAAGTCTTTATCTGCTTTCACTAACGCATTTATCATTTCCATACTGTTTTGATAATGCACATTATCGTCACCTGAACCATGAATTAAGAAGTACTTTCCTTTCAGTTTATCTACATGGTTAATAGGCGAATTATCGTCGTACCCTTCTGGGTTTTCTTGCGGGGTGCGCATAAACCGTTCTGTGTAAATATTATCGTAGTATCTCCAGTTTGTAACCGGTGCAACTGCAATCCCCATTTTAAAGATATCTGCTCCTTTTGTCATTGCTAAAGAAGTCATGTATCCGCCATAACTCCAACCCATAATACCAATACGTTCTTTATCTACGTAGGATAAGGTTTGGAGTTCTTTTGCAGATGCAATTAAGTCTTCCGTTTCTAATTTACCTAGTTGTAGATAGGTAGCCTTTTTAAAATTAGCTCCTCTGTACATGGTACCGCGCGGATCTACACTAAAAACTATATATCCAGCTTGTGCTAGAAGTTGATGATAGGCGAAGTTTACACCTCCAAATTGGTCTTTTACCATGTTACTACCTGGTCCGCAATACACATTGTAATAAACGGGGTATTTTCTATTTGGGTCAAAGTTTTTAGGCTTTATCATCCAAGCGTTTAATGGCGTGCCGTCATGACCTTCAATAGTCAAAAACTCTTTAGGTTGAAAATCATACTGTTTTAAAACAATCTTGAAAATTTCATTATCTTCTAAAACCTCAAGTTGTTCACCTGTGCTGTTGTGTAAAGTAATTTCTTCTGGTGAATTTGCATTCGTCCACGCATTTATATAATACTTCATTCCAGTGCTGAAGTCTGCATCGTTGTATCCTTTTTTCTGGTGCAGTTTTCTTTTGTTGGTTCCGTCTAATTGTATGGCATACAATCCTTTATAAATAGCTCCTTCTTCTGCAGAGGTGTAGTAAATGGTGTTAGAGGTTTCATTTATTCCTTTAAATTCAATTACGTCCCAATTTCCTTTTGTTATTTGTGTAGAACTGCCATCTAAACCAATCTTATAGATATGATTAAAACCATCTTTTTCACTTGTTCTGATAAAAGAAGTTCCATCGTTTAAAAAAATAAGGTTGTCGTCTATTTCTACATAAGCTTTGTCAAGCTCTTCATAAACAATAGTATTGTCGTACTTTTTATTAGTTGCATCAACCCAATTGTATTTTAAATGATTTTGATGTCTATTCAATGTTAGTAGCATTAACTTGTTTTCTGTTGCACTCCACTTTAAACGAGGGATGTACTCATACTCACCTAGATTTATTTTTTTAGACTTTCCTGTTTTTGCACAAGCTATGTGGGCAGTAACAATACTATTGTCTTCTCCAGTTTTCGGATATTTAAAAGTGTATAATTCAGGATATAGTGCATTGTAATATTTGATCGTGTATTCTTTTACTTCGGCTTCATCAAATTTTAAATATGCTATGTATTTTGAGTCTGGCGACCATTCGAAGCCTTTCGTTATTGCAAATTCTTCTTCGTATACCCAATCTGTTGTGCCGTTAATGGTTTTGTTTATTTCTCCATCCTTTGTTATTTGCTTAATTTTGTTTTTCTCCAAATCACGTACATAAATATTGTTTTTGTGTATGTAAGCAACCTTTTTTCCATCTGGCGAATACTCTGCTAAAGTTTGAGGTTTGTGTTTTTGATCTAAAGCAGTAAGTTTTTTGCTTTGAAAATCGTATAAGTAATAGACAGCAGAGAAACTTCTTCTATAAATCTTTTCTTGCTCTGTTGTGAGTAATAACTTAGTTTCATCTGCATTAAAGAAATAGCTTGAAATTTTTAGAGGTGTACCGTCTACAGTTATATCTTTACCTGCCAAAAGAATTTCTCCAACACCCTTACTATCTGTGAAACTATACTTGACAATATTTTTTAATTTATCCGCAGATTCGAACTTTGTAAAGTGTTCACCGTCATTCATAGATCTAAAGCCAGACACTCCTTGTCCGTAAAAAGTATAATCTTTCCAAATGGATTCTACAGTTATTTCTTTTTTCTCTGAATTGGTTTGTCCAATAGAAATAAATGAAACCAATATCAATAAAATGGAGAGGTAATTTTTCATCTTGTATATACGATTGTTTTTGCGAAAATAAGGATAATTAGTTTTGATTAAAACTCCAATTAAAATATCTATTCGCATTATAGAATATAATTAAAATGTTTTTTTCGATTAATAAGCGATGTACTTTATTCACATTCATTTGAAGACGAAATAAGAAATTGTTAACAATTAAGTAACCTTTGTGCGGTTAAAATGACTTAATTTTGTCGTGAAAATTCGTGTGTGATATCCTAGACAGTAATCAATTTTACTCGAAACCATATACGAATAGAAGGACAGAAAAAAAAGAATGCACTTAAATTTAATGCTCGACATTCAATTGAATAGGCCATCTATCTTTAGGCTTGTTAGTAAGTCCATATTAATCAGCAAATTTTAACATCAAATATAACAAGTATGAAAAAAGTTTTACTTTTTGTAGGTTTATTAACTGGGTTTGGAACAACAGCGCAAGATTGTTCTGACTTATTTATCTCTGAGTACGTAGAGGGATGGAGTAATAATAAAGCATTGGAGATTTACAATCCAACAAATGCTTCTATTGATTTATCGCAATATTTTGTTGCTCGTTTTTCAAACGGTTCTACAACCGCTGGTGCTGCACAGTCTGTTCAGTTAACAGGTACAGTTGATGCATATGGAACTTACGTAGCTGTTTTAGATAAGAGAGATGCAAATGGTACGGGACAAAATGCTCCTGTTTGGGATTCTCTTCAAGCAAAAGCAGATGGGTTTTACACACCAGAGTATACAGTATCTAGTGCTTTTTACTTCAATGGAAACGATGCAATCGTTTTAGGTAAAGGTTCTTTTGATAACGTAGCAGGTGCGCAAGTTGTAGATATTTTTGGTAAGATTGGAGAAGATCCAGGAGATGCATGGTCTTCTGCTTTCCCATACACAGGTCAAGGTGTAGCATTAACGAAAGATCATTCTTTAATTAGAAAATCTACAATTTTAAAAGGAGAAACGAACTTCCAAGTTTCTTTTTTCAATGCACTAGCAGAATATGATTCAATTCCACCAGTTGTTGTAAGGTTAGATGCAAATGGAGATACATTATTTGCTCAATCGGGAGATCCAATTGTTGATGGAAACTGGTCTTCATTAGGTGAACATGCTTGTGATTGTGCACCGTTATCTACTCAGGATATTGAGGATGTTCGTTTTACGGTATTTCCAAACCCGTCAGTAGATGGTGTTGTTTATGTAAAATCAAACATAAACATTTCTTCAATTGAAGTTGTAAATGGATTAGGTCAAACTGTTGTAAATCAATTAGCTGTTGGTAAATTTAATACGGTTCAATTACCAGCGAATAAAGGACTATATTTCTTGCAAATTGAAGCATCAAATGGTTCTGTTACTACAAAAAGAGTAGTGATTAAATAAGTTTAAAAATGCTAAAAGGAGTACTTAGGTACTCCTTTTTTTTATTATAAAAAATGAAGTTAATAAGCTGTTTACTCGTGTTTTTTCCTTTCCTGGTTTTTGCGCAGAAAGGAATGATTAAAGGAAAAGTTATAGATAGTAAAACAAATCAAGAAATTATTGGAGCATATGTTTACATAACAGATGCGTACAGAACGAAGTCTGAAATAGATGGTTCTTATCAAATAGAAAATTTACCTTATGGTAAATACTTGGCTAGGGTAACCATGTTTTCTTATGACACTACTTATCTGGAATTTAATATAAATAAATCTTTAGTAACTAGAGATATATTTTTAGGAGATGCACAAGAGTTTGATGAAGTTGAGGTAATTGCCCAATTGGCACAAGATAGAAAAACGCCAGTTGCTGTATCTACAATTTCACCAAAACAATTAAACGAAGAGCTTGGCTCTCAAGATTTACCTATGATTTTAAACACCACTCCCGGTGTACATGCTACGCAAACTGGTGGAGGTGATGGAGATGCAAGAATTTCAATTCGCGGATTTAGTCAGCGAAACGTTGGTGTTTTAATTGACGGTGTTCCTGTAAATGATATGGAGAATGGAGCTGTTTATTGGAGTAATTGGTTTGGTTTAGATCAAATTACACAACAAATACAGGTACAAAGAGGTTTGGGAGCAACTAAGTTAGCTTTACCGTCTGTTGGAGGAACAATGAATATTTTAACAGCTGGAACAGCAGGTAACAGAAGCTTAAAATTTAGACAAGAATATGGTACTGGAAGTTTTCTACGCTCTTCCATTTCTTATAATAGTGGGAAATTAAAAAATGGTTGGGGAGCCGTGTTTTCTGCATCTTATAAACAAGGAGATGGTTGGGTAGACGGACTCTTTACTCAAGGAGCATTTTATTATTTAAAAGTACAAAAAAGATCAGGAAAGCATTTAACCTCATTCAGTGTTTTTGGTGCACCGCAAAAGCATGGACAACGTTCTTTCTCTCAAAATGTGGAGTATTGGGATACTCAATTTGCTAGAGATTTAGGTATTAATGCTTCAGATACTGCAGGAAATAATAGAGGAATTCGATTTAATGAACATCATGGAACGGCAGAAAACGGTGTAGAAGCAGATTACGGGAATGTGAAAAGTGAGCGAATGAATTTTTATCACAAACCACAAATTACCCTTAAAGATTTCTGGAAAATTAATAAAAATTTCGCGTGGTCTAACATCGCTTATGTGTCTATTGGTAGAGGAGGTGGACAAAGAGCTAGAAATGCAAGTGCATTAATTAGAGACGACCAAGGATATATAGACTGGGATAGTATTTATACCGCCAATCAGCAAATAAGTTTATTTGGAACTACTGTTTCAACGGCTGATCCTGCTTACGACCCAGTTTTACTGAAGTCTTCCCAAATACTTACAAATTCTATCAACAACCATTTTTGGATAGGAGGTTTGAGTCAATTTGATTGGAAAATAAATGATTTTTGGACGGCTGCAGGAGGTATAGACTACAGATACTACGAAGGCGCTCATTGGGTAGAAGTAGCAGATTTATTAGGAGGTGATTATTTTGTAAACACTCAAAATCAAAACAGTGCTTCTCCTATGAATCGAGTAGGTGACAAGATAGGTTGGAATCCATGGCACAATGATAGATTAGCTAAAGTACAATGGTTAGGTTCTTTTGCACAAATAGAGTATGAAAAAGGAAGATGGACAGCCTTTGCAAATGCTTCTGGTGCTGTAAATAGCTATCAAGGAATTGACTACTTTCAAAAAAGACAGCTTGAAATTGGAGATACTTTATTGTTGATTGGAGCTAACGATACCGTTAATTATAACGGTCAAACCTACACATCTAACAGTGAAGGTCTGACATACAATACAACAGAAGTGAAAAGAATACCAGGAGGAACACTTAAAGCTGGAGCAAACTTTAACTTCACCGAAAACTCTAACGTGTTTATGAATGCAGGATATCTGTCCAGAACACCTTTGTTTAACAACGTTATTAACACGGATAACAATCGCTTTTTTGAAAATACCGTAAACGAAGTAATCATTGCATTTGAGGCAGGTTACGGGTATAGATCAAAAAAATTAAGTTTCAACGTAAATGCATATCATACACAATGGAAGAACAAGCCTTTTCCATTCGGTTTAAGTATACCTGATCCAAATGATCCACAAGAGTTTTTACGCGTAAATATAGACGGAATGGATGCCTTGCACATGGGGATAGAATTTGACGGTGCATATCGCATTTCAAAACAACTGACCCTAGAAGGTATGGTTTCTTTAGGAGATTGGACATGGCAATCGGAAGAAACAGTTGAGGTGCTTGGTACAACCGTATCCTTTGATGCGCGAGGAGTACACGTTGGAGATGCTGCTCAAACAACCGGAGCGCTGTCTTTAAAGTATAACTTCTTAAAGTCAGGATACATTAAAGCACAATACATCTATTTTGCTAACTATTATGCAGATTTCGATCCTTTCAGTTTACAAGGAGAAAA
Organism: Lishizhenia sp.; assembly: GCA_965656535.1. Classification (GTDB taxonomy): domain Bacteria; phylum Bacteroidota; class Bacteroidia; order Flavobacteriales_D; family Crocinitomicaceae; genus Lishizhenia. Next base: position 187,385 of record CBFHKX010000003.1, read on the forward strand.
TGCAGGTAGAGAGTCTTGGAAAATGCCGAATTATGGATTGTTGAACGTTTTTGCAGGCTATAATTTTAAATTTGGAAAACACCAACTCGCATTTCGAACAGGAATTAATAACGCGCTTAATACAATGTATATTTCTGATGCTCGAAACAACAGAGATGACACATCAGATTTTGATGCAAATAGTGCTCAAGTATTTTTTGGACAAGGGTTCAGATTTAACTTTAGTTTGACCTACGAATTTTAAAATAAGATATAAAAATAGAAAATGAAAAAATTAATAATTTTAGGAATTGCACTCATCGGTGGTACTACAATTGCACAAACCGATATTAATGATGCAAGAACCAATTTTAGTCAAGGGCAGATCATTACAATTAAAGGTGTAGCTGCTAACGGTTCAGAACTCGGACCAATTCGATACATCCAAGATAACACAGGAGGACTAGCTGCTTACAGCACCTCTCAAACAACAGGTATTAGTCTTGGAGATTCTGTAGAAATAACAGGACCGCTATCACAGTTTGGTGGAGCGATTCAAATTTCTCCAATTAACACCGTTAATAATTTCGGACAAGCCAATCAAATTGCACCTCTTTTAGTAGGTATAGCTAACTTAGGACCAAATATAGAAGGACGATTAATTCAAATCGATAATGTAACTTTTCCGGGAGCTGGAGGAAATTTCACAGTAAGTGGTTCAGGAACAAATTACCCTTGTACAGATGGTTCAAATACTGTTGATTTGAGAATTAACCCAAACTCAAATATAAATGGCAGTACAATACCTACTGGACCACAAACTGTAGTTGGACTATTATCTCAATTTAACGGAACGTACCAAATTCTTCCTAGAACAACAGCGGATATATTTGCTTACTCTCCGCCAGATAAAGAAATAGTTGTCAACTTTGAAGGAAACAATCTATTTACGGGAGATGAATATGTAGTAGGAACAACAACCACTACAAATTTTCAAATCCAGAATTTAGGAATCAATCCTTTAACTATAAGTTCTGTAAACCTTACTGGACCAAATGCAGCTGAGTTTACAACTTCTCTAACAACAGGAACAGTTGCAGCGAATGGAACAAATAACTACACCTTAACTTTCACACCATCTGGTAACGGCACAAAATTAGCTACATTAGTAATAGGAAATGATGATGCGGATGAAAACCCATTTGAAATCAACTTGTATGCAGTTGGATTAGATGGTTTAGCAACTGAGCCTTCAAGTTTACCAACAAATCTTACCTTCTCAAATGTAGAAGCTTATACACTTACAGGTTCGTATACAGCAAGTGTAGACGCAGAGAAATACCTTGTTATATACAAGTTAGGATCTGCTCCAGTAGCAAATCCTGTTGATGGTGTAGAATATCAAAAGGGAGATATAATTAATGACGCTGTTGTAGCTTACGTTGGAGCAGGAACAGGATTTGTACCGAGAGGAGTAAGAGCAAATAGAGATTACCATTATGCTGTTTATCCGTTTAGCGGAAGTTCTACGTTTACAAACTATAATACCTCAGCACCTTTATTTGGGAATGTAATAAGTTCTGGATCAAACATTGGAAATTACTATGCTGGAATCAACGCAGAGAATAATCCCAACCTTATTTCTGATCTTACCGCATTAATTAATCCTCATAACTATATTACTTATTTTTTATATAAGAATACGGTAATGGAAGACTTTGAAATTCGCGATACTACAGAAAATAGATCTGTTGTTACATGCGCGTATACTGGAGAAAATTTAATTTTTAGTGGTGCTTTTGATTGGACACAAACTGGCTATTCAAGAGAGCATACTTACGCACATTCATGGATGCCTACTTTTACGGCTGGAAATTCAGAAGACTTACCTCAATATTCTGATCAACACAATTTATATCCCACAAACTTGCAACAAGCAAATTCACCAAGAAGTAATTTACCTTTAGGAGAAATTACGGGGAATACCGTATTTAATTACTTAGAAGGATCTGTAGGTGAGATTGTACCTGGTGGAGCATTGGTTTACGAACCAAGAGATGCACAGAAAGGAAATGCAGCACGTGCAATTTTCTATATGGCTACAGCATACGAAGGTATAAATGGTAACGATTGGTCAATTCCTTCTAACCAAGATGAGCAAGTATTGAAAAACTGGCACTTTGCAGATGCGCCTGATGATTATGAAATAGCAAGACACGAATATATTTATAGTGTTCAGAACAATAGAAATCCTTTCGTTGATAGTGCAAACTATGCTTGCTACATTAATTTTAATACTATGAACTATATACCAACAGGTTGCGGAACATTAGGTTTGAGTCCTGAAATTGTTGAAAATGATTTAGTTGTTTTTCCAAACCCATCTTCTGATGATGTTTATGTTCAGGTAAACGGCTTAAAACTAAAAGGCTATAAGGTTTTAAATTTACAAGGGCAAGTCGTTGAACAAGCTCAACAAATTGATGCTGAAAAAGTTGTAATAAGTGGTTCAGAATTAGGAGCAGGTACCTACATCATACAAGTAGAAACTGACTTAGGTAACGCAACTAAAAGAGTTGTAATAAACTAGTAAAATGATCAAGTATTTTATACTCGCATTTTTGATAGGAGCAGGCTGTATGGCCTGCTCTTCTTATAAAATAGAAAAAATTAAATACGTTCAAATAGAGGTTGATTCTACGTTTGTGGAGAATGCTGAAGTTTTGGAGATTATTGCGCCATATAGCGATTCCCTAAAAGAAGAAATGGATGAAGTGATTGGTTATGCTAAGGGCAACTTTTTTAAAGCTCGACCAGCAGGTGAATTGGGTAATTTAGTTGCTGACATCACAAGGGAATATGCACTTAATCAAATTAAGTTAGATACCCATATACCGATTATCTCTATTCTGAATAATGGTGGTTTACGCAGCCCAATTTCAGAGGGAGAAGTAAGCATTGGCGATATTTTTAAATTAATGCCTTTTGATAACACAATTGTTGTTTTACGCTTCAAAGGAGAAGTATTAAAGGAAATTTTTAGCTACTTAGAGGATAGAAAAGGGGAGCCTGTAGCTGGTTTACAATATGAAGATGGTCTATTTAAAATTGTAAATTGTCAACCAAACGAGTTGCCAGAGTATGTATTTGTTGTTACAACAGACTACTTAGCCAATGGTGGAGATAATATGACTTTTATGAGTAGCAGTGATCAACGCATAAATACAAATGCTTTACTTCGTGATGTTATTATCCAATATGTAAAAGCAAACAAGACCTTACAACCTAACGACTACAGCGAAGAACGTTTAAATTTTAGAAATGAATAGAAGAAAGTTTGTAAAAAGTAGTGTAATTGGAGGAGCAGGACTAGTTGTAGTCCCTTCACTTTTTTCGTTTTCAGACCAAAATACTGAAGATTCTGATGTAATTACTATTTTACACACCAACGATACACATTCAAACATAGATGCCTTTGATGCATCACATAGCAAGTATCCAGGTAGGGGTGGAGTAGCTAAGCGCTTTTCTATTATTGAAAAAATAAGAGGGGAAAGTGCACATGTTCTATTATTAGATGCCGGAGATATTTTTCAAGGTACGCCTTACTTTAATAAATATGGTGGCGTGTTAGAGATGAAGTTGATGAGTGAACTTGGTTACGACTGTGCAACTTTAGGAAATCATGATTTTGATGGCGGTATGGATGGTTTTTTAAAAGCTAAAAAACAGGCTAACTTCCCCTTTGTAAACGTTAATTATGATTTTTCGAATACTCCACTCAACAATGAGATTAGTAAATATCAGGTATTCAATAAAGGGAAGTTTAAAGTAGGTGTTTTTGGGGTTGGTGTAGAGTTAGAAGGACTAGTTTCTAAAGACTTGTGCCAAGATGTACTTTATGCAAACCCAATAGGAAAGGCTAATGAAACTGCTGCGTTTTTAAGAAAAGAAATGAAGTGCGATTTAGTTATTTGTTTGTCACACCTCGGATATAGTTACGATTCTAATAAAGTTTCTGATCTAGTCTTAGCAAAAGAAACGATGGATATTGATTTAATCATTGGTGGACATACTCATACTTTTTTAAACGAACCTATTGCAGTAAAAAATAAAGTTGAACAGACGGTTTTAATCAATCAAGTTGGTTGGGCCGGTTTGAATTTAGGCAGGATTGATTTTTACTTAGGTAAATCTTTAAGAAACAATAAATACCAAAATTTTGAGTTATAGCTTGGTATTCGTTAAAATATGTATCTTTATTAAAAAAATGTTGAAATGAAAAAATCCATTTTATCTATACTCTTAGTGCTGTTTGCATTTTCTTTTGTTAATGCTCAGGAAACGGTTTATGTGTTAAAAGACAAAAAGACCAAAAAAAACAGAATAAATACTGATCGTACGGTTGAACATATGAATGTTTTAAAATACGATCCTTTACAAACCATAACCGGTGAAGTTAAATTTAGTTTTGAGCGTGTTTTATCTCAGAAAACCTCTTTAGAGGTATCTCTTGGTCCAACTTTAGACGGGCTGTCTTCTTTTAGAGCCTTCAACGGTTTTTCGTTTGTATCTGAGGGAAGATTGGGCATGGTTGCAGAATTAGGGTATAGATTTTATCCCTTAGACGATACACCGGCTTTGAATCGATTATATGTTTCGCCAGTAGTAGGTTGGAAAATATATAATAGTCGCTTTAACCCAGATGATAACTTTTATCCAGGCCTTGAAAGTGAAGATTTCAACAGACAACGTGGTTTTTTCACTTTTAATATTGGGATACAGTCGTGGTTAGCAAAGTCATTCTCTATTGATTATTACGCTGGATTTGGTTTAGCTATGCTAAGAGAAAATAACGTTTTTATCAGTGAAATATATAATCCGGAAACAGAAATATTTGAAACAAGTTTGGTTAAAAACAGCTTTAATTCTAATGTTTTTCAATTCAAATTAGGTGTGAAGGTTGGAATTGGTTGGACAGAATAAAATAAGTCTAATTAAAAAAAAAATGGAACGATAGCTACATCGTTCTATTTTTTTTGATCAAAAACCACGGTACGAGTATATATATTATTCGCCACAGCATCTTACTAAAAAAAGAAAGCAGTTCAAATGGATTTATTTCCTGAGGGAAAAAAACGAGAGCTCTTGCAATAGTTGCTATAAGTACCCACACTAATGTGTAATGCAAAAGGAAATTCCACTCAGAGAACCGAACGATTAGACCAATACCTACAATTAAATCAGAAACGAATATTAAATAAAGTAAGGTTTGATTTAAGGTTTCCGATTCAGGAAATAACTCAGATAATATAAAAATGAATTGTGTGGGTTCTACTATTAATCCACTTGCATAAATAGCATGACCAATAAAAGTGATGCCAAAGACTATTCTAACAATACTTAAACCGCGTGATGGATTTAGGTTATTACTTTTTAGTAGGTATACGATAAATGGTAATGTTAGTAGTAAAGCATGCTCTAAACTATCAACAAACAAAACACCAGTATTTGCGTTTAACATTTCAGAAATTGGTAGAGTAGCTAATCCTCCAAGCGCAATAATTGTAATAGCAACGCTTCGTTTGAAAAATAGTGGGAAAATAAGTGTTAAAAAAGTGAGTAAAAGTAGAACCAATTTGAAACTATTGAAAAGGATGTATTCACCTCTGGCTATTTCTAAACCTGTTCCAAGCAAATAACAAAAAAGCAACAGATAAGTCAAAAAAGAAAAAAGTAGCTTCATTAAAAGCAAATGTACTATGTAATTTTAAATGTACGTTGGTTTAAGCAATTCTGTTACTTTTAAAGTCAAACTGTTGTAAGGTTTTTAATCCTGATTTAATTAACGACCATTTCTCTGGATATTGGCGTAATAAATATTGGATTCGATTTGCGTTAGAACGAATCGCAAAATTAATTGCTGGCGGACTAACAGGTGTTTCTAAATGTTCTGCAATATTTTTACCATTAATTTTAATACCTAACATAATACACTTTTTAGCACTCGTCTCATAATTATTTAGCAAAACTTCAGCTTTATCTACCACTTTACTCACGGTATCTGATGTTTTGTCTAATTGTATATAAACAGGTGAAAGTTCTATTTGTGAATTTCCGAAATTCATACTAAAGGCCAAGTCAAGCGATTGACGTAACGTTTTCTTCAATTCAGAAGCGCTTAACTTCATGTTTGCCAAAACTGATAAGAAAGGCTTTGTAAGTAAAAACTCAACATTTAAAACTTGCTCCATCTCTTTTAGATCGCTCAAAACAAGAGCTTCAACCATTTCTAAATATACTTGCTCTAGTTGTGTATAATCGTTATTTAGTTTATGTTTTTCAGCATACTGCTTTTTCTGTACAAGAGAAATATCGCGAAGAATAGCTTGTTCTTTTTTAAGCTGCTCGTAATCGAATCGAACAGATTGAGATATTAATTCGCCTAATAAATACTTTTCAGAAGCAGTTATACTTTGAAAATCATTCCATTTATTAAACAAAGAAACTTGTTTTGGAAAAGAAATAAATAAAAGATCACCAATAGAAGTCTGAGTAGGCAGACGCATTAACAAACAGCGATTTTCAGTTTCATCTGAAATATTTTTTTGTCCACCATTGTGCCAACTTTTACTATCAAATAAAAAAGCTTCATCCAGCCATCGAACCGCCATTTCTGACTGGCGTAACTTACTCAAGCGTAATTTATCGGTATCAGAAAGAATAACACGATCTGTGTTAGAGAGAAAAACGGTAGTGTCCTTTTCGGAATACACACCACCAATAGAAAGCGCATTTGGATAAATATCTCTTAATTTTTGTATAAGAAAAACGATAGGATGATATGTAGCCGACAGACGCATATTAAACAAAGATATTAAGAACTACTTAATAATTAAGTAAAATTATTAAGTAAATTAAATCTTTGCCTAAATTTAATTCTACAACTTAATAAATAAAAAAGACCGAATTACTTCTATCACCTTTGCATTGTCAATAAATAAGATGATTATGCTGTATCAATTAACAACAGAAGAAAGAGAAGTTTTAGAAATATTAAGAAACGACCTTAATAAATTAAGTAAACAATTTTTGTATACCTTCTTAAGTGCCCTACAACTGCTTAAAAAAAATCTATCATCCACGCTTGTTGGTCTCGCAGATTTTAAATGGAGTAACATAAAGAAAAATGGATTTATAAATGTTTTAACCAAAAGAGCGCATCGCTTTTTTTCAATAGAAGAAGAAAAACAAAATACACAACCTAAATACGAACAAAGAAAAATAAAACTCAAACGAAGACTTAAGCGATTGGTAAAAATGATTTTACTTCCTATCTACTTAGTTTTAATATGCTTAGCACATGTAGCACAAAACAAGAAAAAAATGAAAAAAAATGTAATCAACAGGTATACTCCTTAAGTTGTTGAACTACATAGAGTTGAGTTATGTATCTTAAATAGTTTATACTGAAATTAAGATTAGAAATGTGATAAAATTTAATTTTTTGAAACTTAGTTAATCATGTGACGTACACCTACATATCAAAAACAAAAAGGTATGTTTTTAATTGAAAGTAACATGGTAAAAAATAAATTAACGCTAGCTAAGCAAAAGCTTGAAATGCACTACCAATTAGGTATGAAGAGTGAATTAAGTATTTTTGAAGTTGCCAATCTTAAAGATCTGGTTTTACAAGGAGAATCCGTAAAAGAGCCTCAGAAAAGTTCAATCTTCTTTTCATTTTCTGCTAACTAAAACGAGCATAAGATAAAATTTACAGTTTATATACATATGTATCCAAAGCACTCAAAGATGAGTGCTTTTTTTTATTGATTTACTTCATAATTTAAATATTTACATTTTATAATTACAAATGTGTATTACAACTAAAAGTAAAATATGTACAAATGTATTTAGATGTAATTCATTTATGTACTTATATTTGTTACAAATGTGTTAAAATGAATTCTTTACAAGAGAGGTTAAAAATGATTATGAAAATGAACAACCTAAATGCGAGCAGTTTTGCAGATCGAGTAGGGGTTCAACGTTCATCGGTATCGCATATACTAACAGGAAGAAATAAGCCGAGTTTAGATTTTATTCAAAAAACATTAAAAGAGTTTCCTAGAGTTAATGGTGATTGGTTAATTACAGGAAGATCAAAGGTGGAGGATAAGCTCGATTTCTCTAGTGATAAAGTGAATACGACTGTCAAAGAAGAACCGGTTCAACCATATAGAAAGTCTGAGCAGCACAAGAAGGACGGAAGTAAGGTTAAACGAATTAAGCGTATTGTTGTTTTTTATGACGATAATACTTTTGAAGAACTTACAACTAATGCTGTATAACTCCTGAGCCAATTAGTTCTTCTTTCAAATACCAAGCGCAGAATTGACCAGGTGTAATACCGCGCTGTTTCTCATAAAAATAGACGTACATTCCTTCTGCTTTTCTCAATATTATTGCCTGTTGTAGCTTCTGTCTATAACGCACTCTGCACAGTACTTCTAACTCTTCATCTATTCCTAAAGCAAATTTTTCATTTATCCAGTGTATTTCGTTCGAGTTTACAAAGAGTGCATGTCTGTTAAGTAGCGGATGCTCGGCATCTTGACCTGAATAGACTATGTTATTTTCAGTGTCGGTTGCTAAAACGAAAGAAGGTAATGGCCTACCACCAATATGTAAACCTTTTCGTTGTCCGATAGTATAAAAATGAGCACCTTGGTGTTCTGCAACAGCAAGTGTTTCGGCGTTTTCGAATGTATATGGCTGTGCTAAGGCAATTACATTTTCAAAAGTTGAGGGAATGGAGTAGTGGACTTGTTTTTTAAAGTGTTCCTGACTTACTTCTAATACATTACCTTTCTTTACTTTAAGCTTTTGTTGAAGAAAGTCAGGCAGTGATATTTTACCAACAAAACAGAGTCCTTGCGAGTCTTTTTTATTTGCCGTAACTAAATCTTGGGCTAATGCAATTTCTCTAACTTGCGGTTTTTCTAAATGCCCAATAGGAAAAAGCGCTTTAGATAATTGTGCTTGACTTAATTGACATAGAAAGTAAGATTGATCTTTGTTTCCATCCTTTCCTGCAAGTAATCCATAAGAACCATCTTCATGCTTTATTTTTTGACAGTAGTGTCCGGTGGCTACAAAATCAGCACCTAATTCTTCTGCTGCTTTCAAGAAAACATCAAATTTAATTTCTCTGTTACATAAAACGTCAGGATTCGGTGTTCTGCCAGATTCATATTCGTCAAACATGTAATCAACAATTCGTGTTTTGTACTCTTTAGATAAGTCGATTACTTGAAAAGGTATTCCCAGTTGATTTGCAATAAGTAAAGCATCGTTTGAGTCGTCAATCCACGGGCATTCATCAGAAAGAGTAACACTCTCGTCGTGCCAGTTTTTCATAAACATACCAATTACTTCGTATCCTTGTTCAATAAGAAGATGTGCTGTTACGCTCGAATCTACTCCACCAGAAAGTCCAACTACCACTCTTTTCATAGTGCAAAGATAATAAGCTTTGTAATATTAATTTAATTTTAATGGAATTTACAGAATTGAAAATACGCTATAATATATGTAGCGATTGAAATATGAATTAGTATAGAAATGTAAACATTATGTTTTACTTTGAATGACAAATGTATATTAAAGCACTTTATGCTTAGTTACAAATGTAAAATTCGTTATTCTTTTTACTTTTAACAAATTTTTAATTCTCCACCAAGTTTTTAAATGTATTTTAGACTTATGAAATATGTGTTTCTTTTTTTCTTGCTTACCTACTTTACACCTTTTTTTAAAAGCCAATCGTGCGATAATGTTCTAGTAAAAGGAAGTGTTATAGACACCTTGCAGAATAAAGGTTTTTATAATTTAATGGTCGTGAATACTTCTACAAAGCGTGGGGTTTTTGGTAGGCCTAGCGGTAGGTTTAGTACTTATGCAAACGAGGGTGATACAATTGCACTTTCAGTAGAGGGTTATTATAAATCGCTTTTTATTGTAAAGGCAGATAGTAATTGTCAGTTTTCTACTGATGTATATATTGAAAGTATCGTTCAAGAACAAGAAACAGTAATAATTTATCCTCAGAAATCGTTAAAACAAATTAAAGAAGAGCGTGAAGAACTAAGTATGCGAGAAACCAGAACGGTTAAGGGAGTTAATATAATTCAGAGTCCAATTACTGCGCTTTACGAGCGTTTTTCAAAGACAGCTAAATCAAAAAGATTGGTTGCAGCGATGGAATATCAGGATAATATAACAGCGGTACTTAAAGAGTTGTTGCGTATATATGTATCCCAAGATGTGGTAGTATTACAAGAAGAAAACTTTGAGGAGTTTATTAATTTCTTAAATATAGATGAAGCTTTCTTAAAAACGGCTACGGATTATGAGCTTGTGATATTTATCAAAGGTAAATTAGATCACTTTGAGTATTTAAATCCGGCATTGTTTGAAAATCTTAAACAAAAAGAGTAATGTAATAGTGAATTTTAGGTTACAAAAAAAGCGAAGTAAAAACTTCGCTTTTTTTTATTTGTTTAATCTTTTCTTCGTCTTGGTCGCATTACACGTTTCGGGGTTTCGTCTTCACTTGAACTTCTCGGAGCATCGAAAACTCGCGATCCTTTTGGCTTAAAAGGTTTACGTTCAAATTTTTTAGCTTCCGGCTTACCTTCTCCTGTATTTTTTGGTCGAGATCCTTTAGGAGATGCAATCTTTACATCTAACGCTCTACCATTTACTTCTACTCCGTTTAAAGCTTCAATTGCAGCGATTGCTGAATCCGTATCATCCATTTCAACGTAGCCAAATCCTTTTGATTTTCTTGTTTTATTATCATACACAACGTGGGCGTAAGAAACGGTTCCGAACTGAGAAAAAGTAGTTTTTAAGTCTTCTGATGTAATGCCAAAGTCTAAATTGGCAATAAAGATGTTTGTCATCCTATCTAATAATTATGTTTTAACCTTTGTTTAAGGAAACACAAATTTAAGCTATTAATTCATAAATCAAAAAAAAGTATCTCAATTAACCAAATTGATTTGTTTTACAAGTAAGATTACACGTTTAGTTTGGATTCTATTATATTTGTTAAAAACTATGCTATGCGATTGATAATTGGATTTTTAATTCTAGGTGCTTTTTTTGCAGCCTGTAAAAAAACGAGTCCGGAAGAACAAGCGAGAATTGACAGGGATATAATTCTAGATTATCTTAACCAAAACGATTTAGAAGCAGAGGAAACTGCTGATGGAATCTTTTACTTTAAGACAGAAGTTGGAAATGGAGCTCAGCCTGTTGAAAACGACGATGTACTTGTTGCTTACAAAGGTTACTACACCAATAATGGCGTTTTTGATGAAAGCGATCCTACGGGAATCGAATTCAATTTGCAGCAAGTGCTCCAAGGGTGGACTAAAGGAATTCCATTGTTTAAAGAAGGCGGTAGGGGAACTCTCCTTATTCCTTCTGGGTTGGCATACGGACCAGACGGTAGAGGTTCTGTTCCGGCTAATGCGGTATTGATTTTTGACATACACTTAATAGAAGTACTCTAAAGTTTTTTTAAGGAGCGACCACCTGATTTTTTTATAAATGCCTTACGTTCTTCATCTAGTTGATGACTATTTAACTGTTCGTTTTCGTTAGATAGAACTTGAAAACGAAGATCAGCCTTCATAGCTAATTGGTCAACCTGTAAAGCCTTCTCATTAAATCCTAATAATTTAAGTGATTTGAGTGATTTCAAACGCGATAAAGCAACATAACCTTGTCCTGATTCAAAAGTAGCAGACAAGTCTACCTCCGCACAGTCGAGCGTCATACCTTGGCTTTTGTGAATAGTAATAGCCCAGGCCAATCGCAGTGGTATTTGATTAAACCAAGCTAAAGAATTTCCAGCTTCATCATCAACAGACCATTTCTCAGGTGTAGCAGTAATTATAGTTTTATCTAGTAGCTCAACCACAGGGAATCCGGTGCCTTCAAAATCAATAATTTCGCCCAAAGAACCATTTATATATCCTTTTTCTGGATTGTTTTTGACAAACATAACCTTCGCATGTTTTTTTAATGGAAGTATATCATGTGCCTGAACACTTCTCTTTAAGGTTTCTAAAATCGCTTTTTCTCCAGAAGTTGTTGCTTTGAAATTTCTTTTCCTTCCATCTAATTTCTCTAATTCACGCGCATTAATTGCATCAACATCAGCATTGTGCGTGTATAAACGAGTAGGAGTGATGTGTTTATCAAATACGGTATGCTCTGCTTCTTTCAGAGCTTGCTGAGAAAAGGATGAAACCTCACCTGAACGAATTTGATTTAATATTGCCGTTAATGCATCATTATTTTGTCTAAATTGCTGTGTGAGATAGCATGGATGAAAATCTGCTTCACCCCAAACGGTGCTCATAAAGCAAAATTTATCTTTGCTTCGCTCGTTGTTATTTCCTACAGGTGGAAGCTGAAAAAAGTCTCCGCACAGCACAATTTGTAATCCTCCAAAAGGAGATCCATTTTCTTTAAACATGGAAATAACTTCGTCAATTGCTTCTAATTGCTTTTTATGAAGCATTGATATTTCGTCTATAATTAAGACTTTGGCTTTTTCTATACTTTTCTTTAAGTATTCTTTTCTTTTTAAGTTAGTTAGGTCTTTTTTGCTCAACTCTTGCTTTACGCCTATGCCTGACCAAGAATGGATAGTTTTACCGCTAATATGTGTCGCAGCAATTCCAGTAGATGCAGTTACGGCAACCTTTACTTTACAGTCGTGGAGGTGTTCTATGAACTTATTAAGTACATACGTTTTACCTGTACCCGCAGAACCAGTAAGAAAAACATTTCTACCTGATTTTAGAATCTCTAAAGCTTTGTCTTGCGTCATTCATACAAAAGTATATGTTTATCTTTTACCTATTTTTGCAAAAAGAATAGATTTTACATATTTAATGTTAACAACAGAAAAATGTCCATGCGGAAAAGACAGTTCATATGCAATGTGCTGCGCACCTTATCACAATGGTTCGGAACATCCACGTACCGCCGAAATTCTGATGCGCTCAAGGTATTCTGCCTTTGCCAAAGAAAAAACTGAATATCTTTTAAAAACACATCACCCAACAACTATTTACACGGTTGACTTAAATGATTTAGTAGCGTTTTGTAAACGTGTAAGATTTGTACAGTTAAAAGTGATTAAAAGTAGGCAGGGTAGGGAAACAGACAATACAGGTACAGTTAAATTTAAGGCTTACTTTATGGATAATGGTGAGAAGTCGTGCATAGCGGAACACTCAACTTTTGAAAAAATCAATGGTGTTTGGTATTACAAGAGCGCTATTTAAGAGAAGTTAATCAAAGGATAAGAGGAGTAAAAACTTCATTTTGTCATATATAAACCGTACTTTTGCATCGTTATTGGAAAAGATATATCTCAAACAATCATTTCTCGATTATTTTAGAACTAGCATCAACTTTGGTTCATAAGCGTTTGAGTATAAATAAGCTATTCTACAACACGCAAATTTTAAAAATAGTTAATGGGAAAATCGCAAGAAACATTTAGTAAAAAAGAGAAAGAGAAAAAAAGACTTAAAAAACGTCAGGAAAAAGCCATGAAAAGAGAAGAGCGTAAAGCAAACGCTACGGGTGGTGGACTTGATGAAATGATGGCTTACGTAGATGAATACGGTAACATTGTTGATGAGCCGGTTGATTTAACAAAGAAAAAGAAGGTTAAAGCAAGTAGCATTCAGATTGGAGTTCCAAGAAGAGATGACGAAGATTTTGATCCTGTGTTAGAAGGTAGACTTGCTTTCTTTAAAGAAGATAAAGGATATGGCTTTATCAAAGATTTAAACTCTGACGAAAAATATTTCGTACACATCAATAACATGATGGAGGAAATCAGAGAAAACGATAAGGTAAACTTTGAGATAGAAAAAGGTCCGCGTGGTATGAATGCCATTCGCGTTAAAAAATGGGTGAAGAAAGAACCTAAAGTTATAGAACCAGAAGCAGGCGACGAAGAAAAAGGCGCTGGAGAGGAAGAATAAAATTTAGGCGATTTAAATATTTAAAAAGTGTGTTTGTTTAAGCACACTTTTTTTATGACTGAAAAATGAGTAAGGAAATGGCAAAAGAGAAAAAAGCAAACAACAAGAAGAAATATAATGCGCTTATAGAAAAGAAACGTAAAAAAGAACGCGAGCAAAAATTAAATAACAAAGCTAAACTAAAAGAGATTATTGGTAAGGCTAAAGAAAATAAATTAGATACCAAGTAGATTTAGCTTGTTTTAAAGTTGTATTGGTTATTAATAGAAAATGATTGAATAATTTAATCTTCGAAAATGTCCTATAATTAATATTATGTTAAATAGGTTTTTTCAACACTCTTCCATTAACTTTTAATTAAAGCTAAAGTTGTTCTATATAAATCCGTGTTGTCTAATTTAGATTTAAACCAAGCATAAAAGCTTTCTAAGAAAATATCTTCTTCATGTTTTACCTTCCAGTGCATTGAATTTTTTATTTTCAATTTAAATGAATCACTCTCCATAATTGTTTTGTTTTCTCCAAAGGATTTCACCAAACCTAAAAAGGAAATAAATTGATGCTCACCCTTTGCTTTAAAATGTTCTCCATATTTCCTCCTTAAACTTATTATTTTGGATTCTAACTCTACGATTTCATTTCTTTCTATTGAACAAATAATTTCAAGAATTTTTTTGTTTATAACCCACTCTAAGCCCAAGTGTTTTTCATAATAACTATCAGATTTATTCAAGTTTTGAACGGTGCGGTACACACGTTTAAATTTGGATTGTTGGAAAGAAACAAAAGCTAAAGTAAGCGTAAGTTTATGATACATTGTGAAATTTGAACTATTTATATCGTTTAAATTAGATTCCAATATATCAAAAGCTACCTCGTATTTACCTAAGTAATTGTTATTTAATGCTTTAAGCGTTTTTAAGTCAACAAATAAATTAGCTTTATTTTTAATGTTTGTTCGTTCTAATTGTCGTTCCATTTCATTTAAATAGAACAAACTGATCATAAATTCTCGCTTTCTAAAGAAGACGTTTGCTGTTAAATAGATTAGTTTAATGTGATACGGCAATTCGGCCACCGTATCTTTCGGTCCGCCCTTTAATTCTGCCAATTTATCTGCAAAAAACAGATTAACCGAATGATAATTTTTGTAATGTACTCCAGATAAATCTACAATTTCTGCAATTTTAAAGAGTGACTTAAATGTATATCCGTAGTCTTGGTCAATGCCATATTTATCAAAAGCCTTTGTTATTAGCTCACCTAGTTTGAAGTCTGTACTATTTTTATCTAGCGAAATAAATGAGTGTCTAACCTCCGCATAAACCAGATTCATTTTGGCAGAATGGTTTGCCTTTTCGTTCGTTTTTACGTACGAAGTGAACAAACTGTTTAACTCATTTTTCGACAATAAAAAACCGTAAGTAATATGAATGCGATACGCTTCTAGAAGTAAATTGTTCGCATTAATTTTTTTGCACCTCTCTTCTATTCTACTTAATATTTTTAATCCTAGTTTATACTTTTCATCACTTAATAGGCGTTTAGCTGTAAGCAATTCTTTTATTATTATCGTTTCGTGATCTGTATCATTTTCAAGTGCTTGAAGTGCAATGAAATCCAATGCATTATCCTTTAATCTCTTGTTCAATACATGAAATGCATTTTCACCAATTTCGGCTTTGATCTTGTCTTCAGTTCCTTTTAAAGTCGATTTAAAAAGCGCAATATTCCTTACGTCCTGACGTTTGTTTTTCTTATCTAGAAAATATTCGAATTTTTGACGCTCAGTAGTATTAAAACCTGCTATTATTTCATGAAGTTCACTCATAAGTCGTAAGAACCAATTGATTAATGTGATGTAAATATAAGTTATTCTGAATCAAAAATAAAAGAAACAACACTTTTTTATATGCCTCAAAATGAATAACCTAGAATTGACTCTATTCTTGTAATACAGGCATTCATCTGCTAAGTGTAGTTAGTTATCTGATAAAATATAATTGCAAAGAATAAAGCGTTGAAAGCGAATTAATTACTTTCTTTACAAAAAACACGTTATGCACAGAAAAAGTAAACCAACAAATTATTCAAGAACTATCTTATCTGAGTTAATGGTTCCTTCTTACGCTAATTTTGGAGGAAAAGTACACGGAGGAACCATCTTATCAATGATGGATAAAGTTGCCTACGTTTGCGCTACAAAACATGCCGGAAATTACTGTGTTACGGCTTCTATCGAAACGGTAGATTTTTTATCGCCTGTAGATGTGGGAGATCAAATTTCATTGTATGCTTCTGTTAACTATGTCGGATCATCGTCTTTAGTGGTAGGAATTAAAGTGGTTTCAGAGAACATTAAGGTAGGTACTGTAAAACATACAAATACTTCTTACTTTACAATGGTTGCCATGGATGAAAATCACAAACCTGTAAAAGTACCTGCTTTAATTATTGAAAATAAGAACGACCTCCGTAGGTTTTTAGAAGCAAAAGCACGAAAAGAGCTTAAATCTGAAAATGCCAGAGAATACGAAGTGAGAAAAGCATCCATGAACTTAGAAGAAGAAATTAAATCATTGGCAGAAAATAATTGTATTATTCGTTTAAGTTAAATAGGTTAACTATCTTTAAACAAGATGATTGGATTTAGTATTAGTAGTTTTTTAACTTACTACACTCTGAAATAATTGGAGATTTAGTAGGAATACAAGCTGAAATGGTACACTAATTTTTTAGCTTCTTAATAAAAGGACATGCGTCAATACCAACCTTTAGGTAGTATATGCCTTTTTTCTCATTCTGTAAGCTAAACATAAAAGTGCCAACACCTAAAAATTTGTACTGACTATTGATTTGAAATGGATCAGAGTGTAAGGCTAACAGTAATCGTGCTTCTTGAAAATAAAATATACCGACTTCTCTTATAAAGTCCAAGTTCTTATATTTATTTGAAAGAGAAAAAGCCGTGTTGTAAAAACGTTCTTGCCAACTTGAATTTTCCTTTTTTAAATGCTTAGAAAGTAAGCTTGTATAAAGAACAAGGCCATTGGTAACCTTTACATCATCTTCTAAATTTACGAACATGAATTTTATTCCAGCATCTACTTCTAATTGAAGCAGTATTTCTTTTACTTGTCCCAAGCTATTTTGTGGAATTTGACTTTCGTTAATAAAAAAGAACAGTTGTCCATTATCTATAAGTTGAGTTGCTAAATCTGCTGTCATTTCTTTTAACAAACGATTGCAATTATCTCTGGTTAAAGTGGTATCAGAATTAGTTGAATTACCGAGAAATGGAAATAAAAATACAGCCAGAGTATAAAATAATGTTTTCATGCTCGTTTAATAACAAATATCATACCTGTATTATTAGTCACTATTTTTGTGAATAAATTGTTCGGCAGCAAGGTTGAAGGCTTCTGCTTTTTCAATATTTACTACATGTCCGCAGTTCGGAACTACAATTAATTGATTATTACTTGTTTTCTTTAGCGTTTCTTTCACTCCTTTTAAAAAAAGGTAATCTTGGTCGCCCATTATATAAAGAAAAGGTATAGTATTTTCTGTATTTCTATGTAAACGTAGCAGTTTATGTACTTCTATATTCAGTTTAAACCAGCGTAAAAATTCGGTTTGACAAATTTTCTTTGCTTCTCTAATAAATACATAGCGCGATTTTCTATGGTTTTTTCTAGGTAAGATTATAAAAGCTAGAATTTTATATAAAAACATAAAAGGGAGAATGTTTTTTGTTAAAGCAGCAAACTTGATTAGAAATTTAGCTTTAATGTCAAACTTTAAAATTGCTCCGGCTAGAATTAGACTTTTAACCCGCGTTGGATTTTTCTCTGCTAAGTGTCTGCTTATTATAGTACCCAAGGATATACCAGCGAAATGAGAGCTTTGTATCTTTAATTCATCCAACACATTCACAACGTCATTTGTAATTTCATCAAATGTATAATCGCTGCGCTTAATGGTTGAATCGTATGCAGATTCTCCGTGCCCTCTCAAATCTACCATTAAAACGTTAAATCTTTCTTTAAAAAAATCAAGTTGTTTATACCAAATTCTAGAACTTCCGCCAGCACCATGGATAAAAGTAATCCATTCTTTTGAGCTTGGATGTTTGAAAACGAAATGAGCCAATAAATTTTGCATACTACTTAACGAACGAATGATGGATAGTGTTTCAATAAAAATTGTCTTGTAGACACCTTTTATTAGACAACTCTAAAATTAATTTACTTCAAACAAAATAATTTCTGCAATTCTACCATTTAATTCTTTCCTAAGAGTTGCAATCTGCTTCAAATTAGAATGACTTAAAACGACTTCTTTGGTTATTCCTTGTTCAACAACTGAAAACCAATTATCCCAAATCACATAAGATACATTACTCATGTTTTCTAGATTCTTAATATTCAGTTCTTTGCGAATTTTTGGATTGAAATGATTATTATCGGCTACTAAGCTAATATAAGGATGCGCATAAAGCATACATTCTGCGTTATTTTTTAAATAAACATTCTCTTTAAAAAGCTCTTCAACTAGTATTTGATCTAAACTTAAGCTCAAATCCTTATTCCAATTGATTGCTGCCGGATTTTTAAGAAAAGGAAAAATAAGTATAAATGCCATTAGTAGAGCTTTGAAGGTCAATTTTAGTTTCTTACGGCTGTTGGGAATTAATTCAATTAGAGCATTAAAACCGCTTAAAGCTATTAAGGCCATTAAAGGAGTTACACAAATAAAAACGCGAATGAGTCCCATTGAATTAAAAACACCGAAATACCAAAAAAGTGTATGCGCAATAAAGAAAATAAAAAAGGTGAGTATAATTAAATAGTTAAACGAACGGTTTGATCTGTTTCTTATCATACGAATGATTTGAGTCAATAAACCAAGTATAAAAAGAATATAAATTGGGAGTCCGACTACATAAAATATTTTTTCTGCAAAATGCGTAAGTGTGCCTTCTCCGTAAGTACTTGATAATTTAGCATAGGGATTTGAAGTGAATAGCCAAAATAAATTTCCTAAAGCAAATGCACCAACAATAGAGTAAATAATATGACCAGCTAGAAGACCTAGTATATATTTAAATTCTTTAATCAAGCAGAAATAAAGTGCAATAACACCTAGAATCAGTAAACCTTCTGAACGAATAAAGGGTAAAAAAGAAATAATCAAGGCTGCTATCCAGTTTTGCTGCTTCTGAATAAAATAAATAGATAAAATAGAAGCAAAAGCAAATAGCGGTTCTGTTAAACCAGAAAAACTTAAAGAGTAAACTAAAGGCATGGCAAAAAGAATAATACCAGCAACCACACTATTTTTAAGTGAAAATTGTTTTGCCGATTGTATAACCAGGTAAATACTCCCAATGTTGAGCAAACAATTAAAAACTTTAATACCGTCAAAACCAAACTGTGCAAATGGTGAAGCGAGTAATGTAAAGAAAGGCTTTGCCCACTGATCAAGATATAAGTTGGGCTGCACGGGTGCATATTTTGCATATAAAAAATGAAGTACACTATCGCCGGCGTCTCCAGTACCTGTAAAGAAAAATATACTTATACCATAAACAATAGCACAGCAAAAAAGGAATAAATAAATAAATGATTTTTGAAAACCCAACATAAAACAAGTTTACAAAAAAAGTCCCAACTGATAACAGATGGGACTTTTTAATATAGTTCAAGAACAATTATTTTCCTGCTCTTTTTCTTTCGTTTTCTTTCAAGTAAATCTTACGCATTCTTAAAGATTCTGGTGTAACCTCTACGTATTCGTCTGCTTGAATATATTCTAAACATTCTTCTAAAGAAAATTTAATTGCCGGTGCAATCTTTACTTTATCATCTGCTCCAGAAGAACGCATATTAGACATTTTCTTTGTTTTCGTAACGTTTACAACTAAATCGTTATTTCTAGAATGCTCTCCAATTACCTGTCCTTCATAAATAGGTTCAGATGGATTTACGAAAAACTTACCTCTATCTTGTAAATTGCTTAAAGAGAAAGGAATTGATGTACCTTTTTCCATAGAAATTAAAGATCCATTTAAACGTCCAGGAATTTCTCCTTTGTACGGTTGGAACTCTATAAATCTGTGCGACATGATTGCTTCTCCAGCAGTTTGTGTTAACAAGTAGTTACGTAAACCAATTATTCCTCTAGATGGAATGATGAAAGAGATAATCATACGTTCTCCTTTAGCTTCCATATTTGTCATCTCACCTTTACGTTTTGAAACAGCTTCTACTGCAGTTCCTGAGTGAGTTTCTGGTAAATCAATCGTTAATTCTTCGACTGGCTCGCACTTTACACCATCAATTTCCTTGATAATAACCTGAGGTTGACCAACTTGAAGCTCATACCCTTCTCTTCTCATTGTTTCAATAAGAACAGATAAGTGCATTACACCTCTACCAAATACCATCCATTTATCCGCTTTTTCTCCTTGCTCTACTTTTAGAGCTAAGTTCTTTTCGAGCTCTTTTTCTAAACGCTCGTTAATTTGACGAGAAGTAACAAATTTACCCTCTTGTCCAAAGAAAGGAGAATCATTAATAGAGAACAACATACTCATTGTAGGCTCATCAATAGAAATTGTATCTAATGGTTCTGGATTTTCAAAATCACAGATAGAATCTCCAATGTCAAAACCTTCAATACCTGTAATAGCACATAAATCTCCGGCAGTAACCTCGTCTACCTTTACTCTATTTGTACCTTCAAAAACAAAAACTTCTTTAATCTTATGTTTTTGTTGTTCTCCATCTGCCTTTGAAATAATTACATTCATGTTCGGCTTTAAAGAACCTCTTGTTAATTTACCAATAGCAATTCTACCAACGAAAGAAGAATAATCTAAAGATGTAATTAACATTTGTGTATTTCCTTCTTCCACTTTTGTAGGTGGAAAATAATCTAGAATTTTGTCTAATAAAGGTGTAATTGTATCAGTTGGCTTTGTGTAGTCCTCAGACATCCAACCATTCTTTGCAGAACCGTAAATTGTAGGAAATTCTAATTGATCTTCGTTTGCATCTAATTCAAACATTAAATCAAATACTTTTTCGTGTACAATATCAGGAGTACAGTTGTCTTTATCTACTTTGTTAACAACAACTAAAGGTTTAATACCTAAAGAAAGTGCTTTTCCTAAAACGAAACGCGTCTGAGGCATTGGTCCTTCAAACGCATCTACTAACAAACAAACACCATCTGCCATGTTAAGCACACGTTCTACTTCTCCACCAAAGTCGGCGTGACCAGGAGTGTCAATAATGTTAATTTTCGTACCTTTATAAGTAACCGAAACGTTTTTAGAAACGATAGTAATTCCTCTTTCTCTTTCTAAATCATTGTTATCCATGATAAGCTCTTTAGAATCTCCTCTGTCTCTTTCAGAGTAATCATTTCCAGCTTCAATCATTCTGTCTACTAACGTAGTCTTACCGTGATCTACGTGAGCAATAATTGCAATGTTTCTTATTTCCATTTTATTTTAATTGGAGATTTGAAATTCGACATTTGAAAAACAAAATCTCAAAGTATTTTAAATAAAAAGGATATTAGTTCTTGTTTCCAATCGCTAATATCCAATTTCTAATTTTATCTATTTGAAGTACTTCTACGACTTCCTCCACCAGAGGATCTTCGGCTTCCACCTCTTTCTGATCTTCCTCTAGAATTTCCACCACGACTTCCGCCGTCTCTTTCTCCTCTAAATCCTCCAGAACGACCTCCGCCTGATCTTCCACCAGAACGTCTATCACCACCACCTTTCGGCTTATCGTTAGACAATTCAACTTTCATTTGTTTCCCTTCAAACTCTGCACCATTTAATTTAGCTAAAATGGTATCTACTTTCGTTTTATCAGCATCAAAGAAAGAATAAGAGCCCATTACGTCAATTCTACCAACAGAACCAGCATTTAAGCCAGTTTCATCGCAAACAACACGTAATAAACCACCTTTATTTAATCCATCTTTATCACCTAAAGTAACAAAGAAACGCGCTTTATCATCATCAGTTCTACCTCTTGGTCTACCGTTATCTTTTCCACCACGTTTGTTTTTACCGAAATCATCACCTCCTCTATCAGAAGCCTTTGCGTTTAAATCTCCAGCCTTATTGTAATAGTCAATAAAACGGTTGAATTCGGCAGAAACAAATTTCTTTACCACTTCTTCTTTAGAAAGCTCTTCAAAATCGGCTAGAATAGCAGGCATAAATTTAGAGATTTCCTCTTCTTTTACTTCTGTATCTTTTACCTTTTCTATCATAGAACCTAATTGCACTCCGCAGATTTCTTCAGGACCAGGTATATTAGCGAATGTAAACTGAGTTCTAATCTGTCTTTCAATCGCTTTAATCTTTCCTTTTTCTCTTGTGTTAATTAAAACCAAAGATTCTCCTTTTCTACCTGCTCTTGCAGTTCTTCCAGAACGGTGTGTATAGTTTTCAATATCATCAGGTAAGTTGTAGTTAATTACATGTGTAATATCGTCTACATCGATACCTCTTGCTGCAACATCAGTTGCAACTAATAGTTGAATAGAACGTCTTCTAAACATATCCATTACGCGGTCTCTTTGTGCTTGAGACAAATCTCCGTGCAATGCTTCTGCCGAGTAACCTTCGTTACCTAATTTCTCGGCAACCATTTGTGTTTCTCTTCTTGTTCTACAGAATACCAATCCAAAAATGGACGGATTAAAATCAATTAAACGCTTTAAGGCAGCATATCTATCTCTTTCTTTAACAGAAAAATAGATGTGCTCAATATTTGCGTTTGTTTCGTTCTTATGGCCAATCGTTACTTCTAACGGATTATCCATGTAATTCTTAGAAATGCGTTGTACTTCTTTCGGCATTGTAGCAGAAAATAACCATACGTTTTTCTCTACTGGAGTTTTGTCAAGAATGAAATCCAAATCTTCTTTGAATCCCATGTTTAACATCTCATCAGCTTCATCTAGTACTACGCTTTTGATATCTTCTAATCTGATCGCTTTTCTGTTGATTAAATCAACTAAACGACCAGGAGTTGCAACAACTACAGAAACTCCATCTTTTAACGCTTTTATTTGACGACGAATATCTGTACCACCGTAAACGGCTTCTACACGAATTGCTCTGTCATGTTTTGCATAATTGTCAAGATCTTTGGAAATCTGTAAGCACAATTCTCTTGTTGGACATATTACTAAACCTTGAGGTGCTTTTCCTACGTTAGTAATGTTGTTAATTAAAGGCAAACCAAATGCAGCTGTCTTCCCCGTCCCTGTTTGAGCCAATCCTACAAAGTCTGATTCCGTACCCAAAAGGTGTGGAATAGCCTGTTCTTGAATTGGAGTTGGTGTCTCAAAACCAAGGTCAGCTATCGACTTAACTACCTCACTTCTAAGACCTAATTCATTAAAGGTCATATATTATTTTATCTAAAATTGAGTGCAAATGTACACCTTTTATGTGGATAAGTCACTTTTACAACGTTAATATTGCGTTAAATCCTTTGATATTGTTTAAATACAGAATTGTTGATAACTCAAATTTGAGATAAAAAAAGAATTAACTTCTTTCTATTAACTTAGTCTCAGCTGAAAACAAATACTAAAAACACTATGAAGATTACGTTTCTATTTTTATTTCTTGGACTTATTTGTTCCGCAGTTAGTTGTCAAACAAACAGCCTTAATTCCCAAACTGAAGAACATATAAAAAATGTTTTAACCAGCACAAAATCAGACACCCTACTTCTACAAAGATTTCCTGTACCTGATGGTTATACCCGCATACCATGCGATAAATATAGTTATGCTTACTATTTGAGAAACGTTAAATTAAAACCGAATGACGCGCGCGTAAATTATTTTGATGGAAGCGAAAAGAAAAACAATCAAATTTACTGCGCTGTAATAGAACAACCAATAAGTGATCGAGATCTACAACAATGCGCTGATGCTGTTATGCGTTTGAGAGGTGAATATTTATTTAGTCAAAAACGCTTTTCAGAAATTCATTTCAATTTTTTATCAGACAACAAACCACGCTATTTTAAGGATTATGGAAGTAAAACGAATTCATATAATAACTTCTTAAAGTACATGGATTATGTTTTCGCTTTTGCCAATACGCGTTCTTTGTACAACGAACTAGTTCCTGTATTAAGTACAGATCTTCAAATTGGAGATGTTTTTATCCAAACAGGAAATCCTTATGGGCATGCGGTTACAGTAATGGATTTGGCGGAAAACAAAAATGGCGAAAAGGTTTTTATTCTTTCACAAAGTTATATGCCAGCACAAGAAACACAGATTTTAATGAATCCAACTGCCCATGAAATCTCACCTTGGTACACATTAAAAAAAGAAGGAGACTTAATTACACCAGAATGGAACTTTAAATTTTCTGATTTAAGACGATTTAAGGCTGAAAACAATTAAATAATTTACTATGCGCATCTTCTCTTCAAAAATAGCCACGGGTATTTGTATTCTAATCTGTATGCTTTTACCTCTATTGAAATATAATTACACCGCGTCAAATAGCTTTACTGAGAGTTTATCTGTTGCTTCCGAAAAATTCAAAAATGACAAAGTTGGTTTGTTAGAAGATGTTTGGGATTGGGGCAAAAAGAAATTGTTCGATACAGAAGAAAAGATCATACCTAAAACGAGTTTTGAAAAAGTAACCCACTTTATTTATACAGGTTACAGTTTTGGAATAAGTAGTGTTGGCGCCTTAAAAGATACTTTATATAACGTAAAATTTAAACTTGTAGACACTAAGTTACTAATTGCCAGTATTGTTTTCTTTTTACTCTGCATTCAATTTCTTTTTAACTTAAAAAAATCTTTAAGACAAAGATATTTTGGTGTTCTTTCTTTACTATGCCTGTTGTGTCTTGTTCTTATAATTGGAAGCTCAAATGATACATCAAACACAATTGCTTTATTAAAAGGTTGCTTGCCTTTTTTGATTCTTCAATCTTATTTAATGCTTGCTGCTGCAAAATGTGCGAAACAAAATAACCTATACTTCCCTATCATGAAGGTCGGCCGTAATTGATTTATAGGCTGCTGTATAATTTCCATTATTATCTCTAACAGTAAAATGCTCTTCAGTACACTTGCTTTTAGTGTTAGTAAAGCAGTAAATAATTCTTCTTAAGCGAGAAGGTTTACCGTATACTAGTATTTTCTTTTCCACAAAGAGCTTATTTCTTTCAGCCTCCATTAAATAGTCTGGTGAATGATCAGCAGGTAGAATACACCAAAACTTTCCATTTTTAGTTAGCAAATGACCGACTTTATTCATTAAAATAACAGCACTTAAACTAGGGTTGTGTTTCGCTAAACTGGTTCTATTATTTTGGCTTAACGTGGAGTTTTGAAAGTAAGGTGGATTGGAAATTATAAGGTTAAAGTTTTCTATATGTGGAAATAAAGAAATATCGAGATGTTTTGCGTTTAATCGGGCCGACCAATTAGAGGTTGCAAAGTTCATTTTAGCAAGTTCATAATTAACTTGATCTATTTCTACACCTGTTACTCTGCTGTTTACGGATTTCTGAGCAGCAATTAAAGCGAGAACACCTGTACCTGTTCCTATATCTAAAATTTTATTTGCGTCTGTATAGTTCACAAATGCACCCAAAAGAAAAGCATCTGTACCAATTTTCAGACCTGAATTTGTTTGATTAACCGAGAAGTGCTTGAATTTGAAAATAGACATTAGTCGTTCAAATACATTTCAATTAACCCTTCTGGAGCTGTTACAGTGAGTTGTTTTTTATCTCTATCTACTTTTTGCACCAAATTATCTATAAAAGGAATGAGAACTTCTGTACCTTCTTTATCGATTTGTAAAAGCGGATTTACATTGTTGTCTATTACCTCTAACAAATTACCAACCGAACCGAAATTAGTATCAATTACTTCCCAGCCAATTACTTCATGATCATAAAAACGTATTCCTGATAATGGTGGTAGAATACTTAACGGTAGATATAGATCTTTTCTGTGAATTACTTTTGCATCGTTTTCAGAATCTACTCCTTCAAACTTAACTTGTGCAAAACCTTTTTGTTTAAGCTTAATCGACTCAACAAAGAAAGGTGTTAGATTATCGTTAATATCAATATATACGGCATCTAGACTTTGATAGTCACCCGGATTTGTAACATCAAAAAAAAGCGAAACTTCACCTTTAAATCCGTGAAGTTTCGCTACATATCCTAAATTAAAGCAATCTGCTTTATTCATTCAACGATTTTTTATTCTTCTTCTGAAGAAGTTTCTTCTTGTGCTTCTGGAGCAGTTTCTGCAGTTTCCTCAGTAGCTTCTTCTGCTACAGGCTCTTCTACAACTTCTGGTGCATTTTTAGCAGCAATTTCTTTCGCTCTTGCTTCATTAACCGCTTTTTCAGCGTCTAATCTTGCTGTTTCTGCTTTTTGAGCAGCTTCAGAAATACCGTTTGTTTTTGCATCAATTTTGTTTTGCTTCTCTTTCATCCAAACATCAAACTTTTCGTTTGCTTGCTCTTCAGTTAAAGCACCTTTTGCTACACCTTTTACTAAGTGATTCTTGTAAAGAACACCTCTGTAAGATAATAAGGTTCTTGCAGTATCAGACATTTCAGCTCCAACACCTACCCAGTGTAATGCTCTGTCAAACTTTAAGTCTACAGTTGCAGGGTTTGTATTTGGATTGTACGTTCCAATTTTTTCGATGAATTTACCATCTCTTTTAGCTCTTGCATCAGCAATTACTACGTGGTAGAAAGCTTTCCCTTTCTTACCGTGTCTTTGCAATCTAATTCTTGTTGCCATAATTGTTTATTGTTTGAGGTACGAAACCTCTATTAATAATTAAGTGCGCAAAAGTAATTAACTTTTTTCAGTAATACTACACTAAACAAAAAAAAGCAGGTACAAATGCACCTGCTTTTTAATTATTTGTGTGTATTCTAAAACTTAAAGGTAACGCCTACGTTAATAAAAGTACTGTTAAAGTTTCTTTTAAACGCTAATGCTTCACTTGGTTTTGTGTCGTCATAATTTGCACCACCCTGCTGGTTGGTGTTTCCATTTAATTCATCAACATAAACGGTTTCTTTATCTCCTGTAGAAAGATTATCCAGTTGGTTTGTACCATTTTGTTCGAATTTGGTAATTTCAGTTTCGTTCGACTTTATTCTTAAGAACGCACCGCTTACTTCACCAAACAAGCTTAATTTATCTGATAAAGCCAAGTTAACACCAATAGCACCTGTATATCCTAAACTCAAAGCACCAATTGTTTCAGTTTCTATTGAGATATCTGGATTTAGTGCTGTACCATTTCCAGTTCTTTCTCTTCTACCAACTGTTGTTCCTGTAACCGGAAGTAAAAGTCCTACCTTAGAATATAAACTTATACCGTCTCCTCCACTTCTAACTACTAAAGAAGGATTAACTCTAAATTGTGATGTTTGTCCACTAAATTCGTCAGTATAGAATCCTTCTAATTCATCTGAAGACGTTGTTACTTCCGAACCCATAAAATAAGATAAACCTATTTCCGCACCAAAATGCTCAGATAACATGTAACCCGGTGTTAAATTTATACCTATACCATTTCCTAGTGTTCCGTAAATATTTTTCTCAGTAACTTCTAGTGTAGATGGGTTTGTAACCGTTTCAATCCCTAAGTCTTCAGACGGAAAACCAATACCATATCCTACGCTGAAAGATGCATATCCACCTTGTCCATAAGCTGTAGCTCCAAGTAAAAGAGAAGCAACAGCGATAACTGTTTTTTTCATAATCATTCGTTTTTAGTTTTGTTAAATTTAACAAAATTTTTGAATTACTATGCAGACAGAATTAAAATATATAAAACAGATAAAGCAGATTGAGCAAAGACTAATGAAGCTTTTTAAAAACGAATCAACCGGTCATGATTGGTTTCATACTTCTCGTGTTTCTAAACTTTCTATGCATATAGCTAAAAATTATAATGTTAATTTAGATGTTGTTTGTCTTGGTGCATTGTTGCATGATGTATCGGATCATAAGTTTAATGGAGGTGATTTAGAAAAAGGTGGTCAAATTGCCAAAAAATGGATGGATGAATTAAACATAGATGCTGTTGTACAATTAAATGTATTACACATTGTTAATAACATATCCTACAAAGGTGCGCAAGTAGAAAATAAAATATCTTCATTAGAAGGGAAAATTGTACAAGATGCAGATAGATTAGAAGCCATTGGTGCAATTGGAATTGCAAGAACTTTTGCTTTTGGTGGTTTTGTTGGTCAGCCTATTTATGACCCAGAAGTTAAACCTACTATACATCAAAATTTTGAAGCTTACAGCAAAGAAAGAACACATACAATTAATCATTTTTACGAGAAATTACTGCTCTTGAAAGACAAAATGCATACTAGTAAAGGAAAAGAAATAGCAGAAGAAAGGCACCAACTTATGGAAAACTTTTTAAAAGAATTTTATAAAGAATGGGAAGTAAATTTATAATATTGAGGGATGCAAGAACAACTTGTTTTAGGAATTGATATTGGAGGAACAAATATTGCATTTAGTTTGGTAAATAAGAATGGAGAATTATTAGCTGAACATTGTATCAAAACTACCTCAATAAAAAATCCAAAAGAACTACCTGAAATTGTTAAAAATCAGATAAATAGTTCTGAAATAATGGCTATTGGAATTGGTGCGCCTAGTTCTAATTATTTTACTGGAGTAATAGAAAATGCACCTAATTTGAATTGGGGAGAAAATATTCCGTTGGTTCAATATTTCGAAGATGTTTTTAAAGTGAAAACTGTATTAACTAATGATGCAAACGCTGCAGCTATTGGAGAACAAGCATTTGGAGTAGCGAAAGGTATGACAGATTTTGCGGTGATTACATTAGGAACAGGACTTGGAGCGGGCGTTGTAATTAATAATTCACTCGTTTATGGTAAATATGGTACTGCGGGAGAATATGGACATGTAATTATAGAAGAAAACGGCAGAAACTGTGGTTGCGGAAGAAATGGCTGTCTAGAAACCTATTGCTCTACTACCGGCTTTTTAAGATCTGTAAAAGAATTAGAGCATAAAGATAAAAGCAGTTCTTTGATTAACTCAGACAAACACTACGCAGCAGAAGAAATCTTCGAATTTGCAATTAATGGAGATGTATTTTGTAGCTATGTTGTAGATTATACAGCCAAAAAACTAGGTCTAGCACTCGCAAATTTTGCTGCTTTTTCTAATCCAGAAGCTTTCATTCTTTTTGGAGGAATAGCACAAAACGGAGAATTCTTTAGAGAAAAAGTAGAAGCTCGTATGAATAAAAACCTATTGAATTTATATCAAGGGAAAATAAAGGTACTTACCTCTTCCCTACACAATAAAAATGCTGCAATTTTAGGAAGCGCAGCGTTAGCATTTAAAGAAATAGCATGAAAAAATTCTTAATCCTTTCAATACTTTTAATCAGTTCTGTTGGTTTTGGTCAACTAGTAGACTCACATTATAAAGATTATACAAAATTAGTAAATCCGTTTATTGGAACTGGTGGACACGGACATACATATCCCGGAAGCGCTTTTCCATTCGGGTTTATGCAGCTGAGTCCAGACAGCAGAAAAGAAGGTTGGGATGGTTGTGGTGGATATCATGATTCTGATTCTACCCTTTATGGTTTTAGTCACACTCATTTAAGCGGAACAGGCGTGCCCGACTATGCAGATTTATTGTTTTTACCATTTGTTGGTGAAACTGTAACAGAAAAAGTAGCGTTTGATAAAACTAAAACAAAAGCCTATGCAGGGTTCTTTAAGACTAATTTATCGAAAGATAATATTAATGTAGAACTATCTACAACAGCCCATTGCGGATATCACAACTATATTTTTGATACTGAGAAAGAAGGGAAAAGACAACTAAAAATTGATTTAAAATACCGAGACAAGCTAAAAGACGTAGCTTTTGAAAAAGTAGATGATTACACGATACAAGGAAAACGAATTTCTAAAGCCTGGGCAGAAGAACAACACTTCTATTTTTACCTTAAAACCAAGCAAAAAATTGTTTCTATTGATTTTTATAATGATTTATATCACATAAATTTCGGTAACGAAATTGACAGCTTAGAAATTAAAGTTGGTATTTCTTCGGTGGACATTAATGGCGCAATCAAAAATTTAAATCAAGAAATAAACCATTGGAATATCTTAAAAACAAAAGCTAAGAATCAAACCGCTTGGAACAAAGAACTTTCTAAAATACAAGTAGAAAATTGGGATAAAGCACACGATACTATTTTTTATACAGCCCTGTATCACTCCTATTTAAACCCAAATATTTTTTCTGATGTAGACGGAAGATACAGAGGAATGGATAATAAAATTTATACAGATAAAAATCATACACAGTACACCGTTTTTTCTTTGTGGGACACTTTTAGAGCTACACATCCACTTTTCACGTTAACACAGCGAGATAAAACGGTAGATTTTATAAAGACTTTCTTAAACCAATACAAACAAGGTGGAAAATTACCAATTTGGGAACTTGCTGGTAATTATACAGGATGTATGATTGGCTACCACGCTATCCCCGTTATTGTAGATGCTTATAATAAAGGAATAAGAAATTTTGATACTGAGTTAGCGCTTGAAGCAATGGTTGCAATTGCAAAGGCAGACGAGTTAGGGAAGCACACTTACGCTAAAAATGGCGTTTTAGAACAAGGTGATGAGCCAGAGTCTGTTTCTAAACAATTAGAGTATGCGTATGACGATTGGTGTATTGCCGTTTTTGCAGATAGCTTGGGAGAGTCAGAAATTGCAAATGAATTTTATTATAGAGCGTTGACTTATAGAAATAGTTTTAACGCTCAAAACCAATTTATGCAACCTAGAATTAATGGTGGTTTTGCTAGTAATTTTAAACCAAAAGAAGTTACGTTTAGCTTTACAGAAGCAAATTCTTTTCAATATTCTTTGTTTGCTCCGCAAGATATTGCTGGCTTAACAAAATTGTTAGGTGGTAGAAAAGGACTAGAAAATTGGCTAGATAAACTGTTTACAACAAGCTCAGATTTAGAAGGTAGACACCAATCTGATATTACAGGACTAATTGGTCAGTACGCCCATGGAAATGAACCTTCGCATCACATGGCGTATTTATATAATTATACAGACGCACCACATAAAGCTAATTATTATGTCAATAAAATATTAACCGAGCAATATTGGAATGCTCCAGATGGTTTATCTGGAAACGAAGATTGCGGACAAATGAGTTCTTGGTACGTTTTATCTGCCTTGGGTATGTATTCTGTAACACCGGGTAAAAGTTATTTCGACCTCTCTGCTCCTATTTTTAAATCTGCGGATCTCTCTTTAGAAAATGGTAATCATTTTGTGGTTGAAACAAAAAACAGATCAAAACAAAATATTTACGTTCAAGAAATTCTGCTGAATGGTAGCACGTTTAATCAATTATTTATAGAAACAGAAACCATATTAAAAGGTGGGAATTTAACCTTTGTTTTTGGATCAGAACCTAGTAATAGTTTAGTCGCATACAAAAAAGCTAATTCACAAATTAACGATGAGCAATTTGTTTCTATACCTACATTTTCTGTAGATAAGAGAAGTTTTACAAAGCCGTTTGAAGTTACTTTATCCAATACAAATAAAGATACTATTGTTTATTTCTTTAATAATGAAGGTGGACAATCCATACAAAAAGTGTTTAATTCTGAAGAACCAATAGTTGTGAGCGAAACATGCCAAATCTCGGCTTTTGCTCATAAAAATGGTTTAAAAAGTAAAACGGTAACGGCTAGTTACGCTAAAATAGATAACAGTTATTCTGTAGAAATTATTGGTAATTATGATAATCAATATAATGGCGGTGGACCAAGAGCTGTAATTGATGGAGTTGAAGGAAAAAACAACTACAAAACAGGAGAGTTTCAAGGGTTTCAAGGTCAGGATGTAACATTTATTATAGATCTAAAAAAGAAGAAAAAAATTAAAAGTGTAGAAGTAGGAATTTTGCGTGATATTAACTCCTGGATTTTCTTTCCGAAAACGGTAGAAGTCCGTTTCTACAAGAAGAATTTAGAAAAATTTAGAATACGAGAAGCACGGAGTGTTATAGATAACGCTGAAGAAGATTATCACAACCCTAAAAAAAGGAATATGAAATTTAGTTTCGGCAAAAAAGCAAGATACATTAAAGTGACCTTAAAAAATTATGGTGAATGTCCAGATTGGCACTTGGGCGCAGGCGGAGATACTTGGATTTTTGTGGATGAGATTGAGATTAAATGATTAATCACCTTCAATCCAACTCGTAATAGATTCATCCAAAGGTTTAACAGATGGCGAAATTGTTTTCTCTAGCTCACCTTTCTCGTTAATTAAGAATTTTTGAAAATTCCATTTAATTTCTTCTGTCTTGCCAGTTTCTTTGTTCGTTGTTAAGTATTTAAACAAGTCTGTTTTATTTTCGCCTTTCACCACAACTTTCGCCATCATCGGGAAAGTTACTCCGTAGTTTAATTGGCAAAACTCAGCAATTTCTTCGTTACTGCCAGGTTCTTGTTTCATAAAGTCATTCGCCGGAAAACCTATTATTACAAAATTATCTTCTTTGTACTTCTTGTATAAAGTTTGTAAATCCTCATATTGTGGTGTTAGTCCGCACTTAGAAGCCGTATTCACAATCATCACTTTCTTTCCTTTTAAAGATGCTAAATCGAAGCTTTCGTCATTAATATCTGTTACTTTAAAATCATAGATTGTAGTTTGTGCAGAAGAAATTCCTCCGATAAAAATGACAATAAATAGTATAAACGATTTCATAAGTTTTCTTGTTTAAATATAGAATAGAAACAGTTACAAACTTAATATGTTCGACTGTTTTTGGCTTAAAAGTCACACTTAGGTTTATTTTTTGAATTTAAGCCTTAAGAAATGTGAATGGATATCGATTTTTATAAGAACCAGAAACCAGCTATTCACTATAGTTCATTACTTTTCAAATAAAGCTTGCTAGCATTTTTGTCGGCTTCTATTGTCGCAGCCTAAAACACAAGCAACCCTAAATTAAAAAGCAACAAAGCTGCCGTTTCTATCAGGGGTAAAAATCTTTTCTACAAAACTAATTACCTCACTTCCACAATGCTTCTTTTTAGAGTAGGAAAATTTAAAAATCACAGATAAAAAAAAGTCCCACAGAAAACTGCAAGACTTTAACAAATTTTATTTAGGATGTTTAAACGTTAAACAAGAAGTGCATAATATCACCATCGCTAACCACATAATTTTTCCCTTCTACTTTAAATTTCCCAGCTTCTTTAACTGCATTTTCAGAGCCTAAAGTTGTAAAATCGTCGTATTTCATTACTTCTGCTCTAATAAAACCTTTTTCAAAATCTGTATGAATCACACCAGCAGCTTGCGGAGCTGTTGATCCTTTTTTGATCGTCCATGCTCGCACTTCTTTTTCTCCTGCAGTAAAATAAGTGTCTAAGCTTAATAACTTGTATGCAGATCGGATTAATCTATTTACACCAGGTTCTTCTAAACCAAGCTCATCCAAAAACATTTTTCTTTCCTCGTAAGATTCAAGCTCTGTAATATCTGCTTCAATACCTGCGCCAATTACCAAAACTTGTGCATTTTCGTCTTTCACAGCTTCTTTCACCTGTTCTACGTAAGCGTTACCGTCCTTCACAGAAGCTTCGTCCACATTACACAAGTACATTACAGGTTTTGCTGTAATTAAATGGAAAGCTTTAACAAAAGGCAATTCGTTTTCTTCAAACTCAACAGACCTTGCAGATTTTCCTGCTTCTAGTGCTTCTTTAATCTTAAGGGCAACATTATTTTCTTTAACAGCATCTTTATCTCCACTTTTCGCAGCTCTTGCTAAAGAATTAATCTTCTTATCTATTGTTTCTAAATCTTTTAACTGTAATTCAAAATCAATAACTTCTTTATCTCTAATTGGGTCTACAGATCCATCTACATGTACAATATTTCCATCATCAAAACAACGAATAACGTGTATAATCGCATCTGTTTCTCTAATGTTTGCTAAAAACTGGTTACCTAGTCCTTCTCCTTTAGATGCACCTTTAACCAAACCAGCAATATCTACAATTTCCATTGTTGTAGGTACAACTCTCTCTGGATTTACTAAGCTTTCCAATTTCTCCAAACGTTCATCCGGAACTGTGATAGTACCAACATTAGGTTCTATTGTACAGAAAGGAAAGTTTGCAGATTGCGCCTTGGCGTTAGACAAGCAATTGAAGAGTGTTGATTTTCCAACATTAGGTAAGCCAACTATACCACATTTTAAAGCCATGTTTCAATTTTTTTAGAGGTGCAAATTTAATTAATAAAGAATTAAGGATTGATTAAATGATAAATATTTCAGTTTTTATTTTAAATCAGAAACAAAAAAGCATTTCTATCCAATCTTAAGCGAATCAACCGCTCAGATATTAAAAAGCTAAAGCACGCTATTTTAAGCTATAAAAAGTGCCCTCTTCTGTAATTTCCATTTTTACCAACTCCCAACAAATAAATAAGATCAACAGCTTGTCTATGTCTCCTTTTTTTATTTGTATTAGCTTATAAAGTCTACTTAATGTGCACTTCTCATATTTTTCTAACTGTGCTAATAAGAGTTGCTCATTCTCACCAAATTCTTGAGGTTTAGCTGTTTTTCTTTTTTGTTCTTTCCAAACGCCAATTAAAATTTTGTTGGCTAGTAATGTATGGTCTTTACTGCGTACATACGTTTTTAAGATACCGTTTTCGTCAAAGGATTTATGTGGTTTGGTTTCGCTTTCTTCTACAATTATTTCAAGAACAAGCTTGTGTTTTTCTTCCCAAACATGCGATGTAAAAGGTACAATAGGCTTGCAATACATTTCTGAAGCAGCTTGTATCATATGAAACTCTTCTTCTGGATTAATTCCTGTTACTTTACCGTTATCTTTCACACCAATAAGGAGTCTACCGCCATCTGTATTGGCAAACGCAGCGAGTGTTCTTGCAATTTTTTTAGAATCATCAATCCTAAATTTAAAATCTTGCGTTTGGTGTTCACCTTCTCTAATATATGATTTCAGGGTATTCATAGGTGTACAAAGATAGCAAAGGACAAGACAAGAAATGTTCTCTTATACCATTTTTGAGAATTCAAGTATATCGTTGGCCATTTTAACCCAAGTATTCTCTTTTTTCTCTAGTTTAATATTGGCAGACATCTCTTCTTTCAGCTTCTTCTCAAAATAATATTTGATTACTTCTGCCAATTGCTCTGCGGTTCTTTCTTTTACCACTAAACCTGTTTTTCCTTCGGCAATAGTTTCCTTTAATCCTCCAACATCCGTTACAATTAAAGGAAGGTTAAAATGATTAGAAACTGCGGTAATCCCAGATTGTGTGGCCGTTTTGTAGGGCAACACACAAACGTCAGCAGCATTAAAATAAGTTGCAACATCATTATCTGCTATAAACTTGTTGTGAAACGTTACACTATCTTCTAAACCTAATATCTTTATTTGATTCATGTAAACGCTCAAATCTCCATACACCTCACCTGCAATTAAAAGATAAAAACTGTTATCTAGTTTAGAAATTGATTCTATCAAAAGATCCAAACCTTTATAATCGCGTATTAAACCAAAAAACAAAACAACCTTACTCTTATTGTTGATATTAAGGGTTTTACGCGCTTCAATTTGAGAGGTGTTGTTCTCGTACTGAGCATAAACAGGATGCTTTACTTCTAATACTTTAGCTTTATTTTGAAGTGTTTCAATATCTTTTTTTACTGCAGAAGAAAGTGCAACAAAGCCATTGCTTCTCTTTAAAAAATAGGATGTAAAAGGTTTATCTATGAATTTTTTTTCGTGTGGAATAGCGTTATGAACAATAGAAATAACTTTTGTTGTCTTGCTTAGTCTACCGGCAACGTATCCTAATGATGGAGCCATAAAAGGCATCCAATAGCCAACAATAAGTAAATCTGGCTGGTATTCTCTTATTTCTCTAGCCGTTTTTATGTAAGAAAATGGGTTAATACTGTTTAGTAATCGGTTAGATTCAAAGTTTATTGCGTTATCATCTTCTACAAATTGTGTTTTACCAGGAAATAGAAAATTTGGATATTGCGTAGTAAAATTAAACGCCTTGATTTCATGCTCAGATTTAAACGCATTAAAAAGTTGCTCGTTAAACTGAGCTATACCTCCTCTAAATGGATGGAAAACAGATAAAAAAGCTATTCTCATATACTTAAACTACTCTTTCTATGGCTTGTACAACCTGTTCAACAGATAGATCGTACATACAGCTGGTTTTTCTGCAACATTGTGTTCCAAAGTAACAATCACAGCCAGTTTTTGGTTCTACAATCTCACCTAATTGCATAAGGTTAAACTCGTTTTTATTAAAGATATTATTCATTAACACAATTTTTGTTTGTACTGCTAGCGCCAAATGCATAGCCATAGAAACTTGTGTAACAATTAATTGAACATTACTACAAAGTGCAATAAATTCTGGTAAGGAGTAAAAAGTTCTATATCCTGCACCAGTAGAAAGCGCTATGAGTTGATTTTTGTCATGCTCTTCTTCTCCACCTAATAGTATAACGCGATATCCTTGTGTATGTAAATGTCGAATAAGGTCTTCCCAATAACTAACTGGCCACAAGCGGGTTTTCCAGCGTTTACCACAACCTGTATTTAACCCAATTACAGGTTTTTCACTGTTTGGTAAGGATGCAACTTGCATAACTTCTATTTGCATTTTTTCTTTCAATGCTTTACTTTGGTTAATGCTGTACTTTTCGTCTTGGTAGTTTAATTCACAGATATCAAATATCTCCGTTACGTAGTCTTTTGTGTTTGCTTTAGAAATAGAATCAAATAAACCGGTGATAATTTTTTGCTCTGCAGCTTTATTATATCCAATAATATGGTTGTTTTCGAAACCGTATCCTAATTTTTTATCTGCTTTTATTTCATTAGACAGAATACACGCTTCTTTATCTTTATCTAGGTTAATTACAAGGTCAAAGCTTTGTTTAGCTAATGTAAAAAGCTGTTCTCCACTGTAAGTAAGTATGGTATCTATACTTTTCTTTTCTAGTATATCTGGACTGTGGGTTAGCCAAGTTATTTTAGAATTAGTATATTTTTTGCGCAGTGCGGAAATTATTGGAGTTGTACGAACAACATCACCTAAGGCGCCTAATTTTATAATTAAAATGCGCGTTTCTATTGGTGAATAATGGTTGCAATTATCACATTGAACGCCGTGTTCTTTGTTGGGTAAACACGGTATATCATTCCTAAAGTGAGAACAATCAAATTTTATTTGGGAAAACTCCATAAGTTGAAAGGCGAATATAACAAGAAGCTGTTGTTGTTTTAGAAAATTATGTGAAATTTTACTCTTGTCCGTAATTCAGGAGCTTGTAATATTTTTCTGTTCCCTTAGAAATATCTAAGGTGTCAAAGTTATTTATTTGTAAATCTTTAAAATAGAGATTAACCAACCCTATTCCATTAGCATAAACTTCGTATTTTCTTTTGTAGTCAATAAGAGATAGGAAGTCGGCCTGTTCCACTACCAAAGTTGAATCAAAGGTATATCCATTTATTGTTTTGGGTTGGTGAATTTGATCGTAGTAGCAGTCTAGTTCTTCTTGTGTATTAAATGCATTAGCATCCCATTCTTTTGAATTTGAAATAGCAAAAACAAGTTTAATCCTGCGTTGATTTTCTTCTACTAATTCGGCTCTACCATCATCTATAATGGTTGTCCATAAATCTAAGTTCTGGTATTCTTGAAAAACAGGATTATATACTTCTCTGTAAAAGGCATGAGCATTTCTACCTTGGTTATCTTCTATTATTTCTCCAACTCTAGTTCTAAGTCGATAAATTGTGGTATCGTGTTGTGGATTTAAGTTTTCGTCGTGCGTAATATGCGTTACTTCATATTCTAAAAACCTACCTTGTTCTAAACCAAAATATGTATAACCAAAATAAGGTGCCTCGATTTCTTCTTTACAGGAAAAAAGTAGTAAAGCCAGTGTTATGAAAGTAAGAATTGATTTTATCATATGTTGTTTAACGCAAAAAAGAATAAAAAAGTTGTTATTCGTTCGGACTTTTTCCGGCTTGTTTAAGTTTACTCATATGGTTTTTGAGCGTTGCGCCTTTTAATTCTTTTCCTTTATAGAAATATTTTCTACCAATTTCCTGACCTTGATTATTGTAAGTTAGCCACCAGCCATGTTTTTTTTGATTTTTAAAACGGAGTACAAATTGTTTTTGTCCGTTAGGATGATATTTATTGACTACACCATCTAATGCATTATTCTTATAGTTCCCATCCATTTTCTTTATTCCATCTGGAAAGAACTCAGAGGTCGGACCATCTAACACATCATTTTGATAAGTCAATGTTTGCATAATAACCGTTCTTTTATCTTGTAATTGTTCGGGTACGTAATAAATTGTTTTTAATCCGTGCAGTTTTCCATCCACATACGTTTCTTTAAAACTAAGGCGTTCAGAAGGACCGTAATGTGTCCAAACAGAATCTTTGATTTGATTTCTGTATATACCAAAAGACATCAGTTTACCGTTTTCGTGGTACATATATGCTTCTGATCTTGTTGCGTTTTCTCCGTGTATAATAATCGCCTTTATTCTATCGTTAGGATATTTATAGACAAACTTACCTACCGGTATATCATCTTTAAATTGTCCTTCGTATTGAAGAACAGATTTTCTCTCGTATTTTTTTGCCCATTTTCCTTGCTTTCTACCTTGGCTATCTATCTGGTTAATTTGCGCAAAAAAGCCCAAAGAAAGAAACGTAGATAAAAATACTATACTTAAATTTTTCATTGTTCTCTTACTATATGTGTTGCAAATTCAAAAAGAGAATTAAAATGATAGTCTGCTTTTACGGTCAATTTCTCTTCTGTGCGAATGGCAACAGTTTTCATGCCAAGATTTTTTCCAAACATTAAATCTGAATCCGTATCTCCCACCATAATCGACTTAGAAAAATCAATTTCAGGAAAGTCTTTTTTCGCTTGCATTGCCATTGCAGGATTTGGTTTTCTAGTGTTGTTCTCTTTAGATTTTAAATCTGTACTAAAATACACCTTATCTAGTTTTCCGTCTGCTAACTTAATTCTCTCATGCATATAAGCGTGAACATCTAAAAGGTTACCTTCTGTCATGATTTTTTTACCCACACCTTGCTGATTGGTAACAACAAGAACGCGATCAAAAAACGTATTGAACAACGCAAACGCATCTGTGGCCAGCGGGTTAAACTCAAACTCCTCTACCGCAGTAACGTATCCATTCATAATACGTTTATTAATTACTCCATCACGATCAAGAAAGAGTGTCCAATGTTTATCTACATAAAGCAGGTTAGAAAAATCCATTAAATTTCTTTTTCTATGAGGTACACATTTCGACTACTCGAATTTCTACCAATTAATTCAGACACAAACCCGGCTAAGAAAAATTGAGTCCCAATGACCATTGCAATTAGAGCAATGTAAAACTCAGATCTATTTGATAAACGAATAGCTGCTGTATCAAAGAAGAGTTTATCAATTCCCATATAAAAAATCAATGCAAATCCGAGAATGAAAAGTAAAGTGCCTACTGCACCAAAGAAATGCATGGGCTTTTTACCAAACTTACCCATAAAAACGACAGTTAATAAATCTAGTGGACCATTAACAAAACGATTTAAACCAAATTTTGTAGTACCGTATTTTCTTGCTTGATGTTGAACAACTTTTTCGCCAATATTTGTAAACCCTGCAAATTTAGCCAGTGGTGGAATATATCTGTGCATATCTCCATAAACCTCAATACTTTTAACCACAGCATTTTTATACGCCTTTAAACCACAGTTAAAATCATGTAAATAAATACCTGTTAATCTTCTGGCTGTCCAATTATACAATTTTGTGGGAATGGTTTTAGAAATAGGATCGTATCTTTTCTTTTTCCAACCCGAAACCACATCAAAATTATCTTCTGTAATCATTTTATATAAACCAGGAATTTCGTCAGGAGAATCCTGAAGGTCAGCATCCATGGTAATCACAACATCTCCTACTACAGCTTCAAATCCTTTTTGCAAGGCTGCAGATTTTCCATAATTGCGCTGAAACTTTATACCGCGTACATTCTCATCTTTTTCTTTGAGCATTTCTACTACGTCCCAAGAACCATCTTTACTGCCATCGTCAATAAACATAATTTCGTATGTAAATTGCTGCTCAGTCATTACCTTTAAAATCCATTTATGTAGCTCTGGAAGGGATTCTACTTCATTAAAAAGAGGAACTACAATAGATATTTGTTTTTTAACACTCATGGTAAAGCAAAGATATAAATGTTAACCAAATGTTGATTTTAAATGACTTATTATTTCAACTTCAACCTTCTTTCTCTATTTTTACTGTATGAAGAAGATTATCCTTACGTTTTGGGTCTTATTGACTTTCCTTAATTTCGCGCAAGATTTCACTTACTTTTCGATAGGTGATACCTCAGATGTTGCCATTACGGGTACAGGTGGTGTTTGTATTATGGGAGGAGGAACTGAAGATGATACTGCTATGCAATGGTTTTTAAATAAGGCACAATCTGGAAATGTATTAGTTTTAAGAGCTTCTGGAAGCGATGGTTACCAAGATTATTTCTACAATCAACTGGGTGTTAATTTGGCTTCTGTTGAAACACTTGTTTTGAACAACGCAAACTGTGGTTCTCATCCTTTTGTGTTAGACAGAATAAGTAAAGCAGATGCTATATGGTTTGCTGGTGGAGATCAATTTCTATATAAATCTTACCTAAAAGGTACGGCTGCAGAAGATTTAATTAATGAACATATAAATGTAGAAAATCAAGTAATTGGTGGTACAAGTGCTGGTATGGCGATTCAAGGAGAATATTATTTTGACGCTCAAAATGGAACAATAAGTTCACAAACAGCTCTTAACAATCCATTTGATCAGAACGTAACACTCGATAACAACTTTTTAGAAAACGACTACCTAACTAATTTAATTACAGATACCCACTTTGATAGTCCTGATAGAAAAGGAAGAATTTCTGCTTTTTTAGCTCGACTAGTGAATGATAATCAAGAACGCTTTTTTGCCATTGCATGTGAAGAGTATACAGCTGTTTGTATTGAAAATAATGGAATTGCAACGGTTTATGGAGGTTATCCAGAGTACGACGACAAAGTCTATTTTATCCAAACCAATTGTGAAGGAAACGGTTATCCAGAAGTAATTGAAGCAGGACAACCACTAACATATACTAATAATCAAAAGGCCTTACACGTATTAGAAATGCAAGCTACTACAACAGGTACTGCAACGTTCGACTTAACGGATTGGGTTACTTCTAATGGAGGAAATTGGCAAAACTGGTACGTTTCTAACGGTCAATTATTTGAAACAAGCGGACAAGCTCCAAACTGCACTTTATCAAGTTCCATACCGAGTAATCAAACAACATTGAACTATTCTGTAAGCGAATCACACCTACTCTTTAATCAAACATGCGATGAAATCATATTGTACTCAACCGATGGAAAAGTGCTAAGAAGGTCTACACAAACTAATCAGATTTCAATTTCTGGATTGGAAAAAGGACTAATTTTAGTACATGCTCATAAAGATGATACACGCATTTGTTCAAAATGGTTGAATTACTAAACCTGGATTTTTTTGTTTGTGTTATTTATCAATTTATTTAAACTCAAACCAGAAAAAATAGCCAACAGTACATAAATTGAGAAGAAATATAATCCAACCAATACCCTACTCTCGGTTTCGACTCCCACATTTATTTCCGAAAAGGAAAAATAACTCACAAAAGTAGCTGCAACAAATACATCCAACATAGAAAACTTAGTAAAATAAGCCAACACCTTTCTAAACCGTGTATTCTTTTTTACAGAATAAAATAGAAAAAGAAAACTTGCAAATAATTTAATAAAAGGCACTACCATTGAAAAAGCTGCAATAATTAGTGCAATCGGAATATTGCCCTTTTTCCAGAGCGTTTCAACCAAATCAAAAATACCCTTGTTTTGATAGAAAAAATACATTCGATCTGCATACACTTTCTCAAAATTAATACTTGATGAAGGAATCCATTTTTTTAATTGCTTAATCCCTTTTGCAACATATGTATCTAATCCTAAAGATTGAACTAAAGCATTTTTTTCAATGCCTTCTGCTGTAGATATAAGCTCTAGAGCGTCAACTTCTAAACGTATTGATAGATTATCTTTATATGCTTCAAGTTCCAGTACGGGCGAAAATAAACCTAGTACCAAAAAGGCAAGTGCTGCGGTTAGCAAACCAAAAGATAAACCAAACCATTTATTAGTGCGGTGGTAAATAAGATAGAACAGCAAGCAAGAAAACAAAATTATACCTGAAAATATCCAGCCAAAATAAAGCGCTTCTTGATAATGATTCTCGGCATTTGTTAATAGTTCGGCATACTGAGCAGCTTTTGTATTCCAAAGTAAATCTCCTACCATTGGTATAGCTTCGGTTATATTCAGTAAACGATCATTAAAGTCTAAAATTTCGGCTATTTTTGTTTTCTCTACTTTATAGAAAGATGCATTGCGTATTACTTTTTCTGCAAAGAAGCTGCTTGCTAAAAGCGTACAAATAGATAAAATAATACCTGAATAAATAGAGAATTTTTTCATATGCAAAAGATAAGAACGAAAATAAACAATTTACCCAAAGCACATCAATTTTTAATTCGAATCGTTTACCCTATTCTGATTTACGTATTTATTCATTTTACAGTAATTATAAAAATAGATATCAATTTAAAATTGATTCAGGGTATCTTTATATTAATTTGGGCAGCATTAGAATATTACTTTTTCTTTTCTCAACGGAAAAGTTAAAAAAAATGATTCTTTAGTTTACATTTACTTTATTAATGAATTAGAAATGAAAGTGGATTTCGATAGCTATTGGGTTCAAATTGTAGAAAGTTCAGCTCTACTGGTCTTATGGATTATTTTGCGTGTTGTAATTAAGCGTTTGATAAAAAAACGACACGTACTAAATGAATTCTCGCCAGCAAGAAAAAAAGTAACACTAAAAATTTTTAACACCATCCTGAATTTGGTTGTAGCTATTTGTTTGGTACTAATCTGGAGTATAGATAGGGCTGATATTTTCTTGTTCCTCTCCTCTATTCTTACCATTCTAGGAGTAGCATTTTTCGCGCAATGGTCGCACATTTCTAACATAACCTCCGGATTAATAATTTTCTTTAATCAGAATACGAGAATTGGAGATTCAATTAAACTATTAGACAAAGACTTTGATATTGAGGGAACCATAATGGATATTGGTCCGTTTTTCATGAAAATAAAAACGGCAGAGAAAGAAATAATTTCCCTGCCGAACAATGTTCTACTTACTAAAGCAATTAAGATTATCTCAAAGAGCTAGCTTTAATGAATTTAATTCTGCGTTCGCCAATCTGAATGAAATACATGCCTTTGTTTAAATCTGTTACGTCAATTTCCTTAGCATAATTCCCTGAAAGTACTCTTTTACCTAGCTGATTGTAAATAGTATAGACAGTATTATCATCAATGTTTAGAAAATGAATTTTGTTCTTTACAGGATTTGGATAAAGTTTAATTTCATTTTGAATATCTGTATCTTCAACGCTAGCAACATTTTGGTTAGACACAAAAAAGTGATCAAACCCTACTTCTGTAACATTTGGAGATAATTCTTGGTCTTCTGTAAAAATGTTTATTTGCATATTGGCTGTTGGCGTTATAAAATCTGCAACGCGAATAGATTTGGAAACCCACATACCTTCTGTGTTTGGATCAGGACCTTGTTTTTCTATTACAACAGAGCTTAAACCATTACTTAATGTAATTAAAAGCGTGTCATTTTCTTGTTGAGGACCGAATCTACAAACCCAAAAACGTTCATAATTAATATGCGGATCCGTGAATCCAGTTAAGTCAAATACGGGAGACGTTAAAGAAACGCTTCCTTCTGTAACATGGTCATTTACATTTGCAACGATTGTTCCATTTCCTGTTACCCAAGCTTGCTCTCCACAGTCTGCACCGCTATCTCCATAAGGGTTGGTATTCAAACCTGGTGCACCATGACCAATAGGAATTGTTCTCACAAAAATACCTTGTGTAGCAGTAGCTACGGCTGTCCACCCAAAATCAAATGAAAAATCATCGTAAATACCTTCTTCTAGTATTATTGTAATAGAATTGGTACTTGCATCAATTACTTGATCTAAGCACACAGTTTGATATCCCCATTTACCAACGGTTAGCGTATAGTTTA
Organism: Lishizhenia sp.; assembly: GCA_965656535.1. Taxonomy (GTDB): domain Bacteria; phylum Bacteroidota; class Bacteroidia; order Flavobacteriales_D; family Crocinitomicaceae; genus Lishizhenia. The sequence goes on from CBFHKX010000003.1 coordinate 231,936, forward strand.
CTTCGTAATACAAATCAAAACTTGCTTCTCCAGCGCCATCACTTGCACCATCTAATGTGATAAGGTTGTTCTTCAGGCGTACATCTGCATCGAAAATAGGCGCATTATTTGCGTCTAGTACTTCTATCGTTATAGAAAATGGATCTATAGGTACAAGCTGCACATCTTGAAGAACTGTTGTTCCCTGCGAAAAAGTGGTAGGAATTGTCTGCGCTTCAAAAGAATATTTTGTGTAGGTAACGTTTCTAGTTGCATTTTGCGCAATACCACCTTTATAAAATCCAGAAAGATCGCTAAACTCTGTCTGGTTATGATTTTCTATTGTAACCTCAACATCATTAATAGTTGCACCTGACACTGCATTGGTTATCGTACCTTCAATTTTTGCTGCTGGCGTGTAGGTTGGACTAAGAATAAATAAACCATAATCAATATCCGTAGCCAGTAAAGTTCCCGATTCAAAATAAGGATAAGCACCCCAATTACCAATGGTTGAAGATGAAGTACCTGGATAGGTATCATAATTTCCAACCTCAATCAAATTAGTAGGGTCAGATATATCGTGAATAGTAATACCATCTGCGTAATAAGATGTAACAAGATAATCTCCTAATACATGAGCGTTATGCGGGATAGTTTGTGTTCCGGGATTGGATTGAATTTTATCCACTTCAACAATATTTGCCGGATCCGATACATCAAAAGAACCAATGTAAGAATCACTTACTTCATCGGTTGTAAAAACATAATCTCCATCATCGCTGAGCCAAATATTATGTGAAAAACTGGTAGCTGTTTCTTTGGTGCCAAGTAAAACTGGATTGCTTTTATCAGTAACATCTACTATAGAAATAAAACCATCAAAAATATGTGCAAGATACATGGTGTCATTTCTCACGTAGCCGTCATGACAATACCAGTTGTCAAATTCTCCAACTTCTGTCGGATTCATTGGGTCTGTTGCAACATCTAGCATAATAACACCACCATTTCCTCTGTTTGCGCCAAAGATATAGCAGATCCCATTTTCATCTATCCAGAGATTGTGAGCAGAAGACCAAAAGTCGGCACCTGTATCGTACCAATTTGTTATAGGTAAACTTGTATTTGAAGGTAAACCTGTTAAATCAATAATCAACAAGCCATCATCAGCTTCTGTAGTTACATACGCATAATCACCAAATGTCTTTAAATCACGCCAAACGCTTTCCATTCCTTGCGTCCAAAATACCTCTTGTGGGTTTGAGGGAATTGTAACGTCTACAATTGAAACCCCTTTCCTCGCACCTACTAAGGCGTATTCGTTGTTGAGTTCATCCGTGTAGCCCCAAATATCATTTAGCTGGGTAGCGTGTAAAGCATTATAATCTACATGCGAAACGCTGTCTATGTTTAATTGCGACCAACTCGACAAAGAAAAACAAGTAAGCAAAAGAAGAAGAAATATTTTCATAAAAGTAAAGATAACGAAAAACGTCTGGCTAATAACCAGACGTTTAAATTAAAGTATAAATAATCCTGCTAGGATAAAAATTAAAATAATTACTAAATACTGCCAAATATCTAAAAAGTAATTGCTGTATTTCTTAATAAACTCGTTTAATCTCATCTGCGATTATAAGTTTTGAAGTCTCTCTAAATTCACCTTTTGTTTTTGTCTTAATGCTTCTTTTTGATTGAATACCTCGCGTGTTTGTTCTATTTGCTTTTTCAGCTCTGCCTGTTTATTATTTAGCGTTTCTATTTCTTCGCTTAGCTCTGTTTTTTCTTTTTCAAGTGATTTCATACCTTCTTGTAATTTTTGAATCTTCTCTTGATTTTTAACTATTCTGGCGTCAGCTTTGGTAATGTTTTTTTCTGCTTTTGATCTTTCTTTTCTAGTACCTTGTTCTTCTTTTACGAGGTCTTCTAAATTATCTCCTGCATCTTCCACAACTTTTGTAGTTGCAGCTAAACTTTTATTTAAGAAAGTACTGTAGTATTGCTTTACAAAAGTTCTGAGGATACTTTTAGCTGCTGTAGCTTCTAGCGCGTCTGATTTTGAACTAAAATAAACATCTAAACCTGGAGCCATCCATAAACGCAAGTGATTTCCTTCTCCATCTTCCTTTACTAAAGCGTATAAACTAAAACGCTTTTCAGAAATTATGATACTCGTTAACTCCTCACCTGTAATCAAACCATTTGAAGACTTTAGTTTAAAGTCAAATTTATTTTCTAAAAAATCTTCAAACTCTTTCATGATATCTTTAGCTTCTCCTTGAACCATTATTTCAAAACCGTTTCTCAATTTGTTTTGAAGCATGTAGTTGTTCTCATTTACTTCTAAAGAATTAGGAACTTCTATGTTTGTTTGAGCTTGAGTTAAAGTAGTAATTGCGAATGCAACTAGTGTAATTAATTTTTTCATTTTTTAAATTTTAGAATATGTTTTTCATGTTTTTGAACTACTTACGTACCAAATTATATTGTAGTTCTTTTGCCGATCGAAATTAACAAGAATAAAGTTAAATGAACTCCGCTTTTAATTAATTTCTAATAAATTGAATAATTTATCCTTTTCTAAAAATGATGTGCATCAAACTCTACAAACGTCATGAATTCAATTTTCAATGAAAGTCGTTCTTTAGCATCACTTAAAACCAATCTGCCTGCTTTTTTTCTCGGAGTTGGATATACACAGAAGAATTTGAAATCTGTAAACTCATCACACAGAAGTAACATATCTGCCAAACGCTCGCGCACATTTTTTGGAGAGGTATCAAAATCTAACCCTTTAACAATTATTTTTTTGTCTTTACTATACAAATCTAAACGAACGGGTGTTTCTGTTTTGCGTTTTACTTTATTCGATAAAATATTCCTTCTAAAATCAATGTATCGGTTTCCATTGCAATGCGCTTTCCACCTATGATAAAAACTCTTTTTTACTGTTTTTACTTTTACAGGCTTCTCTCCCAACAATTGCTGTATTAATTGTTGGTGCGTATCTTCATCCATCCATGCATTTACGGAAACGGGTAAAGAATATCTTATGGTTTTTTTTGACATTTTACTTACTCTATTCAATTCTTGTTCACTATACGTAGGATCAAAAAGTAGTAAATCTTTATTGGCATTTCTGTATTTATCTACCTGCTGTTGAAATGATTTTAAATGTCGGCGAATAGATAAAAACGTATTTCTGTGTAGCACATCGTTTAACAACTTTAGACGTTTATCTGAAAGGTGTACGCGTGGACCTTCAGAACCTGATGTAAGCAGCGCAACCGACAAATGCTCGTCTGTTAAATTGTTTGTTTTTATATATAGAACAGCGTAAAAAGAATCCATATCAAAGGTGCATTAAATAAGCGTTAAACGTTGCCATAACGTAGGTTTTAAATTTTGGATCAAAACAAGGACTAATCTCTTTCCACAGTTCATTTCTGCGCTCTGGAAATAAACTGAGCTGATGCTTTAAATCGATTTTAAAGCGTTCATCACACAAAGAAAAGAACTCTTCTAAAAAGCGTGGTAGATCTTCTTTAATGTAACTAAAGTAAAGTTTGTAAGCTGGCGAAGTTGCAAATTGTTGACTTAAAGAAATGGGATTAAAATGAAAAGACTCATAGTTGTTGGGCGGAATAGCATGGTAAACCACCCTATTTTTCTTTCCAGCAAGAATATACTTGTTGTTAACACCTCCAAAGAGAGGAAAAACAGCCTCAAACAGTAAAATTTGAAAGAGTCTTTCCGGTTTTAAAAACTGATTAAACTTTCTTTTATTTTCCCACAAAGCATAATGCCATTCGTCTAGTTCAGTAACACCTTCTAAGGTTTCAAAACATAAATAAGTAGTACCGCGTAACGAAAACTTAGCAGTATCAAAGGTTTTAATCTTGAAATGCGCCAACATAAAGGAACGCAGGTAGTGTATAATTCTTACATTATCTGTAATCGGACACCACAACATATATTTTCTACCCTCTTCTGTTAAAAGAACAGTCGGTTCATTTAAAATACTTTTTGAAATTGTAAAAGGCTTTAACTCTTCCACTATTTCGCTGTGTTTTTAAGCATAGGAACAAAACTAAAATCGCCGAATTCTTCTTTTGAATAATCGTCTTCGCCGTGTTTTACAATTTTTGTCATGATTTGTTTTTCACCTTCTCCAATAGGAATAACTAAAATTCCGCCTACTTTCAGTTGTTTTAGTAATTCGGTTGGAATAAAGGGAGCTCCGCAGGTAACTAAAATTTTATCAAAAGGTGCAAAACTTGGTTTTCCTTGGTAACCATCGCCATAAAATAGTTTGGCAGTATACCCAAGTTTTTGAATAAGTGGTTTTGTTTTTAAAAACAAATTGCGTTGTCGTTCTACACTAAATACCTTTACTCCTAATTCGCACAAAACACAGGTTTGAAAACCAGAGCCTGTTCCAATCTCTAGTACTTTTTCTTTTGGCTGTAGCTGCAATAATTGTGTTTGAAAAGTAACGGTATAAGGATGTGAAATCGTTTGACCTTCTCCAATTTGAAATGCCATATTTGAATAAGCCTGATTAACAAAGGCTAGGTCGAGAAAAAAGTGACGCGGAACCTTGTAAAAGGCCTCCAACACATTTTTATCTGAAATTCCCATCTGCTCAAGTTCATCTACCAACTTCTTGCGCATTCCTTTGTGTTTAAAAGTATCTTCCATCCAGAACAAAAGTAAGCGAATGCGTGTTACCTTCGAAGAATTAAGTTTTAAGAATATTAACAATTAGTAAGTGAATAAATCATTTGTATTCCAATACGCTCGATTATCTTTGCTAGCTTTGAACAAAACACCGCAGTATGAAATCTTTTGATATACCCGAATTATATAAATCTGAAATAATTTCTAAGGTAAAATCTGCCAGAAAGCTTGAAGACCCAAGAAAAAGAGATTTTGCTCCAAGTTTACTTGATTTTGGAAATGTTCGTTTCCTAATTGCCCGACATTTCGGTTTTTGTTACGGTGTAGAAAATGCTATAGAAATATCTTACAAAGCTATTAGAGAAAATAAAGGAAAACGCATCTTTCTCCTTAGTCAAATGATACACAATCCTTTTGTAAATGAAGATTTACAAGGTCACGGTATTTCTTTTTTACAAGACACTGAGGGAAATCAACTTATTCCGTTCTCAGAACTTAAAAAAGAAGACGTTGTAATCATACCTGCCTTTGGTACTACGGTAGAATTGGAAAATAAACTAACAGAATTGGGAGTTGATATCCAAAAATATAACACAACTTGTCCTTTCGTAGAAAAGGTTTGGAAACGCTCTGCAAAACTTGGAGAAGATCAACACACAATAATCATACACGGCAAAAATAACCACGAAGAAACGCGTGCTACGTTTTCGCATAGTAGTCAAAATGCACCTTCTATCGTTGTAAAAGATTTAGAAGAAGTAAAAACACTTAGAAAGTTTATATTAGGAGAATTGTCGATTACAGATTTTTACAAAACATTCGAAAATCAATTATCTACTAACTTTAATTTAGAAAAAGACTTTAATAAAGTGGGTGTTGTAAATCAAACTACTATGTTGGCTTCTGAAACACAAGAAATTGCTGATTTTGTGAAAACAGTTATGGTTGAGAAATTTGGTGAGGAAAATATTAAAGATCATTTTGCAGATACCAGAGATACGCTATGTTATGCTACAAACGACAACCAAAATGCAACGCTGGAGTTAATGAAACAATCTGCAGACTTAGCAGTCGTAGTTGGTGGATATAATAGCTCAAATACTTCTCACATTGTAGAGTTGCTTGAAGAAAAGTTTAGCACATTTTTTATCTCTTCCGTAGATGAAATAAAAGAAGATAAAAGCATTCAACATTTTAACTTACATACTGGCAAAGAAGAAATAACGACTAACTTTATTACTAGCAAAGAAAAGCCAACTTTGATTTTAACAAGTGGAGCTAGTTGTCCGGATGCCATGATAGACGAAGTGTTGCTAAAAATCTTAGATTTTTTTCCAGGACACACACCAGTGGAAAAAGTGCTAGCTTCGTATTCTAAATAGACCAATTCTTGGTAAGTTAAGAAAGGTGTAACTAAAATGATTTTTTTGTGATTACTTCTGTTTAGTAAGCTCCTTTAAATCTTCTAATGAACCATTCTAAGCCGAATAGCGATACTATCAGCACAAACAGCCATTTGTAATCAATAAGGTCTACATATTTCTCAGATTCGTATTTTAACGGAGCAATATCTTTTCTGTTTTGCAAAGCATTAATATAATCGTTTATTTCTGAAAGTGTAAAAAACGATGCACCGCTGTTTTCTGCGATTTGGTACAACAAGTTATGGTTGGCGCGCGTATCTAACTGTTCTAATTCTAACTTTTTAACCAAAAAATCACCCGACTTCTCTATCGATTTACCGTTGTAATTTGTTTTTGCTTTCCATTTGTATCTGCCTGGTTTCAACTCTCCCAACTCCGCAATGTAGTTTGTTTGCTGCGGAATGAAATCGTATTTAGAAAGCTTTTCCTTTTCATCCCAAACGGATAATTCAATTTTCTGAGTAACAATAGGTGCTAGATTATCATTGTAAAAAGCTGCATTAATTATAATAGCCTGGTTAGATACAAACTGAGTAGGAAGTGTGATACGTAAATTCGACGCATCGTTTTTTAAAACGAGATACTGAGTTGTTTTTGCTACTAATTCTTCAAAAGCTATATTTTCTTTCGTTTTTGCAAATTCGGCTAATTTCCATCTCCACAGTCCTTCTCCATAAAACACTCCGTATTTTAAATTATTTTGCTCTAAAAAGTAAAACAAAGGATCTTTTTTACTTACGTTACCCAAACGTTGAAACAACAATGTATTTACATTATTGGCGGTGGCTATTCTCCCATATTTTGTTTGAACTGGTGGAAAATAGTCAAACGATTTCTGGAGATTTTTACTCAATTCAAAAGAATTAAATTGTTCGTTTACTTTAGCTCGTACATTATCAAACTGACGCGTGTTTTGAACAGTTAATCCAATGGGTAATTTGTTTAAAGTAGAACTAGAAGTACCAGGTGCAATAAAAAACCAAATGGGTTTATTACTACGCAGAATTTTATCTATTTCTGTACCGTATTTGTTAGCATCTGGCTGATGTAAGACAAGTAAATCATACTGATCTAAGTTTTGCTCAATTGAATTTAAAAGCGCCGTTTCTATAGATAAATTTACATCTTTTGACAACACACTTTTCAACGCACCTAAATCTGGGTGTGGACCGTCAGAAATAAGCAATATTTTACTTCTTGCATCTAATACCTCTACATAAACAGACCTGCTGTTGTTTAAAAAATTATATTCATTTTCTATCGGTTGAACCTCTACTGTATATTGTTTTACTCCTATGCTTTTGGCTTCTACTAAAAATTGAACGGTTTGTACGTCAAAATTAGTGTTGGCGTATGTTATTTGTTTTTTTGCAATCTGTTTACCTCCTTCTTTTAGACTTACCGAAACCGTTTTTTTTCCAATTTTATTGGCTTCAACTGCAACTTCTATCGGAAATTTATTTCCTAAAAAGGCTATATCATTAGCAATCACATTCTGAATAAAATGATCTGCTTTCACCAAAGTATCTCCTACTCCAATTGTATAAATGGGTGTTAATGGTATTTTACCAGCACTGTAGATAGGATTTTTACCTACATTAAAGTTTCCGTCTGTAATAAGCGTGATGACGCCTATATTTTTTTGGTAATATTTGTCTTGGATTAGTTCAAAAATAGAGGATAAATTACTTTCGGGTTCTTCAAACTCAATCGTTTTAAAACCAGCGGTATTTTTTCCATCAATAAAGTAGTTGATTACATCATACTTGTTTCCGTATAGTTGGTTAACTTTTTGTTCAAGATTAACAAGGCTATTTTTTACCTGATTACTGTCTGCATAATTTAGCATGGAGCCAGAATTATCTACTACATTTATTAGTATTGGCTTTTCTACTCTAAACTCATTGGATTGAAATAAAATACCAAGTAACAAAACACCAATTGCAAAAATACCTGCAGACCGTAAAGCAAATAATACTATGCGAACACGATTACTTAGCTCCTTTAACCACTTCTTTTTTTGATAAAACCAGAAACTTACAACTATGCTTATGACTGCCCAAAGTGCGAGCCATCCTAAGGGAATATCTGTAATTATTTTTTCCATCCTATTCTAGTCCTTCTATGTAGGCCTGAAGATAAGAGAAATACTCGGATAACTTTCCATCTTTGGTAGTTTCTGAACCTCTAGCAATAATCTCTGTTTCATCATCGATTAATAAAGCAGGAAAGATGTGTTTAATTAATTCACTACCGAAATCTTCAGATGCGTCTCTCGGTAATTCGCAAGGTAAATTATCTACAGCCATTACAGCGATAGTATTTTCTGCTTTGTAATCGTCTTCTTTCTCTGTTAGAGGATTATAACCATATATAGGATCTGCAATAGTTGAAGGTCGGATCGTTGAGGCAACTGGACCGTCAATATCGCAAGAAATATCTGCAACAACAGTAGTTTTTATGTTGTTCTTTTTTATGTCTTCTCTCGTAAAAAGAAAAGGTGCACTGTTATCGTAATAGTGACAAGCAATGTACATATCTGCAACAGTTAGGTAATTTGGAAAAATACTTTTGTGTCCTTCTCCCGAAGCATAAAATGCCTTTTTATCAAACGGTGCTCGGTCTACACGTGCATAGTAATCTTCTACATTTAGTTGCGCATAAACAGGTTTGTTGTAGGTTTGACTTAAAAATTCTTCTGGCGAAACTTCCATAATAGGTAGTAAATCTATTATTTCTCTTGCACCATGACCTACTCTACCAAAACCGGTTAAAACCACTTTGAAATTTTCTGGCAACTTAACTTTAGCAAGCTCAGATTCCATTTCTTTTCTGTCAAAACACTGATGCGCTGCCTTCAGGTTATATAAATCGTGCTTTAATCCAAATGTTCTAAATCCATTGTAAGCACCAACAATACCGGCATATCTACCGAAACCAATTAAGCGTGCTCCATTTTGCTTAGTGAGTACTTCGTAGTCTGTAAGTTGAATTTTTTTAGCTAGAATTGCGTTTAACAGATCTCTGTTATACGGCTGTTTTTTAAAGGTATGCGAAAAGAAAAAGAAGTGCTTGTTTGGAATTAAGTCTTCTATATTTACTTCTTTCACACCCAAAATTACATCACAAGAAGAAAGGTCTTCATTAACTGTAATGTTCAGGTCAGTATAATCTTCATCTTTAAACGCTCTAATCGGACTAGGTTGTACAACAATTTCTGTTCCTTCAAACTTCTTAATTACCTCTACACACTGCTTTGGCGTGAGAGGAACTCTCTTGTCTGGGGGTACTTTCCCTTCTCTTAAAATCCCAATCTTCATAACTAATCAATTTCAATGCAAAAGTATCAATTTAAATTGATATTTAAATACCGAAAAAAGGGTAGTTAAAGACCGACGAGTATATTTGATTTTAAGGTAACTGACCTTTTCAATAATTGCACCTCGTTAAGCTATTTTTCTAAGTCAAGTTACATGGAAAATATAACTTTATACCGCTGAAAACTGATTATTGTTTCTCGCGCTTTTTTTTGCGTTGGTAAGTGAAATAAATAGCTATGAAAAATAATTACTTTTTGATTAAACATCAAAACCCTTATTAATTGTTGTGTGCAGGCCTTTTTCCTAATTGAATTTTTCCTTTTTTATAGCTTTTCAATTTATACATAAACGGTGACACTCCGCCAACACACCATTCTCCATTGAAATAATGGAAATCTAAGTATTCTCCTAAACGATATTGGTTATCTCTCGTCTTACTTCTATTAATCCGTTTTATTCTTAATCTATCGTTTTCTTTTGGTTCGTATTCAAAATCAAAAAGATTTTCTGAATTTAATTGTGTGACAATAAATTCAGGTGCTAAATCGTCAAGTTGTTCAGTTGGAAGCATAGTCATTCCTATTATTCCACTTCTTTCCAAATCTATAACTCTATCAAGTATCCAAATATAGTTGTAATCATTTGTTGTCTCATTTAAGTCTAAATTTCAGAACAACTACAAAACTTTATTGTCTTTACTTCTTTACACATTTTTTCTGTTTATAGTTTGTGTGCAATAGTTGGGTATGGTGTCGTAGCATTCAGTAAGGCGCTATTGCTTATAGGTTTTGTTAGCTGCTGTATTTTTCATTTACCTTGTTCAATAGATACTCAGTAAACTCTTTGGATTTCGCAATGTTGATTAAGTTGGAATTAGGGTTTTCAGCTAAATATTCGTCAATAGAAGTATTAAGCATACCTATTGATTCTTCAAAAATAGTATCGTCAATTTCTTCAATGTTGATTTGTGCAATTTCAGAAAGACCTACCTTTCTTTTTTCCATTAATACTTTCGTTAGTAAGCAACCTAAATGAAGCTTGAAATTTGAAGTTTTGTTTTTCTCGTTTGAGTCATCATGTTTAAGCCAAAAGTTATGCCCTTTCTTATAAATTAAACAGCATCTTAAATACACATTAAAGTCTTTGTCTGGGTTAAATATCTTATTGTATGAAGCTTCTGACTTGAGCAGAGAGGTAGGTCTTGATCTTGCAGTGTGTGGATCATCATAAGCAATAGACTGAATAGCCTGAGCGGTTAATTGAATACTAAATATTTTTGTTGCTGGTTTACCTTGGTTTTTATAATAATTCTTTCGTCTGTCATAATAATAGCCTTCATTAAGAAAGAATAACTCTAGATTTCTTTGAATTGGTTCAGTCGCTCTTAAAAGAGTCGCTGAAACAGGGTTTTGGCTATTGGTACATGCAATAATATGATCTGTTGTCTCTTTATTATTATTAATAATAACTTTAACTAACACTGATCTATTATCATCAGCATTTTCGTTGTGACTATTAAAAATAGAATATGAAGTTTGTAATCCATTTACAATCTGAATATTCTCGATTGATAATTTTTTCCCTACCTCTTTTGGTTCTTCCGCTATAATTGTAATACCGTTATTTAACCACCAAAAATCCTCAACAGAAGGGTTTTCAATTGTTGATTTTATTTTTTTGTTTACATCTACCAAGCCTTGGAAATGACGAATATTACTCTCAAATAGATCATCCCTAATATCTCCATTTTCTGATTTTAGGAACTGCTTGTAATTAGCCAATTTAACGGTTCCAATATATCCTATGCCGTTTTCTTCAAATTCGGTTGATAGCGGTCTGTCTTTAAATTCAATTGAAAGTCTATTTGACTTTTGCTTTTGATAAAAAGCCAATAATTCAGTACAGCTATATGTTGAGAAGCTAACAGATTGGCTTGAAATACAGTCTTTAGTCAATTGAAGTAATTGATCAACCTTTAGATTGAAAACATCATTTACTACTATCTCTGCTGCATTACAAGTATATACATAGTCGATTGAAATGTTGCCACCGCTAATTGCTGTTTTTTTCCATACTTCTATTAAAAGTAAAGCTTGAGAAACCAAGTCCGAATTAAATCTACTTAAAAGTGCTGTTTCATTTTTTTCAAGATCTAATAAAACAGGAATGGTTGTAATTAGCTTATCTACAGGAACTTCTTTGAAGGAATTTTCTTTTTTACACTGAGTGATTATGAACTTTGCTTCAGTCTTATTTGAAAACGAAAAATTTTCTAAGTCATCAATATTCTCAACAAACTCTTCATCTATAAAAACCATTAAAGAATCTATACCACCATCATTTCCTCCATCAACGACAGCAGAAAGAATGTTTTCATAAGTAATATTTCTATCCTTATGAATTTGGGTTAATGAGAAAACTTCAAATGTTTCACTTTCAGTTAAGTCAATTTCATTTGCTTCTTTAAAGGCTTTTATGCAGCCTTCTAATATTATTTTATTATTACTCATCTTTTTTCTTGTTGCAGCTTACGGTCTCGAATATGAGTAGTTGCGTGGGTTAGCACTTAACCTTGCAAGTATACAACAAACTGAAAATCCTCGCGGATTTTCAGAGGTAGGCGAAAACAAGCAATTACTTATAGCGATTATTGTAAACAGTTTTTTTATTCGTTATCGTAAAATTCTATCGTATTCAAGAGTTGTTTTTCGAAGCGATAAATATCATCTACGGATTCGATTTTTTCTTTTGATTCGTTTTTGTATTGGTCAAACAGACTTAAGTACTTTACTCCACCATTTAAATGAAGTCGGCAAATCGGTTTTCTGTTGGTGTCGTCCAATAAAATACCGAAATAGGATTGAGTGTCTCGGTGAACAATTCTCTCTTTTCCGATTTTTCTCCGCAAAATTGCAACAACAATTTGATATCCTTCCATTTCTTCTTCAGTAGTTTCAATCTTACTTTTTGGTTGTTCCTCAACATGTTCTTCCGCTTTTTGTTTTTCTTGTTCTTTGTTCAATGCGGAATTCAATCTGTCATTTACTTTTTCGCTGATTATTTGGTTAAACGCCTTATTTACGATTTCTGTAAATTCCTCCATTACTTTTGAAGTTAAACGTCCGCTATAAGCTTTATTTGCAAATAACTTTACAAAATCTTGAGAAGGTTCCGCAATTTCTTGGTCAATCAGAGTTTTTATTTCTCGAGTATATTTTAAATTACTTGCATTATCTACAATTGAAGAAATATCAAATTTTGACTTATGGAATTTTTCAATTTCCTTAACAGTACTTTCTTTTAGTTTAGTAATGTCAAATTCGAAAAATGGTTTTTCGTCCATTTTATTGGTTTCTTCCAAATCCGTGTAAAATCTGTATTGTATTCCGTTTGTCAAAAGTGCGAAACGAGTTTTTGTAACGTGGAAATATCTAAAAAGTTGAGAGTTATGAACGTCTAAATTTTGTTTCCAATGTTTGCACTCAATTATTAAAATTGGATTTCCATTTTGAAATATAGCATAATCAACTTTTTCTCCCTTTTTTAATCCTAAATCAGCTGTGAATTCAGGCACAACTTCTGTCGGATTGAAAGTGTCATATCCTAAAATGTTAATGAAAGGAAGTGTGAAAGCGTGTTTTGTCGATTCTTCAGTATCGATTTTGTCTTTAAGTTGGTCGACTTTTTCAGAAAGTCCTTTTAGTTGGCTGTGTAATTCCATATTTTTTATTTTATATTCTTTGTTTAGTCAAAATTGTTTAAACAACGGTGTAGACATATCTATACTGTTTTCATTATTCAATTTCCTTAGTAAAATGAAAAACATCGAAGATATTTAGCTTTTAACACCTTATTATTTACAGTTAGTCGATAATTTCATTGCTTAAATATACTATTTATTTAAAATTCTGTGCAAGTATTTGTAAAAACGTATTTGAGTAGTTGATATAGAAGATTTGAATTGATTTCTATTTTCTTACTTAGAATTTATTTCTACCCCTGATAGAAACGGCAGCTTTGTTGCTTTTAAATTTTAAGGATACTTGGGTTTTGGGTTGCGACTTTAGAAGCTAACCGAAACACTAGAAACCTTTAAGTTAAAGGTAATGAACTATAGTGGATAGCAGGCCCCGATAAGTATCGGGGAAGGTTTTGAATAAAGGTATTTATTATAAATTAGAAGTATCTGTTACTTTTTTGCATTGCCCAAAAAAGTAACCAAAAAACGCTAGGCTTAATTTTGATTATTGAAAATCTACGCTGCATTTCAGGTTTATCATGGAAATAAATAAACGTCTTTAGCAGTTTCGCTTTCAGCTCAACTGAAGACTGTATGGCTCCATGAACACTCTTTCATCGCAGCTTATTTTCTACTGCTCAAAATGAGGCCAATAAAGTTCAATGAAACTGATTTGGTATTATATTTTGGCGAGTTCATTCTTGCAAAAACACATCAGAATTGAGACTCCTTATTTTCGTTCTTTTTTTGAAGAAGCAAAGAAGGACAAAGAGAATTAATTTCGATTCAAGATAAGTATCTGTCACTTTTCTATAGTGCCCAAAAAAGCCTGTCTGCTTTTAACTATCTTTAGAATGGTTGATTTTCAACTATTAAAACCTATCTAAAAATCAAAATCTGCACCAGAAGCTCCGCCTCCTCTTTTTTCTCTACCCATTTCAAGTTTTCCGAAACGGTAAGAGAAATTGAGGTAAAACCTTCTGGTTTGCCATTTAAACTCTGCTTGCTGTTCTAGGTTGCCCTGCTCTACATAGTATTCAAACCCTTGATTATCGAACACATCTGAAACGCGTAACCCTGCAGTAAATTTATTGTTGAAAAATTTGCGTTGTAATGAAAGATCTAAACCTCTCCTTGGCTTTACCCAACCTTGAGCAGTAATTCTTCTGGCAACATAAGCTGTTGAAATTTGAAAAGTGGTTGAATTGTTCCAAAATGTGAAACTAGAATTTAATTTTACATTCCAACTAAATCCTTGGTTGTTCACCAAATTAGGCGTACTTCCATCGTCTTGTATAGAAATACCATAACCGTTAAAAGAGATTAAGTTTCTTAACCATTTATACGGTTTGTAAACTCCAATCACCTCTAAACCATAGTTGTAGGCATCGTCTAAATTTTTATAAGTTACTGCACTGGTACCATTATCGTAAAACTCTTTAATTCTTTGAATTTGTGAGGTGGTATGACGTACATATAAAGAAGAAGTTAAGTTTACTTTTTTCCAATCTCTCTGAGAAACCAACTCATAGGCATTGATATACTCCGGATTTAGGTCGGGATTCCCTACCCTTAGATTTAAAGGATCTGAAAAACTAGGAAATGGATTTAATGTTCTTGCTGAAGGTCTGTTAATTCTTCTACTATAACTTAACGTTAGGGTATGCTCTTCTTTTAACTTATACAATACATTTGCCGAAGGGAAAAAAGAAAAATAATTATTTTCAAAATTCTCGTTAGTGTTAATTAAACGTGGTTCGGTTAAGGCCTGCTCTAATCTTAACCCAACTTGGTAACCAAACTTATTTACTTGTTGACCAAAAATACCGTAAGCAGCAAATATAGATTCGTCATACACAAACTGGTTATTTAAATTTATATCTGGATTATAATTTTCAGTTAAGGTATCGTAACTTTCTGAATATGCTGTTTTATCTAAAGATCTGCCAATATACTTTGCTCCGTACTCTAGCTTTTTATCTTTTTGATAGTACTTTGTTACATCTAGCGCAAGTGTAAGTACATTGTTTTTACTCTCGTTATTGATTTCTTGTAAAAAAGGACTCCTATATTCATTTCCAAAATCTGAATAATAGCGTTCTTCATAAAAGCCTTCTGTATCTGTATTTCCGTAAGATTGGTTAGCACTTAATTTTAAATCTCCGCCTTTATTTTTGAACTTTTTCTGATAATTAAGTGTGAAATCTATACTTCTTCTTTTAATAGGATCCTTAGACAGCCTATTCCAATAATCATTCAAATCTTGGTTATACAAACGATTGTTTATTTGATCTCCTGTTCTTTCTCTAACACCAATGTTTCCGTTCACTGAAAAGCCAAATGTTTGTCTATTTTTAAGGTTTAAATCTGCACCTAAACGCATGTTTTGATTTTGGTTCAAATCTGTACCTTCGCGCAATTGGTTTAACTCTAAAAGCGTATCTCCCAAATCAGTATCCCAATAACTAAAACTATTTCTAAACCCTTCATAATGTCTGGCACCATAAGAAAAGAAGAAGTTAACTTTTTCATTACGTGCGTTAAAGTTTATATTTCCGTTTAAAACCGGACCTGTTCCAGCATTTAAGCTTACGCTTCCGTTTACACCTCTCAACTTTTGCTTTTTAAGTACAATGTTGATAATCCCAGCAGTACCATCTGGATCGTATTTAGCCGAAGGGTTGGTAACCAGCTCTACCCTTTCTATACTGTTTGCTGGCAACGCATCTAAATTTCCGGCAGTTAAAGTACTTGGCAAACCATCTACTAGAATTGTAACGTTAGAATTGCCTCGCAAAGAAATTGTTCCATTTTCATCTACTTCAACCGAAGGCACGTTTCTTAGAATGTCTTCTACTGTTCCGCCTTGCGTAGATAAATCTTGAGAGGGATCGTAGATTTTTTTGTCTATAGTAGTTTCTATTAATTTTTTAGTTGCGGTAATTTCTATGTCTTCTGTTATTTGAATGTCTTCTTGCACTAAAACAACTGACTTAACTCTAAAATTAGTGTTTGGTTTCAGGTTTTCTATTTGAATGTATTTTGGTTCAAACCCAATGAACTCAAACTTTAAATAGTAAGCTCCAGATTTAATATTCTGAAGTTCAAATTTTCCGAACAAATCTGTTTCTGTACCTTTCACAAATACAGAATCTGGGGTATAGAGAATACATTTGACAAAAATAAGTTCTTCTCCCAATTCATTTTTAACTTCTCCAACAATAGAAGCTCGTTTTTCTTGTGCGAAAGAATATGAAACAGCAGAAAGAAATAGAAGCAATAAAGTAATTATTCGCATTAATATTTTTGTTTGATTGTTTTTAGAATAAAATAAGATAGAATACTGGTTGCTACACCAATGTAACCGACCCACTCAAAATTATAGTACACCAACGTACTTTCGTTTTGCACCACAATAAAACTACCAAGAAGTACAGCAATACCGCTAGATAGTTGTTGTAATGCAGACTGTACACTCATGAAACCACCTCTTTCGTAAGGAGCAGCTGTAGAAATTACAATGGCAGTTCCTGGAATTCCTCTTCCCATACTGAAAATAAAAAACAAGGAGGTAGCAATTAAAACTATCCATTTTGCTGTTGGTCCCATATTAGTTAACCAAAGAATAGGAATACAGGAAATAAGCATGGTGATTAAAAATACCTTAATACGACCAAATTTATCTGCCAAATAGCCAATAATTGGTACGGTAAGAAAGGTTGAAATTCCACCAAATAGGTAAATATATTTTAAATCTTGTTTACTAAAGCCCACGTTATTTTCTGCAAAGTCTGCTAGATAAGGAATTATAGCAAATTGCCCAAATGAAATAGTACAGGTGAATAGCAGTGCTTTTAGCTGGTCGTTATTCTTTACAATACTTTTAAAAATATGATACGTTTTTCTACCTTCTTGCAGTTGCAAGTGTGCATTAATCTGAGGAAAGAATAAAACAATACAAATCAAAACAATAACACTAAACGCTACAATAGCGAAAAAAGGAATGTGCCAAGAGTAATCTAATCCGATAATAATACCCAAAGGAATTCCCAGCGCTGCAGCGGTTGCAAAACCTACCATTACAATTGCAGTTGCCTTTCCACGGTGCGCATTGTCTACCAAATCTCCAACCATGGCTAAAACAGTAGCAGTAATTACACCACCAAAAAAGCCTGCAAAAATTCTAGCGAAAACAAAAAAGGCATAATTATCTGCAATGCCACAGAAGTAAGATCCCACAATAAATAAACTATAAAGCGCTACTAAGAAGCGTTTTCTATCGAATTTATCTATAAAGAAGATACTTAGAATTCCTGCAACAAAAGCAGCAAATAAATAAACAGAAATTGCAATTCCCCACTGGTTGTCGTCCATATTTAAATCTGCCTTAATGGTTGAAGCCAAAGGCATTAAAATCATGGATTCCAGTATATTGGTAAAGACAACTCCGGCTAATATTATCATCCAGAGGATTTGTTTTTTTGTCATATTACTTTAAAAGAGCATGTGTAAGCCATAAAAATTTATCTAGAAACACTTCTGTTTTCGTTTCAAAAGACTTTTCTAGTAAAGTTCCTTGCTCATTAAACAAGGTATCTACATTGGCAACCGAAAGAACACGAGGAAGAACAATTCCACCATAATTCATGGCTTGCTGTCTTAAACTCAAACCTACACGCATTCCACCTAATTGTCCAGAAGAAACACTTACAATGCCAAAAGCTTTATCATTATATTCTTTGTAGTAATAATCCATTGTGTTTTTCAAAGAACCTGGCGCATCTCCATTGTATTCTGGGGAAACAATTATAAACGCGTCCGCATTATCTAGTAAGACGTGTCCGTTTTCCATTTCTTGTGTTGGATTTGGATGTTGATCAAACTTATACTCCATTAAAGGCAAGTTAAGTGCTTTAACGTCTAACACTTGCGCAGAAATAGTTTCTCTAAGATTTAATTGCTCTACAACATATTGAGCAACCGTATGCGATTTTCTCCCTTCTCGTGTGGTAGCTGAAATTACAATAATGTTTGTCATACTAAACTGTTTTAAATGTTACGCCCTGTTTCATGTATTTGGCTACCGGACAAAGCTCTGCTATATTCTTAATTCGCTGTACTTTATCTTCATCTAAAGCTGATGTGATGTGAATGGATTGATTAATAACAAAGTCTTCTTTACGCGAAGTATCAAATTCCATATTAATTCTAATTTCATCTACCTCCCAGCCTTTTCTGTCTACATACATTTTCATGGTCATTAACTTACAACCTGCCACAGAACTTAGAAACAAATCTTTCGGACTAGCAGCTTCGGCGTTTCCACCATCTGCTGGGTTTGCATCAGAAATAATCGTGTGATTATTAACAGAAAGTTCAACTTTATATTTTTCTTGCGTTTTTCCTTGAAGTGTTAGGTTTGCCATTATCCTCTTAATTTATCTAATAAATTACTTAATGTAGCAGCTTCGTTTTCTGAAAGGTTATCTGAAAAATTAACCTCTTCAAAAATGTCGTCAATTTTAGACAATACTTTTAAACCAAGATCAGAGATTTTAAGGTAAACCACTCTTCTATCTTCTTCACATCTTGTTCTGGAAATGTACTCTTTCTCTACTAACTTGTCAAATAAGCGTGTAGTATTTGGTGATTTCTCTATCATCCTATCTTTTACAATCTTAACGCTTATCTTTTCTTTTGCTCCACGTAAAATTCTTAGAACATTAAATTGCGGTAAAGACAAACCAAATTGAGCTAAGTGCGAGTTATGCTGACTTGCAATCCAATTCGAGGTATATCTTAAATTTACTACTGCTCTGTGATTCTCGTTATTGAATCGCGATTTTATTACATCGTCAATTTTCATCATGCAAAAATATAATTACCATGGTAATAAATACACTTTTACATAGATTTTTTTCTAAGATTGTCACCCTCAACCCTTCAACGCGCATCCATTTACGCTTATCTTTGATATCATCCGTACAAATTAAGGATGTGAAATAATTGGATACTTATTATAAATTTGTTTTATGTGGAAAGGCAGTTGGCTTTATTGGATAGTGCAAACCGTAGGCTGGGGACTATTTGGTGCGTTTTTGTTCATGACCGTTTACATTTCTTCTGAAAACGGAATTTCTATTACAGATGTTTACAAAGTGTTAATTGGATTAAGTATTTCTATTGGTCTAAGTCACCTTCTCCGTTACATTTACATCAGATTCAATTGGCTCAACAAAAAATTTCTACCTATACTACTCCGTGTATTAATGGCCTGTATAGTTTCTGCAAGTGTTTATTGTTTGAGTTATTGGTCTATAAAGTTTAGTTTTTTCTTCAAAGAATCCGACACTTACACCTATGGTAGTTTCTTTTACATGAGCTCAATTTATCTTATTATATTCTTGTTGTGGTCTATTTTATATGTAACCTATCACTTAGTTCAGAAATCAAGAAACCAAGAAATAGACAACTTACAGCTGGTAGCAAGTAACTCTGAAGTAGAATTGAAAAATTTGCGAGAACAACTAAATCCGCATTTTTTATTTAACTCGTTAAACAGTATTAGAGCTTTAATAGACATTGAACCAAAAATTGCAAAGAGCAGCGTAACCACACTTTCGAGCTTACTTAGAAGTTCTTTGCAAATGGGAAAAAACAACCTAGTAAGTTTGAATGCAGAACTTACGCTCTGTAAAGAATACTTAGAACTAGAAAAAATACGTTTTGAAGAAAGATTAAACATCAATTGGAATATAGATGTGAAATCCAAATTTGAAGTTCCACCGTTTATTATACAAACACAAGTTGAAAATGCTATTAAACATGGGATAAATAAACTAGAAAATGGCGGAGATATTTGTATAAAAGCGTTTGAAAAAGAAGGTGTTTTAACACTAAGAGTTGAAAATTCTGGCTTTTTAAATAGCGCTGCTACTAATGGAATAGGAATTGCAAATACAATGAGAAGATTACAAATACAGTTTAAAGAAAAAGCAAGTTTCTCTTTAAACCAACAAGGAAATAAAGTTATTTCTGAAATAATAATAGACTACACTATATGAAAGCTTTAATAATTGACGATGAACGTTTGGCTCGTGCCGAAATGACTAGCTTACTCAACGAATTTAACGAAATTGAAATTGTAGGCGAAGCCAAAAATGCTACGCAGGCCGTTGAGCTAATTAAAGAATTAAAGCCCGACGTTATTTTTTGTGATGTTCAAATGCCCGGTGCTAGTGGGTTTGATATGCTTAAAGAGTTAGACGAAATACCACAAGTTGTTTTTGTTACTGCGTATGACGAGCACGCCATTAAAGCCTTTGAAATAAATGCTATTGATTATTTATTAAAACCAGTAGATCCCGAACGTTTAAAGGAAACAATAGACAAGCTAAACGAATCCGAAGACGATTTTTCAACGAATATAGACCTTACTTCGAGAGCAGAAAGAAAACTAAACTATGAGGACAGAGTTTTTATTAAAGACGGTGAAAAGTGTTTTTACATACAGCTAGAAGAAATCCGCTATTTTGAAAGTAAAGGTAATTATGTAAAGGTTTACTTCAATAAGTCTAAACCTATGATTTTAAGGTCATTAAATAGTTTGGAAGATAGACTAAATCCTGAGCAGTTTTTTAGAGCTAACAGAAAATTCATTATCAACCTTTCTTGGATTACTCACATAGAAAATTGGTTTAATGGTGGTTTACAAGTTACCTTACGAGACGAAGAGAAGATAGAAATATCAAGAAGGCAAGCCATTAAGTTCAAAGATATAATGTCGCTCTAATAGCACTACTTAGTAAGGTATATCGCTCAAATAAATACTTAATAACCATGAAGTTAATTTCTCTACTGTGTATATTATTTGTTTCAACAGTTCATGGCCAAACAAAGTCAAACAACATAAAAAGTTTAGTTGATGCTGCCGAACAATTAAAGTGTGACTCAATACCTTTTGTTGATTTAAATAACATTGTAAACTCGAGTAAAAAGAACATTCAATTTACTACAAATAGTAGGTTTGGATTAATAGCAAAATATGACTTTGAGTATAAAGAAGTTTTCGGCAGTTTACCAAATACAAAATCATCAGATACACTAGCTGTGTGTTTAGATAATACGGCAAACACTTATACTGAACCCCACTTATTATCTACGTTTGATTGTAGCACTACTTTAAAAATAGCTTCTACCAAAGAAATACCAAGTTCTTTATTCTATGAACGAGGAGCCGACGGAAATTCCGTTTGGAGTGCTTACCAGGTAAATGATTTCCTAATTATTCGTTACGTGCACAATTACCCAAACGGCAACATGACCACTTTTTCAAAAGAAACACGTTTTTACTTTAGAGCAAATAAAAACGATTAATTTCCTCCCTTTTTCTTAACAGAATAGCCTTCTTTCGTAAGAATATCGGCAACTTTATCCTTAAAAGCACCTTGCACCATAATTTCTCCATCTTTTGCAGTACCACCCACTCCACATTTACTTTTCAGTAACTTTCCGAGTTCCTTTAAATCTTCGTCTGTTCCAACAAAACCCTCTATCAAAGTTACCTCTTTGCCTTTTCTTTGTTTTCTATCTATAGAAACGTATAGTTTTTGTTGATTGGGTGCTAAGGTGTCTTGTACTTCATCTTCATCAAAGTCATACCCAAAATCTGGATTAGTACTGTATACTACGTCTACTCTTTTCTTCTTACTCTTACCCATTATTTCAAACAATTAATCGTTCGTTTTATATCATCTGTACTTAAAAAGCTTGGCTGCATAAGAATAGCTTTTTGTATTGATTTTGCAGCTCGTACATCATAAATACCCACTAAAAAGTCGTTTTTTTTATAACTTTCTACAAAAGTAGCAGATATATTATTCAACCTCAACTCTACACCGTCAAAGTTATAAGTATCTATTGCATTTACAGCATCTTGCTCTGAGTCTGCTACATAAAGAACAGTATAACCTGCTTGTTTAAATGGTTCGATGTATGCTTGAGAACTTACGGTAAAAAACAGCTTTTCTGGAAGCGCAATACTTGACAAAGCAGAAATGTATCGGTTAACATTAATTATTTCTTGAGTACAACTGTTTAAATGCCGTATATCTAAAAAGTAAGTTTTATTATTTAAAAAGTTTACTTGATCTAAGGCTGCAATCTTTTCATTGTTTAGCGTTTTGTACTGTGTTGTGATTAAATCTGCTCTATTATAATCTCCAACACACCCTCCTTTATTGGTATTCTGATATAACTCCGTATTATGAAATAAAATTAATTGATCATCTGCCGATAGTTGTAAATCCAGTTCTACACCGTTGCATTTTGAGTGAGAAAAAGCATAGTTAATTGCTTCTAAGGTATTATCTTGAAATGGAACAGAAACATTGGCTAAACCAGAAGCAGCGTGTCCAATAATTAAGATATCTTTTTGCTCTACTTTTCTGCAAGCAACTAATGTAATTAATAAGAAACAAAAGACACATAATCTACCAAGCATAACGTAACCCAAGATTTACTGTAACGGCGACATAATTTGAAGAAACCGACTGATTTTGAAACTTTCCCCAGCCTACACCTGTACTTTGAAAAAGGCAAATCCTGTCTCCCCAAGTCAGCACATAGCCTATTTGATGCTCAAAATACAAGTCTCTATTTTTTTCTACTTTTTGTTGCAAGAAGTTAAAAAAATAAGTTGGAGCAACACCTAAATTCTCTAAAATTTTAAGCCGATAACCCACATTGGTGCCAAATTCAACTATAGGAACACCAGTTGTAAAGAGTGAAATTAAACCTAAACCACTATAAACCCCAATGTCAAATGACTTATCAAGGGAATATGTATAGGTGAAACGAGTAAAAACATCAAACCGATTAACACTAGCACTTAGGCCAGCACTATGTTGAGAAAATGTAAATCCTAGAGACAGGCAACACACAACAAAAGCAAGTTGTTTCATTTAAAAATTGTACACTTTTATTCTGTAATTACTGTTTACATCTTGCCCTTCTAACTGTATTTTAAGTTGTTTACCTATTTTCGTATTCTTCGCCTTTTTATCAGATAAAGAAAGAGAATCTTTGTATTGAACAGCTATTGCATAGACCGTATCCATAATCGACTTACTTGCGCTTACACCTTGATAAACCTCCACAGCCTTAACCTCGGGATAATTTAACGCCAAATTTTTGAGTAGTGTTTCTACGTCAATTTCACTTCTTAGTTTTAAATCTAGTTCTAGCTGTGTTTTATCTAATTCAGCTTCAATACGCTTTAATTCATTTTCTTTTTCTTGAATAATGTCGTAACCCTTCCCAGAATCAGTTGCGGTTTGACTAGACAATTCATTTTTTAGTTCAGCCAACTTACTATCTACATCTTCTCCCTGAATAACAGTAAGAAATTTAGAATCTAAACCATATTTATCCATTTTAGATTTCCATCTTAATACTGTAGCATCACTTACTACTTTATTGGTGAGAATTAATTCAATTTTACTTAAATCATCATCAAATATTATTTTTTGTGTATGTCTTAATGTCGGATCATCCTCTACAACCTCTTTAATAAATGTGCGTGCGCTTTGATTAAAAATTGTTTCTTGAATTTTACCATAAAACAAATAAGCTGCTGGAATAATTACGAGAAAAATAAGCACATAAGATATCACTTTCACCTTTTTTTCAACCTTAGGATTGATAAAATTTCGTAAAGGAAACTTAAGGTAACGAACCACGATTATTGTGGATAAACAGATAAATAAGGTGTTTAAAAAGAATAAGTAGAGCGCTCCAAAAAAGAAAGGCCAATTACCAGAAGCTAGTCCAAAACCTGCTGTACACAACGGAGGCATTAAAGCTGTTGCAATAGCAACTCCAGGAATCACAGTAGAGTTATCTCCTCTGCTGGCTGCAATAATACCTGCTAGCCCGCCAAAAAAAGCAATAAACACATCCATTAAATTTGGACCTGTTCTACCTTCTAATTCAGGAGTAATTTCTGTAAGTGGTGAGATTAAAAAATACAGCCAAGCCGTAAGCAGAGAAATACCCACTGCAACACCAAAATTCTTTAACGATTCAAAAATGAGCTTAATATCATTTGTACCAACACCCAAACCAACTCCACGAATTGGTCCCATTAACGGAGAGATAAGCATGGCACCAATAATAACGGCTACTGAATTGGTATTTAATCCAACAGATGCAACAATGATAGAACAAATAAGCACCCAAACATTTGGTCCGGTAAAGTTGATTCCCGACCTAATATTTTTGATGGTACCATCTACATCAGAACCGTCTTTAAAAGAAACTGTTTTTTTGAAAAAGGCAAAAATACCCTTTAAATTCTCGCGTATGCTTGGATTAAAATTAATACGAGTTGGATCACCTTCTATCGGATCATCAAATTTATTATCGTTATTGTAAAGATGCTCAAACTGCTCACGCCTTTTCTCTTCTTCACTTTTTTCTTTGTCTTCCATATTATTTTAATAAAGCCTACGAAAAGATAAATATACCTTTTTGTTTGTATTTTTTTACTTGAAAATGTTAGAGCAGTCTATTTACCTTCAAAAAATCAGTAACCAAATACGCTAAGGCTTTTCCTACTTTATTATTCTCTATTGCATTTAACGGTGCACCTTCTGGCAAATGCAAATACGAAACGTGCTTTGAAGCAGAAAAATATCGCATATAAATACGCGCCCTTTCTAGTGTTACGCCAGTAGGAGATGCAGCACTTGAAGGCATATCAACCAACGCATCTAAATCAAGCTCAATACCATAGCTTTGTTGGTCTATCTCTTTTTTATATTTCTCAAAGTCATCTAAAAATCTCGACTTACCGGTTAAATAATCTTCAAAGAATGTGAATAGATGTCCATCTTTCTCTAAACGCCCTAACATCTCTTCAGAATTATAACTCTCATGCAATCCTAATACAAGGTATTTCTTGAGGTAAGACATCTTGAACGCATAACTAAATCCGTTTCCACTGTGCCTTCCTTCTAAAATACGATAATCTGCATGCGGATCTAGGTTAACCACATTAAGCGCTTCCTTCTTTTGCTGCGAAAGGTGCTTTAAAATAGGATAACAATTATTGTGACCACCGCCAATAACAATAGGAATTTGATTTTCGTTTAGGTGAACACCAAGCACGTCAGTAACAAAAAAGTCTAGCTCATCTACAAGTGTTCTTGCATGTTCGGTTCCTTCTAGCGTGTGAACGAAAGAAATTTTACCCAAAACCTCTACATCTTCACAAGATAAAAAGCGATTGGCTTGCATGTTTAAAAACTTGGATAAGAATACCTCAAAGCCATTTTCTGCACCTGCATTTCCTAAATTGGCTTGCGGACCAACACTTTCTTCTATACCTAAGACACAATATCTCTTCGTACTCTCTTTTTGTATTGTCTCCCCAATACGTACTTCTCCCTCTCTTTGTGAAGTACGCTTTTCAATATCGCTTAGGGTAAATTTAGAAAATTCAAAATGTTTGTTTTTACTTTTCATAATCTTTTAAGGTGGTTATAAATGAATCTGGTGGAGAAATTGGTCGCATATTCGATTTACTTACAAAAACAAGCGTAGTGCTTGCCTTTGCTACACACACATTTTTTTCATTTGTAACTTCATAATCAAAAAATATACGCGCTCCGTTTATCGATTGAATTTTTGTAGTAATCGTTAATTCATCATCATAATACGCTGGGGATAGATATTTCACTTCGTAATGACTCACGGGCAACATAATTCCCATATCCTCCATATGCTTATACGACATTCCAATTTCTCTCAATGCTTCTACCCTTCCAACTTCAAAAAACTGGGCATAATTACCATAGTAACAATACCCCATTTGATCTGTTTCTCCATATCGTACCCGTAACGTGATACTGTGCTCAAAATTGTAATTCACTCGTTCTTAATTTGATAAAAAACAAAGATGAGAAAAAAGAAAAATAAATTAATTTTTGATGTAACTTTTTATTCAGTACATTAGTACACATTATTCTAAAAACAAGTAATAACATGGGTTTCAGAAAGTTTTAAAGTGTTTTTTTTAAAAACTACTTGTAAATGTTAAAGATATTAAATATTAGTCGATTTGTTAAAAATTTAATTTCTTAGCTGTAAAATTTTCTTAAAAGTCAATAGTAAAAAAACTTTTTTTTTAACTTTTTTCTGTAAATATTTGTTCCGTTGAAAATCTGATCGAGTATTTAAATAGTTTTTAACGATTTAAGTATAAAATAAAGTTTTGAACAAACTATAATAACCAAAATAAAGACCAATAAATAAATGAGCGCTTTGCATGAAACAAAATGGAACGACTGTCTACGAGTAATCAAAGACAACATCTCACTTCAAACATTTAACACTTGGTTTGCTCCTATCATCCCGATTAAGTTAGAAGAAAACGTATTAACAATTCAAGTTCCATCACATTTCTTTTATGAATGGTTAGAAGAGCACTACATTGGTCTCCTAAAAAGAGTAATAAAAAAAGAGCTTGGTGCAGAAGGAAGGTTAGAATACTCTATTATTATGGAGAATAACCAAACCAACTCAAAGCCATATACAGTTAAATTACCTGGATCTAATAAAAGTTCTTTGCGCAATTCTCCGGTTAACATGCCGTTGAATGTCAATGAAAAACAAATTAAAAACCCGTTTATAATACCTGGTCTTAAAAAAGTAAACGTAGATTCTAATTTAAATCCATCTTATTCTTTCGATAATTTTGTTGAAGGAGATTGCAACCGTTTAGCACGTTCTGCTGGATATGCAGTAGCGAATAAGCCTGGAGGTACAGCTTTCAATCCTTTGTTAATATACGGAGGAGTTGGTTTAGGTAAAACACACTTAGCGCATTCAATTGGTATTAGTATTAAAAACCAATTTCCGAACAAAACTGTTTTATATGTTGGTTCAGAAAAATTTGCGCATCAATTTATAGATTCTTTAAAAAACAATAATACAAACGACTTTATTCACTTCTATCAAATGATGGACGTGCTTATATTAGACGATGTACAGTTTTTTAGCGGTAAAGAGAAAACACAGGATGTATTCTTCCACATCTTTAATCACTTGCACCAAAACGGAAAACAAATCATTTTAACTTCTGACAAAGCTCCGGTTGAAATGCAAGGTATGGAACAGCGTTTACTTTCTCGTTTTAAATGGGGATTATCTGCAGATTTACAATCGCCAGATCTAGAAACGCGAATTGCTATTCTTGAAAAGAAAATGTACGGTAACGGAATTGAACTTCCAAAAGAAGTTGTAGAATACTTAGCGTACAGTATTAATACAAACATCAGAGAGATGGAAGGAGCCCTTACTTCTCTCCTAGCCCAAGCTTCTTTAAATAAGAAAGCCATTACACTTGAGCTTGCCAAGCAAATGATAGATAAGTTTGTTAAGAATACTGCAAGAGAAGTTTCGATTGAATATATCCAAAAAGTAGTGTGTGATTATTTCGACTTACCGATGGAGCTTTTGAAATCAAAAACAAGGAAAAGAGAAGTTGTACAAGCAAGACAAATAGCTATGTTTTTCTCAAAGAAAATGACAAAGTCTTCTTTAGCAAATATTGGTGCTCATTGCGGAGGAAAAGATCATGCTACAGTATTGCACGCTTGCAGAACAGTAAATAATTTATCGGAAACAGATAAACAGTTTAAAAGCTATTTAACCGATTTAGAAAAGAAATTAGCGATACAATAAAACAGTATCAATACATATTTAAAACTCCTTAATTTATTTTAAGGAGTTTTTTTATTTCATACAATTAACATATCAGTCTTCATAAATGAATGATTAGGAATAAATTATCAGCGCTATTCTGACTTACATTTGTAACAGAATGTCGAACTTTAGCTCAATAGAAGCACTTATTAAATTAATAGACGATCCGGACGATGCAGTTTTCTTACACGTAAGAGATAAACTTTTAAAGTACGGTTCTGATGCTATTCCCTACCTTGAAAATTCTTGGGAAGGAGAAGATTACGGACTATTATTCCAAACGCGGATAGAAGAAATTATACACGACATTCAATTTCTTTCTGTTAAAGATGCCTTAAATGACTGGAAGCATTCAGAAGATAAAAACTTACTTGAAGGTGCTATTCTTGTTGCGAAATATCAATTTCCTGAATTAGACTTTGAAGAGATTAAAAATGATATTGCGAATATTAGAAAAGACATTTGGCTAGAACTAAATCCGAAGCAAACCGTTTTTGAACAAATCAAAACCTTTAACGAAGTATTTTTTAATCTGCATTACTTTAAAGGAAATACAAAAAACTTTCATGCTCCGCTAAACTCTTATATAAATACTGTTTTAGAAAGTAGAAAAGGAAATCCACTTAGTTTAAGTATTCTGTATAGCATTGTGGCTCAGTCTTTAGACCTACCTATCTACGGAGTTAATTTACCCAATCACTTTGTATTGGCTTTCATGGATGAAAATCAAAACTACCTCCCTATTAATCCAGAAAGTGAACAAACAGGAGTTTTATTTTATATAAACGTATTTGGAAAAGGTGCCATCTTTAATCATGCAGAAATAACACAGTTTCTAAAAAAGTTAAAAATTGCACCAAAAAGAGAACACTACGAACCTTGTCCAAACACCACTATTATAAAAAGAATGCTTGCCAATTTAATAGCAGGTTACCAACAACAAGGAAATGCAGATAAGGTAGAAGAATTAGTACAGTTAAGAAATTTATTTAAATAATTCTAACTGTCTAACACCTTCAAAAACCACAGCAGTTACTGCATTCGCAATGTTAAAGCTTCTCACATGCTCAGAAAACAAAGGAATTTTATACAGTTCTTCTTTGTTGTTTTCTACAATTTCTTGAGATAAACCAACAGATTCTTTTCCAAACACTAAAAAAATATCTTCTTTAAACGGAATATCGTAGTATAACTTATCGCCTTTACTAGAAAGAAAAACCATTTGCGCATCTTTATTTCGCTCAAAAAACTGGGCAACATTATCATAGTAAATCACTTCTAAATGTTGCCAATAATCTAGTCCGGCTCTTTTTAAACGCGTATCTGTAATTTCAAAGCCAAAAGGCTTAACCAAATGTAATTTACTACCAGAACCCAACGCTAACCTACCAATATTACCGGTATTATTTGGAATTTCTGGTTCTATTAATACAATATTCATTGCCATTGTGCTAAGATAATTTGTTTTTTACTTTCTGGTTAAAGAAAACAGATCTGTTCTTCTATCTTTTAAATTCTTAACCGCTCCAAATTGATTTAATTCTCGCAATAAATCAATATCAACGTCGGCAATTAAAATCATTTCGGCATTCGGAGTAGCCTCGGCCTTTATTCCATTTGCAGGAAAAGAAAAATCACATGGCGTTAGTACTGCAGATTGCGCGTATTGTATATCCATGTTATGCACTTTTGGCAAATTACCTACGCTTCCAGCCATTGCAACATAGCACTCGTTTTCTATTGCTCGAGCCTGAGAACAATTTCTCACACGCGAATACCCATTTTGGGTATCAGTTAAAAAAGGAACGAAAAGAATATCCATTCCTTCATCTGCTAAAAGTCGACTTAATTCTGGGAATTCGGAATCATAACAAATTAAAACACCAATTTTACCACAATCTGTATCAAAGGTCTTAATTTCATTTCCGCCTTGCATTCCCCAAACCTTAGCTTCATCTGGTGTTACATGAATTTTTTCATACCGTTCTTTGGTTCCATCTCGCTTACATAAGTAGCCTACATTGTAAAGAAAATCGTCTTTCATTTCTGGCATTGAGCCCGTTATGATGTTTATGTTGTAAGAAATTGCCAATTCAGAAAAACGATTTACAATTTCTTCTGTATGTTTTGCTAACTCTCTAATTGCATTGGCTTCTGACATATGGTTATTTTCTGCCATTAACGGAGCGTTAAAAAATTCTGGGAATAAGGCAAAATCTGCTCTGTATCCAGAAACGGCATCTACAAAGTATTCTGCTTGTTGCATTAATTCATCTAAATTTTTGTACAAGCGCATTTGCCATTGAATTAATCCTAAACGAATTACCTTTTTTCTGGCTTGCGTAACTTTGCTTTCTTCTTCAAAATAGATGTTTTCCCATTTTAATAAAACGGCATACTCTCCAGAATCTGCATCGCCTTCTAAATAGCCTTTTAGTACTTTTGATGGATGAAAATCATTAGAAATTTGAAAATTTAAAACAGGATCGATGATTTCTTTTCGTTTTACACTGTCTAAATACTGCTTAGGCGTAAGTTCTGCTGCATATTTAGAATAATTTGGAATTCTACCGCCAAATAGAATCCCTTTTAGGTTGAGTTTTTCTACTAGTTCTTTTCGGTAATCATATAAACGTCTGCCCAAGCGTAAACCTCTGTACTCAGATTTTATAAAAACATCAATTCCGTACAGAATATCTCCTGCTTTGTTGTGCGTAGAAAATGTATGATTACCTGTAACTTGTTTATAGGTATGTGCTTTTTCGTATGTTTTACTTTCTACAATAATTGATAACGCGCAGCCGGCAAGTTTTCCATTTACTTTTAACACAACTTGTCCTTCTGGAAATTTATCGAGTAAGGTTTGTATTTGATATTTCTCCCAATACGCTTGCTCAAAAGTCGGGTACGACTCTATCATGGCTTTTTTAAGGGCGTTGTAATCTGCTATTGTTAAATATTCGAGTTCAATGTTATCAATTTCCATTAGCTAATTGTTGTTTTCTTCTCTTTATTGATTAGAGTAAAAATACAATTAGTTTAAATGCGCAATACTGAAAACAAAATATTTCTTTAATCCATTTTTGCTAAAAAATTCAAGGTATCTATATTGTCTGCATAATCTGTTAAAGAAGGTGTTTGAGCTTTCCCAAATGGAATGTAATCCTTTCCAACTACGGCTTGGATTTGCTCTTTATATTTATCTAAATAGCCGTTTACTTCATCTTCTGTATGATATTTATGCCAATATAAAACAGCGATGGGAGAAAATAACTCGTCTGACTCCTTGGTGAGTAAAAATCCATTTTCTAACAACTGTTCTTGATTCATTAAATAAATAGCCTTGTAATAATCGTAATTATTGGCGTATTTATGATGATTAATAATGTCGCCATAATCAACTATACCAGCAAAGAATCGATTAATATCAAAATCAGAAGGAAATAACAATTGTGTTACGTTTCTGCATCCTAAACCAAAATATTGAAAAATATCTTTACCCAATGCTTTCAATTCTTCTTCTGTTTCTTGTCCTGTAATCACGGCCACAGAAGTTCTACCTTTTCGAATGATATTTGGATATTTTCCAAAGTATTTTTCAAAGTATTGAGCAGAATTATTGCTACCAGTTGCAATTACAGCATCTATATTTTCTAGTTTACCAAAAGAAAACTCAAATCTACCTTTTAAAGATGGCTCAAACCGAATTAATATCTCGCACAAGGCCGGCAAAAGTGTTTTATCATCTGATGAGAGTTTACAAACGGCAATATTTCCAGAGATTAATACAGATAAAAAATCATGAAATCCGACTAACGGAATGTTTCCTGCCATAATAATGGCTACGCGTTTGTTTTTAGATTTAAAAGTATACTTTGACTTCCAGTTCTTTAAATCTTCTGCTTTTAGCAATGCACCTAGATTTTTTAAACTTTCTTTAACGGCTTCTTTCGTAAACCATCCGTTGTATTGAAATTGTTTGTTTATGGTAGTTAACAATTTTAGATGCTCTTCCTCGGTAATTCCCCAGTCGTGGTTGTTATGTTCTTGATCTGTGCCAAGGTTTACCATTACTTTACCCAAAGCTTCTAAGGCAGAAAAGATGTTGTGATCAGACATTCTTATTGTTTCAACAATGATTATTTTAAAAATAGTTCTTAAACGGAACAAATTTAAGCTTGCTTCGTTTTATATTTGCAAACTTACGTTTTAACAGTTAAAAAATAGAACGAAATGGCAATAATGATAACGGACGAGTGTATAAACTGCGGAGCTTGCGAGCCTGAATGTCCGAATAACGCAATATATGAAGGTGGTGCCGAGTGGACATACGCCGACGGAACTTCTTTAACAGGAGTAATTACAACCTTAAATGGAGATGATGTAGAAGCAGATAAAGATCACGAACCGGTTGATATGGATGTTTACTATATCGTAACCGATAAATGTACAGAATGTGTTGGTTTTCATGACGAACCACAATGCGCAGCGGTTTGCCCTGTAGATTGTTGTGTAGATGATCCAGATTTTGAAGAATCTGAAGACGAATTACTTGCAAAGAAAGATTTTATGCACTTGTAGCACTTTAGTGGTAAGATTATTTTAAAAGTTGTATTTTTAGATACAGCTTTTTTTTTATCCTATTTTTTCTGGATTTAAAAAATTCCTGCACTAATTCTAAACGCGAAATAAATTTGAATTTATGCATTTCACAAAACTAAAACGTCTGCTTACTTATACACTTTGGAGCTTATTTATTTGTTTGCTTGCTTTCTTAATTGCGTGGACTTTTAACATAAAGAATATGCTTTTACCTCTAGTGGTTTCGTTTAGTGTTGCATTCTTGAGTGCCTGCTACTTTATTTATTGGAAAAATGAAGCTCCAACATTTGGCATCAGACATTACTATTTAAAGAAACGAAAGAGAAAGGACAAGAATATTTTATAAACGTTGAGATAAACTTAAATTTTTTGAAAGGCTACTTCTTAATTGAGGTAGCTTTTGTGAATTGTAAAAAAATTAACCTCTACTTTTTTCAATTTTGATGAAATTCTATAGTACATTTCTACTATAAAAACATTAAATTAATCGATAAATGGGAATTAAACATAGATTAATTTGAAATTTACTGTTTTTTTTTTTTACGTTTACAAAGGTGAGTCGACTACACTGCTTTTTATTAACTTAAAAAACATGAAAAATTTAAAATTGTATGCTCTAATTGCATGCGGAGTTGCTTCAGGAAGTTGTGAGAAAGAGGAAATCACACACAATACGAATGATACTAATCAAAACGAAATTAGTTCAATATCTAAACAAAGTAATTTAAGAGTTTGGTATAACACAACAGAACCAGGTGAAATTGGAACAGAAGGTGTTGATTTTGGATGTAAAGACTCTGGTGGTAACTGTCAAGACGATATTACTATTTATGGTGGAATGGCTGTTATTGAAGACGTCTTAGATGATGTTGCAACAGGCGATGGGAGTATTATCATCAATAGCTTTTACAATAACAAAGAGGATTTAGAGCTTTATATTGACAAAACAATTGTTGAAAACGTTTATAATGGCAACTTATATGTTTCTATTAAAAATAGAACTAATGATGGCATTAATTATTTAATTTTTGACGATGGTCAAAGAATAGTTAATGTATATCCTTTAGCACTTTAATTAAAAAGGGGAGTCTGAAAATAGACTCCCTAAATTTTATAATATGACCCAGAAATTAATCTTAATAAAACTACTCTTTCTTTGTTTATATGCTTGTGACTCAAATGTAAATAATTCAAATACACTAGCACAACGAGCTTTTAAAATTGAAACAGTAAATAATTTTATTAATAGTAAATACAATACATATTCAAGTTTTACTGATAATGGTTCTGAGTTAATAGCTTTTTTCGAACCTTACACTAGTAAATCAGCCTACATTTATGACGAAAATTTAAAATGTATTGATACTGTTTCATTAAAAAACGTGCTAAGCTATGGCAAGCTGGCCTGTATTCAATTCCTAAATAGAGATACTTTACTCGCTGTATCAGATTATAATTATCAATTCATATATGCAGATAAAATAGGTGAAGTTCAAAGAATAAAAACACTCAAACATTTGTTAAGAGATAGTCTTAATTATTCCTATCAGATTTCGATACTAAGAGGGAGTAATAGGTTTATCAAGAATAAAAACAAGTTATTCTTCACTACTTCGATTGAAACTAAAGAGTCCGAAAAAAGGCTGTCTAAAGAGGTAAATGAAATGGTTAATAATAGCGCTCAAGTGATAGAAATATACAATCCTTTTATGGATTCTCTTAAAGGTAAGTTTACTTATAAAAATCTATATAAAAATATACTTTCCAACTCAAATTATATAATTGAAGGTTCTAATATAACTCATCTCTCTGGGGATTCCTTACTTTTTCATAGTGCAACTTCAGACTCAATCTATCTACTTTATCAAGATGAGATAGTTAAGAGAGCAAAAGTTTATTCGAAAATTTGGAAAAAAAAGCTTTACATAGATAAAGTGAATATTACAAATGCGAACTTAAACAGTACTTTGCAGCGTAATTTCAAGAAAGCATCTCGAATACGTTATGTAAACTTCCATAAAAAAAGGAAAGACTTTACAGTTATAATTTCAAACCCTTCAGAATTCAAAATACTGATACAGCATTATAATTCAAATTTTGAATTACTGAATGAAGAGGAATTTCAAAACTTAGGAATTTTTATCAGTTGTTTCAATAATTGTATTTACGCCTATGAATTCGATAAAAACATGAATAAGCAAAGATTAATTAAAATCAGTACTCAATAATTACATCCACGCATGACTAAGAAAACACTCCTTTTATTAACACTCTATTTCATTTTAGCTGCATGTTCTAAAAAAACCAAAATAGAGAATTATTTAAATAAAAATCATTCTATTAAAATAAAGTCTCAAAAAGCAGTAATTTTCATTACAGAAGAAAATGGCTGTATGAACTGTAACAGAAGTTTTGCTCAATTTATGGAGAAATACACTTCAAACGAAAATATTCTATTCATACTTAGCTCTGATGGCTCGAAAATCGATATTTCTCACTATCAAGGTTATACGAACAAAAATGTATTTTACGATTTGAAGAAAGAATTTAAAAAAGAAAATATCACGGATAAAAGTTCTGTAATTTTCCTAAAGAATAAAGAAATTGACACTAGCCTTTTCTTTGACAAACTAAACTTAAGAGAATCTATTCTAAGAATTGGAGTAGAATTGGACAAAAGATTAAAGTAGACAGACATACTATATCTCAAAATAACCTTAATATTTTCCTCAGTTTAATTTAAAACAATTTTATACACTTCTTTGATTTAAAACAATAGAAGATAATTATAAAATCTACTTCAGATTTGGTGTATCTTTTTTGAATCATAAAAAAATTAACCTCAACTTTTTTCAATTTCGATGAAATTCCATAGTACATTTCTACTATAAAAAAATTAAATTAATCGACAAATGGTAGTTAAGTATAGATTAATTTGGAGCTAACTGTTTTTTTATGTCTTTTTGGAAGTGAGTCGACTGCACTGCTTTTTTTGGACTTATGTTTACTTATTTCTTAAAAGAGTATTTCCAATTTCAATATATTCACATAAAAAAAGAACTATGAAATTTACACTTACAACTTTAATATTGTCTTTAGGATTAAACCTTCTTAGTCAAGTAAATCCAATCGGAGTTAAATGCGGAGCTGAATTCTCATTAATCTTAGCAGAAAACGGTTCTCTTTGGTCTTGCGGTAATAATGGGAACGGACAATTAGGACTTGGAAATACTACAACATTCTCAACACCTCAAATTATAGGCTTAGACACAGGTTGGGAAAAAATTGCTACTGGAGGGTTTCACTCGTTAGCTATTAAAAATGACGGTACACTTTGGAGCTGGGGTTTAAATGGCTCTGGGCAATTAGGCATAGGCAACACAACAGATCAAAACCAGCCTACACAAGTAGGAACAGATACCGATTGGGACAAAATCTATGCAGGAACTGGTTTTAGTATTGCCATAAAAGAAGACAGTACACTTTATTGTTGGGGAGACAACACAAACGGACAACTTGGAAATGGGACTACTAATCCGGCAAATTCTCCTCAATTATTAAATACAGAAAAATGGATAGCTGCCGATGGCGGTGGAGGTCATAGTTTATTTCTACGCGCAGATGGTACTTTGTTTAGTGCAGGTGCAAACTTCACAGGCCAACTTGGTGACTCTACTACCACAAATAGTAATTTACCCATACAAGTTTATGGAAGTCATATTTTCAAATCTGTTTCTGCAGGTTTTGAATTTTCAATGGC
Organism: Lishizhenia sp.; assembly: GCA_965656535.1. GTDB lineage: Bacteria > Bacteroidota > Bacteroidia > Flavobacteriales_D > Crocinitomicaceae > Lishizhenia. Next base: position 268,209 of record CBFHKX010000003.1, read on the forward strand.
TATAGACGAAAATAACAAATTATATACTTGGGGTTTTAATGGTCAAAATCAACTTGGATACCTTACACCAAGCACAAGTGGAATTTATCCTCAGCCCGTTTTACCAATGGAGGATATTAAGATGATTAGTGCGGGATCGAACTTTGCATTTGCCATAACAAATGTAGATTTATTATTTGGTATGGGCTTTAACGGCTTGGGTCAACTTGGCGCAGTAACCAACACCAACAGCGAAGCTGTTCAGATTGGAATTGACACTTGGTCTACTATTTCTGCTGCTAAAGGAACAAACTTTAATGGTACAGTTGTAGGCTCACATACTTTGGGAATTAAGAATAACGAAACTTTTATTTGCTATACCGGTTCAAATTATATTGGGCAACATGGCAATGGAAACCAAGGAAACACTAGCATATTTGAATGTGGAACGACTTTAGTGGGATTAACAGAAGATGAAGCAAAGTTATTTTCTGTATACCCAAATCCTTCAAACGGTGTATTTACGATAACGAGCGATATTCAAAATAATACAGATTTTACAATTTATGATTCCCAAGGAGTAGTTATAAAAAAAGGTACAATAACAGACTTTACAAAAAAGTTAGATTTGAGTAATTTTAATAAAGGAATATATATTTTGTCCTTAAATGGTAAGCAAAAAAGGTTGATTTTAAACTAACATCAACGCGCACTATTTAAAAAGATAGAAAAGAATAATTTATTGCTTAAAGTTTAACGATTACCAAAAAAAAGCTGTATCAAAAGATACAGCTCCAAGTAATTACTTTTTTCAAGTAGATTAAAAAGATTTAACCGCTCGTGAGCAGTTGATACAAGAGGTAAATTGTGTCCACGGAGAAGGAACAATAAAACCAACATGTACACCCCAATATTTGGTCCATGCCGAAGTACCTTGAGTAGATTCTGTGGAGCTCCAATAGTTACGATTACTCTCAAATCCAGAAATACCAACAGAAACATGCACGTCATATAAAACTTCTAACTCGTCTTTAGTGGGTAAACGCCAGCCTTCTCCACCTTCATTGTAAGCAGCAATTACAGCTTTCGAATCATTGTAATTGATGTGCATGGTACTCGTAACTTGGTCGGTTTTTGCTACAACAACACCGTGTTCTTTATCTGCGTCTAACATAAAGACGATTCCACCCTTATGCTCTTGTCCGATTTGAAAGGTTTGATTTTCGGCTTCGTTTTCCTTTTTATTACAAGATATAGCAATGATAGAAATACAGGCAATGGCAATTAACTTTTTCATCTTTTTGTTTTGGTTAATCCAAAGACGAATTTGTAAACAAAAAAGTTGCAACTGAAAAAAAACATCCTAAAATATACAGCGTTGGCGTATTAATTCATTACCCAAACCAAACATCCTTAATCATCTCAAAACCTGCCTTTTGATTTACACGTTCGATGATCACTCTTTTACCGTGCACAAGTTCGTCGCGCATTACAGAAGAATTTAAGGTTAGGTACATTACTTCGTCTTTGATTACAATTTTATCCGTTCTGGCGGCTACGGCTCCGCCCATTAATTCTTCCCAAGCATTAATTACGGTAAGCTCGTTCATTTTACCATCTAAACGATAGGCTTTCATTAGTCTATTTATCGCTTCGCCAAGAGATGTTTCGTTTTTCTTTCTGTTTTCTGACATCCTTAGGTAAGAATTAATTCGTTTTGTTTTACTTCGAAGAGTCGGATAGGAATTTCTATTGCAGAGAAGATTGCTTCTACTCTATTTTTATCTGTATCCGTTACCAACACTTGGCCAAATTCGTGGTTATGCACCAACTGCATTAAACGTTGCACGCGTTCGTTATCTAACTTATCAAAAATATCATCCAATAATAAAATAGGCTTTAATCCTAAGTGCATTTTCAACCATTCGAACTGGGCCAAACGCAATGCAATTAAATACGATTTTTGCTGACCTTGACTACCAAATTTCTTAATTTGATGATCATTGATTGTAAAGATTAAATCGTCTTTATGTACACCAACCGTAGAATATTGTCTGCGCATATCTTGTTTTTGACTTTGCGCTAATAAACTTTGAAAATCTTGTTCTGCTAGCTGACTTCTGTATTCGAAACCAACATTTTCTTTATCATCAGAAAGTAGCGCGTAATATTTCTTAAAAACGGGTAAAAACTCAGTAATAAATTGATTTCTTTTCTCAAAAACAATGTTTCCGTAACGCACTAGTTGCTGGTCCCAGACCTCTATAGACTCTCTATTAAAAAAGCCGAAGTCGCCCATCTGCTTTAGCACCGCATTTCTTTGCACCAAAACTTTCGCATATTTAATGATCGCATCTAAAAATTGAGCATCGAATTGAGAGATAATTCCATCCATCCATTTTCTACGAATCTCGCTACCTTCAGAAATTAAATTTCTATCGTATGGAGAAATCATAACCGACGGAAACTGCCCAATGTGTTCTGAAAGCTTTTCGTACTCTACCTTATTCTTTTTGAAAATCTTTTTTGAGCCAGCTTTCACACCGCAATAAACATCAACCTCCTTTTCGTTTTTATCCCAAACGCTTTGCAAAACAAAAAAATTCTCATCGAAACGTATGTTTTGCTTATCAACTGGATTAAGGTATGACTTACACATACTTAAGTAATGAACGGCATCCAGCAGGTTGGTTTTACCCGCTCCATTTTGGCCCACAAAACAATTAACCTCTGCAGAAAACTCAATTTCTACTTGGTCATAATTTTTAAAATTAACAGCCGATAAGCGTTTTAGGTACATACGTGAATTTCTGCTGTAAAGATAAGGTGTTAGCACTCTATTTGAGAATGAAAAACTGTAAACTTCTTAACAGAGTAAATTTAAAACTTCTCATTAAGCATGTCAACAAACTTCTTAGCCATAGAGTTAAAGTAGCGTTTTGTTCTATAACCTCCCACCCAAATTACACCTTGTATTGCATTGGTTAGAAATATTTCGTCTGCTGCTAATAAGTTTTGTGGTAAAATAGAGCACTCGTAAACCTTAATTTTGTTTGCTAAAGCCAAGTTAATGATATTCATGCGCATCACACCGGCCAAACAACCTTCTTCTAAACCAGGCGTATATAAAACACCATTGCTAACTACAAATAAATTAGTAGAACTACCCTCTAGAATAGATCCACGCTCATTTGTGATAAGCAAATCATCTAACTCTTTTTCTTGTGCAGCAATAGAACACATCACATAAATTAAACCGTTTTTAGTCTTGTAATTAGACAATCGGTTATTCTGTTTCTTCAAATCCGTGTATAAATCTACTTCCCAACCTTTAGAATTTAGTTCAAAATTATTGTGCGAAATTGGGTACACTTCTATAAAGTAATGCGATTCGTTTGTTTCGGGTTTATACGTTCCGCCGTGCGCTCTTTCTAATGACAAACGCACTCTACCACCATCCTTGATTCCAGAATGTGCTAACAACTCTTCTATTTTTTGACTAAAAAAAGAAGTCGAATAAAAGTTAGGCACTCTAATTTTTAGGGCTTTCGCACCTTCTAACATTCTAGAAATGTGGGCATCTAAGTTTAAAATTCGTCCGTTTTTAATACGAATACTTTCAAAGATTCCGTCTCCATAAAGGTATCCTCTGTTACCAGCTATGATTGTAGCTCCACTATTTTCAAGTATTTCTCCGTTGTTGTTTATGTAGCTTGTAGACATCTACCCAAATATAGTAGAAATAAATTCTTTACCCTTATCTAAGTTGATTAAAAGTATGTAAAGAATACCAAATACAGCTCCACCGAAATGCGCATCATGTCCGATATTAGAATTTCCACGTTTTGCCATGTAATATTCGAACGCGAGATACAAGATTCCAAACAACCATGCCTTAATTGGAAAAGGAATAAAAAGAAAACGCAACTCCATTGACGGACTCCACAAAATACATGCAAATACAACAGCAGAAACAGCTCCAGAAGCACCCAAACTCATATAACTACTATTATCTTGATGTTTAGAATACGGCCAAACCGTAGCAAACAATCCACCAGCAATGTAGATAATAACAAAATGTAGCTTTGCGATACCAAGAGGAAAAGCCGTAGACAAGAAAAACTCTAAACCTTCTCCAAAGCTATACAATACAAACATGTTAAAAAGCAGATGCATGTAGTCTGCATGAATGAGTGTATGACTCAAAAATCTATAAAATTCGTTCTTGTGTTTTGCTTGATAAGGAATAAAAAGCAATTTATATTTTAATTCACTATTCTGAAAAGCCAAGTAAGAAACTATGCACGTTCCTATGATAATAACTAACGAAATTGATAAGTCCATATAAAATAAAAATGTGCAACAAACCTAGTAAATATTTAACTCATTGAGGCTCTGCTGTTTTTTTTTATCCTTAAAAATGAAATATTAATTACTTTAGTATTAATGAAAACATTTTTTAAACACTACACACTATTTTTCATTCTCTTATTTCTTGGGTGCAAAACAGAAGAATTAAGCTTAGAAGAGATGGATCTCACACTAACTGAAAAGATAGAAAAATCAATTAATCCAGCTTATTTATCTCCGCTTAGAGCAAGTAAGGAAGACGTAGAATGGTTGAAAGAAACTTATGCGAACTGTTCCAATCAACCTCTGTGGATAAACGATACTTTATTTACTTTAGATGGTAAAGAAATGAATCAAATAACCACTCAAACACAACGCCTAGCTCTTCCATTAAATCGTTATAATTTTCTAGTGTACAACGATACATTTAGTCTTTTTCAAAAAGAACAGTATACTACACTCCTATTATCTTACTTATTAAATGACCTTAAACAGGGCGTTTTAGACACGCTTAGCAAACAATTACGACCACCAACTAGAATAGCGTCAAACGAATTCTTAACCTTTATAAAAAATAAAAAACCACATTCAACCTGGGAAGACTATTTTTTTCAATCCATTAACTTACACCCAAAATTTAACGCAACTTGGAAAGGAATTAATCAATTTGTAAAACGTTATCCGCTCGATACCACAAGCTTCAACATAGAATCTATGAAAGAAGACTCTGTACTAACCTACGAAACAGCAAAAAAGGCTTTATTCTCTAAAGGTTATATAGACTCTACAAATCTTTCGAATAGCTTAATCATTGATGCCATAAAGCAGTTTCAATTAGAAAATGGCTTGAAAAATGACGGAATTATAGGTACTTTCACAGCAAAAGCTTTAAACGAATCTAACCTGAAAAAATATGAACGAGCACTTTTAGCATTGGAAAAATGGCGTTGGAAAACAGATTTACCAGACCAATATATTTGGGTAAATATTCCTGCATACGAGCTTAATTTTTACGTTAACGATTCGTTAAAGCGCGTGCATAAAGTTGTAGTTGGAGCTAATGTAACTAAAACACCTGTTTTTAATGCTAAAATGAAAACCGTTGTGTCTTATCCATTTTGGCATATTCCCTACTCTATTGCTTCAACCGAGATTCTTTATGGTGCAAAAAAAGACACAAACTATTTTGCTAAAAAGGGCTATAAAATTTTTAGAGATGGCGCTGAGGTTGACCCTAAAACGGTAGATTGGTCTGTAATAAACGAAACCAATTTTAGATATAGGGTTAGACAAGACGGCGGTGCAAGTAATAGTCTTGGATTAGTTAAAATGTTATTCCCAAATAAACACAGTGTTTACATACACGACACCCCAGCAAAGCGTTTCTTTTTAAACGATGTAAGAGCCTATAGTCATGGCTGTATTCGGTGCGAAAACCCAAAAGATTTAGCAAAATATATATTAGAACGCGACAACAATAACTTTACTCCAGATTCGCTAGACGCACTAATTAATAGAAAGCAAATGCAACACATTGCACTGAAAAAGCCCTTTGATGTGTTTATTGACTATATATCTGTAAGCACAGATGAAAACAACGATTTAAAATTTTATGTAGACATTTACAACAAAGATGAAAAATGGTTAAAATTAATGCGAGTTAAGCCTTATAGAATGGATGAAATTGCCATGAAAAGCGAGAAAAAAAACAATCAATAACACGAATTATACACTTTATTTAAAACGGAACGGTATGTTCATATAGAGATGTTCATAAATAAATTTTAAAGCTTCGAAAAAAAGTATATTTTTGCAAGGCTTAAAATAGCAAAGACATGAGTGAAGAAATAACGAGAGAAGAAATTATAGAACAGTTTAAAGGAAACAAAGTTCTTAAAGGAATAACAATTGCGGTTGGCGTTTTAGTAGTTGGAGTATTAGTTTACTTTGCTTACAATACTTTTATTGCAAAGCCTAACGAACTTGCATCTAATACGCAAAATGCAAGAGGAATCATGTTATTAGAAAAAGATTCTCTTGATCTAGCAATTGAAGAATTAGAAATACACGCAGATGAATTCAACGGTTACACAGGAGGAGAAGTTGCGCAGTTTGGTTTAGCAAGCGCTTACTTTAAAAAAGGAGATTTTGAAATGGCTTTATCTACCTTAAAAGATGTAAAGCTTGAAGATATTTATCTTTCTACTATGGCAATAGGTATGCAGGGCGACTGTTATTCAGAAATGGAAGATTACCAAAGCGCAGTTGAAAAGTATATTGCTGCAGCCGAAAAAGATAAAAACGACTTAACTACACCTATGTATTTGTTCAAAGCAGGTTTGAATGCAGAGGCTGCTAAAGATTTTGCTAAAGCTGCAGAATTTTACAACAGAATAAATGAGGAGTATACTTCGTATGCTGCTCAAAATGGAATCGAAAAATATATCGCAAGAGCAGAAAACTCTAGCACTAAATAAGAATGGCTAAACATGGCTACAGAAAATAGAAATTTATCAGAATATAATAAGGATTTTGTTCCTAATGGTGCCGGTTTTTCAATCGGCATTGTTGTTTCTGAATGGAATGAAAACATTACACTAAATCTTTTAAAGGGAGCTAAAAAAGCCCTTTTAGAAAACGGTGTGAAAGAAGAAAATATCATTGTACGCTTTACACCTGGTACATTTGAGTTACCACTTGCTGCGCAGTATATGTTTGAATATACTAAAGTAGACGGAGTTGTTGCTATTGGCTCTGTTATTCAAGGAGAAACAAGACATTTTGACTTTGTATGTGAAGGCGCAACCTTAGGATTAAAAGATGTTGGTTTAAAATACAATAAACCGGCAGTTCTTTGTGTACTAACAGATAATACAATGCAACAAGCTATTGATAGATCTGGTGGTAAACACGGAAACAAAGGTATAGAGTGCGCCATTGCTTGTTTAAAAATGGTTGGATTAAAACACGAATTAAGCTTATAATTTTGACACTAATAAAATCAATCTCTGGAATAAGAGGAACCATAGGAGGAAAAGTTAACGAAGGACTAACGCCAATTGATGCAGTTAAATTTGCTGCAGCATATGGTACTTGGCTTCAAAAAAGAAATAACGCAAAAAAATTAACGGTAGTTGTAGGTAGAGATGCACGTATTTCTGGTCCAATTATTTCTAACCTAGTTATATCTACCCTACGCGGTTTGGGTATTTCTATAGTTAATTTAAACTTGAGCACTACTCCAACCGTAGAAATGGCCGTTACAATGGAAAAAGCGCATGGCGGAATTATTTTAACCGCTAGTCATAATCCAAAACAATGGAACGCTTTAAAACTTTTAAATGAAAAAGGTGAATTTATATCGGGTGCAGACGGAACTGAAGTACTAACACTTGCAGAAAACGAAGACTTTCATTTTGCAGAAGTTGATGATCTCGGAAAGTACAAAGAGGACAATACTTACATGCAAAAACATGTCGGAGCAATTTTAAAGCTACCTTATTTAAATTTAGAAGCAATTCAGGCTGCAAATTTCAAAATTGTAGTTGATGCAGTAAATAGTACAGGTGGAATCTTTGTTCCTTACTTGTTAAAACAACTTGGCGTTACTCAGATAGAAGAATTATACTGTGAGCCCACAGGACATTTTCCGCACAACCCAGAGCCTTTACCAGCACATTTGGTAGATTTATCAGATAAAATCAAAGAAACTAAAGCAGATTTAGGTATAACTGTAGACCCTGACGTGGACAGATTAGCAATGGTTTGCGAAGACGGAAGTATGTTTGGCGAAGAATATACACTAGTTGCCGTTGCAGATTATATTTTATCCCAAAAAGGAGGTGCAACTGTTTCTAACCTTTCTTCAACAAGAGCATTGAGAGATATTACTGAAGCACGCGGTCATAAGTACTTTGCATCTGCAGTTGGTGAGGTAAATGTTGTTGAAAAGATGAAGGCAGAGAATGCTGTAATTGGAGGTGAAGGCAACGGAGGTGTTATTTTACCTGAATTGCATTACGGTAGAGATGCATTAGTTGGAATTGCTTTATTTCTGAGCATGCTTGCCGAAAGAAAATTAAAGACTTCTGAATTGCGCGACAGTTTTCCTAAATATACGATTAGCAAAAATAAAATAGCGCTTACCCCAGATATTGATGTTGACCAAATCTTAACGAATATGGCAGCTAAATATCAAGATTTAGAAGTAGATACGGTTGATGGTGTTAAAATCTACTTTGATAAAGAATGGGTACATCTTAGAAAAAGTAACACAGAACCTATTATTCGTATTTACTCTGAGAGTGAAAACGAGGAAAAGGCTAATCAGTTAGCAGAAAGAATAATGGAGGAAATTATGGCTTTAAGCTAAATTTTGCTCTTCAATAATAATAAAAGATTAGTTTTAAAAAATTCGATGTAGTTCACATCTTTGCAAAAAAAAGTATATAATGAGAGTTTATTTAGATAACGCAGCAACCACGCCAATTGATCCTGATGTTGTAGAAGCGATGCTTCCTTATTTAGAATCTACATTTGGTAACCCATCTTCTACTCACTTTTTTGGAAGACAAGCAAAGGCTGCTATTGAAAATTCGCGTAGAAGTGTTGCCAAAAATCTGAATTGCTCACCTTCAGAAATTATATTTACATCTGGTGGTACTGAAGCTGATAATATGGCAATAAGTATTGCAGTAAATCAATTGAATTGCAAAACAATTATCACGTCAAGCTTAGAACACCATGCAGTTGGACACACAGCCGAAAATATTTGTGCAAGCAAAGATGTAAAACTTAGATATGTAAAAGTAGATGAGTTAGGTCATGTTAAACTAGATCATTTAGAAGAATTATTAAAAGAATCTAAGGGTAAAGCCTTTGTTTCTTTAATGCATGGGAATAATGAAATAGGTAATCTACTTCCGTTAAAGAAAGTAAGCGAAATGTGTAGACAATATGGAGCTTATTTCCATTCTGATACTGTCCAAACAATGGCGCATTATGAGTTTGATATGCAAAATATAGATATCGACTTTATTACTTGCGCAGCACATAAGTTTCATGGACCAAAGGGAATAGGGTTTTTATATATTAAAAAATCCGTTAAAAGTGCAGCTATGATTCATGGTGGAGCCCAAGAACGAGGTTTACGTGGAGGAACAGAAAATTTATATGGAATTGTAGGTTTAGCTAAGGCTTTAGAAATTGCTAACCATGATATTCAAGCACATCAAACGCATGTACAAGCTTTAAAAAGCTACATGATAGAAAAATTGAGAGAAAATTTTGACGATATTGACTTCCATGGAGATATTCGTCCAGAGAACTCGTTATACACCGTTCTTAATGTTTGTTTTCCAAAAACAGATAAGTCGGCAATGCTATTATTTACTTTAGATTTAAAAGGAATTTGTTGTTCTGGAGGTTCTGCTTGCAGCTCTGGATCTTCAAAAGGTTCTCATGTATTAGAAGGTATTAATGCAGATATGACACGACCAAACGCACGTTTCTCTTTTTCTAGATTTACTACAAAAAAAGAGATAGACTATACAATTGATATTTTAAAAGAAGTATTTGAATGTAATTTGGTTGCAGGATAATTTTTAATTTATGCTCTTATCATACATTTGAATTAGTATATGACAATCAAAATATTATCTCTTTATTGTGTTTTTTTCTTCATTAGCTCTATTTACCTGTCTGCACAAGATACTCAACCCAAGAGAAAAATTATTGATGTTATCTTAAATGAACCTGCAAAAAAAATAGTTTGGTGTTAGATTATATGTATGGCATTCCAACTAACACCTTTGGTTTACTTTATAAGAGAAAATTCGAGAATAAAATTAATATAGGTACTCGAATTGGATATTATCATTTTAGAACGATTCAAAGCTTGAATTTTGGTCAGCGAGTAATTAACTATTCTGCTGGTGTTATTATCGCTTACTCGATTTTTAAAAGTATCTGCATTGATGCACTATTCGGATTTCAAGGTGTGCATGTAGAAGAGCCCGGGTTTTTAGGACATAACGCTTATTTTCAATCTGGAGTTTCAATTGCATTATTTAAATATCTATTCATTCGCGGTGGTTATTCTACAAAAGCTTACGCCCCGGTAAATTATCACATAGACTTCACTTAGGTGGTGGATTTCAATTTAGTTTTTAGTAATTCTAAACACATAACTAAGTAATCCTTACACCTTATCAGAATTTTAAAAAAATAGGAATGTATTTTGCTATATTACTGTAAAATGATTTGCTATGCATACTGAGAAAAACAATAGAAAAGCTAAAAAACAAGGATTTGACCAAGCTTTATTATCGCTTGGATTAACTTCTAAACCAACCAATAAACCACGTTTAAAAACCAAGGTTAAATTGGTATATGAAAAAGAGTGTTAAACTGGCTCAGGCAATAAATAGTTATCTATAAACTCTCTTACGCAGCCTTCTCCACCTTTTTTGTTTAGGATAATCTTAGCTTGGTTCTTGATTTTTGCTACTGCATCATTCGGACAAGCGCTTACGCCAATTGATTGCATTACTTCTAAATCGTTAATATCGTCACCTATCATTGCAACTTCTGATAAAGAAATTCCTAATTCTTCGCACCATTTATTGAGCACTTCAATTTTCTTTCCTCTGCCTACGTAAAAATACTGAATACCGAGTAAAGTTGCTCTGGCTTTTACCATTTCTGCTTTAAAACCAGAAGAAATAATACCTACCTGAAAATCATTCTTGGTTAAATGAATAATTGCCATACCGTCTTTGGTGTTGTATTTTTTCATCTGATCTCCAGCTTCTGTAAAATACATTCCGCCATCGGTCATCACACCATCTACATCTAATATTAATAGCTTAATATTTTTTAGTTGTTTGCTTAACGTTCTCAAGTCAGAAAAGAGTAAATCTTTCAAATTTACTTCGTAATGTTTTCCAATCTCTATTAATTGTTCTAAGGTAAATTCCTCAACACTCTTAACTTCGTTCTTAGTTAAGAATTCAGATAAAGCTACTTCTTTCGCTTCAATTAAGTATTCAATATTTTGTTTAAGAAGCATATTTAAACGATTTGATAACCAACTGCTTGTGCTATTGGATTTAACACACTTGGAATTGAACTAAATTCTTCGTGGTTCAATTGCTGAGAAGCATCTGATTTTGCAACTTTAGGGTTAGGATGCGCTTCAATTAACAATCCATCTATTCCCATTGCAACACATGCTTTTGCTAGTGGAATAACTCCGTATGCGTGTCCCATTGCATGACTAGGATCTAATATAATTGGCAAATTAGTATGTTCTTGTAGATAAGCAACTCCACATAAATCTAAGGTAAACCTTGTTTTCGTTTCAAAGGTTCTTAACCCTCTTTCGCAAAGAATAACATTTTCATTTCCACCAGAAAGCACAAACTCCGCACTTTGCACAAACTCTTGTAAAGTAGTACCAAAACCACGTTTAATTAAAACAGGTTTCTGTGTTTTAGCACACGCTCTCAAAATTCCTTGATCATACATTGCCTTAGCTCCTACTTGAATAACGTCAGAATATTCAATAACCTCTGCAATATGCGTAGCATCGCGTACTTCAGTAATTACATTCAATCCAAACTCCTCGCGCATCTTAGCTAACAACTTCAATCCTTCTAAGCCCAAACCTTGAAAACTGTAAGGAGAAGTTCTTGGTTTGTAACATCCACCCCTTAAAGTGGTTAAACCCATTCCTTTAATCAACTGAGCAGATTCTCTAATTTGGTCTTCAGATTCTACCGAACATGGTCCGCCAATTAAAATAGTATTTCCGGTACTTCCACCAATTGTAGTAGCACCAATGTTTACTTCTCTAACCTCTTTTTTATACGTTTTAGAAGCCAACTGCATATCATTAGGAAAAACCCATGAAGCTTCGCATTTATCTTGTAATGAACTTGGCACCTCTTTAACAGAAGACGAAGTTACCAGTACCTCTACTCCATTTTTATCCGTAAAATGAAACGCTTTATTTGCATCTGCCAACTGTGCAGCTTCTTGTGTATTTATGTTTGGTTTTAAATGTAATATCATAATTCTCCTTTTATCAAGTTCACAAAAGTAACGATTCCCGTTGCTTTATTCTCATTGTTTACAACTGGTAAGTACAAAATTGGGAAAGACTTACTTTTTACTAACGCAAGTAACTCTTGTACACTTGCTTCTTCGTTTATTTTTACGGGTTGCACATTTACTAATTGAGATAAATTTGGCGTATTAAGGTTATCAATATTATTTAATAACGTTTTGCGCACATCTGCATTAGAAATAATTCCTTTAAACGTTCCATTAACATCAATTACAACACAAAAACCCATCTTACCATTTTCTATGGCTTGCAAAACGTTTTTCAAACTCAAATTTTGCACGTTTACACAAATTGGAGTTTTGAGTGTATGCATAAAATCTTTTACCAAAAATTGAGAATTGTGCTCTCTGTTGGTAAGGTTCATCAATGCTTCTCCAATACTTGCAGATTTGAATAGATAACTTCCAGAAACTGAGGCTCTAACACCCATATTTCTTAAAATGAAAGAAACCTCGGCGTTTACACCACCGTCTACATGTACCGTTTTCGTAGGATATTTTTGTTTGAACTGTCTTACCTTCTTAAAATTAATAGGGTCAAACACTCCACCGCTCTGACCAGGAATCGTAGCCATTACAAGCAGAAAATCCCAATCTTTATATGTGTCAAATACATCAATTGGCGTTGGGGTAATTACAGCCAATCCTTTTTCTCCCTTTATGTCTTTTGGAAACTCAAAGCCTTCTGGCAATTGTTCATATTGAAAAGTGACATATTCTACCGGAACTTCTCTCAATAAATCAAAATAGTTATCAGGTGTTTCTGTGATTATATGAAGATCTATTGGCAAATCACACCACGTTCTAATGTTTTTAATATCCTCAAATACAGACAGATCGTCGTTGCAGTCTACATGCAGTAAATCTACATTATGTGCAACTAAATCTTCTATTACTGTCTTCAAATCTCTTTGCTTATCGGAGTATATAGATGCTGATATCTTCATAAATCTCTGTCTAAGGGTTTAAATGTATTGTCTGTTATCACTAGGTTGACTCTATTTTTACTAAATATACTATCTCTTATCATTTTCTGTATGCGCGTAAGCATTATTTGTTCTTTCAATAAGATAGGTTGGTCTTGAAATACTTTTTTCTCTATTAGATTTACCTGAATAATTTTGTTTTTCAATAATTCTAGCTGAATTGTTTGATGCGCCTTACCAATAAACCCATTGCGTTTCCAAAACTTAGTAAACTTTACTGCATCTTCTTTACTTACTCCATTAATGTAGTAAACATCTAAGTTCTGTGTTTTAACCATATCTCCCATTGGATTTCCGCAGGATAAAAGCAACAGAGTCAAAAGAAAAAATTGTATTCCTTTTTTCATAGGATAAAAATAAGTGTAATCTTTAAGAATTTCTTACATTTCATGGGTACTTTTAAACAGTTACTTTAGGATAACATTTTATGCGATTAAAAAATCAGATTTACACAGGTGCAAATAATAAAAAAGCCTTATTCGATTTAACAATACCAGAGCAGTTTAACGGAAAATTATTGCTTTTTCTTCATGGATACAAAGGTTTTAAAGACTGGGGATGCTGGAATCTTATGGAAGATTTTTTCTTAAAGAAACACTACGGCTTTTGTAAGTTTAATTTCTCTCACAATGGCGGAACTGTGCAAAACGGCATTGATTTTCCTGATTTAAATGCATTTGCTAACAATAGATATAGCTATGAGTTAACAGATACGTTAAAAATGATAGACATTTTACATCAGACAGTTAAAGCAAAAATAGACGACTTTATTCTGGTAGGACATAGTCGTGGTGGTGGAATTGCAACCTTGGCAAGTACAGAAAAACGTGTAAACAAACTCATCACTTTGGCAAGTGTTTCAGATCTTGAATCTCGCTTTCCGAAAAATGAAAAGTTTGAAGACTGGAAAAATTCGGGCAAATACTTTGTAAATAACGCTCGAACAAAGCAGAGAATGACTCACAATTTTAGCTTTTACACTGATTTTATTGAAAACCGCAAACACCTAGAGATATCTTCAGTAACAAAACATATTTCAGTGCCTTGCTTGCATATTCATGGGGATAAAGACTCCTCTGTGCTTCCTTTTGAGTCGGAACGACTAGCCAACTTGACAAATGGTACGTATTTAGAAATCAAAAACACACAACATACATTTGATGCCAAACATCCGTGGAAGGAGCAAGAGTTACCTCCAAAAATGAAAGAGATATGCACCTCAATGGATATATGGATAAAAAAACAAGCGCAACATTAAATTGCACTTGTTTCTATCTTGATTTAGATGATAAGCATACTGCATCCATTCTTGCACTTAGTTCTTTATATCGCTAACCAACATTTCTTTAAGTTCCTTTCCTCCTTTCGCATCGAAATCCAATGTTCGAATTGGGAATGGAATAAGTATATCATTTTTATCGAAAGCAGCTTTTAAAGAAATTATTCCATCGCTTACGGCATGTAAAAAGCTGTTCTGACTTGTGTCTTCGAGCCAATATCTTAGTGTGAAATTTATACTGCTATCTCCAAACCCTGTATACACCAGATCAATTGAATCGTTCTGAACATAGGCTATTTTACGAATTGCATCCTTGGCAATCTCCGCTACATTTTCAAGATTTTCACCGTATGAAATTCCGCACTCCAAATCAACACGTCTTTTCTAGTAACGCGTATAATTGATTAAAGGGTTTTGTATCACACTTTTTTGGAATAATCACCATTTGCCCTTCAAATGTTTCAATAATGGTTTCTCTAAGATTAACTGCTTTCACTTTACCATTGTAGCCGTTAGATTCAATGTGTTCACCTAAACGGATGTTTTTTCTTACAGCTAGAACAATTCCAGAAATGGTATTAATTAACGGTTCTTGAAAAGCCAAACCAATGGCTAAACCTGCTACACCCGCTCCTGCTAAAAGAGATGTAACTGTTTTGTCTAGTCCAAGAACACCCAATGAAATAAAAAGACCAATAATGACAATAACAACAGTCATTAAAGTAGATATGAGTCGGTTCACCGCCTTATTCTCAGAAAACTTACTCATAATTTTAACCGCAATTTTTTTGAGTCTAAAACTTAAAAAAACGGTTAAAACAAGTACCAGAATAGCTATTCCTAAATTCGGTAAGATTTTAATAAATGAAACCCACCAATCTTCTAGTTTTTGGTAGAGTTCGCCCCAAGCTTTTGTCATATTTTTTATTACGAATTAATTGTACATTTCTATTTACGTTTAATTTATTGGTTTGGATGTACATTCATCCAACTTGTTAACATCCAATGGGTTTTTTCTATTTTCTTCAACTCATCAATAGCCAGCTGTGCTGTAGAAATATCTCCATTTAATTGCGCCTGCTCTACAATTTCAACTTGCAAACCAATAATTGTTTCTAAATCCGAGATTACCTCTCTAACCATTGCTTCCCCAGATATTTTATTATCATTCTGTTGAATTTCAGATTTACTGATCATCTCTGTTAAGTTAGAAATTGGGAATAATCCTAACACTCTTAACCTTTCTGCTAAATCATCTATATTCGTTTGAAATTGATTGTATAATTCTTCGAATTTCTCATGTAAATCGAAAAAATCCTTACCCTGAACATTCCAATGGAAGGCTCTCAACTTATGATAAAAAACGACTTCTGATGCTATTGCTAGATTTACACATTCTGCTATTTCTGCTGTTTCAAGTTTTGAAAATCCTAATCGTTTGTGTTTTTTTGTTGCTTCTAATAAATCCATATTTGTAGTTTTGAAAAAATCTTACGGTAACATCACTGCATTATTTATATAGACAAAATATGTCGGATTATCAAGCTTTTCAACAATTAATTTCAAATCAACTAACTATTTTAATCCGTAAAATGTATTTTTGAATATGGGTTGGTTTAAAAGAAAAAAATCTTCAGTACATACTGAAGAACTCACGGTTCGTAAAATAAAATCTAAGCAATTAGATTATCATCCAAAGATAATCATGGCGTGGACGAAAGCAATTGAAGGAAATCTTGAATTCACTACTTATCTACAAAAAAATGGTTTTGAAGAATTAGCTATAGCTGTACTTGCTATAAAACTCGACGAGAAAGCGAGAAGCTGGTTGATGTCTAACAGGTATCCTCATTTAATGGCAATGATAAATGCTGCGGAAGGCAATGAAAAAGCAAAAACGTGGTTAGAGGTAAACAACTTCCAAATTCTTTATAACATTGCAGAAGCCGTGGATGGCGAGTATGAAGGAAAAAAAGGATTTTTATGGCTAAGACAGAATGCAACACCAGATTTATTTATCTTGGCACAAGCAATCAAAACTGTAAAAGATGAAATTGAAGAAAGGCACAATGATGTGCACAAAATTGGATAATCTCTATCAAAAAGATTAGGCTTAACTTTAAATGTTTCTTTACTTTTGTTTAAAATAAAAATTATGTCAGTTAAAATTGCTCCTTCGGTACTTTCTTGTGATTTCGCAAACATACAACGTGATGTCGAAATGATAAACAATAGCGCTGCTGATTATTTTCATATAGATATCATGGATGGTGTTTTTGTTCCAAACATTTCTTTTGGATTTCCGGTAATGAAAGCAATTTCGAAACACGCTACTAAACCTTTAGACGTTCATTTAATGATACAAAACCCAGATCAATACATTGAGCAATTTAAAGACGCCGGAGCAGAAATATTAACTGTGCACTACGAAGCTTGTCCGCATTTACACAGAACCATTCAAGCCATTAAAGATGCTGGAATGAAAGCAGGAGTTGCATTAAATCCACACACCCATGTAGATTTACTAGAAGATGTTATCGAGGAGCTCGATTTAGCGTTAGTTATGTCTGTAAATCCTGGTTTTGGCGGACAAAAATTTATAAAGAATTCAATTTGGAAAGTAGAACAACTTCATAACTTAATTCAAAAAAGAGGTTCTCATGCATTAATAGAAGTAGATGGCGGTGTAAATGGTGATAACGCAAAATCTTTAATTAAAGCGGGAGCTGATATGCTTGTTGCAGGTAGTTATGTCTTCAACTCTGAAAGTCCAACCGAAACAATTGAAGCATTAAAGCGGACATAATCAAATTCGCTTTTTTTGCATATAGAGCAGTCAGTTATTTTATGCATTCAGTGACTGCAATCACTTGTCTCCCTTACGATAAAAAGAAAAACATTCTTTTTCCTTCTAGCATTTAATACTATTTTTCTGCTAATTTTAACTATGGAAGAGAAGACAATCGTTTTTTATGATGGTTCATGCGGTTTTTGCAATAAAAGTGTGCAATTTATTCTAAGGCACAGAAAAGATAATTCCTTACTCTTCATTCCTTTACAGAGTTCTATTGCAACAAAAATGCTCGAAGACAAATCTATTTCTATCGATATGTCAACCCTTTACGTGTTCAGAAATGAAAGTATAAAACAAAAATCTTCGGCAATACTAAGCCTAATTAAAAAATTAAAATGGTACTGGTTTTGGTTGCATCTAGGATACCTACTACCAAAATTAGTGAGGGATAAGGCTTACGATGCTGTTGCTAAAAGGCGACACAAAATTACGAGTAGCTTTTGTTATCTACCCAGCAAAGAAGAGCGCAAGATGTTTAAAGTAGACTAGAATTTTGGACAAGACTTACATGCCTTACCTTTCTTTTTATACTTCTTACAACATTTCTTTTTCTTATCGCAACTAAGAGAACACAGATCGTTTTCTAATGCTAGAACTTCCTTTAAATCTGAGGTACAATTTTTTAACTTCACTTTTCCTTATTTAGACTAAATCTAAACAAATGTAATAAATTGTAATGAATAAACTTTATGTTCGACTAAAAAAAGATTATTTTTACTCACAAATAACATTGCTATGAAAAAACTATTTTGCTTTATTGCTTTATTCCTGGCTACACATTCGTTTTCGCAAGAAAAAGCGTTTGTACCTAATGAAGTTCTAATTCAACTAAAACCAGACACAGATCCGCATCTATTCCTAAAAACCTCTGGTTTAGAGCATATTGGTTTCAAACCGCAAGAATTGCTATCGAAAAACATGAATATTTATCTTTTCACTTTTGAAGATAATTTATTTACGCACAACGAAATTTTGGATATCATACGTGGTAACGAATACGTAACTGGCGCTCAAAACAACCATTACATTGAACAAAGAGAAACAATACCTACCGACCCTGGTTTTACAAATCAGTGGTATCACAAAAATACAGGACAAACGGGAGGAACAACGGATAACGACATTGACACACCCGACGCTTGGGATATAACTACTGGGGGAACTACAGAATTTGGAGACGAAATAGTTGTTTGCATTCTAGAAGGTGGAGGCGCAAATATGAATCATCCAGACATTAACGATAACATTTACGTGAACCCAAATGAAATCCCTGGTAATGGAATTGACGATGATGGAAACGGTTATGTTGACGACATCAATGGTTGGAATACAGCTGCAAATAGTGATACACATGGCACAAGTAACCACGGTACGCAAGTTATGGGTATGATTGGTGCAGAAGCAGGAAACAATATTGGTATAGTGGGAGTTAATCACAACATAAAAATGATGCTGGTATCTGGTTTTGGAGTTTCTGAATCCGGGGTTATTGCAGCGTACGACTATCCACTTACACAAAGAAAACTGTACAACTCCTCAGGAGGTACAAATGGTGCTTTCGTTGTGGTTACAAATGCATCTTGGGGAATAGATGGAGCCAATCCAGCTAATTATCCGTTATGGTGTAATTATTATGATACGCTCGGAATTCATGGTGTATTAAATGCTGGAGCTACTACAAATTCAAACTTTAACGTAGATATTGGCGGAGATATGCCTACTGCTTGCGGTTCTCCATACATGATTTCTGTTACGGCATCTAATCACAATGACCAAAGAACTTTTTCGGGTTATGGTCAAACTACCATAGACCTCGCTGCTCCTGGTGAAAGTGTTTATCTACCAAGTGGGACGCAATCTTATGGAAATACCTCAGGTACTTCTTTCGCTACGCCTTGTGTAGCTGGAGCGATAGCACTAGCCTACTCCGCACCATGTATTTCGTTAGCCACCTTATTTACATCAGACCCTCAAGGTGGAGCAGATTATATACGTCAGCAACTCTTAACCACTGTTGATTTAGTACCTAGTTTGGCAACAGATTGTGTAACGGGAGGACGAATGAATGTGAACACATTTATCAACTCAATTATGAATGGCTGTTCTAACAGTGGATGCATAACACCTTATCAAATAAGTGATTTAGAAGATAGCGCAGACACTTACACCTTAACTTGGGGAGGTACAGCAACAGATTACTATGTTTACACACGTCTTTTAGGTGCAACAACTTGGGATTCTACTTTAGTAAACGGAACCACATATCAACTAACTAATCTTCAATTTTGTAGTACTTACGAATATATGATTTCTTCTGTTTGCGGTACGAATTTTTCAAATTACTCGGAAGTAAATACCATAGTAACAGATGGATGCTGCGAAAATCCTTCGTTAAACTTTGACGGAAATTCAGACAACACAATGGATATCTCTTGGAATTCAATCTTAGTAGGTACAGCTTATAACATACGCTATGCTGAATCAGGTACTGGAGTTTGGACCACACTTAATAATGTAACTTCACCCTATACAATTACAGGGTTAGATGCTTGTGTTGAATATGATATTCAAATTCAAACTCAATGCGCAGATAGTGCGGATAGTTACAGTATTTCAACTTTCGGAGAAACTTCTGGTTGCGGTGCGTGTAAAGATTTAACTTACTGTACTGTTACAGGAGGAAATACACAGTACGAATATATTTCAAACGTTACAGTTGGTCCGCTTAATAACAACTCTGGAGATGACGGTGGATATGTAAGCTTCGAAAATTTATCTCCAGAATTTATTATAGGCAATGATTATCAAACTAGTATAACGCCAACCTTTACGGGTGCTCAATACACTGATAAGTTTTACATTTGGATTGATTTAAATCAAAACGGTTCATTTGAAGCTAGCGAATTAGTCTTTGAGGAGGTAGATAACCAAACCGTAACCGGTACAGTTAGTATTCCAAGCAATGCTATTCTAGGTTTAACACGCATGCGTGTTCAGGTTTTTGGCTCTACTGGTGATGGTGATGCATGTAGAGATAATCCTTTTTGGGGAGAAACAGAGGATTACTGTGTAATTATTAAATCAGATGCTAGCGGTGTAGGATTAAATGAGAATGACTTAACTGAGATCCAGCTTTACCCTAACCCAACAGATGGAATTTTTACAATTAACGGAGTAGAAAAAGAAACAAGAATTGATATTACTAATACAACCGGTAAAACAATTCAGTCTATAACAACCAATAAGCCTTCGATACTTGACCTAAGTAAAGAAGCTAGAGGTGTATACTTAGTAAAAGTTAGCACAGCCGTTGGAAGTAAAACCTTTAGAGTTATCAAAAAATAAAACGAATAATAAATACAAAAAAAAGCAATCGTTAAGATTGCTTTTTTTTGATATTACTTTTTGTGCTAATTATTTTCTGCACGTATAGACATAAGTTGAAATAAGCGCTGGAATTTTGTTATGTTGGACTGAATAAACGCTTTTGCATCGGCTTCTAAATGGCTCAAATTTTCAATAGACGTATCAGCTATATCTGCTTTGGATTCGATTAAATCGGGTTGAAAACGAAAATAAATCAATTTTTCATCTTCTTTTTGCTTTTTCTCAAGCTCACTATGTGTTAACAAAGTATCTTCTTCAATCTCGTCATGTTGATTCAATGGAAGCTTTCCAGTACCCAATGAAATTAAAATAATAGGATCTTCTGGATAAAATAGTTTTGCATACGCTAGTGCAAGCTGCGCTGGATTTTTTGCCGTTAACATACCATCTGCTAAAGACTTCCCTCCTAGTTCAACAGCTGGGAAATAACCGGGGACAGCACTACAAGCCATCATTACTTTGGCCAAAGATATATTTTGATATCTCTTCATTTCATCTGTGAAAATAAAAGGCGACTGGCTATTGATATCGTAACTTACAAACAAGAAATGTTTTTGTGCATCTTTAATAAGAGTCTTACCAAAATTTTGTTCCAAAACAAGCTTTAAAGGATATTCTGAATGCAAAGTATAACTACTACGTTCTTTATTAAAGATTTGTTTACCGCGTGATTTATA
Source organism: Lishizhenia sp. (assembly GCA_965656535.1). Lineage (GTDB taxonomy): Bacteria > Bacteroidota > Bacteroidia > Flavobacteriales_D > Crocinitomicaceae > Lishizhenia. The sequence continues at coordinate 289,848 of CBFHKX010000003.1, forward strand.
AAGTTCTAATATATTATCAATCGTAAACTTTTGTTTTCCATTTTCATCAGAAAGCATTAAAGCTCCAGAGATAATTGCTCCTGTTGAAGTTCCAGCAAAAAGGTCTATCCAATCCGTTAAGTTTTGATTTTCATCTATACGCTCGAATTCTTTCTGAATGTATTTCAATATATGCAAAGCAAGAATACCACGTATACCACCACCATCTATTGAGAGAACTGTTCTATACCTACATTGCATATAGGTAAGTTAAACAATTAAAAGAAAAATTACAAATAAATTATCTTACTCTCAGCGTTTTTCCTATCTGTAAAGTTGTAGTAGGTCGAATACCATTTAACTTACACAATCTACCAACAGTAGTTCTGTGTTTAGCAGCAATGTGTCCTAGTGTATCTCCTGACCTAATTTTATAATATTTAGATCCAGAAGAACTTGTTGTTTTAGAACTAGCAGAAGACCTTGGAGCATGCGATGGAGCTGCACCTGGTCTGAACAAGCCTTTGTGTACAAAAAGGTTTTCGCTTCTTACTTTTCCTTTTTCAAAATCAATTATTTCTTCTGGATTGAGCGGTGCATCAAAAAAACGAGTTTCAAAATGTAAATGAGAACCGCTAGACCTTCCTGTATTTCCTCCTAAACCAATCGGTTGCCCTGCTTCTACCCATTGATTAGGAACAACCAAATGTTTGTCTAAATGTGCGTAAAAAGTTTCTAATCCATTATAATGTCTAATAATTACTAGATTCCCAAAACCAGATTCGTTGTATTTTGCATATCTAATTTTTCCAGAAAAGGCAGCCTTAACGGTATCACCTGTTACAAGATCAATATCAATTCCATTATGGTATCTACCTCTTCGATATCCATAGCGCGATGTAATTTTACCTGGAAAAGGCATTTTAAAATCGTTGTAATCTTCATCAAGCACACAAAGCCAAGCCGTATCTTTAAGCTTTTGTAAATCATTTGATAAATTAGATGTGTAACAAACATCATTGTCCCATGTTTGAACAAAACTGATAGACGAATCTTCACAAAAATGAGCGTAAACGTCATCATTCAAAATACCATCAAAATCTCTATCTTCAAGGTATTCCCAAGTTCTGTTTGAATAGAAAAGTATAGTCCCCTCTTCTGTTTTTAATGTGTCAATAGCATCTTGTGCAAGTAAGTTGTTGGTTAACAATGATACAACAACAAGGAAGAGAAAAAAGATTTTCATTTTAAATATAATAAGCAAAACAACAAGTCGGGATGAGAGGATTCGAACCTCCGATCTCGCGCCCCCCAGACGCGCACTTTAACCGGACTAAGCTACATCCCGATGTAGAATTGCAAATATAATGGCATCTTGGTCATTCACAAAGTAGATAAAGCAACTTTGCTAACAATCTTTTCTTAAAAAATCACAAAAATGAGAAAGCCAAAAAATCTGAGTAAATGGGAGAATAACTATTTGTGTTTATAACAACCTGTTGATTTGTAGCTTAACTTTATTTCTTTTGATAAAGAGGAATAACATGTGCCTTTAATTCCTATTCTTTCTACGTAATTTGAATATCTCAGCTATTACTTAGATTTTTTTGAAATAAAATTACTGTTCATCCATATTCTGTTGAGATATACTGTTACTCTTTTAGGATAAATCATTAAATTCGCAGCAGATTAATTAAGAACTAAGAATATGAGTTACGATATTATTGTTGTTGGTAGTGGTCCTGGTGGATACGTTACTGCGATTAGAGCTTCTCAGCTTGGATTTAAAACAGCCATTATTGAGAAAGAATCTTTAGGTGGTATTTGCCTTAACTGGGGATGTATTCCAACGAAAGCTTTACTTAAAAGCGCTAACGTTTTTGAGTACATTACACATGCATCTGATTATGGTATTAACGTAAAAGATGCAAATGTGAACTTTGACTCAATGATTGAAAGATCAAGAGGAGTAGCTAATGGCATGAGTAACGGTATTCAATTCTTGATGAAAAAGAATAAAATTGATGTACTTAAAGGTTACGGAAAAATTCTTGCAGGCAAGAAAGTAGAGGTTACTGCAGAAGACGGAAAAAAAGAAACATATAGCGCGAGTAAAGGAGTTGTAATTGCAACTGGAGCAAAGTCTAGACAATTACCAAATTTGCCACAAGATGGCGAAAAGATTATTGGTTACAGAGAAGCTATGACATTGAAATCGCAGCCGAAAAAATTGGTTGTAGTTGGTTCTGGTGCAATCGGTGTTGAGTTCGCTTACTTCTACAATGCAATTGGTACGGAGGTAACAATTGTAGAGTTTCAAGATACTATTGTTCCAGTTGAGGATAAAGATATTTCTAAGCAACTAGAAAAGTCGCTTAAAAAACAAGGAATTAAAGTAATGACAACTTCTTCAGTGGAGTCCGTTGATACTTCAGGAAAAGGATGTAAAGTTTCTGTTAAAACGAAAAAAGGAGAAGAAATTATCGAATGTGATGTAGTTCTTTCTGCTGTTGGTATTGAAACAAACCTGGCAAACATAGGATTGGAAGAAATTGGTATTGCTACAGATAAAGGTAAAGTTTTAGTAAACGACTTTTATCAAACAAATATGCCTGGATATTATGCCATAGGTGATATCACTCCTGGTCCAGCACTTGCACACGTAGCATCTGCTGAGGGTATTATTTGCGTTGAAAAACTAGCCGGACATCATCCAGAGCCTTTAGATTATGGTAATATCCCAGGATGTACTTACTGTTCTCCAGAAATTGCTTCTGTTGGTATGACAGAACAAGCAGCAAAGGACGCAGGATATGAAATTAAGGTAGGTAAATTTCCATTCTCAGCTTCTGGTAAAGCTTCTGCTGCCGGTGCAAAAGATGGGTTTGTTAAGTTAATTTTTGATGCTAAATACGGAGAATTGCTTGGTGGACATATGATTGGAGCAAATGTAACCGAAATGATTGCTGAAATCGTTGCTGTTAGAAAGCTTGAAGTAACAGGTGAAGAATTGATTAAAACGGTTCACCCTCACCCAACAATGTCTGAAGCCGTTATGGAAGCTGCAGCTGCTGCATATGACGAAGTAATCCATTTATAGAATTAAGGTAAATCAAAATTTACATATTATATTAGAGTCCTCTTTCAATTAAGAGGACTTTTTTATGCGTTACACTTTTTTCTTAATTTCACTATTGTTTTTATTATCCTGTACTTCTTCTGAGGATGAAAACCTTGTTTATACCTATCTAAATGAATGCAATGAAAATTATTTTGAAAACAAAGGAATAAGTGCAAGTCAAGAACTAGAAGCTTTCTACTCTATGCTTATTGAAGAAAATCAACTTGATAGTAAGAAATTTGAATCTCTTCACACCTTATTGTCTGAACTTGCTTCAAACTCAATTTTTCCTGCAAATCAAAATATAGAAATACCGAGCGACCATCAATTTATACAACAGCCACCACAACAACTATATACTTGCGTAAATGATTTATACGGCATTGATAGTCTAGCATTCACACAAACGGCATACTACAAACTAGAAAACGAAATTCTGAATTACATTAGTACAACTTCTTCTCCTAAAATTAATGAGATATGGAAAATCTACACCTCCAATTTAACTCAAGAAAACTATGCTATAGATTTCTACAGAAATAACATTTTAATGCAACTGTTTAGGTGGTATTATGTATGTAAATACGAAAAAGAAAGTCTAACTAATCTAGAAGAATAATACGTATACTTTCTTTTACTGTCAATTACAATTGTTTTTTTATTCCAGCTGCTTTCCTAGTAGCTTCTACACGTTTGTGATTTTTTTGACTAGGTACTGGAGTTGTGGTTTTCTTAGCTGCTAACTTTTCTGTAATATACGCTACACATATTTTTCTTTCGTAATCCACTTCACCTCTTTTTGTTTGCTTTTCAATACTTTGAGCAGATGCAACGCTTGCTAAAAAAATACTCAGTGCAACGATACTTAACCCTTTTAAAAGTAAATTTTTCATATCTATTATTTAATAATTTATTTAATACATTCAATTTGTATGCCAATTATAAATAGTCTGTAAGAAACGTTTACTTTTGCCGACTAACAGAAAAAAAAATGAATAAATATTTAATTATCGCCATCATTTCATTAGTCTTTGGTTTTCTAAATAGCTTATATTGGTATACCAAAGGATACCGCGGAGGAAAATTGTTTTTCATGGGTTCAATTGCATTTTTTGGTATCTCGATGCTTGTAGCTCAGCTTTTTGAGCCAAAAGCATAATTAACCATTTTTTTGTTACCTTCAGTCTAATGAAATTTATTTTACAACATATCTCAGCACTTAAAAATGTTTTGCTCCTAATTGCAAATGGTCGATACCTCGGTTTCTTTTTACCTGGAATAATAATCGCTCTAGGCTATTTTTATCTTGTAGATTTATTTTCTAGTTGGTTCGGTATTTTAGACAATCTAAGCTACATTCCATGGATAGGAGATGATATACAAAAAGGTGTTGGTTATCTCGGGAAATGGAGCAACAATGTTTCTTTTTTTATATTTCAATTCATAATTCTTACCTTATTTTCTCCTTTCAACACCCTACTTGGAGAAAAAATAGACAATGAAATTACTGGAAAGACAGTAAACAGCGGACTAGAAAGAATAATTGGTGATTTAGTAAGAATGATTGGCATTTTACTTATAGGTTTACTCTTCGACTTTTGTTTTTTCTTGGTTTGGAACGTTACAATAGGTAACCTTTTTGATACAACCTCAATCACTCCTTACATCAGTATTCTCATTAGCTCGTTTTGGTTAGGGTTTAGTTTTTATGATTTCGCCTTAGAACGCAATCAAGTAAGCATAGGTAAAAGTTATACTTTCGCACTCAAGAACATTCAACACCTTATCTTAAGTGGATTGTTTTTCTCAGCCTTAATGCTTATTCCCTACATTGGAATAGTAATAGCACCTATACTACTCACAATGCTTACCACATTTAACTATTACAACATGAAACCCGCTAAGTAAAACTCCATAACAATCAAAATAAAATTGTTGTGATAAAATCTTTTGTTCGCTGCCAAACCCGCTCTATTATTCTTATTTTTGGAAGCTACACAATTGAATTTCTATGAAAGAACTTTTTAGTGACTTCCAATCGCCTTCTAAGCAAGATTGGATAGATAAAATTAAGATAGATTTAAAAGGAAAAGACTTTAATACTTCTATGCTCAATACCTATGGTATAGAAGAGTTAGAAATTTGGTCGCAACACCACCGTTCAAACTCAAATACGGACCAACAAACACCAGGATCTGGAAGTTTCAAGCGAGGCAATAGAACAGAAAATAACGACTGGGAGATAGTTGCAACACTTCCTGTTTCTGAGCCAAAAGCAATGAACCGTTTTGCACTTGACTTTTTAATGAAGGGAAATACAGCTTTGGAGATTAATTTTTCTGATTTTTCTTTAGCAGATTGTAAAACAATAATTCACGGCATTGACTTTAACTATATAACCACCGCTATTCATATCCATACAAGTGAACAGCTCAAATTTATACAAGAGCTTTTCAAATCATTCCCAAATGCCCGGATAGATGTTTTTAGCGATAAAATAGACATTAAAGAAGTAAAAGGAAGGTCAACTCTAATAAAAGCAGTAGACGTTTTAAATTGTGGTGGAAACAGTATTCAAGAAATCGCATTTGCATTACATGCTGGTCATACTAAATTACACAAACTGTTACAAAAGGGAATAAGTGCAGACGAAGCTAGTTTTGAACTTAAATTTACATTTGGAATAGGCAATCTATATTTTGTAGAAATTGCAAAATTCAGAGCATTTAGAAGTTTATGGAGTTTTATTGTAGAGCAATATAAGCCCAAAGAAGAATGTTCAAAAACGGCATACATACAGGCGCAATCTATTTTCGTAAATAAATCATTAAAAGATCCATATACCAATTTGTTGCGTTTAACCACTGAAGCCCTTTCTGCAGCAGTGGGTGGAGTAAATGAAATTAACCTACTCCCTTATGATCTTTTTGCAGAAAAGAAAAACACAAGCTTTACACAACGTATGTCAAACAACATTTCTTTACTATTGAAAGAAGAAGCGTATATGAATCAAGTTATTGATGTTTCTGGCGGAGCTTATGCGATAGAAAAATTAACTGAAACAATGCAAGAAAAAGCGTGGAATTTATTTCAACAATTAGAAAAAGACGGCATTGAACCATTAAAGCATCAAATAAATCAAAAAAGAGAAGAAAGAATCAATTCTGTTGAAAATGGAAATCAAATGCTTATTGGTGTAAACAAATATCCGAATATACAGACAGAAGAAAATAGCTGGATAGTAACTCCAAAAACAGCATTTGGAGAATATTTAATTTTAGAACGCGATAGTAAAACAGAATTAGCATGAAAAAAGTAGATTTTACAACAAAAGCATTTCAAGAAGTTAAATCGAACGCTCAACCAGAGAAGAAGGAAATAGTTGAAACTGCTGAAAAGATAGGTTTACAAAATTACTACACAGCATCTGAGAGCAAAAACCTTGAACACATTAACTTTGTGTCTGGTTTACCACCCTATCTTGGTGGTCCATATTCCACGATGTATACCGTTCGACCATGGACAATAAGACAATATGCAGGGTTTTCAACAGCAGAAGAATCTAATGCTTTTTATAGAAGAAATTTAGCAGCCGGACAAAAAGGTTTATCGGTAGCTTTTGATTTAGCTACTCACAGAGGTTACGATTCTGATCATGAACGCGTGGTAGGTGATGTTGGAAAAGCAGGTGTTGCCATAGACTCAATTTTAGATATGAAGGTTTTGTTTGACAAAATACCTTTGGATAAAATGTCTGTTTCTATGACTATGAATGGAGCCGTTCTTCCTATAATGGCATTTTACATAGTTGCAGCCGAAGAACAAGGAGTAGATAAAAAAGACTTGGCAGGAACCATACAAAATGATATTCTGAAAGAGTTTATGGTTAGAAATACGTACATCTACCCTCCAAACCATTCAATGAAAATTATTTCAGATATTTTTGAATACACAGCGCAGTATATGCCAAAGTTTAATTCAATTTCTATATCTGGTTATCATATGCAAGAAGCTGGTGCAACAGCTGGTATTGAACTAGCTTATACTCTAGCAGATGGATTAGAATATTTACGCGCAGGTATTGGTGCTGGTTTAAAAATTGATGAATTTGCACCACGACTAAGTTTCTTTTGGGCAATTGGTATGAATCATTATATGGAGATTGCCAAAATGCGTGCAGGTAGACTTATTTGGTCTAAACTTGTTCAACAATTTAAACCTAACAACCCTAAATCTCTTGCATTAAGAACACACTGCCAAACATCAGGTTGGAGTTTAACAGAACAAGATCCATTTAATAATATTGCCCGCACATGCGTTGAAGCGTTGGCTTCTGCCTTTGGCGGTACACAATCCTTACACACCAATGCGTTAGATGAAGCCATTGCTTTGCCTACCGATTTTTCTGCCCGAATTGCAAGAAATACTCAAATCTATCTACAACATGAAACTGGTATAGCAGATATTATCGATCCTTGGGCTGGTAGTCACTACGTTGAAAAACTAACAGACGATTTAGTAAAAAAGGCTTGGGAGTTAATTGAAGAGGTTGAAGAGTTAGGAGGTATGGCTAAAGCCATTGAAACCGGAGTTCCTAAAATGAGAATTGAAGAAGCTGCAGCAAGAAAACAAGCTAGAATTGATGCGGGAAAAGATATTTTAGTTGGCGTAAACAGATATCAATTGGAAAAAGAAGAGCCAATGGATATTTTAGATGTAGACAACGCAGAAGTTAGAAAGGCACAAATTGAACGATTAACAAAGTTAAAAGCTGAAAGAAACCAATCCGAAACTGAAAATGCGCTCAAAAGATTATCAGAAATTGCTCAAAACCAAAACGGAAATTTATTAGAAGCTGCAGTAGATTGCGCCAGAAAACGAGCAACTTTAGGCGAAATATCGGATGCACTTGAGAAACACTTTGGAAGATATCAAGCAACAATCCGTTCTATTAGTGGAGTTTATTCCTCAGAAGCTATGCAAGATAAAGATTTTGAAAAAGCACAAAAATTAGCAGACCAATTTGCAGAATTAGAAGGAAGAAGACCTAGAATAATGGTTGCAAAAATGGGACAAGACGGGCACGACCGTGGAGCGAAAGTAATTGCAACAAGTTTTGCAGATATTGGCTTTGATGTAGACATTGGCCCTCTATTTCAAACTCCGAAAGAAGCTGCAAAACAGGCGGTTGAAAATGATGTACATGTACTTGGTGTAAGTTCATTAGCTGCTGGTCATAAAACATTAGTACCTCAAGTAATTGAAGAGCTAGAAAAACTAAACCGTGGAGATATTATGGTGGTTGCCGGTGGAGTTATTCCTGTGCAAGACTATGATTTTCTTTACAATGCAGGCGTATTTGGTGTATTTGGTCCAGGAACTAAAATTAGTAAAGCTGCACAAGACATTTTGGCTTTACTAATAAAATCCGCAGAGTAATGTCCCGAAAAATTGGATTTTACTGTAGCTCTATGAGTTGGGGAGGTTTAGAAATGAACTTTATACGCTATGCAAAATGGTTGCAAGAAGTAAACTTTGATGTTGTTGTTTTTTGCGTAAACAATTCTAAAATTTTAGAAAAAGCAATCGAACTGCGAATTCCGTATTTTGTAGTAAAAAGAAATAAGAAAAATTTTGATTGGAAGAATGCAAAAATTTTAAAAAAGCATTTAATCAAACTAAAAATAGACACCGTTTGGGTAAGGGATAGAAGAGATATTAATATTTTTGCATTACTCAAAAGAAAAAAAGGCACACGTCATATAAAATTAGTCTATCAGCAAGCCATGCAGTTTGCTAAAAAGAAAAAAGATATTTTTCACACAAGAAACTATAAGCAAGTTGATTATTGGATTGCTCCACTCCAATTTTTAAAAGAAGAGGTCATTCAAAAAACTAGGTTTCCCAAAGAAAAAATTCACGTAATTCCTTTAGCATCAGATATTGATACAAAAAAGGCTTCTATTTCAAAAGAAACGGCTTTAAATACTTTAAACTTACCTGAAAAGAAAACAATAATTGGAGTTATAGGAAGGTTAGATCCTTTGAAAGGTCAGTTGTTTTTAGTTAAGGCTCTGGCGCAAATAAAAGACGAATTCCCTGAGTTAGACTTATTAATTGTTGGTGAAAAAACCTATAACGAGCACGATGATTATTTAAAAGAACTCAACACAACGATTAAAAAGGAAGAGCTAACTAACCGCGTTCACCTAAGACCTTTTATGAAAGACATCCGATACTTTTTTGCAAGTGTTGATCGTTTTATTATGGCTTCTAAAGCAGAAACCATTGGCATGGTAACAATAGAATCTATGTCTTACGGCACGCCTGTAATCGGAACAAATTCAGGAGGTACACCTGAGCTACTTGATTTTGGAAAATTAGGAAGTCTTTACACTGTAAATGATCAGGCAGATTTTATTCAAACATTAAAAGATAGTTTGAAAAACTCACAGCAAGTTAAAGAAACTGCAAGAAGAGCCAAGGAAATTGCCCTAAAAAAATATAGTAAAAACGAAGTAGTAAAAGCTATAGTCGAACTACTTTCTTAAACTTTCTATTTTCAACAACACTGATTTACATTTCACCATCAGCTTTGTCGAAAAACAACTACAATTAATTATTACCTGCTAGAATAAACCGTTGATTTCTGCGTCTATTGAGTTGATAATTTTACCCAAATCTTCTGGGTTTTCGTGATAGTTATTGTTGTCTACATCAATAATTAAAAGTTTACCTTTATCGTAAGTAGAAATCCAGGCTTCGTAACGCTCATTCAACCTTTTTAAGTAATCTAAACGAATACTTTCTTCATAATCTCTACCTCTACTTTGAATTTGTTTTACCAAAGTTGGAACAGAAGCTCTAAGGTAAATTAATAAATCGGGTGCTGACACGAAAGACTCAATAAGATTAAATAGAGAAAAATAATTCTCAAAATCTCTTGTTGTCATTAATCCCATCGAATGCAAATTAGGTGCAAAAATAAATGCATCTTCATAAATAGTTCTGTCTTGAATAACAAAACCTTCTGTTGCTTTTATTTCTTGTATCTGATTAAAACGGCTATTTAGGTAATAAATCTGCAGGTTAAATGACCAACGTTGCATGTCTTCGTAAAAATCATTTAAGTATGGATTTTGTTCTACGTCTTCGTAGTGCGTTTCCCAATTAAAATGTTTTGCCAAAAGCTCTGTAAGTGTTGTTTTTCCTGACCCTATATTTCCTGCTACTGCTATATGCATTTGATGTATTGTTTTAGACTGACTAAATTACAAAACTAAACCTTTTAAGAAAACATTTAATTCTTTTTTAATGAATATTTTTTTAATGCGCTCTCTGTTTTAAAATAAACGTAATCTCCTAATATTTTAAAATCTTCAATTCCTTTTTCTGGCAAAGGAATTAGGGTTTCGTATCCATCTTTTTCTCTTTTAACGAGGGAGTCATCTTTTAAATAATAGAGTGATTCATTAACAGCTTGTACAGTAGTAGTCTTTGGTATAGGAATTCGATTCACCAAGGTTCCAAAATTATCAAATAAATAAATTCCTTTATTCTCTGTAAGTAAATACAGATAATTATTTGATTCAAAAAAATCAATTAATATGATTTGATTTAAAAGTAGATTAAGATTCTCAACTAAAATAGGTTCTTTTGCTCCATCATCAAACCGGAAAAACTTACTATTTACATCATCGTATACCCAATAACGGGTAGAAATCTGAGAAAAGCATGCAAATTTACCATAATCTACACCTAAATCTTCTAAACTTTTATTTCCTGAAGTGCTCGTTAACGTATTGTCTAGAAAAGAAATGTATTGCATGTCTTTACTAAAAATCAAGGTTTTTTGCGCGTATGTAGCATCAATAGAAGTAATATTACCAAAACCTTTAATACTTTGTTTAAATTGTACTAAAAATGCCGTGTCCAACTTATATAGTGCATCGTTTTGTGCGTAGATAATATTACCTAATGGATCAATATCCCATACTTTAAAGTTAGAAGTATAACTCCTTTTTAGCTTCCATTCTTGACCAATTATACCATTACAGAATAAAGTAACCATGAAAATAATAACCGCTGCTTTCATCGTGTACAATATACAAATAACGTGCTAAGAAATGTTTTTGATGTCAAAATATTTATCTTTATACCGATGAGTAAAATTAACAGAGAAACATTAGCGCGATTTGGTAATTTAGAAATATTGGCCAAACAAGTGGTAGAAGGTTTTATTACCGGAATGCATAAGAGTCCATTTCATGGTTTTTCTGTAGAATTTGCTGAACATAGACTCTACAATAAAGGAGAGTCTACAAAGCACATCGATTGGAAATTGTACGCAAGAAGTGAAAAATTATTCACTAAAAAATACGAAGAAGAGACAAATTTAAGGTGCCAACTAGTCTTAGATTGTTCTAGCTCAATGCTATTTCCTAAAGACACAGAAAAATTAAATAAGTTAGAATATGGTGTCTATTGTATAGCGTCTTTAATTGAATTGTTAAAGAAACAAAGAGATGCAGTGGGTTTATCTCTATTTTCAGACAAGCTAGAACTACACACACCAGCAAAATCGTCTAATAGACATCATAAACTTATTTATCAAAAGTTAGAAGAACAGATTATTGCGTACAAGGAAAATTTGGCAAAGCAAACTTCTACTATTCAAGCTTTACATGATATTGCAGAACTTACTCACAAACGAAGTTTAGTGGTTATTTTTTCAGATTTTCTGGATGATCCATCCAAGATAGATTTATTTTTTCAAGCTATTCAGCATTTAAAACACAACAAACATGAAGTGGTTATTTTTCATGTTATAGATAAAGAAAATGAAATTGATTTTGAACTATCTAATCGTCCGCATAACTTGATCGACATGGAAACGGGAGAGAGAATAAAACTTCAACCTAATCAAATCAAGGAAGCATACACCACACAAATAAAAAGCTATTTTAAGGAGATTGAAACAAAATGTAAGCAATATGCCGTTGACTTTACGCAGGTAGACATTCAGCAAGATTTTTCTTTTGTATTATCAAAATACCTAATTAAACGATCTAAGCTCTATTAGTATAGAAACAAAAAATGCGCAATCTAAACAGACGCGCATTTTCAATTCATTTATCAAAAACTATTCTGGAACTCTAATCCAAGTCTGGGTTCTGTAAAAAATACCAGCATATCCTCTAACATTTAAACGATTTGGATTGTCAGGGTTTAGCCAAAGTGCAGCCGTATAAATTTTACCTTTTTGAGGGTCTATGATTGTTCCATCTTCCCATTCTGAACCATCCCATTTCATGTCTCTAATAATTTGTAATCCAACTAAAGGTTGATCTTTTCTGTCGTCAGGACATAAAGTACATTTTGGGTTAGGACCTCTACCCTCTCTTGGGTACAACTTGATAATCTTTCCGTAAAGCACTCCATCTTTTTTGTAAAGCTCTACAACAGATTTTTTAGTACTCGTTTCATCGTCTATTGTTACCCATTTACCTACACAAGATTGAGAGTACGTTAAAGAAGTAACAATTAATAGTGTTAATAATGCAATAATTTTTTTCATTTTACTAGTTTTATTTATCACGTTTCAAATACAATGCCAGAAGAATTCTCAACATTCACCATCACAATATATAGAATTTATAGATAGTATGTACGCTTTGAATTAAAAATATAGTATTCGGTAAGACAGAACACATTGCTTTCATACTTGGCTATCTAAAAAACTACACTTATTTTTGAGGCAAACAAAATCAATACAATGACGATTAAAAATGTAGCAGTAGTTGGAGCAGGAACTATGGGGAATGGAATTGCCCATGTATTTGCGCAGTTTGGATATAAAGTTTCACTCATAGATGTTGCGGAAGCATCTTTAGAGAAAGGAATGAAAACCATTACTAAGAATTTAGATAGAATGGTTGCTAAAGAAAAAATAACTGAAGCAGACAAGACTGAAACACTTAGCAGAATAACTACCTACACAGATACAGCAAAGGGTGTTGATGGTGTAGATTTAGTAGTAGAAGCTGCAACAGAGAACTATGATTTAAAGCTAAAGATTTTCAAAAACTTAAGCGATTTAACCCAAGATCATGTTGTTCTAGCAACAAATACTTCTTCCATTTCTATTACAAAAATTGCAGCCGTAACCAATAGACCAGATAAGGTAATTGGTATGCACTTTATGAACCCAGTGCCGGTAATGAAGTTAGTTGAAATTATTAGAGGTTATTCTACTTCTGATGAAGTAACGGCTTTAATTATGGAAACTTCTAAATCCTTAAAGAAAGTTCCTGTTGAAGTAAACGATTATCCTGGTTTTGTTGCGAATCGTATTTTAATGCCAATGATAAACGAAGCAATAATTACGCTTAACGAAGGTGTTGCCGGAGTAGAAGAAATAGATACAGTAATGAAGTTAGGTATGGCGCATCCAATGGGTCCATTGCAATTGGCTGATTTTATTGGTTTAGATGTTTGCTTAGCGATTATGGAAGTATTGTATGACGGATTAGGTAATGATAAATATGCACCTTGTCCACTTTTAGTTAACATGGTTGCAGCAGGAAAAAAAGGTGTGAAATCTGGAGAAGGATTTTACTCTTGGACACACGGAACAAAAGAATTGATTGTAGCAGACAATTTTAAAAAATAAGTAGGAATAACAGACTAACAAAAAAGACCCAATTGCTTGGGTCTTTTTTTTCTTAAAATAACTTTTTCCTGAAATCTTCTGCTTCTTCTTCCTTTATTAGATTTAGTTTTTTCAGATAATTAACTGTTTTATCAAATGCCAATGGATACTCAATTCCCTTGTAGTTCCAATCGGTCTCATTTAGCCAATTAATTACATGGCTTCTTCTTAAGTTATACCTCCAGCTAATGATATCTACGATATTTTCCATGGTTTTCATTTCTAATGCCTTTTTATTAACGATTTGACACATTTCTTTAACCTTATCTAGGTGATTATCATAAATTTCTTGTCTAACCGCTATACAAAAGCAAGGCCAAGGAGTAACCACCTCACCAATGTATCTACATTTCTTTTGCTCCACATATGGATAGGTTGTGTATTTTTCCCACAAAAAAGCCTGTGCCTCATTATTCTCTAAAGCCCACAAACCTCCGTAAATATCACCAATAACATTAAACTTTAGTTGAGATGTATCCCACCCTTCTTGATCTGCTTTGACATACGCCATTAAATGACTACCAGAACCCGTTCTAGAAATAGCAAATGTTTGGTGCTCTAATTGATCTATAGATTGAATATTTGACTGATAAGGAACATGTATACCCCAATGTAAAGGTGTAGTTACGTATACCTGAACAATTTTGGCTTTTAACCCTTGAAGTATAGATTTAGAGATCCCTTCAGTAAGTAATACGGCAACATCTAAGGCGTTGTTTTCAAGTCCTCTTATCATTTGACCCGTTCCTCCTCCCATGTCTTCCCAGTGCAGTCTAAGTCCGGCTTCTCTAAACTTACCTTCCTCTATTGCCAAACGGAAAGGTAAATTAAAATGTTCGGGAACCCCTCCAATTTTAAGTCCTAGTGTTTCTTCCATTATTTATTGATTTTCTGAATTCAAAAACTGTTTTTCATACAAGTTTTGGTAATATCCTCCTTTTGCTATTAACTCTGCATGTGAACCCTGTTCCACTATTTCACCTTTCTCTAGCACAATAATCTTATCTGCTTTTTGAATTGTAGATAAGCGATGAGCAATTACAATACTTGTTCTCCCTGCGGTTAACTTCTCTGTAGCTATCTGTATTAGTTCTTCGCTCTCAGAATCTACTGAAGATGTTGCTTCATCTAATACTAAAATGTATGGATTGTAGACATACGCACGAATAAAAGAAATTAATTGTCGTTGACCCACAGAAAGCACACCACCTCTTTCCCCTACTTCATAATCATATGCATTGGGTAATCGTAAGATAAAATCATGCGCACCAACTGCCTTAGCAGCTTCAACAACTTGTTCTTTTGTAATAGAAGAGTCGCCCAGCGTTATATTATTATAAATTGTATCTGAAAATAGAAAAACATCTTGTAAAACAATAGAAATATTCTTTCTCAAGTAACCTAAATCTAGGTCTTTAATATTTGTATCGCCAATTTTTATAGTTCCCTTCTGGTATTCGTAGAAACGAGCGAGAAGATTTACTATAGAAGACTTACCGGCACCAGTAGCACCTACAAAAGCAACAGTTGTATTAGGTTCTATACTAAGTTGAATATTTTTTAAAACGTAATCGTCGTCTTTGTAAGCAAAAAAGAGCGAGTTAAATTTTATACTTTGTTGAAAGTTTAAGTCGGTTATACTTCCTTCATCCTGAATGTGCTCGTTTAAATCGATTGCCTCAAAGACGCGCTCTGCTCTTACAATTCCTCGTTGCAAAACATTGTATTTATCTGCTAACTGTCTGATAGGCCTGTACAGTAAATTAACGTATAATGTAAACGAAATTATGGTTCCAATAATATCTGCTTTATCTAAATAATCTCCAGAAACAATAACTGAAGCGTAAACCAACATAGCTGCAATAGATAAGGAACTTAATACTTCTACTAACGGAAAGAAAATAGAAAATGCCCAAATTGCATCGATATGTGCTTTCTTATGTTCGTCATTTATCTTATCAAAACGCTTAGCTTCTACTTTTTCTCTGTTAAACATTTGAACAATAGCCATACCAGTAACGCGCTCTTGAACAAAAGTATTTAAACGGTTAACTTGTACACGCTCTTTTTGAAAAGCCTTCTTCATAGCTCTTGCAAAAATTCGGGTAGCAATTAACAGCAGCGGAATTGGGATTAAAACTAAAAATGTAAGTTTTACATCTGTCAAAAACATACCTAAGAGAACAGCTGCAAGCGTAAGTAAATCTCCCATTATGTTTATAAGACCTTGTGAAAAAACATCCGATACAGCTTCTATATCTGAAACCGAACGAGTTACTAAGGTACCGATAGGTGTTTTATCAAAGTATTTCATTTTAAAACCAACCAGATGCTTAAAAAGCTTTTTACGCATGTCTTTTATAATCGACTGAGCAAGGAGGTTTGAATAATAGCTAGAAAAAAACATTAAAACAGCTTGTGCAACAAGTAAAGCAACAACAACTAAAATCCAAAACAACAGACTTTCAGCACTTCGGGTATCTTCATTTACCACATATTTTTGAACGGCTTGTCCAATAATTGTAGGCCTAAAAAATACGGTAACCGAAATTATTACCGTAAAAAAGAAAGCTAAAAACAAATACAATTTGTATGGTTTAGCATAGTTTAATAAGCGCTTAAATATTCCAAAATCTACTTTAGAAGCCTTTTCATTTGACATAGAGCAAAAATAGCTACACCACTAGATATTTGAAAGAGAAATCATGTATTTGTCTTCATTAATAAGAAAAACAACCCTGTGGATAGTTTATACTTAGATTTCGCTCAGTTTTGAAAACAAAAAAAGCAATTGTTTACTATCTTTAGAAACTAAAAACTGATCTATGGCTCACAATTTAAGCAATACCAACTCTGTATTCAATAATTTCTTAGCGGAAATTAGAGATGAATATATACAAAAGGATACCTTGCGATTTCGAAGAAATTTAGAGCGTATAGCAGAAATTATTGGATACGAACTGTCTAAAAAGCTTTCCTATTCAGAAGAAGAAGTTACAACACCGCTTGGCATTGCAAAAGTAAACACTATGGATTCTAAAGTTGTACTCGCTACAATTTTAAGAGCGGGTTTACCTATGCATCAAGGACTCTTAAATATATTTGACCATGCAGATTCTGCTTTTGTAACTGCATATAGAAGACATATTACAGCAGAAAAGTTTGACATTAATGTAGAATATATAGCAGCTCCTGATATTTCCAATAAGGTGTTAATTATTAGTGATCCTGTATTGGCTACTGGGAGTTCTATGGTTGCTGTTTATAAAGCGCTATTAAAAAATGGAAATCCAAAGAGAACATTAATTGCAGCTGGTATAGCTGCGCCAGAAGCAATAGAACATGTAGAAAAACACTTACCAAAAAACACTGAAATTTTTGTTGGTGCTATTGACGATGAATTAACCGCTCACGCATACATTGTTCCAGGTTTAGGAGACGCAGGTGATCTTGCATTTGGCGATAAACTGTAAGGTATGAATTTGCTTAAATACCTTCCTTTTTTCTTTTTTGGAACTTTTAAGTTTATGTTTACGCCCATGGGTGGTCCTGTTGCTGGATTAAACTTTCTGGAAACATTTTTAGCAACCCTTTCTGGTGGTTGGTTTGCTGCTCTGCTCTTTTATTTTACTAGTGAATATTTCATGCGAAAAGAAAGAGAAAAGCGACTAAAAAAGTACAAATTAGCAGTTCAATCAGGAAAACCAATAAAACAGAAAAGAGCATTTACTCGTTTCAATAAGGCAACCGTAAAAATTAAATCTAGTGTTGGTATTTACATGCTTTGTTGGCTAGCGCCTTTGTTTTTTAGCGTACCACTTGGAACCATAATATGTGCCAAGTTTTACAAATATGATAAACGGACTATTTGGCTTATCCTAATTGGATTGGCTCTAAATTGCTTTATCATTACTTCTCTTGTTTATGCATTTAAAATGGCAGTTTTATGACCAAACACTTATTTTTTGACTTAGACAGAACACTTTGGGATTTTGAAAAGAACTCTGAAGCAACGTTATTAGAAATTTACTCGGAATTTAAGTTGGACGAGCGCATTTTCTCAGCGCATCAATTTGTAAGAGAATATAAAAGAATAAATGCCAAATATTGGGATGATTACAGACTCGGTTTAACTACAAAGGAAAAGCTTAGAGAAGGCCGTTTTAAAGACACTTTAAGCTTATTTGGTTTCAGTAAAGAAGATATAGATAAAAAAGGATTACTTGGCGAATACTACATTCAAAATAGTCCGAAAGGTAAAATTCTTTTTCCCAATACACATGAAGCACTATCTGAATTAAAAAATAGAAATTATGCGCTTCATATCATTACAAACGGTTTTACAGAAGCGCAAGAAGTTAAACTCAAGAGCAATCAACTTGATCAATATTTCGATATTATTTTATGCAGCGACACTTTTGGTAAAAACAAACCACACCCTTCTATTTTTAAACATGCCTTAAAACAAGCAAAAGCTACTGAAAAAGAAAGTGTAATGATTGGGGATGATTTAAAAGCTGATATCTTAGGCGCTAAAAATGTAGGTATGAAAGCTATTCTTTTCGATCCAGAAATGAAACAAAAGCCAAAAAAAGAATTTGATATTATAACAGACTTAGCTCAACTTACATCTAAAGCTTTCGATTAATCTAACTTAAATAAGTTCCTAACCCACATAAGCTTACGGTCAGACATTGGAGCGTACTTAAAAGGCAATTCTAAAAAATTAGACTTTTTAAGAATCGACTTTTGATGCGAAAAGCACGCGAAACCAGCTTCACCATGGTAACTTCCAATACCACTAGCACCAATTCCTCCAAAAGGTAAATTTGGATTAGAAATATGCATAACTGCATCATTAACACAACCACCTCCAAAACTTAGCTCTTTCAAAACTCTATTTGTATCATTTTTTGAGTTAGAAAAAACATATGCGCTTAACGGTTTCTCTTGTGCTTTTATATAATTAATTGCTTTGTCTAGCTCATCGTACTGAAAAACAGATAAAATAGGACCGAAAATTTCTTCCTGCATTACAGGATGATCAAAAGGTAAATTTTCGAGGATAGTTGGACTTATAACTCTATGTTCTACGTCTACAACTCCACCATATGATAAATGTTCTTTAGTAATCAACTTTTTTAATCTATCAACATTTGAATCGTTAATTATCTGAACATAATTTTTGTTTTCAACAGCATATTTACGACGGATTATTTCTTGCTTTACAGCCTTCACAAATTTATCTTTAACGGCTGAATGAACAAAAACATAGTCTGGAGCAATACATGTTTGGCCAGCATTAAAAAATTTAGCCCATACTAACCGTTGTACAGTTTTATTTAAATTACAATTTTTTGTGACAATAGCCGGACTCTTACCTCCTAACTCTAAAGTTACTGGTGTTAGTTGCTTAGCAGCAGATGCATAAACAATCTTTCCTACTCTCGTACTACCTGTAAAAAATATTTTATCAAATTTAATATTCAACAATTTAGTTGTTTCAGTCACTGCTCCTTCTACAGATGTAAAAATACGCTTATCAAAATAATTAGCTACCAAATTGGTCATTAAAGCACTTGTATTAGCAGAAATTTCTGAGGGTTTAATAACAACGGTGTTACCTGCTGCAAGCGCAGCAACGGCAGGAGAAAAAGTCAGATAATACGGATAGTTCCAAGCGCCTATAACTAGGCATACTCCAAGTGGTTCTGGAACTATCAAGCTTTTTCCTAGAAAATTAATTAAGTTATTTTTTACTCGTTTTTTCGCACTCCAACTTTTAATATTTTTTAAAGCATGAGAAATATCTTTTAACACAAGACCTATTTCAGAAGAAAATGTTTCAAATTCAGATTTACCGAAATCCTTATAAATTGCCGTATATAAATCACTTTCATTTTCTAGAATCATCTTTCTAAACAGTTTAAGCTGTTTTATTCTAAATGAAATAGATTTTGTATGATTTTGATTAAAAAAATTGTGCTGTGCTGATACAATTGATTGATAATTCATGTTTTATAGTTAACTGACCCAAGAACGCAACGCAAATTCTTGTTGTTTATTTGGTTTATCAATTAATCGAAGTGAATAGTTTTGATAAAAACCTCTATTTACTTCTGGTAACGTAATTTCTGTTATTCTACCTGCTCTTTCAATAGTTAGATGTTTTAAATCAGAGTCGAAATAACTCAACCACTTATCTAAATCAGCGTTCACAACAGCTCCGTTTACCGCAATTATTTTATCTTCTAACATCAACCCACCTAAGTCGGCAGGGCTACCAGGAAAAATTGCTTTTATGCTATATTTCCCATTTGTATCTAGCGCTTTTAATCCTAATCTGCCTTGCGAGTATGAAGGTGAAGGTATTGTATCAATTTCAATTCCTAGATACTCGAAGCATTCTGATAAAATAACTTCAAAGCCTTTAGTACCATGTATATAATCGTCAAAAAGCCAATCGAAATTTGCACCTGCTACATTTTCTATAACCGCTTTATAATCTTGTTCTGAAACACCTTTTCCTTTGTCGGCAAAATCCCAATATAACCTGCGCATCACAAAATCTAAATTTTTCAGATTTTTAGTATGTTTCATAATCATTATATCCGTTACAAACGCTAACAAACAACCTTCTGTATAGATAGACACCTTTCTTCCTGGAGCTCCTATTTCATAACCATCTAACCAAGTATCAAAAGAGGAAGCTGCAACTGAGTAATTATATCTGCCAAAATTATCAAAGTGTCGTTGTAGCTGGCGTGTCATTTCTAGGAAATATTGCTGTATATCAAATACACCACTTCTAAGCAAAATAATATCTCCCATATAAGTTGTAACGCCCTCGCAGAGATAGCCCAACTTACTTAAATTCTCTTTACTGTAATCGTACGGCATCATTTCTATTGGCCGTATTGTTTTTACATTCCATGTATGATAGAGCTCATGTGAGCTAACTCCCAATAGTTCCGTATATAGTTTATCAAAAATAGCATAAGACGGACCAAGGGTAATTACAGTAGATTTTTTATGCTCAACACCATGATAGGTTGCATAAGGTAAAATCTGAAAAATAAAATGATAATTTTTAACCGGAAAGGCTTGAAATTTACCAATTTGATATTCAGAAAATTTTTCAAAATCACGAATTAATTTGTCCCATTCTGGTTTTACTTCTCCGTTAAACCATAGGTGAAACTTCGTTTCTCCAACTGTATAAGCATTATGCTGTAAATTAGCAGAGCAAACGAAAGGACAATCTACTAACTCATGAAAAGATTCTGCTTTGTAAGAGAGTTTGTCTATTTCTTGAAATGAATGCGCAACCTGAAAATCTTCAGGAATATTAAGAAATACTTCGCACGAGTCATTTTCTCTATTTTGAGGATAAATACAACAATTAACTGGGTTAACATAAAGCTGTGAGGCATCTAAAAATGTAGAACCAGCATTTAAAACAGCTGCATAATATTGATACTTTATAGTTATGGCACTGCAATTTGATGTATCTACCAACCAACTGTGTAAATCAATTTTATTTATGTTTATTTCCTTTCCTTCTGCATATGCTTTTAAATAACGAATATTCTTAGAGAAATTAGCAAGCTCGTATCTTCCAGGTCTCCATGTAGGCATGCACAATACCGTTTCATTCTCTGGTGTTGTTATTTCTACCTCTATGTATACAAATTGTTGATGCGGTTCTTGAAAGTTAAAAGTATATTTCATGGAAATTTCAGTTTGAGCAAAAATAAAAAAGTCTTACCATTTCTTGGTAGACGTTTAACTATTCTTTGATTAATTTAAAAAATATATTCAAACGTTAAATAAATGATCAAGGCGTATAAATCTAAAATTCTACCTCTAAGACAAAGAACATTAGAGTATATCAAAAAATAGATTAAACCGACTAGTTGTTAAACCTTTTATAACAGATTACCTTTAATAGTTCACTAATTGTTACAAACCGGAATACGATAATATTGTTTGAATAATTTCGATTGTTTATATTCGTCGTATGAGAAAATCATTTTTATTTACCGCTCTAGCACTTTTAATTGCGAGTCAATCAATTGGTCAAAAGAATAAAGAGAACGAGTCAAACACGGACGTTTACAGCAAAAGTATTAATGCTTTAAAATTTAGAAGCGTTGGTCCAGCACTCAACTCTGGCAGAATAAGTGATTTAGCCATTCATCCGAAAGACCCAAACACATGGCTTATTGCAGTAGCTTCTGGAGGAGTTTGGAGAACAACAAACCACGGTAACACATTTGAACCTGTTTTTGATCATCAAAAAGTTTATTCTATCGCTTCTGTCACCTACTCTTTATCCAACCCAAACACAGTATGGGTAGGAACAGGAGAAAATAACAATCAGCGTTCTGTCGCCTATGGCGATGGAGTGTATAAGTCGTTAGACGGAGGTAAGACCTTTAAGAATATGGGACTAAAAGACTCTGAGCATATAGGAAACATTATTGTTCATCCAAACGATGAAAATATAGTTTGGGTTTCTGCTTACGGCCCACTTTGGAAAGCCGGAGGTGAACGCGGAGTATATAAAACGATTAACGGTGGAGAAACATGGACAAAAACCCTCGATATCTCAGAAAACACAGGGGTTTCAGAAATTGTGATTGATCCTAAGAATCCTGAAATTTTATACGCAGCTGCACATCAAAGAAGAAGGCACGTCTACACTTATATAGGTGGAGGGCCAGAATCTGCGGTTTATAAATCTACAGATGGTGGAGAAACTTGGAAAACGATTAATTCTGGTTTACCAGAAGGCAAAATGGGTAGAATTGGTTTAGCCGTTTCTCCGGTGAACACAAACACTATTTATGCTATTGTAGAAGCGAAAAATGATGCAGGTGGTTTTTATAAATCAACAAATAAAGGTGAATCTTGGAAAAAGCAATCAGATTACTCAACCTCTGGTAACTATTACCAAGAAATTATTTGTGATCCAAAAGATGAGAACAAAGTTTTCTCTATGAATACCTACTTACACCATACAGAAGATGGCGGAAAAAGCTTTATGCGAACTGGTGAGAGCAAAAAACACGTAGACAATCATACCATTTGGATTAACCCACAAAACACTGATCATTGGATAGTTGGTTGCGATGGTGGTATTTATGAAACATACAATCATGCAAAGCATTGGAAATTTTACAGCAACTTACCCGTTACCCAGTTTTATAGAGTAGCAGTAGACAATGCAGAACCATTTTACAACATTTATGGTGGAACGCAAGACAACAATTCAATGGGTGGGCCATCTGCAACAACAAATAGAGCTGGTATATTAAATACCGATTGGTTTATTACTAATGGTGGAGATGGTTTTGAATCACAAATTGACCCAAAAGATCCAACTATTTCTTACGCCCAAGCGCAATACGGATGGCTGGTGCGATACGATAAAAAGTCTGGTGAAAAATTAGGAATTCAACCCATGCCTAAAGAAAATGAAGCAGCGTATAGATGGAATTGGGATGCACCTCTTCTAATTTCTCCTCATGACAACAAAACACTTTATTTTGCTGCAAATAAGCTTTTCAAATCTACAGACAGAGGTAATTCTTGGACCACTATCTCACCCGATTTAACGCAACAATTAGATAGAAATACTCTACCTGTTATGGGACAAGTTTGGGGAAAAGATGCTGTTATGAAGAATAAATCCACAACAATCTACGGCAATATAGTAGCGTTAGACGAATCTTCTGTCAAAAAAGGTTTACTTTATGTAGGAACAGATGATGGTCTAATTCATATTAGTGAGGATGATGGCCGAAATTGGAAAAAGATTAATACGCCTTCAGAAGTTCCTAAAAACACATATGTAAATGCCGTAGTTAGTTCATTACACAGTCAAAATACAGTTTTTGCGGTATTTAACAATCACAAAAATGGCGACTTTAACCCATATGTCTTTGTTAGTAAAAATAAAGGCCTAAAATGGCAAAATATAAGCAATAATCTTCCAGAGAATGGAGCTGTTTTTTGTATTAGACAAGATCATATTAATCCAGACTTACTGTTTGTAGGTACAGAGTTTGGAGTATACTTCTCCTCTAATTTTGGTGATAGCTGGACACAGTTAAAAGCAGGATTACCAACAATAGCTATTCGCGATTTAGAGATTCAAAAAAGAGAAAATGATTTAGTACTAGCCTCGTTTGGAAGAGGATTTTATGTCTTAGACGACTACTCTCCTTTAAGACAACTAAGTAAAGAAGTTGAAAACCAACGTGCCTATTTATTTCCTGTAAAAGATGCAAAGCTATTCATACCTAGTTCGCCAGGTACGGGTTCAGAAGGTGCTAATTTTTACACAGCCAAAAACCCTGCATTTGGTGCAACATTCACACTTCATATAAAAGAAGTAGAAGAAAGCTTGAAAAAACAAAGGGAAAAGAAAGAAAAAGAATTAGAAAAAAATGGCTCCGTCGTAACTTATCCTACACTAGAAGAATTAAATAAGGAAAGATTAGAGGAACATGAACGCCTTATTTGGATAATAAGAAATGAAGCAGGAAAAGAAATAAACAGAATCATTAGCTCTCCGTCAGAAGGTTTATCACGTATCACTTGGAATTTAAGAACGGAAAGTACAGATCCTATAAGAGACAGAACTAAAAAAACAGGACTCTACTCTAATAAAGATTGGGGTACATTAGTAAGTGCGGGTGTGTACTCTGTTGAAGTTGTGCATGAAAAAGATGGGATTATTACGCCTTATGTTGCAAAGACTAAATTCAACGTAGTATCAATTAATCCTTCAACCTTAGCAAATGAGGATGAAAATGAAAACTTAGTTTTTGGGAACAGTGTTCTAGAATTGAATAGAAAAATAGCGGGAACGGAAGAAATTTTAAAAGAAACAAAAGAAAAATTGAATCTATTTAAATCAGCCGTTATAGAATATCCAAATACCAAATTATCGTTATTAACTGAATTAAATGTCATTGAAAATAAGTTGGATTCAATATCTATTCTTATGTATGGAGACCCAATAAAGAAGTCATTAGAAATGGAAACTCGACCAAGTATTACAGGAAGAATTAGTACAGTTCAATGGCAACGTTATGGAACTACATCTGCCCCAACTCAAACTCAAAAAGACGCAATAGAAATTGTTCAAAAGCAATACGAAACTATTCGTCCGATTATTGATCAAATTGTAGGTGATATCGACGGTATTGAAAAACAATTAGAACAGATTAACCTACCATATATTAAGGAAAAAGGCACTCGTTTTAAAAACAATTAACTTTAAATAATCGGTGAGGCAGTTTAAATATTCTGTCTCACCCTTTAAATATTCATTCGAAATCTAAAGGTATTTACAAGCCATGTAAGTCTCTAAAGTATAATGTATCTTAGCTATATCAAAGTCGCGATATGAATAAGCTAGGTTTCTTTCATGTATTTCTATTTTTAATAAGCTTTTCAACTTTTTCTCAAAATGATTCTTTGAAAAAAGAACAACAAGTTATCATAAACAACTTCATTTTGAATCATTATATCGATTCAGCTGAATTCTATTTAAACAACTACAGATTAAGTGATTCACTTAATGAAACAGACAGTATTTTCTATAAATACCAAAAAGCACTAATAAATAGAGAGAAAGGGAACTACGAAAGTGCGACGAACAGTTTTCAAGAAATCTTGAAGTTCTATGAACGCCAAAACAATGTAAAAAAACAACTAACAACAATTGTTGACTTGGCAATTACTTACGACTATAGCGGAAACCACGACATTTCAAAATATTGGAATAAAATTGGCATCGAACGATTGCAAAAGCAATATGATCCATACATACATGTCCTTTATTTAATGAATATTGCAAACAATTATGTTGTGTGCATGGAAGATTCAGCACTTTACTATTATGACAAAGCACTGGACGTTGCAAATAAAAATAATATTCCTAGAAATCCATCTATAATCTATAATATTGGAACAATCCATTATTTACAAGACAACTATAAAGAAGCCATTCGCTACTACAAAGACTCCTATAATTTAAGAATTAAATCAAAAGATAGTACGGGGATTATTTACTCAGCTGTAGAGCTAGCCTTGTGTTATTTACTTGAAAATGATTTACAGAATAGTTTATACTGGTTAACTATCTCTAAATATGCCAATAAAAATTTAGAGTCGAAAAAAAGATATTACGAAGTAAAGGCGGAATATCACAGACAAAGAGGGCAGTTTGAATTATACGATTCATCTATACGCGAATATGTTAAGTTGTACAAACAAATATTAAACGACAAGCAGCTTTTAAAAACACAAGAGCTGAATGAAAAATACCATGCAGATGAACAAGCTGAGCAGATAAAGAAACAAAAGCTTCAATTGGAAATCAATAGGAATAAAATGGAATTAGCCGACAAAGCAATAGCGGTTAAAAATGGATTAATCATCATTATTTCACTTGCTTTGGCGCTCTTGGTAATACTTATTTTATTAATTAGACAACGGTCAAAAAGCTTACGCAAACAAAGTGAAGTAAGATTGCTAGAAGCAAAAATTGAAGGAGAAACCGAAACTAGAAGGCTCATAGGTAAAAATATGCATGATTTTGTATTAAGCGATTTACATGCTATACGTTTTAAACTTGAAGGCTTGCAGTATTTAGACAGTATACCAAAAGACGCGCTAAAGAAGGTAACGGAGGATTTACGACTTAACACAAAAGAACTACGCACTATTTCTCATGAACTTTCTTTTCAGAATATGAGCGAGGACAGTTTAGATTTAAGAAAGAGTATTGAGCAAAGCTTAAAAATCTTAATTGGAGCAACAGAAGCCAATATCACATTACGTTATGATAAGAATATTAATCATTTACACTTACCAAAGGAAAAGAAATTGGCATTAATTGCTGTAATGAAAGAAGCTATAACTAATGCTGTAAAACATGCAGATTGTCAGGAAATTCAAGTTGAACTAGAGCATGATAAAGACAATATACTTGTGTCAATTAAAGACGATGGTCGTGGATTTCAAACAAAAGGAAAAGGTATTGGATTACAAAATATAGAAGAACGAGTAAAGTTAATTAAAGGTAAATTGAACATTATAACTAACCAAACAGGTACAATAATTCAAATCAGTGTAGGTTTATGAAAGAAAAAATTAAACTTTTAATTGTAGATGATGGCTTGGCCTTAATAGAATCTTTGCGTTATATATTAGAAATGCAAACAGAGGTATTTGAGCGCGTAGCCATTGCTAACAACAAGGAAAACGCATTACATGAACTCCTTGGAAAAAAATATAACTTACTTCTATTAGATTTAAGTTTTAACGACTCATCATATGACGGGAGCGATATTGCAAGGATAGTAAAAGAAAAATATCCTACCATTCGAATTTGTATTTTCACCAATAATGTAAAATTATTTATTTACAACGAACTAATCGATACGATTGGAGTAAATGGAATAATTGACAAAGAAAGTAGTTTAGACGTCACTATTAAAGGCTTAAAGGCCATTCATAATGGAAAGCAATTTATTGATCCTTCTGTTACCAATACCCTGAATAAAAGTCAACTTAGCGAATTATCTAAAACTGAGTTAACCGTACTTCATTTTTTAAGTGAAGGCTTATCGCATAAAGAAATTGGTAAAAAAAGAGAAACTACCGAAAATACAATTAGAAACCAAGTATCGAACATCAGTTTGAAACTAAACATGACCACTAAACAGCTTATATCGTTTTATAACCTTTATAAAGTTTCGGCAAGAGAAAACTTTAATGAAACGATGGCTCCTTTTCAGAAGAAAAAACCGTAAAATAAAAAAGGCGCTCTTAACGAACGCCTTAATCTCAGTGGTTAGCTGAATACCTAAAATTTGTTTCACTACAAATATACAGTCCACATTTTGACTAAATGTAGTAGATTTCTACTATAAAATGATTTTATTAAATACAAATTGAATAAAAAAAGACGCCCAATAGTGAGCGCCTTCTTTAAATGGTTAGTTGATTAGTACTACCTAAAATTTGTTTCATTACAAATGTATACCAGTAAAAGGTTTTAAACATAGTATAAATCTACTATAGAAGAAAAATAATTCAAAAAAAAAGACGTTCCTGAGAACGTCTGACTATAAATAAATTACAATTATCCTTTAGTATTTCTATTTTGTCCTTTCTCTTGATTCGGTGGATCTATTTCTTTATTGTAATCTTGTCTTTCAAAAATTTCTTTCTCGCAAGAAGTTGTAAATAATAATACTGCGATTGCTAATAATGGAGCGAATTTTAATACTTTCTTTTTCATAACATTTAGTTTAATAATTAATAACACTTCAAATGTATGGAGACAAAAGAGAAAGAAAAAACATGCTAGGATAAAGCTAAGTAATAGTAGGACAAAACATTAGTTGGCTCTGACGAACTATAAAGAAAAAAGCTCTTTCATTCTTTTTTCGTAATTCTCGCGATAAACCGAACCAATATAAAACGTTTCGTTATTACTCATTGTTATAGAGGTATTGCTCGTTTTTCCTTTAATATTATCTAAAACAAAATTAATAGCAACACTTCTACTTATGCGAATAAATGTATCAGGTAGTTTAAGCAGTATATTAGCTAGAGAATTATTGTAAAAATAGATTTTACCTAGTTTAGTGGTTACTCTTACATAATTTTTAGAGCCTTTAGATTGTTTTGTAAATTTATTTTTATGTAAATCGACTTCAATTATTAAAATATCTTCAAATTGAACTAGTTCTCGGTAATTTGGGTCGAGATTTTGCGCAGATAAGCTCACGCCATAATCAGTAAATAAAAATATCCCTGATTTTTGGAGTATTTTCTCCTGTACTTCTTGTTCGGTTTTGGATAGAATTAACAAGATATGTCGAAGTAATTCTTCTTCATCAATAAACGGTTTAGTTTTTACTAAATATAACTCTGGTTTGGAAGAAATTGCCTTTGTAAAGGTTGAAGAGTCATCAATATCCGTAAGAAATAGAAAAGGAATTTTAAATTTAGCGCTTAACTTCTTTCCTAAATCAATTCCATTTTTCTTCCCTTTAAGCTGGATATCTAATAAGACCAAATCCGGTTCTCTCTCAATAATCCTATCGTACGCTTCAAGAACGCTTGGAGTATATTCATCTACGCTGTAACCATGTTTAGTTAAAACAGCTGCTAATTTTTCATATAAAATTACTTCATCTTCAACAATAAGAATATGTTTCGTATTCATAACCCAACTCTGCTATTTTTACCTTTCTAAGGTAATCAACATTTGCATACCTTGGTTATTATTAGTAATTAGTTTAGCGTCAATTTGTTTGCATAAATTTTTAACTAGTCGTAATCCCTTTTGAGTACTACTGCTGCGTTTTACACTTAACTGTTTTGTTTTATTTTTTTCAACTATTTTCAGGATTACAGATTTATTGGATTCTTCTAGGCTTACGAAGATATTCGGAATTCCATAAAATGAAGCATGAGCAATAGAGTTGGTTATAAATTCATTCAATATCATACCTAAAACACACGTTTTATTAATGTCAATATGTATAGATGTTTTCATTTCGGTTTGAAAAAACACTTTATCTCCGCCGAAAGACTGTGTTGTTTTCAGAAGTAGGTCAGAAAGATAATCTTTAAGAGCGATACTGTTTTTACTCTCATTTATAACAAGAGATTCATGGATTTTATAGAAAGAATATAATTTACTTTGAACATCTGCTAAATTCGCTTTCACTTCTTCAGAAGTAGTTACTTCTTTTTTTTTTGAAATAAAGTAGTCAATTGCACCTAAATTATTCTTTATTCTGTGGTTACTCTCTAAATACAAATTTTTGTATTTGGCTATTTTTTTTCTGATAACAATTATCAAAAATATCAGTACTACTAGCGCAATTATTGCAACAAGAGATAATACAAAGATAAGATCATCATTCTTTTTTTGAATTTTCGCAGCTCTTTGCTCAATGATACTTTTTTCAAGTTTAATATCAGATATAAGCTTGGAAGACTGATCGTTTATATAAACGATTTCTTTTGTTGGTTCATTTAATTGGATAAATAACGGACCAGCACTCATATTAAAACAAATAAAAGCGCACATTACTGAAGTTAAAAAAAATCTACACATAACAATAAAACTTTTCGATTAAATACTATTACATGATAAAGGTATATCTAACCAAACGTTCATTTATAGTAGATTTCTACTATGGCACAAAATTATTCTAGAAACTGCTCCCTAATATCATTGTAGCATGTAAACCGAATTGTATACTGATTGCAGTCTTCAAGCTCAAAATAGCGGTGCTCTCCTACTCTGTTTTCAAGTTCTATAACTGTTTTAATTTTTTTTTGCTCAATATTTTCTAATCGAGATAACTCTTCTTGCCATCTTAATCTATTTAAAACAATACCAAAGCTATTTAAATAAGTAGGTTTTTGTAAATCACTATTTAGTTTAACAAAAACAATTTCGTTGCCAAATAAATTAACAGTAGCCATATATTCTGAAACACGTATTGGAAGTACGTCAAAGTAATTTTCATAGAAACGAAGGGTTTCTGGTATACTTTTCACATGAATAAAGAGCTGAAAGTTGGGTGGATTTTTTTTCCTCTTTTTAAGTCGTTTTTCAAAATTATCTAAAATAATACCCTTATCTCTTGGCTTAAGTTGAGGTATTGCATCATTAATATCAACCCAACCCAACCAATCAAATTTATACGGTTCTTTCAAATCAATAACACCTTTATCCACCTCAGAAAGAAAAAAATGAGTTGATATCATAATATTACTTCTATACTCAATAGCGGAGTGTACAAGATGTGTTTCTCTTTTAACCAAGTCGATATTTGCTTCTTCCTTTGCTTCTCTTTTTATTGCTTCAAAGCTAGATTCGTTTTTACCTATTGTACCTCCAACAAAGGTGTATCTGTTGTCTAACTTCTTGGTTCTTAATACTAAAATCTTATTTCCTGAAAAAGCAATTAACCTTGCTTTATTTTTTACTTGTGTATACTCGTTAGAAGGCATTTAACTTAAATTAAAAAGATGAAGATACTATTAAAGTTTAAAGGTAAATCATTATAGAACCACTCTTTTAGAACTTTTTTTTTATTTTTATTCTTATGATATTAATTGTGAATTGTGGGAGTACAAAAGTTCCTCAAATAGAGGAAATAACTGATAGTTTCGAAGATTACACTACGCTTTCTATGTATGACTTTTCTAATGAAGATTTCACAAAATATATTGGAATTATTATTTCTGGGGCACCACTTTTACTTTCTCAGCTCAATCCAGAACCTTATTTATTGGCCTTTGAAAAAATAAAAACAATAAATATCCCTGTATTGGGTATCTGTTTTGGTCATCAAATAATAGGTATGCTTCATGGAGCAAGGATTGCGTTACAAAAGGAAGAAAGAGACTGGACAGACATTAGTTTTTTCAAAGAAAGTAAGCTGCTTAAAAGTATACCTAATGAATGCTTAATGATGCAGGATCACTGTGAATCTATCTCTATTCCTAATAATTTTTCACTTCTTGGTTCTTCTGACAACTGTGTTAATGAGGCTATGCAACACAATTCTAAACCATTATTTGGCGTGCAATTTCATCCAGAAGTTTCGGGCAACCTAGGTACTCGATTAATTGAGAACTTTATATCTATTTGTACAGAATTAAAGGCGCAAAGCTAGGTCAATTAATCTGTTACTATATCCAGCTTCATTATCATACCACCCTACAATCTTTATCATATTCCCCACAACACTTGTAAGCAAAGAATCAAAAATACAACTATGCGAATTACCTATAATATCAGTAGATACGATAGGATCTGTGATATAAGAAAGTATACCTTTTAAATTTTCTTCTGAAGCCTTCTTAAAATGATTATTTATCTCTTCTATGGAAGGAGGGTTACTTTTCACATTTATTGTTAAATCTGTTAGCGAACCATTTGGAACAGGAACACGAATACCCGCACCTCCCATATGGCCTTCTAACTCAGGGAAAATCTTAGTAAGTGCCTTAGCAGCTCCAGTTGTAGTAGGAACAATAGATTGCGCTGCAGCTCTTGCTCTTCTTAAATCGTTATGTGGTGCATCATGCAATTTTTGATCAGTAGTATAACTATGTACGGTAGTGATATATGCTGATTCGATTGAGCATAATTCTTTGATCAATTTAATCATAGGAGCAGCACTATTTGTGGTACAACTCGCGTTACTTATAATCCTATCATTTGGCGATAATAAATTGTCGTTCACACCTAAAACCAATGTCTTTACATCTTCGCTTTTCGAGGGAGCGCTAATAATTACTTTCTGAGCACCTCCAATAAAATGTTTACTTGCTAATTCTTTTGTTCTGAACAACCCTGTAGATTCTAGAACAATATTAACGCCGTATTTTCTCCATTGAATATCTTCTGGATTCTTTTCAGAAATAAATACGATGCGCTTACCATTTTCAAAAACTATGCAATTTTTTTGAACACTAAAAGAATGTTTCAAACCTCTATGCACACTATCATACTTGAAAAGGTGTGCTAATGTATCTATATCAGCAAGGTCATTAACCACAGCAACATCAATTGAGTTGTTTTCTAAACTTAAACGAGTAAAATATCGTCCAATTCTACCAAAACCATTTACACCAATAATCTGCATATTTCTTTTTGTATTTAACAATTAAATTTAAAAGAGGTTTAAAATAATTAGCAAAGCTAAGAATCCATATAGGATAAATGATTACATTTAAGAAAAAGATAAAATATGGAACAAGAAAATGCTATTTTTTACGGAGTTGTAATTGCTGTAATTGCATTACTGCTCTATAAAAGTGTAATAATTGTGAGAGAACAAACCTCTGCAGTTGTAGAGCGGTTAGGTAAATTTCATTCGATTAAACCTTCGGGTTTTCATTTAATTATACCTTTTATTGATAATAGAGTAAGTCTTATGAACTTAAGAGTTCAACAGCTTGATGTAGCTGTGGAAACAAAGACAATGGATGATGTTTTTGTGAACCTAAAAGTTTCTGTTCAATTCAAAGTTACTAGAGACAAAGTTAAAGATGCTTTTTACTCGCTTGACAATCCTAGAGGGCAAATTGCATCTTATGTTTTTGACGATGTACGTGCTGAGGTTCCGAAGTTAGAATTAGATGATGTTTTTGCTAAAAAAGATGATATTGCAATGGCTGTTAGGCAAAATATTGCTGATATAATGGAAGAGTACGGCTATTCAATCATAAAAACACTTATTACAGATATTGATCCAGACCATAAAGTTAAGGAGTCTATGAATAGAATAAATGCAGCAAAAAGAGATAAGGAAGCTGCAATGGAAGTTGCTGCAGCAAATAAAATTAAGATAATTGCAGAAGCAGAAGCAGAAGCAGAATCAAAAAGACTCTCAGGTGAAGGTATCGCTCAGCAACGTTTAGAAATTGTACGTGGATTTAAAGAATCGGTTGAGGACTTTCAAAAGTCGCTTAAGAATGTTACACACGAAGAAGTAATGCAGTTTGTTTTACTGACGCAGTATTTTGACACTATTAACAACGTAGGCTCAAATTCTAAAAACACTTCTATACTGATTCCTCATTCTCCAGGTGCAATGAAGGATTTTCAAGACCAAATAATTAAGGGTACTTTTATTGGAGAAAAACTAAATCAATACACTGCAGCAGATGGAGAAACAGACACTGAAATAAAGGATTAACTACAACTACCCAAAAGGAAAGATGCACAATTTGTGTGTCTTTTTTTTATTTCTAACATGATAAATTCTAGTCCAAAAGCGCAAGATAGTATGCTAATTAAATCTCCAATTGGCATAATTTACGCGGAAGCTTCAAAAAACTTTCTATTAAGACTCAATTTCTTAAAATCCTCGGAGAATTTAAGTCCAACTCAATTTTCAAGTTCAAATTCAATTCTTAACCAATTAAAACGAGAACTAAATCAGTATTTTGATGGTAAACGTAGACAATTTAACTTACCATATATACCTCCAACTACTCCATTTTCTATAAACGTTTTAGAAAAGGTGAAATCTATTCCTTTTGGCGAAACAATCAGCTATACAAAACTTGCAGAAAATTCAGGAAATATTAAAAGTATACGAGCAGTTGCTAATGTAAACGCCAATAATAATTTGTTAATTGTAATTCCTTGTCACCGCGTAATAGGTATAAACAATGACCTAGCGGGTTATGCTGGCGGTTTAAGTAGAAAAGAATGGCTATTACAGCATGAGCTAAAATATACGAACAAAGCGTATCAAACCTCTTTATTTTAAGCAAATTTTAAGCAAATTTAAAGCAACTTAAGTTGACTTGACTCTGACTCATCTACTTTATCTTTATCTTCAGTAAGAGCATCTGTAAAACTACTTATAGAAGCTCCAATTAATCTCACTGGTAATTCAGTTGTGTAATTATGCACAAGTAACTTATTCAATGTAATTAACAATTTCGATTTGCTTGTAAGCACGTTTTGAAAGGTTTTTGCTCGTGTAATTTGTGTGAAATTTGAAAATTTAATTTTTAAATAAACGGTTTTGCCCTCTTTATCATTGGCTTTATAACGATTCCACAAAATGTCAACCACCTTTTTTAGTTCTGATTTTAATAAAACCAAATCAGTTGTGTTTTCTTCAAAAGTTCGTTCCGTTCCTATACTTTTTCTACTTCTATTTGATTTTACAGGCCTATCATCTATACCTCTTGCGATTGAATAAAAAAACTTACCTGACTTTCCGAAGTATGTAATCAATTCTTGAAGTGAAAAACGCAGAAGATCTTTTCCATAAATAATTCCCAATTCTTTCATTTTTTCAGCAGTAACCTTTCCAACTCCGAAAAACTTTTTAACCGGCAAAGACTTTACAAAGTTAAACCCATCGGCGGGTTCTATTATAAATAAACCATCAGGTTTGTCCATATCCGAAGCAATTTTAGCTAAAAACTTATTGTAGGAAACACCGGCACTTGCAATAAGATTAAGCTCATTTTTTATGTCGTTTTTAATTGAATTAGCAATATAGGTAGCAGATTTTTCATTACAACCAGTTACATCTAAAAACGCTTCGTCTAAAGACAATGGTTCTATTTCGGTGGTATATCTTGAAAAGATCTCATGAATCTCGTTAGAAACCAACTTATAATCATCAAAATTAGGTTTAACAAAAATCAGTGTAGAGCAAAGCTGTTTGGCTAATTTACCGTTCATGGCTGACTTCACACCGTAATGTCTAGCTTCATAACTTGCTGCAGCTATAACTCCGCGTTCACCACCACCGCCAACAGCAACTGGTTTATTACGTAAACTTGGATTATTACGCTGTTCAACTGACGCATAGAAAGCATCCATATCAATATGTATTATTTTTCTATGTTCTTTTTTCTCATTCACCTTGTAAAATTAAAGATTAATTATTGTAAAGAGGAAGCTTTAATAGATAGTAAATTAGAAATCTCTATTTGCACAATCTGGAAAAAAAAGATTATTTTTAAGCATGAAAACGATAATAATCACATGCTTTGCACTTTTTAGTTTGTCATTCTCATTTGCGCAACAAACTACTGAAACAATTAATATTGACGGAGTAACTCGACAATACATCCAATATTTACCTGCAAACTTTAATGCTTCAACAGAGTCTCTTCCATCGGTAATCATTCTTCATGGTTTAGGAGGAACAAATACCCAAATGGCTACCGCAGGATTTAATTTAATAGCAGATACTGCGAGGTGCATTGTTTATTATCCACAGGGTCTTCCAAATCTTTTTGGACAGAATGCATGGAATAATGGAACTGCAGCTTCTTCTACTGCAAATGATATCGACTTCATGAATTTTTTAATGGATAAATCTCTCAGCGATTTCAATGCTGATATAACGAGACAATACGTAACCGGCTTTTCTATGGGAAGTATAATGAGTTACCATTTAGCCTGTAATTTAAATAATCGAGTTGCAGCAATTGGAGCTATGGCTGGTCCAATGAGCACATCAGATTTAAATGCTTGTAATCCTTCGTATTCTACTCCTATCATTCATTTGCATGGAACGAATGACGCAACTGTTCCTTACAACTCAAACGCTTTACCTTCCTTATCTCTAGTCACTGAAACACTAGATTTTTGGAAAAATCAAAAAAACTGTGGAACAACCCAAGATTCAACGCGAATTACAGATAGTGCTAATGATGGACTAACAACAGATCGATTTGTGTATAATGACTGCAATGCTGACGGAAGTTTGGAGCATTGGAGAATTAATGGAGGTGGACACGACTATTACGTTGAACCACTAAATGATTTTTCGCATGCAATTGAAGTATGGCTTTTCTTAAGAAAATGGTCGCATCCAAATCCTTTATCTCCTTCGGTAAATGTAATTAATGAGAATTTAGATCTAACCATCTTCCCTAACCCGGCAACTGATTATATTGAAATAGAACTTACAAACCAACAGCTTCTAGGTGTCCAATTAATATCACAAGAAGGTAAGCAAATTATGATTGGAGTCGAGAATCCTTTTCCAATTGCTCAATTAGAGAATGGCATTTACTATTTAAAGGTAAAAACAGATAAATCAGCTCTTACAAAGAGGATTGTTGTGCAACATTAAAAAACTCTTTCTCAGAAATTGTAGTGTACAAAGGGTTGCTTTCATCTAATAGCTCGGATACTTTCAAAATTTCAAAATACTGCTGTGCTTTAAACGTATAGCTTACATATTTTTTGCCTACAACTTGAATTTCTTCAAAGTTTCTGTCATCAGTAATTTTAAAGAAAGACTTGTCGTTAAACAACTTTCTATATTGCGGAAAGTCTGTATTTTTGATGTTCATAATAACGAATTTACTCAATGTTCTTAAACGCACACCAAGAAAGAGCTCAAAAGTTACTTGATGAAAACAAGTTAACAGAATCGCTGAATGAATTTAATTTAGCCTTAAAATTAAATCCTAATAGTGCTGAAATTTATAATCAACGCGCTGTTGTCTACATTCATTTAAAAAAACAGCATCTAAGTCTATCAGACTTTAATAAAGCTATTGAATTAGACCCAGATTATGCTTACAGATATGCCTCAAGAGCTTATGCTAGAGATTTCTTTGGAGATATTAACGGTGCTATTGAGGATTACTACAAGGCTGTAGAGCTAGACCCTACTGATGCTGTAGCAAATAATAACCTTGGAATACTTTTGGAAAAAAAAGGGTACCAAGAAAAAGCTCAAAATCATTATAAAAAAGCAGATCAAATCGCGAAAATAGAAGAACAGTTTAATCAAACGATGATAGAAAAAGAAGGTGTAGCGCTTTATGAAGAAAATACATCATCTCCAAAAGGTGAAACAATACAACCAAAAAAAATTGATAGTATAAAGTCTACCCAACCTATTTCTTTGAAAGACATTGTTACAAAAAAATCGATATTTAAAGAGTTTGTTCAATTTATATCTAATGGCTTTAAACTAAAATAAAATGATTAGAAAAGAGAAAGCGGTTTATATAATGGATGAATTAGAAAAGTTATATCCTGAAACTCCTGTTCCACTAGACCATACAGACCCATACACTTTGCTAATTGCGGTGTTACTCTCTGCTCAATGCACAGATGAAAGAGTAAATAAAATAACACCTGGATTGTTTGCAAAAGCAAATAACCCATGGGATATGGTAAAATTAGAGGTTGAAGAAATAAGACAAATTATTCGTCCATGCGGATTATCTCCTAAAAAATCGAAAGCTATTTACGAACTGTCGCACATATTATTGGAAAAGTACAACGGAGAAGTTCCAGCCGACATAGATTTACTTGAAGAGTTGCCTGGAGTTGGACACAAAACAGCAAGTGTAGTTGTTGCACAATCTTTTGGAATTCCTGCTTTCCCAGTAGATACACACATTCACAGACTTCTTTATAGATGGGGACTCACAAATGGTAAAAACGTAGTACAAACTGAAAAAGATGCAAAAAAAGTGTTTCCAAAAGAAAAATGGAATAAACTACACTTACAAATCATTTTTTATGGTAGAGAATATTCTCCTGCTCGATCACCGCGTTTAGACAAAGACTATATTACAGTTAATATTGGTCGAAAAAGTTGTCTTAAAGACTACAAGTAATAAATGTTATTTTTGACATTAAGAAAACACGACTGTTTAATTATCAAATCTCTGTATCCTATTATTTTCAATATGCTAACCGTTTATTAGAATCAAAAAAGCTCAATCTTTCAAAGCTAAAATTTCTACTTTTTTCATTCATAATTTCTTCAAGATAAAAATGCTCCGGAAAATCTGCTTTCCAACGATTATAAAAGCACGTTGATAAACTCAATGCATTCTCTAATCTCCTGATTTCAATTAATCCATGAGGTAAAAATGTAAACCTGAAATTTTGAAAACAATAGTATTTCTTGTTCCGAAATGATATTATACGATCAAAAGTATTGATATCAAAACCGTAATGAAAAAGTAAATCTTTATGAAGTTTTATTGATTTAGAGTTTTTGCCAAAAATACCCAAAAGAATAATTAAGTTTCTTGATTGGACAGGTCCTTCCAAACTGATAGCTTGAATAGCTTTTTTACTATCTCTATGGTGTTTATTTTTACAAGCATCAGAACAGAACCTTTTATCTATTCTACCGTGTAACGTTTTAGCACAACTAGTGCAATTAAGTTGTTTTCTAGACTTATACATATCTAAAGGTTTAGTTTATAGTTACTTAAATATAGGCAAAAAATATTAACTCAACTCACCCACTTTTTTATTAGGATAAAAACAATGAAGAAACCTAAATTTAAAGGCTATTTTATTAACTTTCCGTTCCATCAATTTTTATAACAATGAAAAAACTCCTTTTATTCATTCTTACATTTCTAAGTTTAACAGCTCAGGCCAACGTAAAAATTACTTTTCCTGAAGTAATGTTGAAAAATGAAAAAATGGAGTTTATCGTTCACAGTGAGAACGCTCTAGAATCTATTAAAATCAATACCAAAACCGTTTTTTTGCAAAAAAAAGACAATTACTTTGTCGGAAAAATTGCTTTAAAAAATTCCACAATCAACGTTAAAAGTGATGTAAGTTTTAACCGACCAATTGTTATACCTGGATGGCTAAGCTTATTACCTCCTTTGCTTGCAATTATTCTAGCTCTTTTAATAAAAGAGGTTTTAGCTTCTCTTTTCATAGGAATCTTTATAGGAGCTGCAGTTGTAGGATTTTATACAAATAGCTTTTTAGGAATATTTACTGCATTCTTTACAGTCTTAGAT
The DNA here is from genome assembly GCA_965656535.1 of Lishizhenia sp. Lineage (GTDB taxonomy): Bacteria > Bacteroidota > Bacteroidia > Flavobacteriales_D > Crocinitomicaceae > Lishizhenia. The sequence continues at coordinate 329,000 of CBFHKX010000003.1, forward strand.
CATTACATTTTAAATGCAATGGCAGACAAATCGCATCTTTCTGTTATACTTTTCTCACTTTTAATTGGATCTATTGTAGCAGTTATTTCTAAAAATGGAGGAATGCAAGGTGTTGTAAATAGAATTATAAAGTTTGCAACTACACGTAAATCTGGAATGCTTACGACTTATTTTTTAGGAATAGCTATTTTCTTTGACGATTATGCAAATACACTAGTTGTGGGGAATACCATGCGATCTGTAACTGATAAACTTAAAATTTCTAGAGAGAAATTAGCCTACATAGTAGATTCTACAGCAGCACCAATAGCAGCTATTGCTTTTATAACAACATGGATTGGTGCAGAGTTAACCTATATTTCTGACGGAGTTGCTAAAATTGAAGCAGCAGGTGGAGTAATTAACGAAAGTGCCTACTCTATCTTTGTTAGCTCCTTAGGATACTCCTTCTACCCTATTTTCACGTTATTCTTTATGTTCTTTTTATTGTATAAACAAAAGGATTTCGGACCAATGTTGAAGTACGAAAAAGAAGCCATTGAAAATGGTGTTAACGGCGGAGAAGATAATGATGAATCTACCGTAGATTTAAAAGAATTTGATCCTGTAAACGAAGAAAAAACATACGCTTATAATGCAATTCTACCGATATTAACCGTAGTTCTTGGAACAATTGTAGGTTTGGTTTATACTGGTTTAGACACATCTCTTTCTGCAATTTTAGGTATAAGTCCTAATTACAACGGTGGAGCTTGGGCAGGTTTGGAAATTTTAGATGCAAATGCTACTGGTTTCTTTAGAAAATTAGGAATTATTATTGGAAATGCAGATTCTTACGCTGCTCTTCTTTGGTCTTCAATGACTGGTTTATTAGTAGCTATTTTACTCACAATAAGTCAAAAGATTATGGGATTAAGAGATACAATGGAATCTGTAATGATGGGTATTAAAACCATGATGCCAGCCGTAGCTATTTTAATTTTAGCTTGGTCTTTAGCTGGAGTAACCGAAGATCTACACACAGCCGAATTTTTACAAGGCTTTTTCAAGGGAGATTTTCAGAGCGTTTGGTTAATTCCAGCTCTTACTTTTGTTCTTTCCGCATTTATAGCTTTTTCAACAGGATCTTCATGGAGTACAATGGCACTAATGTATCCCTTAGTTATTCCTTTAGCTTGGGCTGTAGCTTCTGGCAACTCAGGTTATAACGAAACCGCAATTCTTTACAATGTAATTGCATCCGTTCTTGCTGGTTCTGTGCTAGGAGATCATTGCTCACCTATATCAGACACAACTATCTTGAGTTCTTTAGCAAGTTCTTGTAACCATATAACCCACGTTAAATCTCAAATGCCTTATGCGCTCACCGTTGGTTCAATTGCACTCTTCATTGGAATTATTCCAGGTGCTCTTGGGGTTAGCTCTTACATTACCATTCCTGTGGGAATTATAGTGCTGTATTTAATCGTTCATTTTTTTGGTAAGTCGGCACAAACTTAACCCAAAACTGCTGTAGTCTAAAAATAAAAAAAACGGTTTAGCATTCGTAAACATTGAGTTTCTCAGTTTTAAACAGTTGATATAACAAAGGTTTACGTTAACTATTTGAAAGCTGTATTTTTTTTTAGATTTATTTAACATTCAAACGACCTTTCGTTAATAAATTAAAGCAACAGTTCTTACGAGGTTACAAATTAAAATCTATTTTTGTTACGAGTCAATTCAAAACTATGGCATCAATAAAAAAACAGCACATACAATACGATAGAAAAGAGTTTTCTGACGAAGAATTAAAGGATATTTATAAAGCCATTAAGAAACCTAGACTAATTGAAGAAAAAATGCTTATTCTGCTTAGGCAGGGTAAAATTTCTAAATGGTTTTCGGGTTGGGGACAAGAAGGTATTTCTGTTGGAGCAGCATATGCCATGAATAACGAAGAGTTTATTTTACCTATGCACAGAAACCTTGGTATTTTTACTACTAGAGGTATTCCCTTAAATAGACTATTTGCTCAATTTCAAGGAAAAATGAGCGGATTCACAAAAGGAAGAGATCGATCCTTCCATTTTGGAGCAAAAGAGTATAACTTAGTAGGTATGATCTCACACCTTGGTCCGCAATTAGGTGTAGCAGACGGAATTGCTTTAGCAAATAAATTAAAGAAAGAAGAGAAAGCTACTTTAGTATTCACTGGAGACGGAGGAGCCTCAGAAGGAGACTTTCACGAAGCTTTAAATGTAGCTGCTGTTTGGGATTTACCCGTTATTTTTACTGTTGAAAACAACTGTTGGGGACTCTCGACACCTAGTAATGAACAGTTCAAATGTAAACAGTTTATAGATAAAGGAATCGGATACGGAATGGACGCCTACCAAGTAGATGGAAACAACGTGCTCGAAGTTATTTCTACAATAAGAAAAATTGCTAATTCTATACGCAAAAAACCAAGACCATTTTTGTTAGAATGTATGACCTTTAGAATGAGAGGGCATGAAGAAGCTTCTGGCACAAAATATTATCCAGATGGTATACAAGACGAGTGGGAAAAGAAAGATCCAGTAACGAACTTCGAATTGTTCTTAACCAAAGAAGGTATAATTACTGAGGAGTTTATTAAAGCATACACTAAAGAAATAAAGCAAGAAATTCAAGATGGCTTAGATACAGCTTCTGCTGAAGAAAGAATAAAACCAAATACGGAAAAAGAACTAGAAGATCTTTACGCACCTCATAAGCAACAAGTAATAGCTCCAGTTTCTAATACAACATCTGAAAAAAGACTAATTGATGCCGTTTCTGATGGTTTGCGTCAGTCTATGCAACGTTTTCCAGAGACTGTAATTATGGGACAAGACATTGCCGAATACGGTGGTGTTTTTAAGATTACAGAAGGTTTTTTAGAAGAATTTGGTAAAGACAGAGTAAGAAATACACCCATTTGCGAATCTGCCATTGTTGGTGCTGGTTTAGGTTTATCTATTGCCGGTATGAAAGCAATTGTAGAAATGCAATTTGCAGATTTTGTTACCTGCGGTTTTAATCAAATTGTAAATAACTTGGCTAAGATGCACTGGCGTTGGGGACAAAATGCAGATGTTGTTGTGCGTATGCCAACTGGTGCTGGTGTTGCAGCCGGACCATTCCACTCTCAAAGTAATGAAGCTTGGTTTTTTCATACACCAGGTTTGAAAATAGTTTACCCGGCGTTTCCTGGAGATGCGAAAGGTTTGCTTGCTGCTGCAATTGAAGATCCAAATCCTGTTTTAGTCTTTGAGCATAAGTTTTTATACAGAAGTTTAAAAGAAGAAGTACACGATGATTATTACACAACTGAAATCGGTAAAGCTAACTTAATTACCGAAGGAAACGAGATTAGTATTGTTACCTACGGTATGGGAGTGCATTGGGCAATGGAAATTGTTGAAGAATCTGGTGTCAACGCAGATATTATAGATTTAAGAACACTGGCACCATTAGATACCGAGACGATTTATTCCTCAATTCGAAAAACAAACAAATGTATTGTCCTACATGAAGATTGTCTAACCGGTGGTATTGGTGCAGAAATTGTTTCGCTTGTAAACGAAAACTGTTTCAACTATCTAGATGCTCCTGTTAAACGTATTGGTTCATTAGATACTCCAGTTCCTTTTGACGCAGAGCTCGAGCAAAACTTCTTACCTAAAGAAAGGTTTAAAAAAGCATTAATCGAATTGTTAGATTATTAAAACTAGATACTTTATTAGCGATTAAAAGTTAAAAGTTGTGATAATTTCAATTATATGTTATTTTTACAACATCTTAAATTTTACTATTACGGCACGTTATGTTAACTATTGGAAAAATCACAGAACAAATTATAAATCGCTCTCCTTTCCTTCGAGAGTCATTAACGGAGGACTTAATTAATGTTTCTGCATTAGCTAGAAAAATTAAGCCTGAAATTGAAGACAATCTTAAGAAAGAAGTCAAAGAAGGTGCGATAATTATGGCTATTAAGCGCATGTCTCCCGGTTATTACCACAAAATTGACCTAAAAATAAAAAATTTTATGGGTAGCCTAGGAGATTTTCTCGTAAGAAGCGATTTAGAAGATTTTACTTTCGAAAATTCTGAAACACTAACAGAAAAACAGTCCGAAATGATGCGCGTTCTATCAAAGCGCAGAGATACTTTTTATACCGTTTGTAGTGGTGTAAGCGAAACCACTATTATTACAAGTAGCTCTATTTCTGCTGAGGTACGAACTGTATTTGCCCGAGAAAAAATGCTGAGTCATTCTCCTAATTTAGCGAGTGTGACTGTTAAGTTACCCACTATCAATACCGAAATTAGTGGTATCTATTATTACATCCTTAAACATTTAGCTTGGGAAGGGATTAATTTAGTTGAAATTGTTTCTACAACAAATGAATTTACAGTAGTTGTTCATTCTGATGATATTGATAATACGTTTTCTGTATTAATGCAACTTAAAAAATTAGGAAAAGAATAAAACTTTTTATACTCAAAAGGTGTAACATTTACGCGTAAATAGCGTTCTAAATATTTGTTGGAACGCTATTTGCATTTCATCATAAAACGCTACGAAATGAAAATTCTTTATTCTATTATTCTATCTTTTTTGCTACTTACCACTAGCCTATTGCATGCGCAAGAAGAGGATGAATCTTGCTTAGCTCCTAACAAAAAAGCACAAAAAGCACTGGATAAAGCAAAATCTGGCTCTGGTGATATTATGGAGATATCTAAGTTATTAACAGAAGCAATAGCTTTAGATGAAGAAAATGCTACGCCTTACTTCGAATTTGGATTGTTTGCCTACGAGTCTGGCAGCAATTATTACAGAACAGATAATACGCCGTCTAGAGGAGATAGAAGTTTTGCAAAATCTGAAGAAATGTTAAAAAAGGCACTCGATTATTGTCCAGACATTCATGCTGATGCTTTTTATTTCTTAGGTGTTATAAACCTCACACAGAAAAATAAGAAAGAAGCTTTGGTGTGGTTTGAAAAGTTTAAAGGTTTTGAGCATGAAGATAACACTAGATATCCAAATGATTATGATTCAAAGTTGAAAACAGTCAATAACGCTTTGAAAGAGATAAAAACTGAAGTTAATTTATTAGAAAAGGAGGTTCCATTTAATCCTTCTATTGTACAAAACGTATCCAGTACTAACGATGAGTACTTTCCAATGATTTCTCCAGACAATGAGCTTATTTTTTACACTAGAAAATTGGACAGAAGAAATTTAGGAGATCTGCGCTCAAACATTAAAGAAGAATTTACAAAATCGGAAAGAAAAGATATTTACAGCTTATTTGATAATGGCAAACCTGTTGAAGCTCCTTTTAACAATGGATCTATGGATGGATATGGAGCTGCTACATTATCTGTAGATAACAAAGAGATGATTGTAACAGGTTGTAAATATATAGAAGTACAAGGTCAGAAATATAAAAATTGTGACCTCTACTCTACCACCTACGAAAGAGATGAGAATGGTAAGATTAGATGGACAGCCTTACAAAATTTAGGATCTCAAATCAATACGCAAGATGGATGGGAATCACAGCCCACTTTATCAGCTAACGGAAACACGCTTTATTTTACGGCTATCCGACCAACAACTGCTATGGACGATATTTTTATTTCTCAGAGAAATGAAGACGGTACCTGGGGAGCTGCAGAACCTTTTATTGAAATCAATACACCCGGAAAAGATAAAAGTCCGTTTTTACACCAAGATTCAGAAACTTTATATTTTGTTTCTAGTGTTTCTGAGCAACGAAAAGGAATTGGAGGTACAGATATATTCTATACCCGAAAAAAAGAGGACGGATCTTGGGATGAGCCAATTAATATAGGATACCCAATAAATACGCAAGATGACGAAATTGGAATTTTTGTTTCTACAAACGGAACTGAAGCTTACTACTCATCCAGACAAGGTGGAAAATGGAATATCTACTCATTTGAACTTTATCCAGAAGCCAGACCAAAAGCAGTTTTTATCGCAAAAGGTAGCTTAGAAAATGAGAGTGGAGAACCAATTACAGATGCAACGATTGAAGTAAGCTACGCAAATAAAGCTGAATCAGAAACTATTCGAGTAAACGGAAATGATGGCAAGTATGCAGTTGTTGTAAAAGCAGATGAACCACAAGACGTTATGCTAACAGTGAAAAAAGAAGGGCATGCGTTTGATTCACAAATAATAGTAAAAGAAACCGTTGCAGAGAATAAAACAGTACGAAATTCTGATTTAGCCGTACGCAAAATTGAAGTGGGCAAACCGTATACAATAAACGATATCTTGTACAATACTGCGTCTGCAGACTTATCGAAAAGGAGTCAATTTGTTCTTAAACAATTCGCCAAATTTCTTAGCGATAACCCATCCATAAGAATAACTATTCAAGGACATACAGATGATGAAGGAGACAATGCTCGCAACTTAAGGTTGTCACAAGAAAGAGCCGATGGTGTAAAAGCATACCTTGTGGATTTAGGTGTAAATAAGGGAAGAATGATAGCGAAAGGTTTTGGAGAAACACAACCCAAAGTGCCGAATACAACTGAAAATAATAAAGCCAGAAACAGAAGAACTGATTTTGTGATTGAACAACTTTAACGAAATAAAAAGTTATCAATGATAAGTTTACAAAGTTTTCCGTAGCTTTTCCAACTTAGTTGATTTGAATAATTTTATTACTCGTCAGTAAAAAGACCATTTCCTTATACATGCAACACAACTATGTGATGATTAGATTCGTTATAACTAAGTAATTAATTTAATTTCATAAAATTTTAGTTCTTATTAATATGTCAAAATTCGTCCACCTATTTGTTTTAGCGCTTAGCTGCGTCTTCTTTTGTTTTAACAACTCAGTAACTGCACAAACACTTTACGCTTTAAAGAAAACGGTTAATGGGAGTATGACTATCCCATTTGACATTGTAAGTATAAACCCTTTTACAGGTTCTAGTACGATACTCCAAAGTACAGATGGATTGGTTGCTGTAGCAGCAGGAGCAACAGCCTTTGACCAACAGAACAGACGTTTTATTTCTTGGGGTTTCGATTCAAACAATAATCAAAATTTATACGTATCTGACTTAGACAGCATAACAACAGACATCTTTAATATTCCAACTATACAACCTATAGAAATGGAATACGATTTGCAAACACAGAAAGCATATGGGTTATGGTGGGATGGAACCGCCGAGCATTTTGGAGAAATTAACCTAGCCAACGGAAATGTTACATCTATTTCTACATTGCCCGGTGTACAAGCAGTTGCTATTGGAAACTCTACATTTGATTCTAACACAGGCACCTATATATTTATTGGTGTAGATGCTTCAAATTATCGCTTATACAGTGTGAAAGCTTCTACGGGGACAATTGTTGCTTCTCCAATAATTTGGCAAAACGGAAATAGGTATTCAGCCTTAGAGTTTAACGTAAATAATGACAAGTTATATGGCTTATTTCAAAATGTTGATAGCTCAAACTATGACTCCAATAACTTTTTAAGTTATTACACAGAATTGCAGCTTGCTGAAATAAACCCAATTACAGGTTTGGCAACCGTTATAGACACAAATATTTCGGTAATTGAAGGGTATTTACCAGGATACGCAGTTGGAGGCTTGTGCTTTGACCAACAAACTGAAACATATATTGTACGCGTGCAAAACGAAAATGGAACCTTCTTAAAACTTGTAGATGTTTCTGATGCGAGTATAATTGCTTCCACTCCCATTAGTAATACAGACTATTTTTATGAACTTCAAGTGGATAATTACTCTTTTGCCCGACCATTTTATAATTTAACTGCTAGTTCTTCAGAGTTAAACGAAAATATCGAAAGCTTAGAAATCTATCCGAATCCTGCTAGAAACTATCTCCATTTTAACAATCACTCAGAATTAAGCAACTTAAAATTAGTTAATCATTTTGGTCAAATTGTACTCAATATAGATTCTTTAGCTTCTGAAACGATTAACATTGAAACATTACCCAATGGATTTTATTTCTTGTCAGCTATGTACAATAATAAACCTGTTCGTAAAACTTTCGTTAAATACTAGAAATCTAAGAAAGAACAGCCATTTATTAACTTTTTGTATATTGAACGAAAAAAGATATGGTGGTTCTAAAGGTGCACAGCCTTACCAAAAAATACGGCAACCTAACAGCACTTGATCATGTTTCATTTGAAGTGAGTAAAGGTCAGGTTTTAGGATTACTAGGTCCTAACGGTTCAGGAAAAACAACAACTCTTGGAATTTTATTGGGTGTGATTAAACAAAATGAAGGAGATTTTTCTTGGTTTGGTAATGGTTCTTTAGATGATAACCGTAAACGAATCGGTGCTTTATTAGAAACACCGAACTTCTTTCCGTATTTAAATGCAATTGATAATCTTAAAATAGTTGGTAAAATAAAAAACGTTGCAAATATTAAAAACAGAACTGAAGACGTTTTAAAAACAGTAGGCTTATTAGATAGAGCAAAAGACAAGTTTAGAACATATTCTTTAGGTATGAAACAGCGCCTTGCAATTGCATCAGCACTACTCTCAAATCCAGATGTTTTAGTGTTAGATGAACCTACAAATGGATTAGACCCACAAGGTATTGCAGAAATTAGGGATCTTATCCAAGCGATTGCAAAAGAAGGTAAAACCATAATTATTGCAAGCCATATACTAGATGAAATTGAAAAAATTTGCTCGCATGTACTCATACTAAGAAATGGAAAACTTCTTTCTTCTAGTACAATGTCTGATATCTTAACTCAAGACACTATTCTTTCCTTAAAAGCTGATGATATTAATTTATTAAGAGAAACGCTCAATAATTCAGACGTTATTGAAATTGTACTTGATGAAAACAACTTTATTTTGGTAAAAACTAGCTTAAAAAGTGCGCAAGTAAACCAATACCTCACAACAAAAGGAATCTACTTATCTGAATTAACAATTAAGAAGAAAAGTTTAGAGTCGATTTTCCTAGAAACTTTAAGCCAAAACCTATGAAAACATTAATCCAAATAGAATTTCTTAAACTTTGGAAATTAGGTACATTCAGAATCATGATGCTAGTTTACGCGTTAGCGCTTCCTCTCATTATTATCGGATTAGGAAACTTACCTATTCCTCTGCCATTTATGCCCGACCTTAAACAAGTTGCTTCTTTTCCTAATATTTGGGCGTATGGAGCGTATGGAGCAGGTTGGATGAATTTATTGGTAGCATTGGTAATTGTTATTATTACATCAAACGAAATAAAGTACCGCACCCTAAAACAAAATGTAATTGATGGTTTGTCAAAACAACAAGTTATCTTCTCTAAGTTTTATTTAGTGTTAATATTATCTTCAATTATCACAACTTATACCTTTCTTACCTGTCTTGTATTTGGTTTTATTTACTCTGATAATTACGCAATATTTGAAGGCATTTATCCCATCGGAATTTACTTTTTACAAACTATAGGGTATTTTAGTTTTGCCTTCTTTTTAACGATCTTACTGCGCTTGCCTGCGCTATCAATTATCCTCTTTATTTGTTCTTTTGCGCTAGAATCTATTTTAGGATTAATTGCAATTCCACAACATATTTACGCTTATTTCCCGTTAAATACACTTTCTAGTCTTACACCTTTTCCCTTATTTAGAGAAATGATAGAACAAACGAGGAAGCACTCTGGAGAAATTATCTATGTTCTAGAACCAAATATGCGTGTAGTTATAGGCTTTATTTATATTTCAATATTTATAACCGCCAGCTATTTTATTTTAAAAAGAAGAGACTTGTAAATAATATTAAATAGAATAGTTTTTTATTGATCTAAAATATTAATCAAACTACTTCATATATTAAAAAAACTAAATTTTCTGTTAAATCAGTTTAGATTGACGAATTAAAGAAAAAAAATAAGAATAAAAAAAGCCCAACAAATATGTTGAGCTTTTTTTGTGACCCAAAACGGTAAGAAATCAAACCAAATTTTGAAGCATGTTATTTATAGTCGGGAGATGATTGGAAAGTAAGTTATAAATATTAAGAATTTGATTATTAAATTCTCCAAAACTATTCTTGTATCAAATTGAACGCCCCCTTGGTAAGTATTTGGTCGTCAGGTTTAAATGTGTCAGCATTGAGTATTTCTATGAAATTTTCATTAGTTTGTCCTACCTGCACCCTAACTCTTTCAAACATCATTTCATCTTTCATACCTTTGTTTTTAATTAAAATAAAAGATTGATCTTCAATGGGTACCACAGCATTTAATGGAAGTGCAAGAGTTGAATCACTTGAAGCATATATCTCTGCTTCAACAAACATACCCGGAGTAAGAGAAAGCGCTTCTTCTTCATTATCAAAGTGACAATGTACTTTTATCGTACGTTTTTCTGGATCTATTGCTTTATTTATTAAATATACTGCTGCTTTATATTTCTTATCAGAATTTTGAATTCTAAATGATACTTCCTGCTCTACTGATACCTTGGTTAAATCTTGCTCAAAAATGTTTAATTCAATGTGCATGTGATCTGTATTCATTACAGTAACAGCAATATCTGATGGGTTTAGAAACATTCCTTTTGTTGCTAAAACAGAAGTTACATACCCTGAAATTGGTGATTTAACAGAAATAGTTGACCGCAAATTAAGTTCGGTTACATTATTCGGATTAATATTCATTAATTGAAGTTTCTTTTTTAGAGACTCGTATTGTGCCAGGGTCATTTTATAATCAGATTCTGCTTTAAGAAATGTTTTTTGAGAACTAACTTTATCTTCAGCTAAACTTTTTTGTCTTTCATAATCCGACTTTAAATAACTGAGTTGACTTTTTGATTCTAGAAAATCTTGCTGAACTTGAATGTATTCAGGATTTTCTAAGGTAAAAAGTGTTTGTCCCTTAGAAATTTTTTGCCCTTGTAACAAGGATATATTTTTAACATACCCACCAAAGTAAGCACTTACAGTAGCCTTATTCTCTGGAGGAACATCTAGCATACCATTTACCTTCACTACTTTATGAAAAGGCTGAGTAGAAAAAGAACCTAATTCCATTTTGCCTAAATTAAACTGACTGCTTGTTACCGTCACTGTAGTTGAATTTTCTTCTGATATGGGTTCTAGGTTTACAGCAGCTTCGTTATCGCTGCATGACATGATGAAAGGCAAAGCTAAAACCGGGATTATATATTTAATTGTTTTCATTTCTATAAGAGATTATTCTATATTAATTAAGGATATGATTTGCTTCAATTACAGTTAAGTTATAAAAGAAGTTGTTTTGTAAATGATTGATCTTTATTGTATTTGCATGTTCTAACAAGGTTGTATATTGCAAGTAATCAATTTCTCCTGACTGGTAAGATTTGTTGGCATTTAGTAATGTTTCAGAAAATAAGTTTTCACCAAAATCGAGGTAATAATCTATTCCACTTTTGTATATTTCTAATTCATTATTTAATATTTCATAATTAGATTGGAGTAGTGTGAAGTAATTATCAAACTCATTTTGTTTAATCAAAACATCTGCCTTAGACGCTTGTATTTTTGCTTTGTCTGCCCCATAAAAAAGAGGTATAGCAATTCCTGCTTGAATCCCATAGAATCTATTTGGCGAATCACCCTTATTATTTCCTTGAAAAACGCCTAATTGCAAATCTGGTAATACGCTTTTTTTATGCATAGCCAGTTGTTTTTCACCTAATATAACAGACTGATTTAAGTATTGAAGCAGTGGATTGTTTGCTGTATCTAATGGCAAAAGATTAATGGTCAAACTTTCGCTTTCAGATATCGTAAATAAAGAGTCAGATTGAATCCACTTGTTTAGCTGCCTTATAGATTTTTCAAAATTCAACCTACTCTGTTTCAAGGTTACTCCAATTTCTTTAGACTTAGATTGAGCCAATAATAATTCTAAGTTATTTGTCTCACCAGCATCAAATCTTTTTTGAGCAGCATTTGCAAACCTCGTAAAAATACTATCCATATATGTGTAATTAAGCATCATATCATTCCAGTGTAATGCAGTATAGTACGCTTTTGACATTTCCTTTTTTAGATACTCTTCATCTATTTTATATTTAGATTTAGCTAATTGAGTTTGCTGCTCTAACACTCTTTTCTGGGATGAATAAAAAGTTGGAAATTGAATGGTTTGATTGATTCCAAAAACATTTAATGGAGAGTTATTAGGAGCAATATTATTCTGATCAAAACTGTAGTAAATATCTGTTTTATCAATAGCATAGGCCGTTCCTTCTAACTGTTTGTTCATTTCAATTTGATTCTTTGAAGATGCTAACCCTTTATTATTTTTAATTGCCATAGAAATTGCATCTTCAAGAGTAACTTCAATCTTTTGAGCATGTACTAATGAACCTATACTTAGAAATAGTACAATGGCTGTTACTTTTGATAAATTAACTTTTTCCATCTTCACTTTCTTGTTAAACATGGCGTATAATACAGGTAATACTACTAGTGTAAGTAATGTAGCCGTTATAAGACCTCCGATAACAACAGTAGCAAGCGGTCTCTGAACTTCTGCTCCTGCATTTGTAGAGATTGCCATTGGTAAAAACCCTAAAGCAGCAGCAGCAGCAGTCAATAATACGGGTCTCAAACGTAATTGTGTTCCTTTAATAATTATTTTATTGATGTTGGTCATACCTTCATGTTTAAGTTCTTTAAATTGTTCTATTAAAACGATTCCGTTTAGTACTGCAATTCCAAAAAGTGCAATAAAACCTACACCTGCAGAAATACTAAAAGGTAGGTCTCTTATATAAAGAAACAATACTCCTCCAACAGCCGAAAGTGGAATTGCGCTATAAATCATTAATGCTTCTTTAATGGAATTAAAGGCAAAATAGAGTAAAAAGAAGATTAGAATTAATGCAATTGGAACTGCAACCATTAATCTATTCGTAGCAGATCTTAAGTTTTCAAATTGCCCTCCATACTCTACTGTATATCCTTTTGGGATTGTGATTTCATTTTCGATTATGGCTTGTACATCCTTCACAACCGATTCTAAATCTCTGTTTCGTACATTAATACCAATAACAATTCGTCTCTTGGTATCGTCTCTAGAAATTTTAGCGGGACCTTTAGTATAGCTAATTTTTGCAAACTCAGAAAAGGGAAACGTATTACCATTTGGTAATCGAATAGAGGTTGTTTCTATGTTAGAAATATCTTTTCTGTCTTTCTTATCGTACCTTACTACTAGATCGAATTGTTTTTCTCCTTCGAAAATAGTTCCTGAAGCTTTACCGGCAAACCCCATGGTCAAAGCATTATTCAGGTCTGCAATATTTACTCCATACTTCGCGATTTTATTTCTATCATATTCTACCGTCATCTGCGGTAATCCTGCAACTTTTTCTACTGAAATATCTGAAGCTCCTTCTACATTCTGAATCGCCTTTTCTATTTTAGAAGCAGTTTGATATAGCAAATCTAAATCTTCTCCAAAAATTTTAATCGCCAAATCAGCTCTAACACCAGTAATTAACTCATTAAATCTCATTTCTATTGGCTGAGTGAATTCATAATCGATACCAGCTATATCCGTTAGGGCTTCTTTAAACTTATCCGTTAATTCATCTTTTGAATGTGCTCTAACCCATTGGCTTTTTGGTTTCAATTTAACAATCACATCACTTTCTTCCATAGACATTGGATCGGTTGGAACTTCTGCTGCTCCAATTCTTGAAACTACTTGTTCTACTTCAGGGAAAGTCATTAAAATCTTTTCAATTTGAGAGGTTGTTTCAATTGTCTTAGTGAGTGAAGTTCCTGTTTTTAGTACAGGTTGAATAACCAAATCTCCTTCATCTAAAGTGGGAACAAACTCCCCTCCCATTTTTCCGAAAAGAATAAAAACCATGACTAATAAAAGTCCTGCGGCACTCAATACAATCGCTTTTTTTCTTAGCGCCCATAAGATAAACGGCTGATAAATTTTCCCTAAAAAACTTACTAATCTTGAAGAAATATTCTTTTTATCAGGATTTGAAGGCTTTAAAAATAAGGAAGCCATTACCGGAACATACGTTAAACACAATAAGATAGCCCCAATAAGTGCAAAACAAAAAACCAGTGCCATTGGTCTAAACATTTTTCCTTCTACACTAACTAGTGAGAGTATTGGTATGAATACGATTATGATAATAATTTGACCAAATATTGCTGATCGCATCATTTTTGAAGTCCCTAAAAAAGTGACTTTATCAATAAAAGCTCGTTTCTCATCTTTGGGTAATTTAATTAGTGTTAATCGTTCAGACGTTATTTTAAAGGCGATAAACTCAACAATAATTACTGCTCCATCTATAATAATACCAAAATCAATCGCACCTAAACTCATCAAATTGGCATCTACTCCAAAAATGTACATCAAGGTAAGAGCGAAAGCCAAGCATAGAGGTATTACAGATGCTACTACCAAACCAGAACGAAGGTTACCGAGGAGCAAAACAACCACAAATATTACAATTAAACAGCCAAGTATTAAGTTTTCACTAACTGTAAAAGTTGTTTTTGCAATCAATTCACTTCTCTCTAAAAATGCGTTTATTCTAATTCCCTCAGGAAGTGTGTTCTGCATTCCTTCCACTCTTAATTTTACCGCATCAATCACTTTTTTAGAATCTGCACCTTTAAGCATCATAACTTGTCCAAGTACTTTTTCCCCCTCACCATTTCCCGTAATTGCTCCAAAACGGTTCGCTGCTCCAAAACCAACTTTTGCAAGATTCTTAATGAATATTGGTTGATTATCTCGAGAGGTAACAACTATGTTTTCAATATCTTCAATAGAACTTGCTAACCCCTCTCCTCTGATAAAATAACTTTCATTTCCTTTTTCAATATATCCTCCACCCGCAACACTATTGTTCATTTCTAGCGCCTCAAACACCTCAGAAATTGAAATATTCATAGCTCTCAAACGATTAGGATCAACGGCAACTTCGTATTGTTTTAAATATCCACCCCAAGTATTTACTTCAACGACACCAGGTATTCCTGACAACTGTCTTTTTACCACCCAGTCTTGGATTGTTCTTAAATCAGTGATTGAATACTGATCTTTATATTTTGGATCAACATCTAACACGTATTGGTAAATTTCTCCTAATCCAGTAGTTACTGGCCCCATGAAAGGAGTGCCAAACCCTTTCGGTATTTTTTCTTCAGCACTTTTTATTTTTTCGGCAATTAATTGTCTTGGTAAATAAGTTCCAATTTCATCATCAAAAACAATCGTAACAACCGATAATCCGAATTTAGAAACAGAACGAATTTCTTTCACATTAGGCAAATTTGCCATCTCAAGCTCTACAGGATAAGTCAAGAATTTTTCTACATCTTGCGTAGCTAAATTACGTGAAGTAGTGATTACTTGAACTTGGTTGTTTGTAATATCGGGAACTGCTCCGATTGGTATATTCATTAAAGAATACACGCCCGCTCCAATAATAATAATAGTGAAAAGTAAAACAACTAATTTGTTGTGAATACTAAAATTGATTATTTTCTCAAACATTTAATTATCGCTTTTAAGTCAATAATCAAAATTAAGATGATAAAAATTGAATTGAGTAAAAACTCCCTTAAGATTATCTTAAGATTTATATAAACGTGACCTCAACTATTGTACCTTTGCCGTATTCGCTTGATATTTTAAGCTCTCCGTTGGAAATCACTATTGCTTTTTGAACTATAGACAAGCCTAACCCAACGCCTTTAATCTTTTTATGATTGAGCGCATCAGACCTAAAAAAGGGAGTATATATTTTCTGTAAATCTTGTTGCTTTATTCCCACTCCGTTATCTTTAATATAGCATTTTAACCTATTCGAATTTCCCTTAATTAGTATTTCAATTTCACCATTTTTATGAGAATATTTTATGGCATTACTAATCAAGTTATCTAAAATCAAATGTGTGTTAAAAGTATTTAATGGAAGTTTAGTAGTTCCTTCTGACTTTATGCTTAGCTCAATATTTTTTTCTAAGATAGAAGGGGTTCTTTGTATTATTATTTCTTCAATTAGATCTTCAATAAATGAAGTTGAAGTTCTATTTTGCTTAACTTCAGAATCAAACCTAGCCAATACCAACAGTTGTTCCGTCATATCGGTCATCCTATCTAACTCAGCTAAACAGTAACTAATCTTTTCTCTGTACTCTTTAACTGATCTTTCTTGTCTGTTTAATATTTCTAACGTCCCTCTAATCACAGAAATAGGGGTTCTAAGTTCATGCGAAGCATCAGAGGTAAACTGTCTTTCTCTTTCTATAGCTTGTTCTAACCTTTCTAGTAAGGCATTTATAGCGCTAGATAAATCAAATAATTCGTCTTCATTATGCGGAAGTACAATTCTTTCATTTAAATTATTTTTGGTAATTCTATTCGCTGTTTCAGTAATTGAAACAACAGGAGCAATACTTCTACCTGCTAAATATGAAGAAATTAAATACAATCCGATCAAAACTAACGGAAAAAGAAAAAGAAGGGTTTTACTTAGGTTTTCTAAAACCATTAGCGCTCCATCTAATGACATAGCTGCAACTATATAACCTTTTATTTCTCCGTTTTCCTTAACAGGTATTTGAACTTGGCGCACCAATCTATTGTTCAGTTTAGTGTTGAAATAATCTCCAAATTTACTCTGTTTTTTATATGGAAGTTCGTTTGATTTCAAATTTGGTGACTTATCCATCAACTCTCCTACATTGTTGGTTAATTGAATAAAAACAGGATTAACTTGTACTTCTCTGTGTTCGCTTTCTTCCCACTCGTCTTTATTAATAAACTTTATGCCCTTCTCAGAAAAGTAAATTTCTTTGGTATGTTTATTCGCTTCAAAAGACAAATCATTATCTATATTTTGGTATACGGTTTTTTGAACAATTAAGTAAACCACACCAAAAACAATTGCTACTACAAGTGCTGTGGCAAGAATAAAATGTGAAGCTATGCGCTTTTTAAAACTTAAATTCATATCTCTTTAGCTATATACCCTACTCCTCTTATCGTTTGTATGTAATTTTTTTTTGTACATACGTTCAATTTTTTTCTGAGCGAATTTATGAATACATCGATTACACTAGAATCGTAATCAAAATGAATATCCCATACGAGTTCAATTATTTCTTTTCTGGTACAAACTCTACCTTTGTTTTTTAAGAGCAACTCTAATAATGAAAATTCTTTTTGTGTAAGCTTTACTTCAACATCACTCACCTTTACCGACATTGAATTTGAATTTAATCGAATTTCTCCTAACACAAATTCTTTATTTTCTGCAAATTTTGGTCTTAATTGCACTTTGATTCTCTCTAAAAGTTCTTCAAAATGAAAAGGTTTTTTGATGTAATCATTCGCTCCAACTTTTAAGCCCGAGATTGTTTCCTGCACGGTATCTTTAGCTGTAAGAAAAATTACCGGTGTATCTTTATATTTTTCTCGAAATTGTATGCAAATATCAATTCCATTTATCTCGGGTAACATCCAATCCAATAGAATTAAATCAAACTCTCCAGAAAGCGCCAGCGCTAACCCTACTTCTCCAGAATTTGCAACAGAAACCTGATAAGCTTCTTCCTCTAAGCCTTGCTTGAGAAAATTAGCTATTCCTATTTCATCTTCTACAATTAAAATATTCATGGGATCAATATGAAGTCTTTTTTTAAGATTCTCAACTAAATTACCTTAAGTTTTGCTTAAAATTTAAAAAATGAACCAATAAGTTGAAAATAAAGTAATGATAATGAATAATGTAAGATGACTAAGACGTTTTCTATATAGAACTGTACATTCTTATCACTGTTGCAAAAGCACTAGCCAGATTATTTTGAAGACACAGTGAATAAATTAGCATAAAAAAAGCCAATCCAAAACGGATTGGCTTTTTTGTGACTTCGGCAGGATTCAAACCTGCAACCGCCACAGCCGTAATGTGGAATTCTATTCAGTTGAACTACGAAGCCAATTTGCTAAAGTTTTAATGCTTTAGCGGGTGCAAAGATATTCTTTTATTTAACAATTACAAAGTAGAAATCTAAAAATTAGCAAACTTTATGCTTGTTGTACTACTTGTAAATTGGTTTTAATAATTGTATTAATATAAATCTACTAGAAATCAGTGGATTTCAGCAGTAATTCCTCTATCCAACAAAGCAGTACATAAGGGTTCTAGTGCATCAAAATCACCCTTCTTCACATCGCATTTACCGTTAAAATGAATTATGTGTGTACACTGTTCTGCTTGTATTGCATCGTGTTTACATACTTTGATTAAAGAATCAATAACGTGATCAAACGTATTAACATGGTCGTTAAAAACAATCAAGTTGTGTTCAGCAACTAATTTTTCAACTACCTCCTCTGCATATTGTACATCTGTCTCTACCATAGTTTCAAATTTTGTACAAAGATAAGTTAAAATTCATTCGACTTCAAAACAGAAATAGTCATTTCTGCAACATTAAATTGTAGTAAATTTTGTTTTATGCGCATCAACACCTCTTCATTTTTGGCTGTTCCTATCTTGAGTGTCAAGAATGAAGCTTCTTTCGAAATTTCCCATGGTAATTCTAAAGAAAGAATCGCTTCTGCAAGGGCCGGATTAATTTTATCTCCTAAAATTCTAACATTCAATACATATTGAACTTTAGTTTCTACCGCGTCTTTCCTATCTATTGCCTTTGGGTTAACAATTTTTTCGCCTTTGAAGAAAGGTGTAGTAGTAAATTCATCCTCTACAAGTAGCACTTTGTCTATCTCAGTTGTACTGATTAATCCAGATTGAACCTTTTGGGAATAAGAATCGTAATAAAAACGTATACCTGTTTCATTATATCTATTTAACACCTGAGTTGGATAAGATTCATAGCTTTCCTTACTAATTAGCTTAACTTGTTGTTCATCTTTTAAAACATATGCACTCGTAACCTCTGGCAACGCTTCTTTGGCTTTGGTCTTTTCTGATGGCACCATTTTAGGTTGATTACTCTCTAAAATGGTTGTTCCAAATTCTGCCAACAGTTGTTTTGCTTTACTAGCACCTACTCGTTCTCCTTTATAGTAAGCTGTTATAAATGCATCACTCACACCTCGTTCAATTGCATCCTTCAATTTTGGTCGTGCTTCATTTACAGAATTATACATACCAGTAGAATATCTGATTTGTCCATTTGGTAAGCGCAACGTTACAAGTGGAGAAATATCGAAGAGTTGTTCGCGTGTAACTGGTCGATTATACACACCAACCTGTACAGTAAAAAACAATCCATTTTTAGATTCTACAGCCTCCGCTGGTGCAGAATTTTCTGATTGATTATAACTAAATTCTTCCTGCTTTGGTTCTTCAACCTTTGGAAGTGTTGGTTGCGTAATCGGTATACCATTTTCTACAAGTACGGCGTCTATTGGTGCAATTTTAGAAACACAGGCTCCAGAAGCTAATAATTGCTCTGCTCTATACACTGGAATCCTCTGTCCATCGCAATAGGCAACTACAAAAGCATCTGAATAACCTAATTGACGGATAGAAGCTTCTGCTCTTCTTGCATCTCTTTTTGTTGCGAAAATTCCGGCCATGTAACGAATTAATCCTGGTCTTACTTGTTCTCCAGAAAGTGGATTAAACTCATTAAAGGTATTTTTGTCTACAGGTCTATTAAACGCTCCAATTTGAACTCTAAATACAATACCATCAGGAATTTCGTTTGCTAAAGAAATCGCTTCCTCTCTTTTTATTTCATTTACCTCCGTTCCAATTTCCAAACCTAAAGATACGCTGGTTAATTTCTCTTTCTGTTTTATTTCTTGAGTCAATATAGGTGCAACATCTCGTAACAATAAATTCTCAATTTCTGCTTGGTTTTCTGAAAGCATAGCAATTTGAACATTAATTCTATCTTGTTCGTTTTTGAGTTCTCTTCTTAATACAATTAATTCTTTTTCTATCTGTAAAATATCTGTTAACAAACTGTCTATTTCTCTTGTAACTTTTGCTGTCTTATTCTCAACCTGTAATGCAATTAAATCAGATAGTTTAGTACGTTTTGATTCTAAACTATTCCGTTTAATATTTACTTCAAATTTTAATTGATCCAAACGGTTCATTGCAGTTCTTACTTCTTTATAAACAGCACTAGAAGCAAGCTCTACCTCCTTATTGTAGGTTATCTCTGTAGACAAAGCTTCAGGTTCAATTCCTCTATAATTATCTTCTTCAGTACGTAAACTTCTCGTTGCTAAAAAACGTTGATTATTTTCTATTTGAAGCGTTAGTTCTGTTTGAGCATTTTCTAAAGCCGATAAATAGGTTTGATCTTCTTTACTTAATTCTGTCTGCTTATCGTCGTTATACTCACCAACCAACAATTCTATTTGATCTTCTAACTCAATACGTTTTAGTCTTAATTCAACATTTTGATTCTCAATTGCAGTATTAGATAGAAGTGCGTTTTCTTCTCTTAATAGCTCAGTACCAATATCGGTGTTCAATTCTTCAATTAACATAGTTTTTAGTGCAGCTTTTTCTTGTTTTTCTAATTCAACTAAAAGCGTTTCTTGGGCAGATTTAATTTCTTTTAATTTTTCATTTTTCGCTGTTGGATTCTTTACATTTTCCAGCGCAATAATTTGATTGTCAACATAAATCTTTAATGCTTGATTGACATAAGTTGTTGGTTCTTTTGATTGATTATTCTGAATAATTGATACCTCCTGCTCCAATAACTCGTTTTGAACTTTCACTAATTTTTCTTCTTCCTTTACAATTCCATTTTCATTCAAAATTGCTTCTTCTAGATTCGCTTTTTGTACTTCATATGCTCTTATTGCCTTTTCTAATTTTTTTAGTTCTTTCTCATTTGCGTCAGATTCAGTGCGTTCTCTCATTTCTGAAATAGACTCTAAAGCTCCAATTTCTATGTAAACTTGACGCTTTTTATTATTTAGATTATTCAGTTCTGTATCAATTTGTGTATTAATTTCAGTTTTGAGATCCAAACTACCAGCTGTTCCAACTTGTTCTTTTTCTTTATTTAAAATTGATGCAAATTCATTTATTTCTTTCTCTAGTTGCTTTAAATCAGAAATATCTAGTCCTTCTACTGGTTCATTTAACATATCTGCGTTATTCAGATTCTCTTGCTTTAATTGAGCAACATATTCACTTGCTTTTTCTTCATATTCTTCTTGTTTCTCGATAAAAGTAGCTTCTAGATCTCCAATTTCAACACTAATTCTTCTTACCTCTTCTTGCAGGTTTTGAATTGTTGACTCCTTTATAACTTGTGTCGCTTTTTCAAACTGAATTTCGTCTAATAAATCGGTTCTTAATCCTTTTTTATACTTTATAAAATCTACTGTACTTAATTCTCCTAAGTCATATAAAACAGTTAATTCTTTCTCTTCTAATAACAGTTGCGTAGCTCTCTTATTTTCGATATTCGAGTCTATTTTCAACTTGTCTTGTACTTGTGTTATGGAATCGTTTTCCCCATTCTCAACAAGTTCTATTTGCTCTTCTATTTCAATTTCTAACTCAGCTTTAAGCGCTGCTAACTTGTTTTGTTCAGAAGCAATAAATGTTGTTTTCTGATTCAAGATTGCCAAATCTCGCTCTAGTTCTTGTATGCGTATTTTTTGATCTGTTGTTGGTTCAGCAATTTGCTTCAAGTCCACTAGTTCTGCACCCAAAACCGTTTTTTCTTCTTCAAACGCTTCTTTCTTTTCTGTGCTCGATGCGCGTGTAGTTGCAACAAAAGCTAAATACTCTTCGGTTGAAATTTCTTGTTTTTCATAAGCTTCTAACGTACTATTTCGTTTAGAGAGATAATCGCTAGAAAGAGCAGCTGCTAATTCTGTTTCTGCTAATTCTGGAATTTCTAAAGGTTCTATTTCTGTTGTAGATTCTATGTCTTTTAGTTTTTTATTTAAATCCTCTTTTTCCGACTCATTTATTTGTATCAAATCCTTGAGAATCCATTCGCGCTGTTTTAACGACTGTTCATTAGGCGATAGTTGTAAAGCTTCTCTAGTTTCTGAAAGGGCATTTTGATAAACCTCTAAAATATCTTCTGACACAGCAATTTGTGCTTTTATTACGTCTAACGAAGGATCTTGCTTAGCTAATGTTGATTTAGTTGACAATAAATTGTTTACCAACTCATTCTTGAGCTCATTTTCCATTGTAATTCTATCCAGCATTGCAATGTTTTTCTCAACGGATAATATTTCATTCTGTAAAAAGCTAAGCTCTTTAGAGCGTTGCGCATTTGTTCCTTTATTTTTTATTTCTTCTATTAAATCTTTTTGTGTCTTTTTCAGTTTTTCCTTGTACGGACTAAGCTTTTTCTTTACATCGTCTGCCGTGCTTTCTCCCAACCTAAAAGAATTCAGCAATTCGTTAGATAATAAGGCTAATTCTTTAGCTTCTTTAAGTTGTTTTTGGTCAATCTCCGCAACCAATACTTCTTTATCATCTAAAATATCCGTACGTTTTTCTAAACTTTCTTTCAAACGCTCTATTTTTTCTTTTACACGAGATTCAAGGTCTTTATCTAATTCATTCTCTTCCAATGAGCGTTCTAAATCTTCAATTATTTTTTGAGTCGAACGTATGCTTTGCTCAATTTCATCTTGTGATTGTCCCTCCTCCTGAGAATCAAAATCAAAAGTAGACGCAACCGTTAATAACGCTTCTATTTCTTCCTTCTTCTCATCGTCTAGAGTAATTTCTGTGTTATCTTTTTCTGATTTTTGCTCTAATTCCGTTCTGATTTTTTGAATGTCTGCAGTCGAAACACCTACTTTCTGCTGTGTATCTGACAAGACATCCCCATTTTCTAGATCCAAACTTTGAATACTATTTTTTGCAGCAGTTAATACAATTGCATTCTCCAGTAAACTACTTTGTTTAGATTGAAAGTCTAACTCTTCTTGAAATAACTCAATTTCAGCTTTTTTGACATCAATTTCAGACTTAATCGCTGCTTGTTCTTTCTTCTTAGCGTATTGTATTTCTTGTTCTAATTGGTTTACTTTATTTGTATGCGATTCTATTTTACTTTCAATTTGTCCAATTCGATTAGTCAACTCATTTACCTTCTTTAATTCTTGGTCTAGAACTGGTTGTAAAATAGAATTCACCTCAACCCGTTCTTCTTTTAGCAAACTTTCTTTTACATATTCTTTATGCTCCAGCAACGCCAAGTTTTTATCTGCTTCTTTAGCTTCTGTATATGCGTCACTCAATTCAGTTGCAAGTTTAACTACAACCTGGGTTTGACTAAGCACATCCGAAAGCTTTTCATTTAAAATAGCTGTAGCGTTGAGCTGATTCATTTTATCCTCTACACGTTGAATATCAGCGTATATCTCGTTTTGTTTTTCCGTTTTGCCGTCGGTATCCAGAATATTTTCTAAATCTTGCAACGCTGTTTTGATAGTTGAGTATTCTGTATTAATCTCACTAATAAGCCTTGCCTTTTTATTTGAATTTTGAATAATAGCAGTTTTAAGGTTCTGCTCTTTCTGTTTTAAATCTTCTTTTTTAGAAACAACCAAGTCCTTTAATTCAAGCGCAGAAAAATTTTGTAATCCCATTTGAGCCAACACCTTGTTTGCTTCTTTTAATTGATCTAATGAATCAAGATCATAAGCTCCGGCATTGGGTAACAATTGCGCTTTTTTCTGAATAATTTCAGCCATTACGGCTCCAGGATCATCGAACTCTTCATTGAAAAGATTGGTTACTTTTAAAGCGATAGCATCTTCTTTTAAAAACTCCTCAATTCTCTGCTTTAACGGTTTAAACTCTTTTAAGTATGGAACATCTACAATTTGTTTAAACTGGTTTTCTCCTGTTTGAGTTTTCACTCTAAATTCGTATTTACCACCCTTTGGAAGATTTATTAGGTAACCTCCTCTTCTATCCGTTTTAAATGTTCCAACTAATTCGTTTGAAGCAGCGCTATACACCTCAATGTCTAAACTTGTATTTTCCGGATGAATTTCACTTTTAAACTCTCCTTTTATAATCACTATTTGAACTGGGAAACGCTCAACACGCACTTCATAGACATGTACTTTTCCGTCTTCACTTTCTCGTTGAGATGCAAAATATGCATATTTATTGAGCGAATCTACAATGTAAAAAAGGTCATTATCTGGCGAAGAAATTGCATAATCCATGTTCTCTGGCCTACCGAAAGAATTGGACTCATTGTTGTACGGAGCTCGAAATATATCGTAACCTCCCATAGAATTATGTCCTTTAGAACAGAAATACAAATAATTCCCATCTGGATGCATGTATGGAAAGTCCTCATCGTAACCCGTATTTACAAATCCTGATACTTTTTGAGGTAAAGACCATGTATTATCTGGTAAACGAGTACGTGTATAAATATCTTTTTGATCATTCCCTTTATCTCCATAACTAGAATAATAAATACGTTTTGGCTCTGATGGATAATGAATCAAAGGTAAATGATTATGTTTCTCGTCTTCTTTTGATTGAAATTCTTCTGTTACAATGAGAGTTCCACCGATATTAGATAGATCATAAAGTCTAAAAAAACTATTGTAGTCTACTTGTTTTTTACTTACAACTACCAAATCTGAAATAGTTGAAATTAAAGATTTAGCATTTACACACATTTCTATCTGCCTGTCTACTCTTAATCTTCTTATAGCTCTGTCGCCAGCACGCTGCTGATATTTTGAGTAATTTGCAATTGCTTTGTTAAATTGAAAGGTTAAATGGTAGGCTTTTCCGAGAAAATAATAGGCTTCATCTTCTACCCCTCCTACACTTACGGCATAATTCAAATATTTAAAAGCAGAAGACTTGTTATCTGAGTTATATAGCAAACATGTACCGTACCTGTAATTGTAGTTTACATCTCTTGGTTGAAGAGATAACAAGCGTAAATACAAAGGTGTTGCTTCTACATATTTCTCGTCATTGAATAGCGCATGTGCTTCTTTTTTAATATCATCTTCTGTTTGCGCAAAAAGTCTACCTTGATTAAAGATAGACCCAAAAAATAATAGTAAAAGAATTAAGATTCTCAATGTGTAGTGTCGTGTTTTGTTCTTTAATTGTACGACCTTTATTTAAAAAGGTTCATTTTACTTTCTTCACCTTTAATTAGTCTTTTTATATTTTTATGATGCGTAATTACAACTGCCAAAGAAAGTAGTATACTAAAAATAATAAGTGCAAGGTTACTGACTTGGCAGATTAGTATGAGCACTAATGGAAAAGCAATAGCTGCAACGATTGCACCCAAAGAAACATAAGAAAAAAGTATAAAAACAATTAAGAAAAGTGCCAAACAAATAACTGCCGTTAAGGGATGAATACCCAAAATAATACCCAACGAGGTTGCAACTCCTTTACCTCCATTAAAACTAGCAAATAAAGGAAAAACATGTCCTAAAACAGCAGCAATTCCTGCAACTAATTGAAGGTGAATTAGCGCATCAGATTCCCACGTTGCTACACCTAATAACCAAGGTAAAAGAACAGCTATTACTCCCTTCAAAACATCAATACTTAAAACAGCCGTACCTGCTTTTTTACCAAGCACACGAAAAGTATTGGTTGCACCCGCATTTTTGCTACCATGTAACCGTACATCGGTACCGTATTTAGCTTTTCCTAGCCATACTGCTGTTGGAATAGAACCTAGTAAATATCCTGTGACTATAAAAATTAGAAAATCAATCATTTATCTATTAAATATGCGTAAAAACTTGTTCTTTATAATACTTTCGGTGGATAGTCTGTATTGAAAACGTTTAATCTTCATTTTATCTTCTTTCATTTCGCTTAATGTGGTTTTTAATTCTAAATCACTAGTTAATATATTCATTACACCTTCTTTCTTTCCTTGCGCATATTGAAAAAAGTATAAGTTACTACCCGGTAAATCAATTAAAAAACTAAGTTGATCGCCTCCATTTTTCTGTTCTGCAAACAATTTGAAGGGCACGTATTTCATAATTGGTTTTGAATACATATTTACTAAAAGTGCGTTATCTAGATTCGTTCGTAATCCTTTTTGAGGATCTCCAGGTATTGAATAAGACTCTAAGTTTACGCCTGAAAAAACAAAGGTTTCCTGCATAGGCTTTGGAATTTTTTTAAGCTCGCCTTTTAAAATATAATCAGACTTAAAAGCATTGGCAGCATCAATGCCTACCCAATTTGAAACAGCATCCTCTAGAGTATTTGAGTTAAAGTCTGCCTTAGGAAGATCAGCTACACCGTTTATCCTGTCAGCAACTTCTTCCATTATTCCTTTATCTAAAGGGGTTGAAATCTTAGTACTTATGTTTAACGTAGTTTTATCTGTAGCTGCAGTGTAATTAACAATTCCAATATTTTCAACTTTAACATCGCCATAATCCATTCCCAAATCAATGATACCATCTCCATTTAAACCACACGTTGGAACATGTAAAGAAATATAGTTACCCACTTCTGCTCTATTCATTAACTTTGTTTTAGAAGAAATTTGATATTCTTTTGCATTGTGTTCATATTGCAAGAAACCCGATGCCGTAATTACAATTGGATCATCTTGATTATCTAATACAGACAAAAATGTTGGGTAAAGTGCTACGC
This sequence comes from Lishizhenia sp., assembly GCA_965656535.1. Classification (GTDB taxonomy): domain Bacteria; phylum Bacteroidota; class Bacteroidia; order Flavobacteriales_D; family Crocinitomicaceae; genus Lishizhenia. The sequence goes on from CBFHKX010000003.1 coordinate 355,713, forward strand.
TATCTGTATTTAACGAATTTCTCCAAACGATACCAGCAGACACTTGGTTCCCTTCTAAATCTTTCATTTCATCAGAAACGGGTATTTGAATATTTTTAGGGTCTAAAGGTGCCGAAAAAGCTAACCAGTTTTTACTAAATTTTTCGCAATCATGTTCTATACGTGTAGCTCCACTAAAGTTTATTTCTTCTTGCGCAGCATAAACGATAATATCTCCGTAAAAATCAAATTGATTACTGAGTTTAAATTCATCTTCTTTATCAATTTTACCTATTGCTCTTGTTTGGTAAGAACTATCTAGCTCAACACGATCCAATGAAATTAAATAGAGGTTTGAGTCTACATCATAGTAAGTGTAGTCTCCTACTGATGTATAGGCTCTTCTAGCTGTAATATTTGTAGTAGCATTAATAATTTGATGATACTTCGTTATGTAATTTGCAACAATTTTAGAATTCAATAGCGGATCCATCTTCGCATTTTTCCGAATGGTTAACTTTGCACTATCAGGATAAATACGCGCATCGGCAACATCTATATACTCCGTTTTTGAGCAAAAAATTGACTTCTCTTTTAAGTTAAAAATAGCTTTGGGTGCTCTAAACTGAAGCGAATCTTGCTTAGGATGAATAGAATAAAAATTAGGTCCAACCAAGTCTAAATCACTATCTATATTTACATTTCCTTGATTACTTGATTCAAGCTCTACCTGAGCCTGATCCATTAACCAAGTAAATTGATCCATTTTACAGAGGTACTTATTAATGGGGAAAATTACGGTCGACTCTCCTTCATTTGATCTAAATACTCCTTTTCTATCTTTAAAAGAAACGCTAGACTTAACATTATCCGTTTTAAACGCCAAGGGATCTTCTTCTACGTCTTGTTCTTCTTTGTATACATTCCGAAGATTGAAAACAGATGTATCAGCATCGATATCCCATCTATTAAACTTAAAATTTTCTGACCCCAAACTAGCGGTTGCAAAATCCATATATCCGAAGCCAGTCATACCACCCGGCGTAATAATTGCCGTACCTTTTAGTTTTGCTTCTCCATTAAAAAACTCTAATGGTAAACGTGTTGCACTTGCCTTTAACACCTTATTTTTAGGAATATAAGTAACATAAGCACTTTCAGACTTCACGTCAGGAAAAGCTACTCCATCTTCTTGTGGTCTATTTTCAAAAAGTGCTAATCCAACTGTACTATCAGGTAGAAATGTAAAAGCGTTTGATTTTGATGTAGAATTTATAAAATCAATTTCTCCGCTTCCTTGTAAACCGTTTCCACTTAGAACAATTTTATTATCGTATTTCGCTTCAGAGCCATAAAATTCAAAACCTCCTTTTGGCGCTTGTCTAACTAATCCTAAACTATAGTCTGCCATTAACTTTAGAGAATCGTAAAATTTCGGGAAAATTCCGGCAGATGTTAGCTCTCCTTTAAAGTATTGAGTAGCCTCTGAAAAATTATCTAAACTATCAATAGTAAATGGTTCTAGCTCAAAATAAAAGCGTTTTTTATCGTATGCATTTCTAAAAATAGAGGGCTTTTCATAGTACACTTTAGTTTTCTCTGTACTAACTAAATACGGATATTTTTGATAAGCAGTATTATCAGAATCACCTGCTCTGTTGTTCACATCATCGACATAGATAGCGCCTACTAAATTTGATATTTCTGATTGTATAGGTATAAGCTTATCTCCATCTTCTCTGCGCTGAGGCACGGCTCTAAAAACTGCCAGTTCTGAAGCTAAAATATTTATCTTATTTTCTTCATAATTATAATTTCCATCGCTAATTTTAATTTCCCATTTTCCTGCATTTACCCAGCCTGTAAAAATGAAATTTCTATTTTGCCTTATTGTAACTACATTATTCTCTGGAAAAATAGTAGTGAATTGTTTTTCAGATATCGGTATAGAAGCAACTTGATTCAGGTTTAATTCTAAGTTCGCTAAGTTAATATTACCATAGCTTTTTATACTCAATAATTTTCGATTATGTTCTTCAGTAAACTCCTTCTGTTTTATCAGATTTTTGTCCTTCATTAATTCTTGCTGACTCACACCATCCATTCGCTTTGGTCGTAAATCAGACACAAAACTAATGTTATCATAATCTTTCTTACCGGTTCTTGCATTAATAAAGTTATCAAGTTTATCGTTTATACTTACAATTCCTCTTTCCGTATCATAGGCAATAAAACCTAAATTAGACAGCTGGAGTAAAACGGGCTTGGCTTGTGTAATTGTTCTTCCTATTGCTGAGGCTGCTTTTCCTTCTTTAAAGGTATATTCATCATATTTATAGGCATACTTAGATAATCCAACTAAAGGATGAACTGATTCTTGGCCTTGTAATAAATCATACAAGCGCTGATCGTAAAAATTTTTTGATTCAAATCTGGCAATTCTTTGTTCTTGAGAAGACGAGAAGCTAAAATCAAAATCTAAGGTTACCTTAGATCTATCCCAAACAATTTGCTCGATATACATATCTAGCTGGTGGTAAGAATTGGAGAATGGTGCTTGAGCGATACCTGTATTTCCACGCTTAATTTCTAATCTATCGTCGTTAATTAAAAAGTCAATATTTAGTCCTGGATGCCAAATAGAATCCTTTTCTCCAACGCTGAGAGTAACTTGGCAGTTCTGAGCACTCAATTTTGTTGGCGAAACATTAAGTAATTGCGATTGCATTTTAATGAAAGGTATATTGTTGCGCTTAAATGTTAAACGAACAGGATTCTGATTATTACCAACACCTACAAAGTCGGCACCTTTTAAAGAAAAACCACCTTCATAATCTACTTCTTGTACTAAATTATTAATTTTTAAAACGGTTTCATATGAGAGAAACTGTGGGTTATTCAATGAGCTCTTTTCGTTGTAGGCTCCTTTTTTCGCTCCATCAGAAAATGAACCAATAAGTTTTCTTTCAAAGTAAGGAGTAGTGAGTAAAACCGAATCTGCGGATACTAATGCAGAACGCATAGAAATTGAATAATTTGAAAACTCTGCAAAGGTCTTTTTAGCCGGAAACCCAACTTTCTCCCATGTAGAAACACCTCCATTGCCCTCCCATTTTTCTAAAATTGGATTATAGAGTCCAGAAGTATTTGATATTACGATACTATCTCCAAATGGAATTTCGTTATTTGTTCTAGATGAAGTATTGAACGACCTACAAATTAATTTACCTTCTTTAAGCTCTAATATTGGATACTTATCTGAATAACTAAAACTATAAGATCCTCCAATAAAGCACCATTCAAAATTTTTATCAGAACTAATTACTTGTTTATCAAAAAAAGCAGCAGACATCGCAATAAACTCTTTAAACTTCTTAGGATTTCTAGAACTTAGCAACTTATCAACGCTCTCATGCCAGGCTGTGTAGGAATCTTCTGGTTGGTTTTGTTCAACAAGAGAGTAAACCGAAAACACATAATTATATACTTCTGGATAGGCTTTCAATTTTTTTTCCAGAATAAAGTTAGCGGTCTTTACGAGCTTTAAAAAATAAGCATCTGAGAAACGGGTAGACTCTAATAAAATAGGCTCTAGTTTATCCTTAGTAAAACCATTTAAATTGATTGAAGTACTCTCGTTCATTAACTTTTGAAACTCCTTTACAAACTTATCTCTATTGGATGTAAAGACGTCTTGTGCACTTGCATTAAAACAAACAACACACATAAAAATTAACAACCTAAATACTTCTTTCATTTTATTGTTTCTTTAGTTTTAAGACCGCCCAACCTTCTTTTTCTAGTGCTTCTTCTTTTTCAAATCCATTCGCTGCACAAACCGCGGTAAGTTCTTCCAAATCAGATGAGAAAAAACCGCTTAAAAACAAGGAACCGTTCTTTTTACAAAGTTTAGCATAAGTTGACATATGACTCTTAAGTACATTTTTGTTTATGTTCGCCAAAACTAAATCATACTCACTTTCTTCTACAACATCAATATCTCCCAATAAAAACTGAATATCGCTAATTCCATTTCTTTGTTGATTCTCTATTGCGTTTTCAACCGCTCCATCTTCAATATCCGTACCAACTACTTCTTTTGCACCTAATTTATGGGCTATGATGGCTAAAACACCCGTACCGAATCCTACATCAAGTACGCGTTTATTCTTCAAGTCAAGGTCAAACAAAGACTTTGACATTAGAAAAGTAGTCTGATGGTGTCCTGTTCCAAAAGACATTTTTGGCTGAATTTCAACAACTAAACTCTCTATTCCCTCTTTATTGTGAAAAGGCGCAAGAATAGCTACAAGATCCTCTACAAAAACCGGTTCAAAATCTGCTTCCCAAGTTGCGTTCCAGTTCTGTTCAGGAACCGTATTGGCAACAAACTCAATAGAAACGTCATCCGGACAATTCCCTAAATAAGTAGATGCAATTGTATTATCTAAAGAGATTTCTGCTGCGCTACCATAAGCCTTTAAGCCATCTGTGCTCTCAGTAAAACTATCGAATCCAAACTCTGCCAATTGAGATATTAAAATCTCTGACCAAGGAGCAACTGGACTCACTTTTATATCTAACTCTAAATAATCCATTACAATGCTTTAGCAATTTCTATAAAATCTACTGCATTTAGAGCAGCACCACCAATTAAACCGCCATCTACATTATTGCATGCAAATAGCTCTTTAGCATTCTGTGGTTTACAAGAACCTCCGTATAGAATACTAGTATTATTTGCAATTTTTTCTGAATAATTCAACGCAACCGAAGCACGAATATCTTTATGCATCTCTTCGGCCTGTTCAGCATTTGCAGTTTTACCTGTACCTATCGCCCAAATTGGTTCATAAGCGATAATCACCTTTTCAAATGCTTCTTCTGAAAGATGAAAAACACTCTCTTTTAATTGCTGAATAACAAATTCTTTCTGGTTCTTGTTTTCTCTTATTTGAAGCGGTTCACCACAGCAAAAAATAGGTTGAAGTCCTACCTCAATTGCTTTATCTATTTTAGCTTTGATAGTCTGGTTGTTTTCGCCAAATATTTCTCGTCGTTCAGAGTGCCCAATTAAGACATGTGTTAGTCCTAAGTTTTTCAACTGTTCAAAACTAACTTCACCAGTAAACGCACCATTTTTTTCATAGTGTGCATTCTGAGCTCCTACTTTAACTTCTTTTCTTTTTACTGCAACAACTGCATCTAAAAAAAGAGAACTCGGAAAAACCATTAGTTCTTTATGCTCTTCATTGAACGAAAACGAATTAATTTCATTCATCAATTCAATTACCCCATTTTTATCGAGGTTCATTTTATGATTTCCTGCTACAATTTTTTTTCTCATTCTATTTAATCAATACATTATTAATCAACCAATTCCAGTTAGGAATAGATCGATGCGGATACTTGCCTTTTATTGTTCCGTCTTGAACCACCATTAACGTTAGATTAGCTCTGGAAACTGCTTTTAAAATTTTCTCATCGTTAATAAAGGTTGGAACTCTTATATCTGTCTCCTTTCTAAATTCTGCAATATCCAACTTTGAGCCGTTTACAACCATTACAACAGGTGTTCCTTTTTCTTTTGCTTTCAGAATTATCTCTTTTAAATCAACCAGATTCTGTTCTGAAAACTGAGCATTCTTTAGATCTTTACTAAAAATAAGAAGTATTTCTGGCGACTCAAATATGAGTTTTCTTATAGATATTTCTTGTAAATCCGCGTCTATTTTAGTTATTGTATCTCCAATAAAATATAGCGTTGTATCCCAATCTGGCAAATAAAAATCTTCAACTGCTTGCGGGTATATGCTTCCGTCATTTCTATCAGTAACTGCAATGTATGTTTTCTGGGCATTTTCTAAAATTCTCTTAACATAAGGCATACTAGCTTCAACATCTGTTAGATAATCCATACCAATATTTGGGTTAAATTCAGAAGTATCTATACTTGGCAATTTACCTTCAATAATTATATTTTCTACAGTTGTAATATATTCCCAATTTTTGTCTTTCCAAATATCTGTACTACTAAAGTCTCCGCCATAAATCGTATCCATAGCTCCAGAAATCTTGTTTTTATAAATCAAATCATTGGCGTATTCACCTTTTATCCCGTCTTCAGTTTTTTCTTGTAGATTATTACCTACAGCATATGGTCGGTAATCTTTTAAAGGTAAATACATCATCACATATCCAACAAATAATACACAAATCAATACTGACCACAATGCAGCCCCCCAGTGGTTGCCAATAAAACGATTATTCATTCTGTACACCCAAAGCGCTCCTAATACACTTACTAATCCAAAAAATACAGGAAAGTACCAACCGAAAACATAACTAAAGAAAATAGTAACAAGCGTACCGCCAGCAACCATTACAATGTTCTCTTTTCCAGTATTGGGTCTTGATTTAAAACTTGCTATAAAAATTATAATAACGAGATAAAGTAGTACCAGATCTTTCCAAAATGATTCTGATGGAGAAAGCGATCTTCCTACCGATCCTTTTAACGCATCACCAAAACATCCGCAATCACTTACACATTGCGTTGCCTTCATTTCTGACAACGTTACTTCAGTACTCGTTTTATTTAATATTATTAGGGTAGTATCTGTTTCCGCCAATGCCATTTTATTCACTGCAGCAGAAGAATTAATGGCATAAGTATCTACATCTTTAAAAGTAGCCAGCGGATCACACTCTTTTGTATGCCAAGTTAGTAAAGTAAAGAAAACCATCATACCTAGCATTAAAGTAGATGCAAGTTTTAATTTTCCTCCAATAATCACAAGTACACCTAACACAATTTCGAGTATACAGATAAAAATGCTTAAACCCAAAGCAGAATCAATTAAGAATTCTAAAGAAAACGTATCCCAACCAAACAGCTCTTTAACACGATAAGCCAGCGCTCCATCTTCGAAGTATTCCTCTAATTTATATGCGAAGCCAAGTGGATCATTTGCTTTAATAAGACCTGAAACAATAAATAGACCTCCAACTAAAACACGCGATACATAAGAAAATAACATTTTTCCTTTCAAAAAGAACAATGCTGCCAACGAGCCCAAGAATACAAAGTATCCTATTGAACGATATAGTCCACTACTCTCTTTAAAATTTTCGTGATAGCCAATAACCAAAAAGGTTAGTCCAACCAAATTAAGAACAACAAAAACAATGTTTAGCAAGAGAGATCTCCCTCCAAGTTGAATTTCTTTTTCCATACTATTTTTCTGTTAAATGTATAAGCGCAAAAACGGAGTAATTTAGCATATCATAATAATTTGCATCAATCCCTTCGCTTGCAACTGTTTGACCTGAATTATCTTCTATTTGTTTTACGCGCAACAACTTAGTAAGAATTAAATCTGTTAATGAACTTACACGCATATCTCGCCATGCTTCGCCATAATCATGATTTTTCTTATCCATTAAATCTCTTGCCAATTGCGCATATTCGTCATACAACTGAATTGCTTCCATTGGAGTAAGCTCTAAGGATAGACTGTCGTTTCTCTCTAATTGAATCAAGGCCATGATACAATAATTTACTATAGCACTAAACTCCCCTTCAATACTCTCGCCAACTCGATTTTCTCCAGTGATTTGAATCGTTCTTATACGTTGGGCTTTTATAAAGATTTGATCCGTTAATGACGAAGGCCTAAAAACCCGCCAGGACGTTCCGTAATCTTTGGTTTTCTTTTCAAAAATTTCCCTGCAATTGGAAATCACTTTTGTATATTGCTCAACAGTTTTAGACATACTTGTTTTCGATTCAAAAAAATAGAGGTGAAAGATAATAAATATAACCGATTAAACAGCTTTGAACTAGGTTCAATTAACATTGATTTAACGCTTCCGAAGGTGATGGGAATAATCAATACAACACCAGACTCCTTCTACGAAGGAAGTAGAAACCAGTCTGACAAACAGTTATTAACAACTGTTGAGAAAATGTTAGATGAAGGTGCAGATTTTTTAGACATTGGCGGATATTCTACCCGACCAAATGCACCAGAAGTTTCTGTAGACGAAGAAATACAACGAGTAATTCCGGCAATTGAATTAATTCTGAAAGAATTTCCGAAAACGATAATCAGTGTAGATACCTTTCGTTCTAAGGTTGCCAAACAAGCAATTAACGCAGGCGCATTAATAATAAACGACGTTACTGGAGGAAATGGTGATAAGAACATGTTTTCTACTGTTGCAAACGAAGCTGTAATCTACATTTTAATGCATATGAAAGGAACTCCTAAAACAATGCAAAACTTAAGCCAGTACGCCGATCTTTTTGAAGATATAAAATTGTATTTTAAACAGAAAATTCAGAAACTCAACGCTCTTAATTTCAATTCAATTGTACTAGATATTGGATATGGATTTGCAAAAACAACAGACCAAAATTTCGAACTGTTAGAGCAGCAAGACCAATTTTCAGTTCTTGGCTTACCCATACTAACAGGTATCTCTAGAAAATCAATGGTTTATAAAAGCCTAAATATCAAAAGTGAAGAAGCTTTAAACGGAACAACTGCTTTAAACATGATAGCACTTGAACGCGGAAGCTCTATTTTACGCGTACATGATGTGAAAGAAGCCAAAGAAACGGTTGAATTATGGAAGCTTTTAAACGGTATTAAATAAATGCAAAATCAACTCTTCTATTTTTTTGCTTACCTTCTTTTGTTAGATTATCCGCTACTGGTTTTTTTTCTCCTTTAAAGTCAACCTCTAATTTATCTGGTGCTAATCCTAAGGCTACAAAATAATCTTTAATGCTTTGTGCTCTTCTTTTCGATAAACCAATGTTGTACGCGTCTGTTCCAACAGCATCTGTATGTCCTGTTACCGATATACGAATATCGTGATGACCATTCACCACCCTTACCATTTCTTTTAAATACAACTCATACTCTTTTCTTATTTCTGCTTTATCGTGATCAAAATAAATGGGTTTGAATACAAAATTTTCCATCTCTTCTTGTCTTATGTGCGGTGCAGGATAACCTGCAGCATAGTCTTCCAAAAAAACAGAAAACCAAGATTTTGTTAATGGCTCTGACGTGTCAAAAGTAAAAGTAGAAGTGGAAGGATAAAGTACAATTTCGCCTATTTCTTTTCTACAATCTACACTCTTGTATGTTCCTTTTAAATAACCTTTCTCTGAATCAAAAGACAACTCCATTCGCAACTTACAACGCGGAGTATTTCTGGTATTAGATGAAGATTTTGATCCCATCTCTATTAGCACAAACTCATCTTCATTTATTTCTAAATTGAAGCGTTTTACACTGTAAACGTTTTCATTCATTGTTTCGATCCTGGTATAATTCTCTCCTTTTTTGAATTGTATATAAAGTAAATTAGGTTTGGAATTCACTTCATTTTTAATAAAACCTTGATAAACACCTTCAGGAACGTTTTGAGACAAGGTGAAAGTCCAAATAAAAGCAAATAATGATATTAAAATGTACTGCATACTATTCATTATATGTAAAGTGTCAAAAAATGTTCCAGTTTTAAGCATAAAAATCTATTGTTTTTAATTAAAGACTTATTTTTGGCTCATATGAAACGATTCTTAATTATTCAGACTGCATTCTTAGGTGATGTAATTTTGGCTACTCCAGTCGTTTCAGAATTAAAAAGAATTTACCCTGAATGTATCATAGACTTTATAGTAAGAAAAGGGAATGAATCGCTATTGGAGAATAATCCTAAAATTAATTCTGTATTCATTTGGAATAAAAAAGAAGGAAAATACAAAGCATTATTTGGTATAATTAAACAAATTAGAAAACAACGCTATACAGAGGTTATCAATTTACACCGTTTTGCAAGTTCGGGATTAATTACACTCTTTGCTAAAGCCGATAAAAAAATTGGATTTAATAAAAATCCGCTCTCTTTTCTATACACGCTTAAGTACAATCATAAAATTAGAAATGGACAACACGAAGTAGAACGTAATTTGACATTGATTGAACTACATGGAGTAAAAACGAAAGTACGACCTGAACTTTTTCCTTCTCAAAAAGATTTTGAAAAAATTGAGCAATTCACCAAAATTCCATTTATCTGTTTTTCTCCTGCTTCCGTTTGGTTCACAAAGCAGCTCCCAAAAGAGAAGTGGATAGCGCTTGGTAAAAAGTACACGAGCAAAACAATTTATTTACTGGGTGGTCCGGCAGACGCTAGTCTTTGTAAATCTATTCAAGAAAAACTACCGAACGCCGTTACGTTAGCAGGAAAATTATCACTTCTAGAAAGTGCTGCGTTAATAAGTAAATCAGAGCGGAGTTATGTTAATGATTCTGGACCATTGCACATCTCTAGCGCAATGAATACACCAACTACTGCTTTTTTCTGTTCCACTGTTCCAGAATTTGGATTTGGTCCGCTAGCCGATAACAGTAAAATTATTAGCCAGTCTTTAGCATGTAAACCTTGTGGTTTGCACGGTTATAAAAGTTGTCCTGAAAATCATTTTAATTGTGGAAATACAATAGATACCACGGCGCTTTAATCTTGTTAGCAACCGATAAATAATATGCTAGATTTTACTGAAGTTGATTGGTTTTACAGCTAACTGTATCTCCTAGCGTTTCAAAAAAATGAATTAAATCATCTTCTTGGTTTTGAGTAAGGGTAAATGGTTGTATAATGGGCGATTGATTGAAATGACCAGCTCCACCCTGTTTATAATTCTCTAACACTTGTTTTAGTGTGAAAAATTGACCGTTGTGCATGTAGGGAGCTGTGAGTGTAACATTTCTTAAGCTTGGTATTTTAAATTTAGCCATATCATTCGTATCCAAAGTAGCTCTGAATTTTCCCTTATCTGTATATTGAAACGAAGCATACAAGCCATTATTGGCTAAATCAAAGTTGGTGAACATAGGAGGAGTATGACATTCTGTACAGTACAATTCTTCAGAAAATAATTTCCACCCCCTTTTTGCAGAACTACTAATTGCCTTATCATCTTTGTGATAATAATATTGGTCAAATGCAGAATGATTAGAAATTAAAGTTCTTTGATAAGCAGAAATTGCCCTAGTAACAACAAACATATCAAGTTCTCTTCCGTAAATCTCTTTCGCTTGTTGCACATAAAAAGAATCTGTTTTCAGTTTATTTACCAATTGATTTAAATCCATACTCATCTCTGTTTCATCTTGTAAAGGATCAAGCATTTGCATTTCTAACGACTTAACCATTCCTTCTGCCATCATATGTGGCAAATATCCTACATTCATTAATGATGGAGCATTCCGACTTCCTTGTCTTGCCCTTACTCCGAGCGTAATAGGTGCTTTATCTGCAAAGGCATACTCTGGCTTATGACAAGTAGCACAACTTACCTTATTATCTAATGATAAACGCGTGTCAAAAAACATTTTCCTTCCTAGCTCAATGTTTTGAGCAGTAAACAAAGTAGAATCCGGCAAAGGTATTTCGCCCAAAGGATTAAAACGTTCTATTGTATTATGATTACAAGAAAACAAACTGATTAACACTAAAATTAAAATGGTATACTTCATTGTGCTCTTAATATTCCAAAGATAAAGAGTTTTCATAAAAATTAACCAAATCATTTACCTAAGTATACCATTAACAACAATTGTAACTCAAAAAAACATTACCTTAATCTAATTTTTACTTAAAAAAGACAGAAGGAGTATCCAAGTAAACAATTGTTTTAGACATTGGTTAATAAAGAAAACGAAGCATGAGATATTTACACTATAAAAACGGAGAAAAATTACCAATAATTGGATTGGGAACTTGGAAATCGCAAAACGGAGAAGCTGCTAAGTCAGTAAAAATTGCATTAGATAACGGTTACGAACATATAGATTGTGCTGCAACATATGGAAATGAAGCAGAAATTGGTGAAGTTTTTGAGCAACATTTTAAAAACCATGATAGACAAAAAGTGCACATTACTTCTAAATTATGGAATAACGCCCATTTACCAAAAGATGTTGAACCAGCGCTACGTCAAACACTTGCGGATTTAAAGCTAGACTATTTAGACTTATACCTCATGCACTGGCCGGTTGCGTTTAAGCCAGAAGAAGGTTTTCCGCAAACGGCAGAGGGTTATTTAAGTTTAGAAGAAGCTCCGCTGATTGATACATGGAATGCCATGGTTGATTTACAGAAGAAAGGACTGGTTAAGCACATTGGCGTTTCTAATTTTAGCGTAAAAAAGTTGAAAGATTTAATTTCAAAAACAGATTACACACCAGAGGTTAACCAAATCGAGATGCACGTCTATTTGCAACAACCAGAAATGAGAAGCTATTGTGAAACTTCTGATATATTACTTACAGGTTATTCTCCTCTTGGATCTGCAGATAGATCTGAAAATATGAAGCAAGAAAACGAACCTAGTTTGTTTGAAGATGATACCATAAAAGAATTGGCTAAAAAATACGATGTACACCCAGCTAACATATTAACTGGCTGGCATGTAAATAGCAACATAGCTGCAATACCAAAATCATTAAATGAAAAACACATAATAGCGAATCATAAAAATGCAGATTTTACTCTAGACGCTAAGGACTTGGTGAAACTACAAAACTTAGATCGACATTACCGATTCATTAATGGAAAATTCTTTGAGTTAGAGGGAAATTCTTACACTGATATTTACGACGAACAAACACCATAAAAAATTAATGCGACCTAAATAAACAAGAAAAGTATAGAACAAAAAAAAAGGAATCCAATGTGGATTCCTTTTTTAATATATTAGAATTTAGCTTACGCTAAGACTTCTCTTACTTTATCAGCTGCTTCTTGCAATAAAACTACAGAGATAACATCTAAACCAGAGTTATCAATTAATTCTTTTGCTTCGATTGCATTTGTACCTTGTAAACGAACAATTAAAGGAACTGGGAAAGAACCCATGTTCTTGTATGCGTCAACAACACCTTGTGCAACTCTGTCACATCTTACAATTCCTCCAAAAATGTTAATTAAGATTGCCTTAACGTTCTCATCTTTTAAGATAATTTTAAATGCTTTCTCAACACGTTCTGCATCAGCAGTACCACCAACGTCTAAGAAGTTTGCTGGATTACCGCCAGACATCTTAATGATATCCATAGTAGCCATTGCAAGTCCTGCACCGTTAACCATACAACCTACGTTACCATCTAACTTAACAAAGTTTAATCCTGCTTCATCTGCTTCTACTTCCGTAGGATCTTCCTCTGTCTTATCTCGCATTTCTGCATATGCTTTGTGACGGAACAGTGCATTATCATCTAAAGTAACTTTTGCGTCTACGGCAATAATTTTATCATCAGATGTTTTTAATACTGGGTTAATTTCAAACATTGAAGCATCACAACCTTCGTAAGCAGCATAAAGTGCAGAAACGAATTTTGTCATTTGCTTCATAGCCATACCTGATAGTCCAAGATTGAATGCAATTTTACGCATTTGAAAACCTTGTAAACCAACTTTAGGATCTATTTCTTCTTTAAATATTAAGTGTGGAGTTTCTTCTGCAACCGTTTCGATATCCATACCACCTTCTGTAGAATACATGATGATATTTCTACCATTATCTCTATCCATAAGCACAGACATGTAGAACTCTGAAGGTTCTGAAGCACCTGGATAATAAACATCCTCGGCAATTAATACTTTATTTACACGTTTTCCAACACCGTTTGTTTGCGCTGTTTCTAAGTGTCCACCTAAAATACCTTTAACTGTATCTTCAACTTTATCAATACCTTTTGCTAAAACAACACCATGCGATCCTGTTTCTTCTACTGTACCTTTACCTCTACCTCCGGCGTGGATTTGCGCTTTCACTACAAACCATTCTGTACCTGTTGAAGCATTTAGTTCCTTTGCTTTTGCTACAGCATCTTCTACTTTATCCACTACAACTCCTTCTTGAATTGCAACTCCAAAGCTTTTTAATATTGATTTCCCTTGATATTCGTGTAAATTCATCGTCTAATTATTATTGCGCCATAAAAGTAATTATTTGTTTGTAGAATAGTGAAAAATCACAAATAAAATTTAGAAAACTATTCCTTTATTACCGCGTGATTTGACTTTTAGCTCTAAAATTTAGCTGAGAATCCAAAACTTAGTAATGGACCACCTAAACCAATGGCTGCATTTAAGCCAACATGCTCATTAAAGAAGTATCTTGTACCAATAGCAAGTCTTAATGCAACTGGCAAAAGAGATTCTGTATCTTCCGATGTAAAACCTGGATCATTTGTATCAAATGTAAACGTTCTATTCCCATAACCTGCTCCTCCCGAAAGATAGGCATCGAAGTTATCAGAATTCTTAACAAAATGATAATTGAAAGTTAGAAGTAAATTCAATTTTTGAGTCCGTAAATCATAGTTATAAACAACAGGCTGATTATTCGAATTCACTGAATTTTCTGTGTATTCAATTGTGGTATTATTAAAGTTAATATCTGCACCAATCCCAAAATTATCAGCAACCATATACTCTCCTCTAATTCCGAGAGGACCGATACCTGAAATTTTCAAATCTTGTTCTGACCCGGATGCTGCATAAGCATTCTTAAAAATTGCTGTATACAAATTGGGAAAACCATAAAAGGCGTCAACAACCACGTTGCCTTCTCTTAGTACTTGAGCTTGTGCTGAATTTGTTGATAAAACAATTGCACTAACCAATACAAATAATTGAATTGTCTTTTTCATATCTTTTTTTTTAACGGAGTTAAAAAAAAAGACAAAAGCCGATCACATAAGTATGAACGGCTTAAAAAAACAGATGAATTGCTTTTAATTCTTTAAAGCATCTTCCTTAATTTTATTTAAAGCAGAACCTTTTTGGAACCACTCAATTTGCTGCGCGTTGTAAGTGTGATTTAATTTAATCATATCCTTAGAACCATCTTTATGAGCAACCTCTAATGTCAATTGCTTTTCAGGAGCAAAATCAGCGAGATCAATAAAGTTAAATGTATCGTCTTCTTTGATTAAATCGTAATCTGCCTCATTCGTAAAAGTAAGACCTAACATACCTTGCTTTTTAAGGTTTGTTTCGTGGATACGTGCAAAGGACTTAACAATAACGGCAATAACTCCTAAATGTCTTGGCTCCATTGCAGCGTGCTCTCTTGAAGAACCTTCTCCGTAGTTATGATCTCCAACAACAATTGAAGGTACACCAGCTGCTTTGTATGCTCTAGCAGCGTCTGGAACAGCAGAAACCTCTCCAGTTAATTGATTTACGACTTCGTTTGTTTTACCACCAAATGCGTTAACAGCACCGATTAAACAATTGTTAGAAATATTATCTAGGTGACCTCTGTATCTTAACCATGGACCAGCCATCGAAATATGATCTGTAGTACATTTACCAAACGCCTTAATTAAAAGTTTTGCTCCATTAATATTTTCTCCATTCCATGGAGCGAAAGGTGTAAGTAACTGTAAACGATCAGATTTAGGGTCTACAACCACCTGTACAGCTGAACCATCTTCGGCCGGTGCTTGATAACCGTTATCTTCTACATCAAAACCTTTTTTCGGCAACTCGTCTCCAGTTGGAGCTTCTAACATTACAGACTCACCGTTTTTATTCATTAATGTATCTGTCATAGGGTTAAAATCTAACCTACCTGAGATCGCGATTGCTGCAACTATTTCTGGCGAAGCAACAAAGGCATGTGTATTCGGGTTTCCGTCTGCTCTTTTTGCGAAGTTTCTATTAAACGAGTGAACAATAGAGTTTTTAGGCGCATTCTTAGGATCAGAATAACGTGCCCATTGACCGATACATGGTCCGCAAGCATTTGTAAAAATTGTAGCGTCTAAATCTTCAAAAATATCAATTAATCCGTCTCTTTCAGCAGTAAAACGTACCATTTCTGAACCTGGATTAATACCAAATTGCGCTTTTGTTTCCAACCCTTTATCTACGGCTTGTTTTGCAATAGAAGCAGCACGTGCTAAATCTTCATAGGAAGAGTTTGTACATGAACCAATTAATCCCCATTCAACATCTAAGGGCCAGCCGTTTTCTGTAGCTTTTGCCGTCATTTGTCCTACTTCCGTACCTAAATCTGGAGAAAAAGGTCCGTTTAACTGAGGCATTAACTCAGAAAGGTTAATTTCTATTACTTGATCAAAATATTGTTCTGGGTTATCGTAAACCTCTTGGTCTCCCGTTAAGTGCTCGGCTACCTGATCTGCCAATTCTACAATGTCTGCTCTATCTGTAGCTTTTAAATATCTACGCATAGATTCGTCATAACCAAAAGTAGAAGTTGTAGCTCCAATTTCTGCTCCCATGTTACAAATTGTACCTTTTCCAGTACAAGACATAGACTGAGCACCTTCTCCGAAATACTCTACAATTGCACCGGTACCACCTTTAACAGTTAAAATATCTGCAACTTTAAGAATAACATCTTTTGGCGCAGCCCAACCGTTTAATTTACCAGTAAGCTTAACACCTATAAGTTTTGGAAATTTCAACTCCCAAGCCATACCTGCCATTACATCAACAGCATCAGCTCCACCAACACCAACAGCGACCATTCCTAATCCTCCGGCATTTACTGTATGTGAGTCAGTTCCTATCATCATTCCACCTGGAAAAGCATAGTTTTCTAAAACTACTTGGTGAATAATACCTGCTCCAGGTTTCCAAAATCCAATACCATATTTATCACAAACAGAACTTAAGAAATTAAAGACTTCGTTGTTCTTATTGATTCCATCTTGTAAATCTTTTGAAGCACCTAGTTTAGCTTGAATTAAGTGATCTGCATGCGCCGTTGAAGGAACAGCAACTTTATCTTTACCCGCTTGCATAAACTGTAACAATGCCATTTGAGCCGTTGCATCTTGCATGGCTACTCTATCTGGAGCAAAATCTACATAAGATTTCCCTCTTGTATGTGCTTGTGTAGCTTCTCCCTCCCATAAGTGAGTGTAAAGAATTTTCTCTGCTAACGTTAACGGTTTGTTTACGATTTTTCTTGCAGCTGCAATACGTTCTGGATAACGTTCGTAAACAGCCTTAATCATGTCTATGTCAAATGCCATGTTTTATTATGCTTTAAAGTTCTAAAAATGTTGTGCGAATTTAATAAAACTCTAATTAAGAAAAAAGCAGAAGCTGCGCTAAATACTTAATTATATTTATTCTAAAGAAAAATTAATTAACAAGCTAGACAAGACTCCATGAATACTCTGTTTTCTATTAAATAAACCAGGACTGTCTGTAAAATAGTACATTCCCAAAAAGGCATAGTATTGATTAATGTTAAAAACAAAAACTAAAATTCTTGACTCAAGAGATAGCATCTCTCTAATATTTCATAAGGTATACACTGAAAATTGAACACTACTCATGCTAAATATCATATAACCGCTAATTGAATTTTAAATGGTTTTTCAATTTACTTATATCTTTTTGCTCTTCGCTTCTTTTTTTAACCTTTTTCTCTCTTCTTTTAGTCTTTTCTTCTCGGCTTTCTTAGCTTTTTTAGCTGCCTTGCTATCAGTTGGAATAGCATCATCTTCTTTACCTACTGTAGCTTCGCCTCCTAAAGTCCTGATTTCATTTCCATATTTATCATAAACGTGCTCTTCAACTAAAATATCTTTTTTGTAAAGTGCTTGTCGCTTAATCTTATTATCTGGAAAACGTTCTTCAAACCAACCTTCTTTTTTATCGTTTTTGTAGTTCTCTGAAAGTTGAACAAACCCTTGAGTATAATAAGTAATGAAGTTTCCGTCTTTTTCACCTTCATCCCATACTTCAGTTTTTAGCAAAACGCCATTATCAAAATAATACTTAAACTCGCCGTCTTTCTGTCCTTCTTTGTAATTTAAATCTTGCGTCAAGGTTCCTTCGTTATTGTATGTTTTAAAAGAACCCTCAAGTAATCCATTTTTATAGTATACTTCTTTTCTTAGTTTTGAATCTTTCCAATAATCAGACTTTACACCATGAAGTAAACCATTATTATAATTTTCAATCTTGGCCGTATCTCTGGCGTAAAGCGCATTACCTGCTGCATCTTTACCGGTAATAAATTGTTTCCAGTAAATAGACTTACCGTGTTTTTGTCCGTCTAAATAAGCTATTTGCCAAGCTTCTAAAGCAGAACTATCATTGTAATACGTCCACACCCCATTTTCTAAACCTGCTACATATGAGGTAACTACTTGCGGACAACCACTTTGGTAATACGTAGTATCTGTTCCTTGTTGTTTTCCATTTACAAAATAAACTGTTCTTTGCTTTAATCCATTCATATGACAGGTTTCGCAATAACCAGTATAAGGAGAAGCAGTCCCTCTAGAAAAAACGGTGTTTGTACCCGGATCCATTTCAAGTTTTTCACCGCAATCCACAACTGTATCAGACAAACCACACTCCCATTGCGCATAGCGTTGTCCGGCTCTATCAGCAGACTTTTTCCAACAGGGCTCTTTTTTAAATGTTGGGATTTCTTCTTGAGCAAAAGAGCTGAATACAATAAATAGTAAACTTATGAGTAGAGTTGATTTCATCTTATTTTAATTTTTCTAGAGCTTTTTGCAGTAAAACAGGGATTTCGGTAGTTTGGTTTTTATCAAAATCAAAACAAACCAATACAGACTCTCCTGTTGTTTTTTCTTTCTTGTTTGCAAATAACGTGTAGGACAAAGAGAAACTTTTATTGCCAATGTGTTTTGTCCTTACTTGGATCTCAACTTTATCTTCTAGAAAAACAGGCTTTTTATACTCGATTATATTTTTTAATAAAATAATCCCATTTTTCTTCCAATTCCAGTCTTTGCCCAAAAGTTGGTTTAAATAATAGATACGGGCCGACTCAAAGTAGCTTAAGTAAACCGCATTATTAACATGGCCCATCATGTCACAATCTGAAAATCGAACTTGAATTTTAGCGTTATCCATTTTATTTATCGAGTGTTTGAAATTCCGAATTATTACTTTTAAACTCTGGCACTAACTCTTTCATCTTTCTTACGATGTCGAAATTATTTTGATTCTCAAAAAGAGAAATAAGTGCATTAATTTCACCTAATTTTTCTTCCTTTTCTGCGCGCACAAGTGCTTTTAAAATTTGTGGATGATGCGTTTCTATTGTATTTTCTTCATTTGCCAAAAGTTCCTCGTATAGCTTTTCGCCTGGTCTTAAACCAGATATTTTGATCTCAATATCTTTACCTAATTCTAAACCAGAAAGTTTGATCATTTTCTTTGCTAAATCGATAATTTTGACCGACTCACCCATATCGAAAACAAAAATTTCTCCACCTTGCCCCATACTTCCAGCTTCTAAAACTAACTGACATGCTTCGGGTATAGTCATAAAAAAACGTGTAATTCTTTCATCTGTAACAGTGATTGGACCACCCTGCTCTATCTGTCTTCTAAAAAGAGGAATAACAGAACCATTTGAACCTAAAACATTACCAAAACGAGTGGTAATAAATTGCGTATTTGACTTCTCATTTTTAATTTGTGCATAAATTTCTGCAATGCGTTTAGAAGCACCCATCACATTTGTTGGATTTACAGCTTTATCCGTAGAAATCATCACAAACTTCTCCACCTTTGTAGCACAGGCAGCGTCTACTAAGTTTTTTGTACCGTTTATATTTGTTAAAATAGCTTCAGAAGGGTTATCTTCCATTAACGGAACATGCTTGTAGGCTGCTGCATGAAACACAACATCAGGTTGATAGGTTTCAAAAACATTGTGTATGCGTTGCGTATTTCTAATATCACCTATTATTACATCAAAATCAAAGAAATCAAAATTCTGTTTCAATTCATTTTGCAAATCATACAACGGAGATTCTGCTTGATCTAATAAAACCAATTTTGCAGGTTGATACTTGGCTAAAATTCTAACCATTCCACTACCTATTGAACCTGCTGCACCAGTAATTAGGATCACTTTTCCTTTTAATTCGGCACTAATCTTATCCTCGTCGAGTTGAATTTCTTTTCTACCTAGTAAATCCTCTATCCTTACCTTTTGAATTTGCTTAGCCGAGAATTCTCCATTTATCCAGCTTTTATGACTTGGAACAGAAACCACATTCACTCCTTTTTCTAAACAGGTTTCAATTATTTTTTTCTTGTTTTCTTTTTTAGCAGATTGAATTGCAATAATCACTTCATTCACTCCTTCTGAATCAATTAAATACTCAAGTTTTGAGCTATGCATAATTGTTGTTCCTTCGAGCCTGTTTCCCTTTAATTTTTTATTATCGTCAATAAACCCAACTATATCATATCCAATTCTTACATCTTTTTCAATTGTTCTCTTTGTGATTAAACCCGATACACCAGCACCATATATTAATACTCTCTTTTTCGTTTCACTTCTTTTTATACTTTCTAAATAATAGAGCTTTACAATAAAACGAGCACCAATCATCAAGAAAGTTCCGATAAGAAATTCTGTAATTAAAACCGAAGTTGGAAAAAGAAAGTAGTCATCAATAAAAAAATAGCGGACCAAGCCTAAGGCGAAGAACAAAAAGGTACAAACTGCACCAGCAACCGTTATTCTTCTTACATCATAACTTGAGGTATGCCTTACCAAACCCTTATGAATTTGAAATAAGTAAAACACCGTTCCTTTTACAATAAAAAATACTGGAATTGAATACAAGATGATATTTAACTCTTTATAGAGCTTATCCTCACTTGTATAAACATCAAATCGAATCAAAAAGGCCAAAACGAGTGACAGGAAAGAAATTAACAAATCTGTTAAAATAATTATCCATCTTGGCGTGCTTGTACTCGGTAATTGCATAGCTTGAATTTCTGGGCGCAAATGTAAAAGTAAGCATTTACAAATAACTTGTAATTAGAAAGACTTTTTTCTGATTGCACTCTTTTAAAGTTTACTATTTTTGAAACGATAAAAAAACAAGGATGAAAAATACAGCGTTAACAAAAGTACACGAGCAGTTGGGAGCCAAGATGGTTCCTTTTGCAGGTTATAATATGCCTGTGCAATATGAAGGAGTAAAAGTTGAGCACGAAAAGGTAAGAACCGGTGTAGGTGTTTTTGATGTTTCGCACATGGGAGAATTTCTTATCTCTGGTCCGAATGCCCTAGATTTAATTCAAAAAATCTCTTCAAACGACGCAAGTAAGCTAGTTGTTAATCAAGCCCAGTATAGCTGTATGCCGAATGATAAAGGCGGGATTGTAGATGACTTGATTATTTACAAAATGAAGGAAGAACAATACCTATTAGTTGTTAATGCTTCAAACATAGAAAAAGATTGGAATTGGATCTCATCACATAATTCAATGCATGCAGATATGAAGAATATTTCTGACGAGTATTCTCTTCTTGCGATTCAAGGACCTAAAGCTGCCGAAGCAATGCAATCTTTAACAGATGTAAATTTATCTGACATTAAGTTCTACACCTTTAATGTTGGTCCGTTTGCTGGAGTAGATAATGTAATTATTTCTGCAACTGGATATACAGGCTCTGGAGGCTTTGAAATTTACTGTAAAAACGACCAAGTAGAACAAGTTTGGAACAAGGTGTTTGAAGCAGGTAAAGATTGGGGAATTAAACCAATAGGCCTTGCAGCAAGAGATACTTTGCGTTTAGAAATGGGGTATTGTTTATACGGAAATGATATAGATGATACAACATCTCCACTCGAAGCTGGTTTAGGTTGGATTACTAAGTTTTCTAAAGACTTTATTAATGCCGATGCGCTTTTAAAACAGAAAGAAGAAGGAATCACAAAAAAATTAGTTGGTTTTAAAATGGTAGACCGCGGAATACCAAGACATGATTATGAAATTGTGAATACGTCTGGTGAAAACATAGGAAGAGTTACTTCTGGAACAATGGCTCCGTCTTTAAACGAAGGGATTGGTTTGGGATATGTAACAAAAGACCTTTCTGCTCCGGGTTCAGAAATTTATATTTCAGTAAGAAACAAACAATTAAAAGCTGAAGTTGTTAAGCTTCCTTTTTACAAAGGATAATTTACCATGAAAAAAGCGATAGTTATTGGAGCTGGAGTAGCAGGATTAGGATCTTCTATACGGTTGGCAAAATTAGGGTATTCGGTTACCGTTTTTGATTCCAACCCTTTTGTAGGAGGGAAAATTAATAGCGAAAGGCGCAATGGCTATCGTTTTGATATGGGGCCTAGTGTATTTACTGGACCAAATTACGTGAAGGATCTTTACGATTTATGCGGAAAAGACTTTTCAAGTTTCGAGTATAAAAAATTAGAACATTCTTTCACCTACTTCTACCCTGATGGTCAGCAATTCACAGTACCTGCAGAAAGAGAAGCGCAACTAAATGTACTAGCAAAAGAACTAAATGAGGACAAAAAGGTTTTGGGCAAATACCTAGATAAATCAAAAAAAAACTACAACTTAATTGCTCCATTATTTATAGAAAGTTCTTTACACAGATGGAAACATCTTCTTAAGAAAAGTTTGTTTAGTGCCCTAGCGCATTTACCAAGTTACAAGCTAGGAAAAACAATGCACGAAGAAAATGAACGCTTTTTTAAAAACAAAAAAACGGTTCAGTTCTTTGATCGATTTGCAACATACAACGGGAGTAATCCTTACGAAGCTCCGGCAATGTTGAACATGATTGCACACCTAGAATTAAATGAAGGTGCGTTTTTACCAAAAAATGGCATGGTGCAAATTCCAGAGTCTTTAAAAGCACTTGCCGAAGAACAGGGCGTTGCGTTTAAATTAGGTGAAAAAGTAGAAGAGATTGTTGTTAAAAACAATGCTGTTACAGGAGTAATAACCAGTAAGGGAAATTATAATGCCGACGTTGTTTACAGTAATATGGACGTAGCCTTTACTTATGAAAAGCTAATGCCTAAGGCTGAACAACCTACGAAAGTTTTAGAGCAAGAAAAATCTTCGAGTGCAATTGTATTCTATTTTGGTATAAAAAAATCATTTTCTCAATTGGGCGTTCATAATATCTTTTTTAGCGAAAACTACGAAGAAGAGTTTGATAGTATTTTTGAGAAGCATGAGCTTTATCACGATCCGACTATTTATGTAAACATTACGAGTAAAGAAGTTAAAACCGACGCACCAGATGGCTGCGAAAATTGGTTTGTTATGATTAACTCTAGCGTAGATAAAAACACAGATTGGGAAACAACCACCGCTAAAGCAAGAGAGATACTTCTAAAGAAACTATCTAAACACCTTAATACAGATATTGAAGCTTTAATTGAAACAGAAGATGTTATGAATCCTGAGATTATTGAGCGAAAATATAGCGGAAAGCAAGGTTCAATTTACGGGAATGCTTCTAATAACAAATACGCTGCGTTTTACAGACATGCCAATTTCTCTAAGAAAATAAACGGATTGTATTTTGTAGGTGTAACCGTACATCCTGGAGGTGGAATTCCATTAGCGCTGAACTCAGCTAAAATTGCTACGCAGTGTTTGCAAGAAGATTTAAACTAGAATGAAAAACTATTACTCTATTTTAGGAGTCGATTATACTACAACTGAAAGTGAACTTTTAACAAAACTTGAACACCTATTATTCGTCGAACACCCTAACCTTAGAAAAACTCAAAACGATGCGCGAGTAGAATATTCTGAACAAATAGAAGCTTTGTTACTTTTAAGAAAGTCTGATGTGAGAAGAAAGTATGACCTTCTTCTAAAACACAAAAACAATACAGAAGTGAGACATTCAGTTAAATACAAAACATTTTCAGAAATTATTGCAAAGATTGAGCAAGACTGTAAAAATGAGTGCGAAGAAATACTGTGTATGTCACCCCAAGAAATAAAAGCTTATTACAAAAATCAGTCTTAAACTTTTGGTGCCTTAATTCCGTTTTCAGGATTTCTACCTTTAAATTGACTCAACTGTTTTTTTATATACTTTATGTCTGCATCCACATTCCCAGTTGGTTCGAAACGCTCTAAAAATCCACCAATTTTCTTTTCATAGTCTATGTATCCCAAATAAATAGGCACTTTTGCATTTTGCGCAATGTAATAGAACCCTTTTTTCCACTTATCGTTATAACTGCGTGTACCTTCTGGTGTAAAGACCATAAACATAGAAGTAGATTGGTCAAAAATATCTGTTGCCAACTGTGTTAAATTATTGTTCTTTTTTCTATCTACAGGAATTCCGCCGAGCGCTTTTAAAATAATCCCCAGAGGAAAGAAAAAGAGGTCTTTTTTAATTAAAAATTTTGGTTTTACTCCGTAAGAATTAAAGGCCATTCTCCCTAAAATAAAATCCCAATTTGATGTATGTGGTCCCATACAAACCACACATTTCTCCACTCCTTTTGGCGCGTGCGGATCAATTTTCCAACCAAACAACTTTAAAATTCCTTTTGAAAATCCCATGTCGTAAAATTAAACATAAAAAAATAGTAAAAACAAAAATAGAGTATACGCAATTTAATATTTACTTTCGTTTTGAAATGCATACTACCAGATATAAAAAACTTTTAAATACACTATTGCTACTCGCCTGCTTATGGCTCTTGTACTTTTGTATTCGTTTTATTAAGATAGACAATAATCAAACGCTAGAAAACTATCTTCCCACCAATTCAGAACTTGTAGTAAAGATTAAATCTAAGGCAGTTTTAAAACTTTTCTTAAGCGACATTCTTTACCAAAACAAATTTAATAGAAAATCCATCAGTAAATTTGACATAGATACCAAGAACACAAGCAATAAAAGTTCTGGTATAGATATAGAAAAAAATGTACTCTTTTTTTATGAAAAGTGGGAAAAGAAAGATATTCTTGGCGTTTTTGTGCATGTTTCTAGTAAAGAAAAATTTCTTGAGTTAAATAAAAACAAAAATATTTTCACAAGCGTAAATGGAGAAATTGGCTGTTTACTTCGTGTTTTCTCCGAAGATGATATAAATACAGACGCTCTTGAAAAATACGCAATAGACTTACTGAAGTCTAACCGAGATAAATCCTACGCTAAGCTTAATTTGCAAAAACTAGGTACATCGAATAGTATGATAGATATTTACTATTCAGGCAATCAAAGCTCACTTTTAAACAACCTACTCTTACAAGTATCTGTAGAAAAAAACACAATTAACTTAAATGGAAAAGCATCCCTCAATCCTGCATTAGAAAAAGATAGTTTACCCAACTATTTTGTGCGTAGTCGCAATAAAGAACACCTTGCTTTAAATATGGGCAGACTACCAGATACGTTAAACTACTATCTTGACGCAGTTTTAAAAGAAATTCACCTTAATCTTCCTAAGATTAAAAAACAAAATATTCTTTTTTATGGTATAGGATTGGATAATATTGAAGGTAAGATGTCTATTCAACCCTATTTTGATGCTGTATTTAAGTTTGAAGACACCTTAACGATCTCAAATAAAATTGCAAAGGTGAGTGAGTTAGATAGCAGTATTGCAACCATCACAAAAGACACCATTACCTTAGGCGGAACGCATTACTATTTCAAACAACTTAGTGCACAAGATGTATATGTAGGTACTGCTCCACAACCCAAAATATATACTATGCCCTCACCACCTATATTTTACTTAAGGGGAAGACCTGAAAGCATTTTAAACATAGATGGAAATAGTTGGATAGCG
The DNA here is from genome assembly GCA_965656535.1 of Lishizhenia sp. GTDB lineage: Bacteria > Bacteroidota > Bacteroidia > Flavobacteriales_D > Crocinitomicaceae > Lishizhenia. Next base: position 381,365 of record CBFHKX010000003.1, read on the forward strand.
GATATCGCACGTGCTATCCCTCAAATTAGAAATTCAAGAGATTTTCTAAAAGAAATAAAAAACTTTGAAATTGAGGCTTACGGCAACAAAGATTTAAGTGTAGATATACGAGGTAAAATTGACTTTAAAGCCGAAGAGTTTGTTACTTTAAAGGTTATCGACTATATACTTTCTTTTATTAAAGCTCCTACTTTAAAAGACGATTAAAACTGGTTTTGCAACTGCATAAAGTAGCTTGGCGCGCCTAACAATCTAGAACCATACCATGAAAAAAACTCTCCATCTACAAGTAGAATACGAGCATTAGGATAAAGCAATTGATATTTTTCTATGTGCTTTTCTTTAAAAGGAAATGGCTCTGAGCTTAAGAAAATAAAGTCTGGTTCAATAGAAATATCCTCGTTTATTTCTGGATAACGCGTTTGCTCTCCTAAACTATTTTTCATCTTAAAAACATCCGTTAAAAGATGATTAATGAAGGTTTGTTTTCCAACTCCTAATGTTGGATTTTCCCAAATTAAATAAAGAAAAGTTTTGTTAAAAAAATGAGGTGTAAACGCTTTAAAGTTTTCCTTAATGGTATGAATACATGCTTCTGCTTGATCTACTTTTCCACAAATTTCTCCGAGTTTCGACAACATATCAAAAGCATCGGGTAAAGTGTAAATATCACTCATCCAAACAGGTGCTATTCTTTCTAGCGCTTCTATGTTTTCTTTTTGATTTTCTTCTTTGTTACCAATGATTAAATCTGGCTTAAGCGCTGCAATTTTATCTACATTGGCATCTTTTGTACCCCCAATCCTTTGCTTTGATTTAAACCATTTAGCTGGATGAATGCAAAATTTAGTTATACCTACTGTTTCACTTTCTAAACCTAGTGTATAGAGAAACTCTGTTTGAGATGGAACTAATGAAACAATGCGTTGAGGAGGGAAATTAACCTCAACTTTTCTATTCATCTGATCAACAAACACTTTTTTTTTCATCGTTTTTGGTATAAAAAAAAGGATTAATCTTAACAATTAATCCTTTTCCCAAATTATCCAATTAAGCAATTGCTGCTATAATATCGTAACGCGTAATGATGTGGTGCTTACCATTTTCGAGCTCAACCAATACGGCAGGCACATCTTTATTTATAAGTTGTGAGACAGCTTCTATCTTTGTATTAAATTTCACTATTGGTAAAGGCGGACTCATTACGCTATTGAGTGCTTTATCACCCATTTTCGGGTTATCCACCAATAATTCAAAAAGCGCCTTATCGTTTACCATTCCTGCAAACTCTCCATTTCTGGTAACTGGAATTTGAGAAATTTTGTATTGTCTCATTTTAGCAACGGCATGCGAAACTAATTCTTCGCTACCCAAGTGCACAAGTGGTTTATCTGCATGAGCTGCAATTAAATCTCCAGCTGTTTTATGTTTTTCTTCGAGAAATCCTCTTTCTCTCATCCAATCATCATTATACATTTTACCCACATATCTAGATCCATGATCGTGGAAAAGAACAACAACAACATCGTCTTCTTTTAATTGGTCTTTTAACTGTAATAAGCCTTTAACAGCAGCTCCACCCGAATTTCCGATAAAAATACCTTCTTCTCGAGATACTTTTCTAGTCCAAATAGCAGCATCTCTATCTGTCACCTTTTCAAAATGATCAATTACAGAAAAATCTACGTTTTTAGGCAAAATATCTTCTCCGATTCCTTCAGTGATATACGGATAAATTTCGTTTTCATCAAAAATTCCTGTTTCGTGGTATTTTTTAAAAACAGAACCATATGTATCTATTCCCCAAATTTTAATATTCGGATTTTTTTCTTTTAAGTATTTACCTGTACCAGAAATTGTACCTCCTGTTCCTACTCCAACAATAAAATGTGTTATTTTTCCTTCTGTCTGTTCCCAAATCTCTGGTCCAGTTTGCTCATAATGTGCAATTGCATTTGACGGGTTATCGTATTGATTCACATACCAAGAATTAGGTGTTTCTTCTGCTAAACGCTTTGAAACAGAGTAATAAGAACGTGGATCATCTGGTTCAACATCTGTTGGGCAAACAACTACTTCTGCTCCAACGGCACGCAAAATATCCATTTTCTCTTTACTTTGCTTATCTGAAAGAACGCAAACTAATTTATATCCTTTAATAATAGCTGCAAGGGCTAATCCCATACCGGTATTTCCTGAAGTTCCTTCAATTATGGTTCCTCCTGGCTTAATTCTTCCGTCAGCTTCCGCATCTTCAACCATTTTCAACGCCATTCTATCTTTGATAGAGTTTCCTGGATTGGTTGTTTCAACTTTTGCAAGCACCGTAGCTTTGATATCTTCAATTACCTTGTGCATCTTTACCAAAGGTGTATTCCCGATGGTTTCTAATATATTATTGTAGTATTTCATTCTATTTATTATGCTTTTACAAAGGTAATAAGTTGAATCGGCTATAAAAATGTTTAAGCATTAAATAATATGAAAGAGAGTCATCGCGACTATCTGTTAAGGTCTGCTATAAATACACAACAAATTATCGAACATAAACAGCATTGCTCAGAAAAAATTAAACCAAAAAGAAAATAAGTCCAATTATTTTCGGTTAATTATTTTATAAAACCATTCTTTTTGAGCCATCACAATATTTAAGAAAACACTGTCAATAATTAAATCATTTTGATCTATCCAAGTATCAATTTCTTCAAAAATGGCATTTTCTGTATTGTTTATTCCTTTGTAATAATGAGGAATGAGTTCAAAAAACTCTAAAATTTCAAGAAACTTAAGTGTTATGTAGGCATTTTTGGGATCGAGCTGACTATAATACATTTTCACATTCGCTTTCTCCGATGCCATATTCCATTTATACAACTCGTCAAAGGCTACAATCCAATTTAAACTTGCGTCTTTGTCTGGAGTATTATTATACTCTTCAACGGCTAAATCCCACAATTCTAAAATAGCTTGTGGAGAATCTAAGTTGGAAAAAACTTCATCTAAATAGAGATTTTCTTGCATCTTACAAAGGTATGGAATAGAATAAAATGACAAAACATATGTTACCGTTTTATTGCTATAAACCTAAACCCTGTAAATGGAGATGCGCCAGTATATTCTTCTTGTTCTGTGATGAGTAATTTTTGTGAATAACTTAACCAAGAACCACCTTTACATATTTTTCCTTGTACCATCTCATTTACATTACCTGCCATATTATATACACCGATATCATTTGGAAAAAAGGTGTTTGATGGGCATGTAAATTCAAAACCATCTATTGCTTTTTGGTCAAAATAAACTCCTTTACGATTCTCAATTAGCGATTGAGTTGTATTCAAGAAGTATTCGAACCGCTCCTCTACTGGATGAAAGTTTGCTAGGAAATGACCTTTTGAATTTCGAATATACGGTCCGCCCCAAGGATAAGTCGCACTTTTTAAAGTTCCTCTTGCTGCATTTTCCCATTGTTGTTTTGTTGGAAGCTGAATAATAAGAGAAGTATATTTCTTTTTATTGAACTTGTTGTATTTCGCTGTAAGCCATTGACAAAAATCTACTGCATCATCGTACGTTATATTCACCACTGGATAATTAGAAAAATAACTGAGAGAACTGTAATCGTTTACTAAATGTTGGCTATAATCAGAGAAAAGTTCCCAGTTTTCATCTCTTGGCTTTCTTGAATTATTTTCTTTTGTGAAAAAACTGTAGAGCTGATTGTTTACCTCAATTTTTGAAACAAGGATAGAATCATTCAAGTTTACAAGTAACTTTTCAATCATTTTAGAAGATAACTCTTCCTTAGTTTTATTCAATTCTTTGAAGCGAACAACCTCTATTACATACCTAAAACCAACTGATGACGAAACCAATTCTTTTTCTAGAAATTCAGTAGAAGCTTCAATTTCTAAAGAAGGCAAATATGATCTCCAGTTTCCACCGATAGCATATGTTTTATCTAAAAGTAATTCAGACACATTTCCACTCATATTGAAAAGTCCGAAATTATTAGGCCAATACGACTGAACGGGAGCTGTGACGTCAGCACCATCATTAATGCTACCCGCAACACCCATAAAATCTCCTTTACCTCTTACATAGTTTCCTTTAATCTGCCCTTCAAACTTTTTTAAAGAAGACCTCGGCGTATTGCCTGTCCAGCCAAAAATTGCATTTGGATCTCCAGCTCTAGCAGCCATTTTCCATTCATGTTCTGTTGGAAGTCGAACCAAAACTTCTAGTATTGGATGTTTTTCATCTTTTTGATAATAACTATTTAGTCGATTTGTTAACCAACTGCAATAAGCCATCGCTTTCTTTTTGGAAACTCCAACTACGGGATAATTTCTGTAGGCAGGATGTGTAAAATAATACTCTGCGTATTTTGCATTGCCAAATTTACCTAACCAAACAGTTGTGTCTGGATAGACATCTTCCACACCTTCTTTAGGCTTATTATTTTCCAGATAATATAAAAATTCTTGATATTGAAAATTACTCACTTCTGTTTTTGCCATCCAAAGAATAGAATTACGAATAGGTTCACAGTTGAATAGTGTAGCTTTTTTCATTTCTTGACTAAAAGAAAATACTGCACTTACAAGAGTTAAGAGGAGTAGAATATATTTCATATAAAAATTATTTACCCCATAACGTAAAAATGAATAATTGTTACAAAAAAGGAGTGTACACAACACTCCTTTTTAACTTTAGATGAATTGCTTTATTCTCCTATAGCATTTGTATCTTCTGGCTCTATCTCTTCCACTTTATTTAGTTTACTTAGCATCATTCGTGTACGCGTGCCTACTAACTTCTCTAAATCTGTACTTGCTGCATTCAATTTATTTTGTGTTTTTTCCAATACATCGCCAAAAGTTTTAAACTCTTTTTTCACGGTATTTAGAACACTCCAAACCTCTGAACTGCGTTTCTGTATAGCTAATGTTTTAAAACCAAGTTGCAAACTGTTTAAAATTGCAGATAAGGTAGTTGGGCCTGTTAGAATAACTTTAAACTTTCTTTGTATTTCTTCTAATAAACCAGGATGTCTGGTTATTTCAGCAAATAAACCCTCAATGGGTAAAAACAATATTGCAAAATCTGTTGTATTAGGTGGATCCACGTATTTCTCGTGTATTTCTTTTGCGGATCGTTTGACACTGTTTAATAAATTTTTAGTTTGCTCCTGCACACCTAGTGCGTCACCTAACTCATAAGCATCTTGTAGGCGAATAAAATCTTCTTGCGGAAACTTTGCATCGATTGGTAAGAAAACCGTTTTATTTGTAGACTTACCTGGTAATTTTACAGCAAACTCCACCCTATCATTTGTTGCCTTTTTCGTTGCAACATTTGCTTCGTATTGTTCTGGAGATAAAATTTGTTCTAAAATATTACCCAATTGAATTTCTCCTAAAACACCACGTGTTTTAACGTTTGAAAGCACTTTTTTCAAATCACCTACTCCTGTTGCAAGCGTTTGCATTTCTCCCAATCCTTTTTGGACAGCTTCTAGTTTATCACTTACTAATTTAAACGATTGTCCTAGTCGATCTTCCAAAGTCTTATGTAACTTTTCATCAACCGTTTCTCTCATTTTTTCTAGCTTTTGCTCTGTAGCAACGATGAGTTCTTTCTGTTTCAACTCCATTTCTGCAAATTTTTGCTTTTGCAGCGAATTAAAATCGTTTACATTCTTCTCAAAGCTATTCTTAAAATCATTGAGTCCTTTTCTTAGTTCTGCTCTATTTTCCGCTGCTTGTATTGCACTATTTTCTTGGTTTTTAAGAAAGTAATTAGCTATAGTAACTTCTTCTTTTTGAGAGCGCTGTAATAATTTTTCGTTTAAGGCATTGTTATCGGCTTGAAGTTGTGCTAACCTTTGGTTTAAAACTGTATTTGTCTCATTCAGTTTTAGCTCAATTTCTGACCTAATCTCTTTTACATTATTTCTATTATTTTCAGAAATTCTGTCAGAAAAGCTTAAAAAATCGGGTTGACTTTGTTTGTTGTTTAAAACAAAAGCAAAAAGAGCAAGGTTAATGACCAATACTAAAATAATGAGCAATGTTTGTATCTCCATAAAACGAAGATAAGAACTATGTACGTAATTTTTTTACGAACTTAAAAACGAGCTCCTACTCGCCTTAAGACATTAAAAGTTAAAGAGTACATAATCTAACTTCAACATTTGAGTTTTAGCTTTTTTAAGAGATTCCAAATATTTCAATTGAGCATCTATGTACTTAACCTCTCTAGAATTAACCATAAAAACAGTACTTTCTCCTACTAAAAATTCAGTATTTTCTGCATCGAGTAAAGAAGAATAATCACGCATTAATCTACTATAATTACCTGATTGAATAACTGCATTGGAGTAATTATTCTTAGCAATATTAACTTTAGTCTCAACATTCTCTCTTTGAAAAGCAAACTCTAGTTCAGTATCTATAATCTTAATACGGTTTAAATTAAGTTCGGCTCTTTCTTTTCTTAAAAACAAGGGAATTTCAAAATTAATTCCCCATTTATAATCTGTAGAATTATACTCTCCCAATGTTTCTGCACCGTTATTTCCTGCTAGTGCATTATAATTTAATGTTAGCTCTGGCTTTAATTGATCACGTCTGTAACGTTGTTCGATATCTAAAATTTCTAGCTTATTTTCTATTAACTGAAAATAGGTATGGTTTTGAAGCGTACTATCAATCACTCTCTCATTTAGACCTGGAAAAGCTACATCTTCTTTCGCTATGGGAATGGTAAGCGAATCAATTTCCATGGGAATACTTCCGTCTAACCACAAAAATACGTTCAATTGCTCACTTGCATTCTGAAAACTAGTTAGTGCTTCTTGGTATCCAACTTGTCTATTCTGAACAATTAATCCAGCCTCAAGTGTATCAATAAAAGCCATCTCTCCTAGTTCGGCATTAACAATTACACCATCCAATCTAAACTGAGCCAAAGCAATTGCTTCTTCAAATGTTTTGAATTGGTGATAAGACTCAAACCAGCTCCAATAAGCAGATCCAGCATTAAAAACAAGCTCACTTAATTGCATATTTCTTTCTAGTTCTGAACTTTCTAGAAGAATTTTTGCTTGTTTAATAGCCGTCCTTCGCTCATCGATAAATAATCCTTTACCTAGCGGAACCTCTACACCTGCGTACCACAATCCGGCATCTGGTGTTCTGTTTTGATTACTAAGAAAAACACCTTCATTTTGTTCAATACCTGCTTTGATATCTATACCTATCCAAGTTGGAACTTTTAATCCAGCATCAATTAAACTGTAATACTTTTTATCTTCAAAATACTTCTGATTAGCATCAGCGAATAACTTCGGATCTAAAGAACCTTTGGCTTTTTGCTGATAGCGTTCTGCAATTTGCAACTTCAACTCTGCTTGCTGTGCAATAGGATGATTGGCAAGTACTATTGCAATATACTCATTATAAGGCAACACTTTTTCTTCTTGTGCAAGAGCAAGAGAAAAAACAAAGGAAAGCGTTAAAAGAAAAACTATTCTCATTACTTTTTAGCGTCTTTATTGTCCGACTTCTTATTATTTTTCTTGTAATAATCTGGCGGAAATCCATTAATTTTTCGCCATAGTTCGTACCAAATTGGAACATCCTTAAGTAAAAGTAAATTAGTAGATCCTGTACCTACTCTTAGTTCTCTTGGCCATTTAAATTCAGATTCATCTGCCCTAACCATTACCCTAAACTTTCCGTTATCGCTTATAAAGTTATCAATCGCAACCACTCTTCCATCGTAGGTACCATAACTTGTATTTGGCCAACCTGAAAAAACAATTGCTGGCCAACCGTCAAACTGAATTTTAACTAATTGTCCTACTTCCAACAAAGGCAAATCAATAGGTTCCACGAACATTTCAATGGCTAATTGGAAGTCGGCCGGCATAATACTCACAATTGGGTCTCCTTCTTTAATTGTTTCACCTAAACCAGATTGTATTGCTTTCGTAATATAACCATCTTGTGATGCAAGCACGTAGTACATATTAGAGCGCAAAGAATAATTCATGTATTGATTTTGCAATTTTGTAACGTCTAACTCTGCATTATACATATTAGATAAGGAAGCGTATTTTTCAGATTCAGCTTTAGCTAAGTCATCTTGTAATTTTGTTTTAATGGAAAGAATCTCCGTTTCTGCGTTAATTACTTCACTTCTGGCATTTAATAAATAATTACGTTTTGCGTTCATTTCAGCTTCAGATTTTTGGAGAGTAAGTCTTCTTTTCTCTAAATCTGTTTTCGACTTCAATCCGTCTTCATACAGCTCTAACATACGGTTAAACTGAGCAATGGCAACTTCGTTATTGATTTGGGCAGCTATATAATCTGCACTATCCGCACTTACTTTCGCCTTAGATTGCTGAAGTTTAATTCTGGCCTGAGAAACTTTAAGTTCTGCAGTAGCTAACAAGGCATCAATCTGATTATCTAGTGCTTTTACTTTACCGGAATACGAATCTACTACGCTTTCTTTCGACTTTATTTGGTTCCCTGTATTCTCAACCAAGTTTGGATCTAGGTATTCATTTTTGATCTCTGAAAGAAACATAATTGTATCTCCTTTTCTTACAGAGTCTCCTTCTCTTACGAACCATTTTTCAATTTTACCTGCAATTAAAGAGTGAATTGTGTTTGGTCTTTGGTCTGGCTTCAAAGTAGTTACTTGTCCGCCAGAACGAATATTTTGTGTCCAAGGTAATAAACAGAAAATGAAGAAAATAGACAGAATAGCGAGTATAACATTTCGGAAAACTTTTCCAGACTTTTTATTCTCAACTCTGCATAAAGAACTTAATTCATTTCTTTCTACTTTGTCTTTTATACTTTGAGATGATATGTTAAGCATTGTTTGAAATTTTACCGTTAACAATTTCCACAACTCTATCTACTTTTTGCGTAAAGTACTCATCGGTTGAGACCGCAATAAGAGTCCACGGTTGTTTTTTATCTACTAAATAATCAATAATTGCTGTTCTATCCGCACTATTGATATCATGCATTGCATCTTTGAGCAACAATAATTTGGGCTTATGTACAACACTTCTTGCAATAAGTATCTTTTTAACCGTACTCTCTGAAATTTGATTACCTCCAGGTAAGATTGAAGTATTCAATCCAAATTCTGTAGTATTAATGTATGAACGTAGTCCGAGTGCATCTACCACCTCATTAATATGCTCGAGAGTAATTCCTGGTCTACCCAGCGTAATATTATCCAAGATTGTACCTTCAAAAAGCTGTTCTTGATCCATACAATCACCAGTTACTGATCGTAAAGATTCTCTTTTAATTTCGTTTAAAGCAGAACCGTTAAACCTGAGATTCCCTGTATCGAAATTGAAAAGTCCAGAAATAATATTTAAAAGAGAGTGTTTTCCTGAACCATTTCTACCTTGCAGTAAAATGCGCTCTCCAGAAGCGATGGTTAGGTTAAGGTTTTTAAAGAGCGGATCTATTCTATTTGGGTAGGAGAAACATAATTCTTCTATATCTACGCGCATTGGTTTATCCTGAAAATTAACAACTAACCCTTTCTCATCGTAATTTTCTAGCTCTAAATCGGTCACTTTAGAAATTTTATCAATACCTGTTAAGACATCGTATATAGTTTCCATACTCATGATTAATTTTTCTACAGAGCTAATAATCAGTAAAATGATAATTTCAGAAGCAACAAACTGTCCAATATTCATTTCCTGCTCCATTACTAAAAATCCACCAATAATTAGCAGACCTGCAACAACGGCCACCTTAAAAATTACCATTAGCCAATACTGGCTCAATAAAATTTTAAAGTGTTTTTCTCTAGCGTTTAAATAACCTCCTGTATAGTCGTTTGCTTTGTCTAACGCTAAATCTGTTTTACCTGCTAATTTGAATGTAGTACTTGTTCTAGCAAGTTCTTGTATCCAATAGGCAACTTTATATTTAAAATTAGATTCTTCTATACTTGTTGCAACTCCTCTGTTTAGCGTTAACCTAAAAATAAGTACAACTGAAACCACTAGTACAAGGCTAAAAAACAAGAAAAAACTATGATAAAAGGAAAGTAAAAGTAAACCAAAAATAATTTGAAGGATTGCTGAAGAAAAGTCGATTAGCATTTTAGATAGACCTTTCTGAACTGTAATCGTATCAAAGAAACGGTTCACCAATTCTGGGGCATGGTAATTATAAAGTGCTTCTAGTTTAACACGCGGTATTCGGTATACGAATTCGATGGATGCACGTGTAAAAATCTTTTGCTGTAAATTCTCCGTAATCTTTAATTGATTGATTTGCAGAGCGCCCGCAAGCGCTATACCAATTAATACAATAATAATGAGAATAATCCATGACGTACTTATTGCTCCACCTTGGATAAAGTTAATAATTGCCTGTATACCTAAAGGTAAAGACAAGTTGATTAATCCAGCAAAAATAGCGTAGACATAAATATTAGTAATTTCTTTTTTATCTGGTTTTAATAAGAGCCAAAACCTCTTGAGTGGTGTAATTGCAGCTTTTCCTTGTGCCATGTTAATCTAAAATTGTTTTTAATACCATGTTTGAATAAAATTCTACTATTGCGTCTTCACCTTTCACAACATCTGTGAGTTTAGGTAAGTTGGCTGCAAAAAAGCGTTGATGCCTTGCGCCTTCTATCATTGAGGTTACCAACATATGCGGATACATAAAGTTTTTATTACAATCTAATATCAATTGAGAAACTCTTTCTACTAATTCCTTGAAAGGTAAGTAAAAACCTTCTTTATTTTCCTTTTCTACCTCTTTAATAAAATATATTTTTGAGGCATTCTGAATCACGATTTCATTTAATAGTTTTTCATTGATATGTGTAAAGTTAGAATCTTGCTTTATATCTTCTGTTAAAATACGTATTGCTTTCTTTAATCTTACAACACTATCTTCTATATTGTTTGTTCCAAATACTAACCTATACTCCATCCAGCGCCAATACCAAACAACCAAATACACCAATAAATTGTGTTTACTTTCAAAATACCTGTAGATAGAAGCTTCAGTTGAGTTAATCTGAACGGCAAGCTTTTTAAAGGTAAAGGCTTCAAAGCCTATTTCGGCAATTAAAGAAATTGCACCAGTAATTATTCGCTTACCTAATTCACTAGAATCAGGATCTTTTAGAAAAATACTTCTGTTTATTTCTAATTTGATATTTGATAAATAAGTATCCATATATACATTAAAAATGCAAATATAATAGTATTACTATTACTTTAGCATTTTTAACAAACTTTTATAATTTAAAACAAAAAAAAGGTTAGTCGAACAACTAACCTTCTAACCCTTTATTAGTATGTTAATGTATGTGTGATAAAAACTCTTTCCACTTTTCTTCTTGTAAAAACACTCCACCAGCTTCCATAGTAACTGTAGAACTAGTTGTATCTTCTACTCCTCTAGACGAAACGCACAAGTGTTTTGCATCAATTAAAATAGCTACATCTTCTGTTTCAAGAGCAGTTTTCAATTCATTTAAAATTTGAATTGTCATTCTCTCTTGAACTTGCGGACGTTTTGCAAAATAATTCACAATTCTATGAATCTTAGACAACCCAATCACTTTACCCGATGAAATGTAAGCAACATGCACTCTACCCATGATAGGTACAAAGTGATGTTCACAATTTGAAAAGAAAGAAATATTCTTTTCTACCAACATCTTACCGTATTGATATTTGTTGTCGAAAAGCGCATAACGCGGTTTATTTTCTGGATTTAATCCTTGAAAAATTTCTTTAACATACATTTTAGCAACACGATAAGGCGTACCTTTTAAACTATCGTCTTCTAAATCTAACCCTAGAATATCCATAATTTCTCTGAAATGATCTTGGATTAATTCTATTTTTTCATCGTCTGATTTATCAAACGCACCTTTACGCATTGGGGTTTCAATATTCGTAAAAGAATGGTCATCACCAATTGTTTCGTGATACCTATTTCCATTAGTCTGTTTTACTTCCATAATGTTACTAACAGCAATAGAAGTATTTTGTTTAGCTTTATCTGTAAAAAGTTAAACAGTTTTGACTTCTAGGTTACTTTTTCACATAATCAGTAATCAATACAATTTTTTGTCCGTCTACTTTTCCTTCGATGTATTTCTCATTATCTATATCTAAAGAAATATTTCTAACAGCCGTTCCTCTTTTGGCTGTAAAATTTGCACCTTTTACTTTTAAATCCTTTATCAGAACAACCGAATCGCCTGCTTGCAAAGCTACACCATTCGCATCTAAATGTTTAGGTATATCTGAGCGCTCCAAACCTTCTTTCGCCCAGGTTTCCAAGTCTTCATCTATATAGAACATTTCTAACAAATCATTCGCCCACACTTCAGACTTCAAATCATGTAAGATTCGATAACTCATAACTTTAATTGCATCTAACTCGCTCCACATCGCATCACTTAGAAACCTCCAGTGATGCTCGTCATATGCTTTTGACTCAATTTGACTTTCACATGTTGAACATAAATGCAAAAGGTCTTCAATATGATTTCCTGATTTTGGAGCTACAATATATAGTGCTAATGGCAATGACTGCGAAGAACAAAACTCGCATTGATTTAAACTTCTTTTTGCTACTTCTTTTTCTAAACTCATGCTTTTAATAAAGAGCAAAGGTACAATTCGATAACCATTTTGTCTTTAAAAAGACATATTTTTATGCGAAAATGGGATTTCAGGAGTGCGTACGTGTTCTAGCCAGACTTCTGCTGTTTCTTCGCAATTGAAGAAAGAAACCATAATGCCTTTAGAAAAACAGATTTGTTCTATAAATCTCATTTGTAAGTTAGATTCAGTTTCTGGATGAAATAACGCAACTTTAAACGCAAAAGGAACAGCATGAAAAACATCGTTTATGAGCGCTACTAAATTAGAGTCTGAAATAGAAGGAGTTCTATTATTTAAACGAAGTTTAATTTTTTTAATTTGATTTTCTCTAATACAAGAAACGCATTGATAAAGAATGTCTAACACAAGTTGCTTTCGCTCTTCTTTAGGAAAAGATACAACAAGTGTGTTGTTTTGAATTGATATATAGTTAAGTTTCTCCATGATTAAGTTACGCCAAGTATAAGAAAGTTGGTTTTTAGAACGTCAATGTATTCGATAAACAACAACGACAACTCGATAAGAAGCGAAATAAAATCGCCCAATTTTCATCAATACTATTCATAAACAATATGTATATTTGACCGCTACTACGAATATGGATTTAAAAAGAAGAATACTTTCAACTAGTTTACTACTCTTTAATACGCATGGCTATAAACATGTTACCGTAAGGATGATTGCACAAGAGTTACAAATTAGTTCAGGACATTTAAACTACCATTTTAAAAAGCGCATACATATTTTTGAAGCTTTATACGAAGAAATGATGCTCAGTTTTGAAGAGCGAATCAAAGAAGTACCGAAAAGTCAATCTAACTTACGACGACTCAAATATGGATTTGAGCACAGCACACGTTGGATGGTTGACTATAAGTTTTTCTGGACAGACTTATACAACTTAGTACCTTTAAGTCAAAAAGTACAAGAACATTTTAAATCTGTTTATCAAAACAGAGTAAATGGCTACAACGTTGTTATACAAGCACTTTGTGACCGAAGAATGATGTCTGAAATTAAAAACATTAATGAAAAAACGCTTTTAATCAAGAACTTAATAGACAGAGGAAATACTTGGCTTTATTCAGCGGAACTCTATGGCGAAAGTGTAGATGCAAAGCTATTGAATGAACAGATAAACCGTTTGGCTCTTCCCCTACTTCCTCACCTCACCAGAAAAGGTAAAAAAGAATTCTACGCTGTTTTTCGTATCTAAATAAAAATGCGTGATTACTTTACATTAGACGTGAACGCGTTTATTTCTTAATCGAGATAAGTATTCGGTTGTCATACCAAGATAAGAAGCCAGAGCATATTGAGGAACAAGCTGAACTACATTTTTATGGTCGGCGAGATATTTTTCATAGCGTGCCGCAGCTGTTTGTGTTAAATTAGAAATAATTCTTGCTTGCATATCTACAATAGATACTTCTGCCATTTGTCTAAAAAAAGTTTCAAACAAATGATTGTTTCGTTTAAGCTCATTTTCCTTCTCTTTTGAAACTTTAAAGACAACACTATCTTCAAGCGCTGTAACAAAAAGTTTAGCAGCTTCACCTTTATAGTAAGCAGTATTATCTGTTATCCATTGATTATCTATAGCAAATTGAATTGTATGGTCTTGTCCTTCTTTACAAATCAAATAAGATCTAAATGCACCTTTTTTAATATAGTATCTGTATGAAACAGGAAAATTAGGCTGAATAATAAACTGTTTCTTTTTCACAAACTCTTCTTCAAACGAATTTGTAAAATCAAGTAATTCTTGTTCTGTAAAATTTATCTCTTCAGCCAAACGTTCCATCCATGTTTCCATACAAATAAGAACGCTTGAAATTTAAACTACTTACTTACTGTATTTGAAAAGTTAAACTAGTTTAACCTTTTTTCTTAATCTATGCCATTTTTACAGCCTTATACTATGCGCAACTTTGCAGAAACAAAAAATATACATTATGAAAATTTTATTGACTTTAGCCGTTTTATTAACCGCTACTTTGGGTTCAACATTTTATGCTCAAACAACAGAGAAAGGTGTTACAATTATTGATTTAACACAAACAGAAGGAGAATTTAACACTAAAATGTTACAACTTGCTCCAGGTAAATACCAGTTTAAAGTTACCAATGCAGAGGTAGACAAAGAAGTTGGTTTTGTAATTCAGAAAGCTGCTGACAAAGATGGTGATTTAATGAAAACAGCAGTTGAAAACTCGTTTACTACTGCACTAGTGAAAAAAGGAAGCACTGAGTATACCGGAGTTGTATAACTAATGGAAGGAGAATATGTATATTCTTGTCCGCTAAACCCTACACCACATTACACTTTAGTTGTAAGATAAAAAATTGACACTAATTTTAGGCGAACCTTAAACGGGTTCGCCTATTTTTGTTTTCTATGAAAGAAGAACCGTACATCGCTATTTCTTGCACATTTTATGATCAACTTTTAGCGTTAGCCTCAACGAAAGAGAAATGTAAACTTATATATAAAAGCGAAGGAAAAGAATACAGTTGTGAAGGAAAAATCATAGATATTTTCACACAGAAAAAAGAAGAATATTTACTTTTAGAAAATAGTTTAAAAATTAGATTAGACCGAATCATTTCTGTAAACAACAAACCTTATTCAAACCTTTCGAGCAGCTGTGGTAAGACATAGAAAACATTTACGACCGTTAACTGTTCAGAACTTTATGAAAGAAAAAGTGTTAGATTTTCTGAGCGATTTAAGAGAGAATAACTCCAAAGAATGGATGGATCAAAATAGAAGTCGGTATTTTGAAGCAAAAGAAATATGGTTAAACGAAATTGAGAAAATAAGCCAGCGTTTATCCAGACACGATAAAATTTACGAGAATGTAAATCCTAAAAAAACCGTTTCTCGCATAAATACCAACAGAAGATTTCATCAAAACAAACCTATTTACAAAGATTTTTTTACTTGTCAACCTGCTGCCAATGATTATAATGGCGGACTACTTTTCATCTGTATTTCACCAAACAAGAGCTTTATTGGTGGTGGTTTATGGAAACCCGATAAACAACTAGTTGAAAAAGTTAGAGAAGCCATAGATTACGACGGAGAAAAACTAAAGAGCATAATTGAAGACAGTAAATTTCAAAACTTTTTTGGAGGTTTAGCGCATGATCCAGACAAATTAAAAACGGCGCCTCAGAACTATAGTATAGAACATGAACAGATAGAGTTATTAAGGTATAAAAACTACACCGCACAACGAAGTATTTCAGATCTAGATTTTACATCTTCCTCTTTTATAGACAGTGTTGAAGAAGCTTACCTTACTTTATCTCCTTTTTCTGAGTATTTAAAAAAAGCAATTCACTTTAACGATTAAACGCCTTTTTAATCCTTTTCACTCTTCTTTTATTTGCACCAAAATCTCCGTAACCAACACGAGATGCTGACTTAAAGTGAATTTTTTTGTTCACCAGATCGAAATAGAAATAGAGATCATCTTTAAAACCTCCTAACCCGGTTACAACCTCAAAATGAAGATATGTTCTTGTGCTATCGACTAAAAAAGCATTTAATTGTTCCTCTACAATTTGCTCTATTTTGTTTCTGGAAACTACTAAATCGGTTTGAAAACTCATCGGTTGTTTTACCCCATTTTTAGGGTTTGTTTCCGATCTAAAACAATTTGGAGAAGACGGACAGTTTGGCAATGTATTTTGACTTACTGCAACCAGTTGAAAAGAAATAAGGAAAGTAAGTACGAAATAATTTCTTAGTAAAAATAACTGCTGTTTCATAGTTTATCTCTTTTTTCTTTACCCAATTTAACACTAAAGTCTTCTGTAGTTCCAGTAATTTTCAAATTAACATAACGCGTTTTTTTTGTGTTATCTTTCTCTTGAATTTCAACCGGTTGTTCTGAAAGATCTTTACCAAATATTTTATTCTTTGCTTCTTGTTGTATTAATTTCCATGGAATCCTCACATAATACTCGATCTCATCATTTGCGGTATGTGTTCCAGAAATATCAAAATGACCCAAAGAAGTTTCAATAGTCATGTTTGGTACTTTTAGTTCTCCTTTGTACATATCTATATGATTTTTTAAGGTATCGAACAAAACAACACTTAAATCTCTATCGCCCAAATATTCTGAAAGCAGCATTATTGGCTCAAATTGCAAAAGCTTTCCATTTAAGACAGAAACATCTACATGTATTTCTGAAGCATTTATGTCTGGAACCAAATCTGGGTATATTTTAATGTCGCCTTGAATATTAGCTGTTAGTCGACCTTTAAGATTGTCTGAAATCAACTCGTCTTGTCCGAAATTTTCAAATTTAAATAAGAGCTCATCCATATTGATGTTCCTTAGCTCTAAATTTGGTTTCAGATAAATATTTTTAGGATCGCTGCCGTTAAAGTATCCGTTCATATTTACCTCTCCGTTTGCAATCTTCATCCTTAGTGTATCTACATACAAATAGTGCTCTTGATTAGTTCTTAGTTTTGTTTGGAAATTATTGATTTTTACTCTGTGATAATTTAATTTGTTGATGTTAACATCAAATCGCATATCTGGAAAAGGAAGCTCATAAATATTGAATACATCTTGGTGAGCAGACACTTTTTCCTCTCTCGATTTTTCTCTTTTTAATTGACTGTCAGACTTTCCGTTATCTAAATCATAACTAAACAACTCATCAAAATCTAGATAAGGTGCATTTAGACTAAAAAGATTATCACGCTTTTTAATGGTTTGATTTTCTCCTAGATAATAATTCAAGTCAATATCAAATTGTGAATTACCTAGCTTACCACCAAACTTTGTAACATTAATATGTTCGTCTTCATAATGTATTCTTCCATTAAATCTTTCTAAACGTAGAGGATGCGCATGCATTTTAGCTTCTAAACGATCTAAATTAAGATCAATACTGGTTAAATTAGATTTTTTAAAGTGCAATGCACTAGTTAAATGAATTTTAAGTTTTTCAAACTCTTCATGTCTATAATCTTCTGGCACGTAGTTTTCTCCTCCATAAGAAAAAACATCTTCTAATCTAAATAAGTCTGCATTTAAGCTCACATCTAAATCTATATCTCCGTTTAATTCTTCTCCCATCCAAAAATCATAGTCGTGAACTAAACCATTGAAATGAAAATCAGAATCATCAATGAAACCTGTAAAATCTATAATACTTAAATCGTGTTCATCTATTTTTATATCTGCATGAAAATCGTGTAAGGTATGCGGATAATGTTTAAACTTTCCATATAAATCATCTATAAAAAATTCTCCCATGGGCAAATGTTTGGCTTCGAGAATATTCTTTGCAGAAGACAAAAACCTTAACCCAACTTTAAAATCTGTTATTTGCTCATCTATACCCATACTGTCCTTTTCTGAATATCCCGATAATTCAGCTATATCTAGATTAGCCGAACGAAGATTAAGAATGGCTTCAACGGGAATATTTGTATGATGAATAATTGCCGGAAGATCTGAGATGGTTCCGTTTGCTTGAAAGTCAGAATTTCCTAGCTTAAAATCGAACTCGTCAATGGTAGCGCGTTTTCCATTCATTTCTAAATGGACATTTAATTTTTCTAATGGAACCGGTAAGCTTTCTGTTGATAAGTTCAAATCATTTACCATTAACTCTGTAAAATAACTTTGATTTAAACTTTGCAAGGCCATTTCAGGTTGTTCTAAATCAATAATATCATGGAATTTCATTTCCATTTTTACTTCTCCTTCAATTTTTTGAACGTCTAGATTTATAAAATCAGCTAAAAAATTCAGATTAAAGTCGGCATCTACACTCATATCTATCTCAGGTTCTTCAAAATTTTGCACGAGTATTGAAGCCAAAAATTTACCTGTTTCAAGCTTTGCCTTTATATCCTTTAAAGAAAATTGTGTAGTAGACAAGTTTCGTTTATTCCCGTTGGTAAAAAAGCCTTTGAACCCAACTTCTTCTAATGTTTTAGCCTTTTCGATATTCTTTAAATAAGCTTGGCTAGCTCCAAAATGTGCTTCAACGAGTGGAACATTTCCGTTACTACTCTTTCCTTTCACATTAGCGTTAAAATAAATATCTCCGGCGTTTTCGTATCTTTTCAAAGTGGGTATTAAATCTTCTGGAGCAAAAGCAATAAGCATATCAAAATTGCTTTTCGTTCCGTTTAACTTTAAGTCCAAATCAAGATCTTCTCGCGTATTTATTGTGCCTTCTAAATTAAAATCTGCATTCTCTAAAATGAGCCCTGAAGGTTCAATAACCAACCAACCTTTATCTTGATCAAAATCTACATCTGTATGCAGCTCAAAATGCTTGTGCTTTACATAAGTAGTATCTCCATTACTAATAATATTCATTTCAAACTTCGTGTCAACGTGCGCTTTTATATGATTATTGATAGTTTCAAAACCTCCATTGGCATAATTTATAAATGTTTCTACATCTAAATTATTGCTTTCGTTAAGCTTATGGACATCTAAATTCTGAAGAGCAATCTTTTCTATACTTAAGTTTAATGGCTCAGTGCTTTTGCTTGTATCTACCGTTTTTAGTGCGTTTGTAAGATTTAAACTACCATCTGTATGCTGGATGATGTTAAAGAACCCATCTTCTACGGTTAATGCTTTTACAATGATATTACCAGACAATAAATCCCAAAGATTAAAACCAGCATAAATATCTTTTACATTGAGAATAGACTGCGTTGTATCATCTTTATTTTCAAAAACTTTAACCTCATCTACTTTTATAGAAATCAGTGGAAAATTTTCGAAAGGTGCTAGATGACTCTCACCTACTTCTATTTTTCCTTCAAAGGTTTGGTTAACCGACTTTATTTGTACTTGAACAATAGCATCTTGTTTGAAATAAACAATAGCGATTAAAAGAGAAAAAATTAAAACGGGTAGCGCAACAAGAAAGAAAACCAATCTTTTCCAAAATTTCTTTCGCTTGTAGAAGGAGCTTTTCATAGTTAATTAGTTAAAATGTAGTCTTCCATTCACTTTTTTATCAACGGTTTAATAAGATGTTCCAAACCATTTACTTTAATATCGTAAATCATTTGCATTTGATCTCCTAACTTACCATTTGGGAAACCTTTATTTCTGTACCAAACGATATAGAACTCGGGTAAATCAACCAAAAAACGCCCTTTGTATTTTCCAAAGGGCATTTTCATGTTTGCTAATTTTATAAGTTCTTCGCGTTGATCTTGGATCATTTTTTTGGTATTCTTTCTAATGTTGCCAATAGATATTTCCAATACTTTTGAACTGAAGAAATTTGTACACACTCGTCTGGTGAATGCGCATGTCTGATATTTGGACCAAAAGAAATCATATCACAATTTGGTAAATGTTTCTTTAAAATTCCGCATTCTAAACCAGCATGACACGCTTTAACCTGCGGTTCTTCGTTGAAAAGTTCTTTATACAAGTCTTCCATTACATTTAAGATAGCCGAATCTTTGTTAGGTTGCCATCCTGGATAATCTCCATTTTGAACCACTTTTGCTCCTAATAATTGAAATGCCGACTTCACAGTATTCGCTACATCGTCTTTTGTAGATTCTACTGAAGATCTTTGTAAAGATTGTGTTTCGAAAATTCCATTTTTAACAATAACTCTTGCTAAAGAAGAAGAAGTTTCTACCAAACCTTCAATATCCGGACTCATTCTAAAAACTCCGTTTGGCACAGCATAAATCGTTTGTAAGATTTTCATCTCATCCTCTGGATTTATAATTTGTTCTGGAACATCAGTTTCTGTAATTGTCCAAGTCATTTCTTTTTCCAACGAAATAAACTCAGCCTTTAATGCAGCCGTTTTTTCTTCGAAATAATTTAAAAAATTATCTTTTTCATTACTTGGAACTGTTACAATAGCTGTAGATTCTCTTGGAATTGCATTTCTTAAACTTCCGCCATCTAAAGAAGAAAGACCAAATTGAATATCGCAATCATACAAAAAGCGATTCATTAATTTATTGGCATTTGCTCTTCCTTTGTCGATATCCATACCTGAGTGTCCGCCCATTAAACCTCTTAGCTTAATTTCAAACGCTACGCTACCGCCTGGAGTAGTAACTAATTTATAATTGTACGAAGTATTTGTATCTATACCTCCAGCACAACCAATACTTAATTCGTCATCATCTTCTGTATCTAAATTGAGTAAGATAGTTCCCTCAAAATTAGAAGGATCTAATTCCATTGCACCTGTCATACCTGTTTCTTCGTCAATCGTAAACATGGCTTCAATTGCTGGGTGTGGAATATCTGTACTTTCTAGAATTGCCATAATAGAAGCAACGCCAATACCGTTATCTGCTCCCAACGTAGTTCCGTTTGCGTCTACCCAATCTCCATTTACACGCATTTCTATTCCTTGCGTATCGAAATCAAAGACAGTATCTTCATTCTTTTGGTGCACCATATCTAGGTGCGACTGCATGATAATCTTTTGTCTATCTTCCATTCCTACTGTTGCAGGTTTATAGATAATAACGTTATCAACAGCATCTTTCTTCGTTTCCAAACCTAACTTCTTTCCGAAATTAACTATGAATTCTACTACTCTATCTTCTTTTTTAGAAGGACGTGGAACTGCATTTAAATCTGCAAAATTTTTCCACATTATTTTTGGTTCTAAATCGCTTACACTCATATTTATTTGAGATTTGAAAAATTCTTCAATTTCTACTATTGCTACTTGGTCATTTTTCTATACTTGATACGCTTTGGACCTTTATCTCCCAAGCGTTTCTTTCTATTTTCTTCATAGTCTGAATATGTACCTTCAAACCAATATACCTCAGAGTCTCCTTCAAAGGCTAAAATATGCGTACAAATTCTATCTAAGAACCATCTATCGTGCGATATAACTACTGCACAACCTGCAAAATTCATAATTCCTTCTTCTAAGGCTCTTAGTGTATTAACATCAATATCATTTGTAGGCTCATCAAGTAATAAAACGTTGGCTTCAGTTTTCATTGTCATGGCCAAATGCAAACGGTTACGCTCACCACCAGATAAGACACCTACTTTCTTTTGTTGGTCTGATCCTGCAAAGCCGAACTTAGAAATGTATGCTCTTGCGTTTAACTTTTGATCACCTACTTCTATAAATTCTGTTCCGTTAGAAACAACATCATAAATTGATTTTTCTGGATCTAAATCTTTGTGGTTTTGATCTACATAGCCAAGCTTAACTGTTTCTCCAACTTTAAACGCTCCACCATCAGGTTGAAGTTCGTCCATTATCATTTTAAAGATAGTTGTTTTACCTGCTCCGTTTGGTCCGATTACCCCAACAATACCTGCTGGCGGTAAGCTAAAATTTAAGTTATCGTATAATAATTTATCTCCGAAAGCTTTAGAAACGGCTTCTGCATCAATTACATTCGCACCTAATCTTGGTCCGTTAGGAATTGGAAGTTCTAATGTCAACTCTTTCTCGTCTGTCCCTTGCGCTAACATTTTATCGTAGTTGGCAATACGCGCTTTGTTTTTGGCATGTCTTCCTTTCGGATTCATTTTTACCCAATCTAACTCACGCGCTAAAATTTTCTGACGTTTAGATTCTGATTTCTCTTGTTCTTTTAACGCTTTCCCTTTTTGCTCTAACCAAGAAGAATAATTTCCTTTCCACGGAATTCCTTTTCCTTTGTCTAATTCTAAAATCCAGCCCGAAACATTGTCTAAGAAATATCTATCGTGTGTTACGGCAATTACTGTTCCTTTGTATTTTTCTAAATGTTGCTCTAACCAATCGATAGATTCTGCATCCAAGTGGTTAGTTGGCTCATCCAATAGTAAAACGTCTGGTGTTTTCAAAAGTAAACGCGTTAAGGCAACACGTCTTTTCTCTCCACCAGATAAATGTTCTACTGTTTGATCGTCTGGCGGACACCTTAATGCTTCCATTGCAATATCAATCTGAGAATCTAATTCCCAAGCATCTGTTGCATCAATTCTATCTTGCACTGCACCTTGACGCGCAATTAGTTTATCCATAGCATCCGGATCATTTAAGATCTTTTCATCCATGAATGAATTGTTTATTTCTTCGTATTCTGCTAAAAGGTCTACCGTTTCTTGCGCACCTTCCATTACAATTTCTCTAACTGTTTTGTTAGGATCTAATTGAGGTTCTTGCTCTAAATATCCTACCGTATACCCATCGTTAGACCAAACTACATCTCCTTGTACATCTGTGTCTATACCTGCAATAATTTTCATTACAGTAGATTTACCCGCACCATTTAAACCAATAATTCCGATTTTGGCACCATAGTAAAATGAAAGGTGTATGTTCTTTAAAATTTGTTTTCCTTGTGGTGTAGTTTTGTTGATACCCACCATAGAAAATATGATCTTTTTATCGACTGACATATATAAAATTTCGTTTCGTTCAAAGATAATGGGTTTTAATTGGAAATTTGGTATTTGAGATTGGAAATTTTGAAGAGAAAAGCGCAACTTTTGAACAATAAAAAAGTCCTCCAAAACTGAAGGACTTAACTTTTATATTGAGACTCTAATTACAAGCCAAATTTCTCTTTTGCGATATCTGCAACGTAACCTCCAATAGCTAAACTTGCTGTAGCTGCCGGAGAAGGTGCATTTAATACGTGAATAGACTTATCTGTGTACTCTATTCTAAAATCGTCTCGTGTATCTCCGTCTGCACCTAACAAAAGTGCTCTTACTCCTGCTCTACCCGGCCTAATATCATCCATAGTTAAATCTGGAACCAAACCTTGTAGTGTTTTTAAGAATAATTTTTTGGAGAATGCTCTACGGTATTCATTAATTCCGAACTTCATATTTTTAAAGAACAATTTCCATGTTCCGCCATAGCTTAAAGCATCTGCTGTATCTTTTAAACTGAAATCTGTTTTTCCGTAGCCTTCTCTTTTGAAAGTGAAAACAGCATTTGGTCCACATTCTATCTCTCCATTCGTCATACGTGTAAAATGCACACCTAAAAATGGAAAATCTGGGTTGGGAACTGGATATATTAAGTTTTTGACTTTGTGTTTCGCTTGATCTGTTAATTCGTAGTAATCTCCTCTAAAACCAACTACTTTCTCTTTTAAATCTACACCATCTTTTCTGGCTAACCTATCGGCCTGTAAACCGGCACAAAAAATAAGGTGTTTTGCCTTGTATTTTGCTTTATCACAAATTACAGTATCGCCAGCTTCGCCTTTTTCTATGGCAATTACTTCTTGACCTAAATGTGCTTTAGAGTTAGGGTTCATTCCTTCAGCTACTTCAATCATTTTTTCTGTAGCTCCTCTAAAATCGATAATTCCAGTACACGGAACATGAATTCCGGCAACCCCTTTTACGTAAGGTTCGTGGTCTTTAATTTGCTCTGCAGTAATTTTTTGAATTCCTTCAATTTCGTTTTGTAAACCTATGTTAAAGATTTTATCTAGTTGAGGAAGTTCACTTTCATTGGTAGCAACTACAACTTTACCGCAAACATCATGGTCTACTTTATGCTCTTTTGCAAAGGCAACCAATTCGTGTCTACCTTTTACACAATTTTGCGCTTTCAAAGAACCCGGAGTATAGTACAAACCAGAGTGAATTACACCTGAATTATTTCCCGTTTGATGATCTGCAAACTTTTTTTCTTTTTCTATTAAAACAATGTTTAAATCTGGATTTTGTTTTTGAAGTTTATAGAAAGTAGCAGCACCTACTATTCCTCCACCAATTATTGCAACATCGTAAACCATACTAAAACTATTTGTATTATTTTGCGAACAAAAATAAGCATAGAATCGCTTTGAGCAACACAACAACATATAATTCTGAGGACAAACCGTATTTTGAGAATTTGTATGGACTACGGTTTTATGCTGCGCTTGCTGTATTTATTTTCCATGCCTTTAGTTTGTTTAGAGAGACTTGGGTAGGTTTAGAAGAAAATTTCTTTTTTCAATTTATTACAAAATTTACAAGTAAAGGTAGTTTAGGTGTTAACCTATTCTTTGTGTTAAGTGGTTTTCTAATTACCTATTTATTACTTTGGGAGAAAGCTAAATTTGGAAAAGTAAACGCGCTTCAATTTATTAAGAGAAGAACCCTACGTATTTGGCCTGTTTATTTTCTTGTAGTTCTATTCGGATTTTTCGTATTTCCGTTGCTACCTTATGGTAAAGAACTGGTTTACAATTTAGGTTATTACCTCGGGTTTTTATCTAACATCAATGAAATTCAAGTTGGTTTAAGGGATAGTGTAAACTTTATGACTCCACCTTGGTCTGTTAGTGTAGAAGAGCAATTTTACATTGTTTTAGCGCTTTTACTTGGCTTGTTTTCTTTTGTAAATAGTAAGAAGCTCATGTGGTTTTACGTAGCTGTTATTTTAGGAAGTTTAATTTTCAGATTCTTTAATTTAGAAAACGAGCGCGTTATTTATTTCCACACCTTTTCTGTGATGAGCGATATTGCAGTAGGTGGAATATTAGCAATTTTGGCTTTTTCAAAATCTATACTTCCCTTTTTTCAAAATTTGAGTAGACTAAAAATTGTGTTTGTTTACATTCTTGGATTTACTTTAATCTTATTGAAAAATGTTGTTTTTGCTGGTCAATTTCAAATTATAGAACGCTTAGTACTTTCTTTTTTCTTTGGGTTTATTATACTTGAGCAGGTGTATGCCAATCATTCCATTTTTAAAGTAGACAAACTAAAATGGGTAAGAAAAGGAGGAGAAATTTCGTACGGATTTTATATGTATCACGTTATTGTGATGTACTTTGTATCTCAACTCTTCTATTCATTTGGGTTTAATTCTATCCTTGATTTTGTATTGCTCTATTTACCGCTCACTTTACTAATTAACATTATTCTTGCTTACATGAGTTACAGGTGGTTTGAGCAATTCTTTTTGAGGTTTAAATAAATGCTACTTAATTCTCAATCTCTTTCTTAGCTTTGCTAGTCTATCTTTGAAGTAAAGATCTAACTCTTTAAAATAATCTTCTGGATTGGTGTACTCTGTTATAACTTTATACAAGTGAGCACTTTTTAATTGTTCTAATTCTTTTTGCTTAGCGGTTAAAGTTGCTTCTAAATGTGCGAACTTTTCACTGTTTTCTCCTTGTTGTTTGTCCTTTACTAAATTAGTATTACCCGCCAAAATATGCGCTTTAAAATTGCGTAGTTCTTTTGCCGTTCCTGTTTTGTATATCTTAATTAGTTCTGAGGTGAGTTCATTGGCCAGTTCTTCTTTTTCTTCTTGCATAGAAAAGTTATCCGGATGCACCAGCAACATACACTCTCTGTACAATTTCTTTTTATCTGCTTCGCTATCAAACGAGATTAGTTCTTCTTCTTCTTCTTCTTCTACTTGGTGGTTTTTACTTTTTTCTAAACCTGGTTCTGGCTCTTGGTAGTTTTTACCTTTTTGTTTCTGAATTTTGCGTTTGGCTTTCTTCTCTTTCTGTTTTTGTCTGTATAAATCTGATAATTCTTGTTCTTCTACAATTTCTTCTATAAAACGTGTTCTGAGTTTAGTTTTAAAAGCTTCTAGCTGATTTTGGGTACGTATTATTTCTTGCTCAACGGCAAAAATATCTTGTTCTAAAAGAAGTTGTTTCTCTTTTTGTACGCTTAATTCTTGAGACATACTACAAAGGTAACATCTATCTATTTTAAAGAGTTAATTATTGGTGATAAATCTGGTTTAGGTAGAAATAGAGATAAATAATTATAAGGGGTAGGTTTATTGAATGCTCTTGTAATTCTAGTAAATTTTATTCGCGTTTTAGGCTTATGGCACAACTGTCTTGGCTAGTAAGTCGAGCGGACTCTTTGCCAATAATTTCTTTTAAAACTAGGAATAGTTTTCCAATTCAAAATTTATATAAGGAAGTATAAACTCGTATGTTTTTTAGCCATTGTTAGGAACATTAAGTTTTCCTTTTAGATAGACCTCAATATCTTCCGTATCGTAGCGAACAATTATTAGTTTTATGTTATTTTTTTCTAGGAAATCGTACTTTAATACATCTCTCTTTTGAGTTTCTTGTAGTCCCTTTAAACCTCCAAATACAGAAATAGGTTCGTAGTGTTGTAGCCCATTATATTCTATTACTGTTTTGGAACTAGGTATGTAGAAGTCGCATTTTAGTTTACTAAGATATTTTAAACCTTCGAAAGTTTTTTGCTCTTTAAATTTAACACCTAAACCTTGTAGAATTAATCTTACAGAATTTTCTCCTCTACTACTTTGGCATTTCGGACATCCAGAACCTCTATAATGATCACGAGGTTTTTGATAAAATAATCCATGTTTATCACAGGTTATTTCAATGGAAGTAAATATGTCAACATAATCATTTTCAGAATATTTGTACCTCGAACCATGCTTTAATTGTGAACGGTTTTTAAATTCTTTAAAATCGATTTTCTGTTTTTTGTGTACCTTATTAATGGCACATTTATTACAGCCAGATCCTGAGTAATGCTGATATGGTTTCTGCGAAAACCAGCCATGGATATAGCATTTGATTTTCATCTTAGTACTTACATCCTTAAAAGTAGATGCATCGTATGAATACCTATCATCATGAACCTCTTTAAACATATTTAAAACACTACCCCATCCCTTTTCGTTTGATTTGGCTGCTTGAATAATACCACATTTTGGGCAACCAGCACCCATTGAGATGTGAGAATGTGGTTTTTGATTGAACCACCCATGTTCAGAACACTTTATTCTTATTTTAGTAGTGAAATCTTTGTAGCTGTTTGCGTCGTATATATATCGTGAACCATGGGTTTTTGCTGCTCTACCTAGAAATTCCGAGTAATTAAGCGCAATATTTTTTTTCGCTTCTATACGTCCGCAAACAGGGCAGCCCTGACCGTTTGCATGACTATTTGCCTTCATCATGAAAGATCCGTGACTGGGACAAATGATTTCTACCTTGGTTTGACTATTAAAGTAATTTACCTTTGAATAATCGTATTTGGTTCCATGAACATTTTTCACGCTAGCCAAAAATTGTTTGCTAGAATATCGCTGTGAAACTCCTCGTGATAGTCGACCGCACTCAGGACATCCCTGTCCACCTATATGACTGCTAGGTAATTGATGGAAGACACCATGTATCTTGCACATTATAGCGACCTTATCATTCTTACCCTTTACGATACTTTTTGTGTAAATATAATTATCACCATGAGTTTCTTTTGCGCGTCGTTCAAACGATTTTTGATCAAGTTTAATGTAGCCCTTACAAATACGACAGCCTTGGCCAACTAAGTGTTTTTGAGGTGCTTTTAAAAACTCTCCATGTTCAGGGCAAATTATGGTCACTTTATCCCTACTACTTTTATAAACAACTTTTGAGTAATCGTACTTTGTGCCGAATATTTTTATTGCTTCAGAAATAAATTCCTTAGTAGTTCTTTTAGCTGGCATTTTATTATTTAATGAATTGTTGCTAACGTCTCCGTATATGAAACGTAGCGTGTAAAAAGACGCTATCGTTTCGGATTATACACGAGCCGAATTTTTATTTTTTCTATTTATCTTTTAAATTCTAAATATATAAAAATTTGGCGGACTTAATAAAGAAGCAAAAACCTCTCGGAAAGCCTGTAATAGCTATGTTTTATATACATTGTTGTGCATAGTGCTTTTCACGTTCTGCTTGGTTTTCCGATGTTTGTTGTTTAGTGCGGAAGTGAGCGTTGGCTGGTGCGAATTGCAAATGTGTATGGCTTTGAGCGTTGGCTATTCCATTGCAATTGCATATTTTCTTTCTCTTTGTTTAAAGGCTTCATTTCCTCCTTCTAATATTTCGCAAACGTGTTGTTTTATACCTTGTGAATCTAACGTAATTCCAACGGATTTATCTTTTTCTTTAGTGTTTTCTAGGCTACCAGAAACGTACTGAAATTTAATTCCCTTTTTATTAGGTGAGTCATTTCCGTTTTGATTGGCTACAATAATTAATTCTGAATCTGAACCAACAACAATATTTGGATTATGTGTGACTAAAATTATTTGACGTTCTTTTTTCTTTTTTATTAAGTATGTAACTAAATCTTTATAAATCGCTCTATTATCTAAATCGTCTTCTGGTTGGTCTATCAATATTGGACAATCTTTATTGCTAAAGTCAAGTAATAAAAGTAAAACAACAAATGCTTTCTTACCTTCTGACATTTGATTGAAAATATCGTCATAAACTATATCATATGAAATTTCAAAAAAGTTACTTGCCATTAATTTTTGGCAAAGTGAATTATGACTGTATTGCCCTTTTAAGGTAACTCTCTTTTCTAAAAGCTTTTCGAATAATTGATTTACTGAACTAAAGTAGTTTTCAATAGTATCTAAGTCAACTCCAACTATTGTCTGTCCGTGATGACTTTGTTGATTTACGCTGTTGTATAATAGGTCTTTATAAGCACGCTTATTCAATTTGGCAGAAGCTTTTATTTCCAACTTATCTCTTGAAACGCTTAAATCTTCTTTAAACGCTTCAATTTTATTTAAATATTCGCGATGAGAGTCTTTTATCGAAGTTTTAAAAGACTCTATTTGTTCTTTTAACTTGTCAACTTCTTTTTTAATTACCAAAATATCTGCAAGCTTATCTTTTTGAATTTTTAATTTACTTTCAATCTCACGATATTGGGTGTTGTTCTGAAAAGCTTCCAAACCTCTTATATATATTGGATTTTTGTGTATATCGTCAATAGTTTTTTCATTTGTTTCTTTGACAGCAGTATTGTTGGATTGAATTTTGTCAATTTCTTCTTCCCATTCTCTTTGAAACTTGGTTTTTAATTCATCAAATTTTAGCTTAATAATTTTACGATTTTCCTCTGAAATTGAAACAAGGTCAAATTCAATTTCTTTATTGATGAAAAACTTCTCTTTTAAATTCTCAACTCTTGAAATTTCATCTCCTAAAATTTCATTGGCTTTAGAAACTGAATCTTTTTGAGTTCTTAATTTGGTGTAATTATTTAAGTCATCTTCGGATATTTGAGATTTACTCTTTAATTCGGCTAATTCTTTGGTAAGTTTTTCAATTTCAGTTTCAATTCCTTTTTTATCTCCTTTCTCTTTTAATAAGTTTCGTCTTTTAATTAAATCTTCCTGTAGTTGAAAAATTTTATTAACCTTATTAGTAATATCAGTATTGTTTTCGCTACTAAAAGCTTCATAATTTGAAATCAATTGGTTTTTTGAACTGTCTTGTTTGATAATACTTTCTATTAAGTAATCAAGCTCTTTGTTCTTATTTCTTGCCAATGTATACATATAGCTTTGAGGAAAGTATTCAATGTCTCTTTTGTCATTTACAGTTCCGTCTTTCCAAGTCACGACAATGTTAGCAACAACTTCATTTACAAAATGGGTGTAATCTACATTTTCTGCTTTGACATCTTTATCACAATTTAGTTTTTTTGCTATTGCACCCAACAGAATAGATTTACCTGTTGACCGACCACCAATAATAGAACTTAAATTTTGATTAAAGTATAAAATTTGCGAATTGAAATCACTATGAGATATTTTAACTGATTCTATTACTTGATATCCAGCTTTTTCGTGAGGTTTTAATGCTTGAATTCTGACTCTTTGTTTTGGTTCATAAATAACTTGTTTAAGACCTTCGAATGTAGTATCTGCTTTAATCCAACAATTTTCTTTTAAGACATATTTTTTGATGTTATGATTATCTGAGCAAATAATCATCGGAATATGCTTTTTTATAGCTGGAAATACCACATTTAAGTAACCGTCTTTGTCTTCTGGTTTTCCTAATTCGTAAAAATCTATAAGTTTCGCAATTAGAGTTTTTTGTGCTTCTCCGTGAGCCAGAGAGTGAGTGATGTTTTCAACCGAATTAGACTTTTCTCCTGCGTGAATACTGGTAATTCCCCCTAATTCTTTAATTAACTTTATTGTGTCTTCGAGATTACAATAAACTTCATTTAGTTTTGCTCCTTCTCCTTTAACTTTCGAAATATATGTTCTATTTTCTATTTGTCCCCAAATATGAGCTAAGTTACAATCCTCCGAGAATATTCCTATAAAATGTATTGGCGAACGACCTCTTGAATCTGATAGAAATTCGATTCCTGGCAAAACGGTTATACCTTTTGCTTTACCTAATTCTTGTAATTTAGTAATTCTATAGATGTCAATTACGTGATGGTCAGTAATAGCAACTACTGAAATTTCATTTGCAAAAAGAGTATCAATAATTTCTTGATTTGTTACTGTTGAATCGCCATAATCATATGAAGATGGTGTATGAAAATGTAAATCCCATTTTCTCCATTCAGAACCTTTTTCTATTTTTTTCATTCTTTGTTTTGGTTGAGCGTTGGTTGAAAACAGCTCTTTTGGTTTTTTCAGCGTTGGCTTATGTTTCGGCAAAAAACCAAATGTGCTGTTTGAGTGTTGGCGTTTTTAGTTCAAATGTTCAATTTTAGCACGATTTTCGCATTATGCACAACAATTGGATATAGTTAACTAATTAACTATATAACTGTTTTAGCTTTATATTTCTTTTTTCACATCTCAACAAAATCAAATTCATAGTAGATAAAACACATTTAATACCTTATAATTTTGATTTGGTCGATAATTCCACTGCTTAAATATACTATTTATTTGAAATTCTGTGCAACTATTTGTAAAACGAATTTGAGTAGTTGATATAGAATATTTGAATTTATTTCTACCCCTGATAGAAACGGCAGCTTTGTTGACTTTCAATTTTACGGGTACTTGGCTTTTGGGCTGCGACTTTAGAAGCCGACCGAAAGCTTAGTAGCATTAATTTAAAGGCAATGAACTATAGTGGATAGCAGGCCCCGATAAGTATCGGGGAAGGTTCTGAATAACGGTATTTATTATAAATTAGAAGTATCTCTTACTTTTTTGCATTGCCCAAAAAAGCCTGTCTGCTTTTAGCAGGTAACCAAAAAACGCTAGGCTTAATTTTGATTATTGAAAATCTACGCTGCATTTCAGGTTTATCATGGAAATAAATA